>DASRXM010000001.1:0-39018 GCA_035654155.1 Candidatus Babeliales bacterium
GTACTTTCCGTTCCCCCCATCCTCATAACCCCGCGACATCGAGAGCGCCTCTTTGGTGACGGATTGCAGGAACTCTTCGTTGGTGCGCGTTTGCGCCATCTTGTCGAGAATGATCTCCGTGATGTCGCCGGTGTTGAGCACGGCGGTCGCGCGCCGAAGCATCCAGATCTTACGCATCTCTTCGGGCGAGAGCAGCAGTTCCTCGTGGCGCGTTCCCGAGCGTTTGATGTCGATTGCCGGAAAGACGCGCGACTCTGCAAGCTTGCGGGTGAGGTCGATCTCCATGTTGCCGGTGCCTTTGAACTCTTCGAAGATCACGTCGTCCATCTTCGAGCCGGTTTCGATGAGCGCGGTTGCGATGATGGTAAGCGAGCCGCCTTCCTCGATCTTGCGCGCCGCGCCGAAGAAACGCTTGGGCTTGTGGAGCGACGCGGTGTCGAGGCCGCCCGAGAGCGTTCGGCCGGAGCTGGCGACGACCTGATTGTAGGCGCGAGCCAGACGCGTGATGGAATCGAGCAAGATGACTACGTCCTTGCCGAGTTCGACGAGCCGTTTCGCGCGTTCCATTGCAAGCTCGGCGACGGTAGTGTGATTCTCGGGGTGCTCGTCGAAGGTCGAGGCGACGACTTCGCCGTCGATGGTGCGCTGCATGTCGGTGACTTCTTCCGGACGTTCGTCGACGAGCAGCGCGATGATGTGCGCATCGGGATGGTTGATCGAAATAGAGTTGGCGATGTTTTTGAGCAGCGTCGTCTTACCGGCCTTGGGAGGCGAAACGATCAGCGCGCGCTGGCCTTTTCCGATCGGCGAGAATAAATCGATGACCCGCGTGGAGAGCTGCGTCGAACGAACCTCGAGCTTGAAACGCTCTTGCGGATAGATCGGGGTTCCTTTTTCGAAGGTGCGCCGGCCCTTGATCGCCTCGGGGTCGAGCCCGTTGACTTTGTCGACGCGAATCAGCCCGTAATACTTCTCGCTTTCCTTCGGGCGGCGAGCCTGGCCCTCGATCATGTCGCCGCGGCGTAGTTCGAAGCGGCGTATCTGCGATTGGCTGACGTAGATGTCGTCGTTGCCGATGTAGTATCCGGCGCGCCGTAGGAAGCCGTAGCCTTCAGGCAGCACGTCGAGTATGCCGCTAGCGATCTCGATGCCCGAGCGCGCGATTTGCGCCTGGACCAGCAGCGTAACCAGCTCGTCCTTCTTAATCTTTGCGGGAGCGGGAACTTCGACTTCCAGCTCCTTCGCAATTTCGATGAGCTCGGTCTTCGTTTTTTCGGCGAGCTGAGCCGCCGTCTGGATCGGTGGTGCTTCGACTTGCGGAAGCTGATCGTGGTAGACTGCCGGATGCTGCGAGAAGTGATGCCGGCGTCGCGAGCGGCGGCGGCGTCCTCCGCCACCTTGCTGGCGCATGTCGTTATTCGAGCGATGCTCGGTCGTGGGACGATGTTCGGTTTGCAGAAGAGGCTCCTTGCTCTTGAAAGAAATCAGAGCGTTCCTTTACATCGTTCACGCCAATCTGGCGCACGGCGAGGCTGCCGTCGCGTTCTGATAGGTGGTGTGAACGAAGGATGTCAAAGGGTGTCGCCGTTGGCCCATAGAGGCAACGCGACGCCCACACTATAGCACAAGCTTAGGTAGCATTCAAGCCGGGCTCAAGCGAGCGGCTCCGCTGACGTACGGATTGCCCGCGGCGTAGAAGCGCAGCTTGCGGCCGGCCGCGCGCGTGATGCCGATGCGGGCGCTGCGGCGAACGCGCACTGCGAGCTCACCCGACCAAGCCAACCAAAGGCGCGGATGCGTGAAGAGATCGACACCGTCGAGCGAACGATCGATTTCGAGCGCGTGACAGAGCCTTCCCGGACCGCGGCAGAGGTCGCGCGCGCGATCCGTCGCGCGACGCCGGCGCATGATGTCGATGCCCGCCGTCGGCTCGAGCGCGCGCACCAGTACGCCGGCGCCTTCGCCGGCCGGTTCGCTCGACAAATTAAAGCAGTACGAAGTTCCGTAAATTAAATAGACGTAGGCGCGGTGAGGCGGCCCAAAGAGCGTCGCGTTGCGGACGCTCTTTCCGCGGTATGCGTGACAGGCGGGATCGCCGGGCAGATATGCTTCGGTTTCGACGATTCGCCCGGCGGTTATTCCTTCGTCGCTATCGCGAACGAGCACGCATCCGAGTAATGCGCGCGCCAGCGCTTCGGTTCCGACCGGTAGCTCCGCCCGCTTCACGCGGGCAAACGTCATGCCGCAACGTTCAGCGCAACTTCGGCTCGGGCCCTTTGGCTCAGCTCACCGCTAGCCCCTCGAACGACCGTAAACTTCGTCAGCGCATTGAGTGCGCAGCGCAACCGCACGTACGGAAGCACCAGCCGTTCGCCGATGCCGCGTCCGGTCGAGATCTCATCGACCAGTTCGGGATCTTCAACGAGAAAGCAAACGTCGCGCACTCCCCGTCTCGCCAGTGCCCGGCAAACCGCGGTTAGCGCAGCATAGCCGATCGCCCGTTCCGTCGGCGGCTGCGGCGCCCGAAATGCAAGCCGAAGGAGACGCCTCGCGTGGGCCCCGACGACGCGCGCGTAGGCTACGCCGCCGCCGCGCTCGTCGGCTGCGTAGCCCACCGTCGCCTCGACGGTCGAGTCCTCGCGCCGCATCGTTTGCATCTCATACGCCTCTGCTCACCATTATACCGAACATGTGTTCGCAGTCAAGCAATACGGGCGGGCCGCAGCAGGCTTTGGTAGAGGGCCTCCATGCGGTCGAGTTGCGTTTCGATCGAAAAACGCTGGGCCGCGCTGCGGGCGGTTTCGACGCCGGCGTACGGTTCGTTCGTGACGTCGGCAAAAACCGCCGCGAAGGCCTCGGGCAGCGACGGAACCAGCAGCCCCGCGTCTCCGAGCACGTCGCGGTTTTGAGGTGCGTCGGCCGCGATCACACGCGATCCTGCGGCCAGCGCCTCGGCGATGACGAGCCCTTGCGTCTCCGTCGTGCTTGGCATGACGAAGGCGTCGGCGCTCGCGTAAAGATCGGGCAGCTCCGCCCGTCCGATGACGCCCAAAAACCGCGTTGCCGCAGCCACGCCGCACCGTCGTGCCAGCTGCTCGAGCTCTTGGCGCCGCGGACCGTCGCCCGCGATGACGAGTTTGAGCGTGGGATCTGCAACAAGCGCGAGCGCCTGCAGCAGAAGCTCCAGATTCTTCTCTTTGGCGAGCCGCGAGACCGAAAGCAGGAGACGATCGCCGCCTGCGGCACCGGCCTTTACGCGAAGCTGCTCGTTGCGCCGCCCGGCGCCGAAGCTTACCAGGTCGATGCCGCTCGGCACGACTTCGATGCGAACCGTCACCCCGAGCTCGCGCAACCGCGCCGCCATCACTTGCGTCGGCACCACGACGGCGTCGGCCGCGTTGGCGAATGCGCGCGTCAGTCGGGAGACGGCAAAGCGCGTTGCGTTACGTTCGAACGGTACGTAATGCGCGTAGGCCTCGAGCTGCGTGTGATAGGTGTAGACCAGCGGCAGGCCATAGCGGCGCGCGTATCGCAGCCCCATCCATCCCGTAACGAACGGCGAATGGACGTGCACCAGGGATAAGCGCTTGATGATGGCGTTGAGATTGCGCCGGCTCACGACCGGCAACGTCAATCGATACGGCGTGCGCGTTGGCAGGGGCAGCGACGGCATGCGAAACACGGGCCCATCCGCCTCGTCATAGCCCGGCATGCGCGGGGCAAAGCAATACACCTCGTGGGCCCGCTTGCGTAGGCCGTCGGCGAGCGCGTCGACCGACGTAACCACGCCGTTTACGACCGGATGATAGATCTCGGTGAAGAAGCCGAGCCGCAACGGGTCCATGAGGCGTCCTTCGCTTTGCGCGGCGCCGGCTCCGCAAAAGGAGTCCCCTGCCGTTCTCAGACTTTCGGCATATTCCCGCTGCGAACGCGGTATGGTATAGTGCCCGGGTCAGATTGCCTGCCAAGAATGCGAGTAAGCAGGCTAGAGTGTCTTGGCGTTTCCGTCGGATCCATCGCCCAGCGGCCGCCTTGCGCCGCTTCCCTTAAAACGCACGACTCGCCGTTCATCGTCCGCCTTTCGTGGTGTGAAGCGTAGACCGTGAGACGAGCCGGGAGAAGAAAGGAACATCGGGTTGATCGGACGCGTACTTTGCGCCTCATTTGCCGTTGCGATGCTGGGTCTGCCGGCGATCGCTGCGCCTGGGCCCGTCACACATGTCGCATGGCATCGCGGCGGCCTGCTAACCTGGGAACGGACCGCGTACCGGCCGATCGCGCCGCCGACCGTTCACCGCTTGAGCACGAGCCTCGCTCCTTGGAGCACGAAGGTGATCGCCGCCGGCAAAGCCGGTATCCTCGAGATCGTAATGCGCTACAGCCAGCGAGACGGAGGGCCCGTTCACGGGTCGGTCGTCTCCGCGACCGTCGTGCGCCCGGCAGCGCCGCGGATTGTGGCCGATGGGATTGCCGCGACATCTCTTTCGCGATTTGAAGCACGCGGCATCGAACACATGGCGTTATTTGCGCGCAGCGCGATGTTGATGCTCGCGACGGCGTATACCGCCGATTGCTCGGGGTGCGACGGCATGACCGCGCTCGGACGGCGCGCCGGACACGGCATCGTCGCCGTGGATCCGCGCGTGATTCCAATCGGAACGCGCTTGTATATACCCGGCTATGGTTTTGCGATCGCCGGCGACACCGGAGGTGCGATCGTCGGCCGGCGCATCGACTTGGGCTTCGATTCCAACCGGGACGCACTAATGTTCGGCCGCCGCGACGTAATGGTCTACCGCCTCAGGTAGCGTTAGAATAACGGGGTGCCGAGGAGCTTTCCCAGCGCCCGTCAGTTGCTTGCGCAAGCCGGGTTACGTCCCAAAAAACGGTACGCGCAGAACTTTTTGGAAAACGAGCCGGCGGCGCGTAAGATCGCGCGGCTTAGCCTCGCCGACGCTCCCGCCCAAATGCGAATGCTCGAAATCGGTGCCGGCACCGGTACGCTTACTCGCGCATTACTCGATGAGGGCGCCGACGTCACGGCCATCGAGATCGATCCGAGTCTGGTCGCCGTGCTTCGCTCGCGCGAGGATTTGGCTCGCGCGCGCATCGTCCAGGCCGACGCGCTTGAGTTCGACTATCGGCAATGGTCTTGGGGCGCGCGTTGGCGCGTCGCTGGAAACTTGCCGTACAACGTCGCTACGCCGGTGTTGATGGCGTTGATCGAGATGGAAGACGGCCCCGACTCGCTGACGGTCATGCTTCAAAAGGACGTTGCCGACCGGTTTGCCGCGAAACCGGCCACGCCGGCGTACGGCAGTCTTTCCATCGCGGTGCAATACGCGATGCGGGTCGAGCCGTTGCTGACGCTGGCGCCGGGCTCGTTTTTTCCGCCGCCCAAGGTCGAGTCGCGCGTCGTGCGTTTGGTGCGTCTTCCGACGCCGGCGGTGCGTCCTCTCGACCCCGCGACCTTCTGGAAGGTCGTGCGCGGTGCGTTCGCGTACCGCCGCAAGACGCTCGCAAACAGCCTTTCGCTCGCATTAGGCAGCGATCGAAGGAAGATCGTGCGGGCGCTCGAGCTGAGCAATCTTTCTGCGGAGCTTCGCGGTGAACGACTCGACCTCGGCGATTTCGCCCGCCTGGCCGACGCGCTGGCCGAAGAATAGCTTCAGCGGCGTCTGGAGCTGGCTATTGGCCGGCTTCATCGCGGCGATCTTCATTTTTTCTTTCGTTCTGGGACTGCAGACCAATCGCGTCCCGCCCGTAACTCCGTTCGAGTTCGATCTCCTGATCGGCGTGCAGTTCGTGGTCGAAGGACTTCTGGTGATCCTCGTGCTTGCGACGTTGCCCGCGCTCTCGAAGTTCAGTCTTCGCGAGCTCGGATTTCGTCCGCTGACCCTTCGCAACGTCGGGACGGCGGTCGCCGGCGCGGTCGCGATGGTGGTCGTGGCAAACGGCGGCGCTTCACTGATCGACTACCTGGCGCACAGTCAACACCAGCAAGACATCGTTCTGCTTTTTAAGGAGCTCCACGATCCGACGACCCTCGCCGTGTTCGCGGTTTTCGCGATCGTTTTCGCGCCGTTTGCCGAGGAGACGTTCTTTCGGGTCTTCTTCTTCAATTTCGGCATGCGCTACGCCGGCTTCTGGGGAGGTGCGGTTCTCAGCGGCATACTCTTCGGCATCGCGCACGGCGATCTCTACGCGGCGGTGCCGCTGACGCTGGGCGGGATGGTCCTGTGCGGCGTCTATTACCGAACGGGAAATGCTTATGCGTCGATGATCTCGCACGCGATCTTCAACACGCTATCGATCGTCGTGCTCTTGGTCGCGCCTAAAGCGGTTTAACGGATAGCGCGTGTGCTGAATCTCATCCCGATTTGGGATATCGCCCTCGCCTTCGCCCTTCTCGTCGTGGTCTGCGGCGAAATCGGCTATCGCATCGGC
This sequence comes from Candidatus Babeliales bacterium, assembly GCA_035654155.1. Classification (GTDB taxonomy): domain Bacteria; phylum Vulcanimicrobiota; class Vulcanimicrobiia; order Vulcanimicrobiales; family Vulcanimicrobiaceae; genus Cybelea. The sequence continues at coordinate 6,448 of DASRXM010000001.1, forward strand.
TTGCTCGGAAAAGTGAGCTTGGGACAGACGCCGTTCGCGGTGCTCCAAACCGCGGTGTTCGGATTGCTCAGCCTGCTGCTGGCCTTCTCCTTTTCGCTGGGGCTGGCGCGGTACGACGCTCGACGGTTAGAGGTGCTCGACGAAGCCAACGCGATCTGGAAGACGATCCTACGCTCGGAGTTGCTCGATCCGCGAGCAGCGGCGTTCATGCACGATCGGCTGCAGCAGTACGTCGAAGCTCGGATTCTGTTCGCGCGCGCCGACGTCGACGAGCGCGCCAAGGCCGACGCGGCGCGGCAATCCGCCGCCCTTCAAAACGACATGTGGGAGGTCGCCAAAAGCGAAACCAAAAGCCACGCGAATCCGGTCGCCGTATCGCTCTTTATCGAAGCGCTCAACGATATGGACGCAGAAACCGCGCGAGAGGAGGGGGTGTTGAAAGCCCACGTTCCCGACGAAGTGGTCGTAACGCTCGCCGTCGTGATTGCGTTCGCTTCGATTCTGCTCGGGGTGGGTTTTGGCCGGACGAAACGCCGCGGCGACTTGGGGTTCGTGCTCTTCGCCATCGTGATCTCGCTGGTGGTCGCGACGATCGTCGACCTCGACCGGCCACAGCGCGGGTATATTCGCGTCAGCCTAGATCCGCTCAAGTCGCTCAGAATCGCCCTCGGCGAACGATCCGCGACAAAACCGTTCGAGAGTCCTTAAAACGCGTCCGCCGCAACGCTGCGCGGCTTAGAGCAACGAGCGGGCGGCCTCGACGACCACGGAGGCATCGATCGTTGGCGTCTCGAGGTAGAGGCTGCGGTGCTGCAACGACGGCGGCTTCGTCATCGTGGCCGGCCGCCGATCGAAGCGGCGATCCCGCACGTAACGGCCGATTATCTGAATCGCGTCCGGATTGGGCTCGTCGTACCAGTCGGGATGGTGCGCGATCCAGAGACCAACCGTCGGTATTCCGCCGCGCGCCATCGTGAAGTGCAGCGGACCCGCCGGAATGCCTACGAATAAGTCGATTCGCCGCGCCAGCGCTTTGTAGAGCCGTGCGAAAGGCTCGTGGAGCTCGCCGAACAGCGCTTGAAAACCGGTAGCGCCTTCGCCCAAATCCTCGTCGTCCATCGAGATGAAACGCCAAGCGCTCGAATCGCGGCGCATCGCGGCAACGAAGGCGCGGGCCTGCGTGCCGTCATCCCAATTCTTACGCGCCGCGGTCAAGCCGCGCCGCGAGACGACGCCGAGTCGCGTACCCGGCGGTGCGAACCGTTCCAAGCGGTCGTCGAGACGGCGTTGCGTTTCCGGCGGGGCGGCGAAATCGATCGCGTTGGGCAGCGGCGCCGCAAGGTCATAGTTTGCCAGACGTCCCGGAGACACGATCAGCCGCGCGAGATTTCGTGCTTTGGTGTGAAACGGATATGCGGTGCGCCCTTCGGTCTCGGGATAATCGGTCCATAGCAGAACGTCCGGCGCGAAGTGTGCGACCGCGGCGCCGAGCGGCGCCGGAAACTCTACGCGGCGCGGCGCTCCATTGCAGCGGCGCAGCTCCAGGCCCAGATGAAGCGCGCCCTGCGCGGCGCCGTCGCCGGGGGCGCGGACGCCGGAGAAGAGCGTCTGGACGATCGGATTTCCTTCCATCGCGCTAACGTAGTCGTCGCCGAACCGGGTTATCGCGTAGGCGTTCGACGGCTCGAGCAACGGCGCGACCGCTCCGAGGTGAATCCAGTCCCCCAAGCCGTGCGGCCAGTAAATGAGCACGCGCCTGTTGCGCAGCGCGGCAAACCGTCCGCGATCTTCGCGCATTGCCGGCAACTCCAACGTCAGCGGGCGGTTCATCGAACCGGCACGCCGCCGCACGCGCGCGGCTGCATGCGGCCCCTAAGGCTTGCAAAGAACGCCGCAGCGTTCGTATCGTACGCCGGACATTTTGGAAAGCGCGGATCCGGCCGCGGATCGAGTTTGACGTTCGGATTCGCTGCCGCAACCGCCCAGACGCCCTCGTCGCGGCGCGCAAGCAATGCCGCCGTCCCGCTTTCGCGCAACGAAACGGCGCGCGCATACGCATTCCAATCGACGACGTACGGCCATCGCCCTGGGCGCAGCACCGTATCGTTAAAAAGCAGCATCGTCACGAGCGCGCACGGCACCATGAACTGCGCGAAGCGCGCGTAGCGCACGGCACCAAGCGCGGCGGCGACGGCGGTCGCCGCGAAGAGCGGCGCAACATAATGCGATCCGATCCGGCTGGGCTCGTAGTTCCACGGCCGCATGAAGACGATTTCCGCGAGCATCGGCGCTCCGAGCAGCAGCCTGCGCCCGATTCCGAGCGGCGCAAACGCGAACGGCGCAAGCAGAAGCAGAATCATCGAAACTTTGCCGGCAGCATCGAATACCTGCAGCGAATATCCAGGATCGTTCGGGTGCGCGCCGGCGGCGCGCTCGAAACTCAAGAAACCCACGCCGTTGGCGACTGCGAGCGCAGCGACCGCCACGCCGATGCGCCGGTCCCACCAAAGCGCGCACGCCGCCGCCAGCCAAAGCACGAACAGGATTTGATCCTCTTTTAGCCCCACCAGCAGCTGCGCGAACAGCAGCGTGGCCCAAAACGAGCGCTTGAGAACCGCCAGCGATCCGCAGAATGCGAGCAGCGGCACGAAGACGTTCTCGGAGAAGTTGTCGTAACTCAAGCCCTGTGCCGCCGGCGACAAAAGATATGCGATCGCAATCAAGTTAGCTGCGCGCGAGCCCGCGCCGATCTTTCGCGCAAATAGCGCCAGCGGAATAGCGGCCGCTGCAACCGCCAGCACCTGCACCACGATCAACGTCTGCGCCGCCGGAAAGAGCGCGACGAGCGGCACCAAGCCGGTGAGCACCCACGAATCGTGCACCTGGAAGTGATACTTCCACTCGCCATAGTTCCACGACGAGCCGTGCTGCATGTTCACCAGCGTCTGCAGATACGTTCCCAGATCGGCTCCGTAGCGCAGCGCATACAGCTTATTGAAGTCGAGCGCGAGATACACGGCGGCAAAAATCGCCGCTACAATATAGGTCGCACGCATATCCGGCCGATCGAACGGCAGCGATGTAGAGGGCCGATGAGAAGCGTCGAGTTTTTTTGGGCCAGCCATGGATGGCCGATTCAAAACTTTGTTCTCCCAAAAAAATCGCCGAGCAGGAGCGAACAGGATGTGAGCGACGGGCGTCTTCGAATCGGCCCTCTACGAAGCTGACGTCTCATCGGTAGCCTTTTCGCCGTGCCGGGCGCGATTCTCGCTATACACGCGTTCGACGATAGCGCGTAGGTGCGCGATGAATCGCTCGGGGGAAAAGCGCTCGGCGTGAGCGCGCAGCCGCTGCGCGTCGAAGCGCGATGCATCGAACGATCGTAGCGCGGCTGCGAGCGATTCCGCGGACGGCTCGTCGAAGAACGCGCCGGTTTCGCCTTCGAGGATCGTTTCCAGCGCGCCGCCGCTTCGATACGCGATCGTCGGCCGCCCGGCGGCGGCCGCTTCCAGCGGAACCAAGCCAAAGTCTTCCTCGCCGGGCACGATCGCCGCGCGCGCGTTGCCAACGAGTTCGTTGAGACGCGAATCCGAAACGTAGCCAAGCACGGTCGTCGTGGTGCCCTTGGCTAGCTCGCGTAGCCGATGCTCGGCAGGTCCGCTGCCTGCTACCAGCAGCCGAACGTTGGCAAGCGCGGCGGCGCGGATCGCCAGGTCGATTCGCTTGTAGGGCAGCAAGCGCGATGCGGCGATGAAGTAATCGCCGCTGCCGCTGCCGACGCCGAAGCGATCGAGATCTACGGGGCAGTGCAGAACGTCGGCATCGCGATCGTAGTGTCTCTTGATGCGTTCGGCAACGTTGCGCGAGTTGGCGACGAATCGGGTGGGGCGTTGAGCGGCTTCGCGATCCCAGGCCACCAGGCCGTCGAGCAGCGGCCGCGCAAAGCGCGGCACGTACTCGTCGGGCGCGAACGCGAAGCGGCTGACGGTGTTGATATAACAAACGTGGATCGCTCCGCGCGGAACGATGACGCCCTTTGCCCACGAGGTCGTCGAGCTGACGATCGCGTCGAAGCCGCGCAGATCAAACGATTCGAAGGCGCGCGGGTAGAACGGGGCGAGCGCGCGGAAGTAGCGGTTTGCCAGCGGAATGCGCGCCAGATACGAACGCCGCACGCGCGACGGCGGAGCGAGGTCGCCCGTCACGTATTCGTCGTAGAGTGCGGTATAGATTGGAGCGTCCGGCCAGGCGCGCGCGATATGCGCAAAAACGCGCTCGGCGCCGCCGCGCTGGTTCAGGTAGTCGTGAACGAGCGCGACATTCAACTAATCTTGTAAGTTAGTTCCGCGAGGGAGCACCAGCGCGATCGTCGGATTGCCGAGATACGTTCGCGCAACGCGTTGAACGTCGGCGGGCGTGGTCGACGCAATCGCCGCCAGCGCTCGGTTGATGAAGTCCGGCGAGGTGCTCTCGCGCGAGAAGATGGCAGCCAGCCACGCGCGCGTTTCGAGCGTCGTCGCGTCGTTTGCGAAATCGCCGGCAGCCTCGGCTTTGAATTCCTCGAGCGACCCTTGAAGCTGGGTCGCAGCCAACACGTTCACGACGGAAAGCGCCGTTGCAAAAGCGCGCCCCGGATTGCCGATCAGGCCACCGTTGACGTAAAGCACGAGAATCGCGGGCGCCCGATCGTAGGCATAGACGGCGCCGACGGAGCGCGACGCGAAGGTCGGCTCTACGACGCCGGGGACTTGTGCGATGTCGGAAAGCGTGCGGCGCAGAAAAGCTGCCAGCACCAGCATCGGTCCGAAATCGTTGCTGTCCACCCTCGGCGCAGGATACTGGGCGATCAACCAGGGCGACGAAACGTCCCGGTGCGCGACGATTTCGTGGGTCGCTCCCGTCAGCTGCGCAACGCGCACCGGCACCGGCATCGTCGTGCCGGCGGGAAGCGCGGCGGCGAGGTCGCCAAGCGTGCCGGCCGGCAGCCCGTCGAGGCGTCCGGCCGCACTGATCATCGATCCGCCACGACGGTAATAGGTGCGGTAGAACGACTTCGCATCGCTTGCAAAGAGCTGCGCCAGCGAAGCCGGCGTTCCGAGTTCGGGCAATCCGGCGTTGGCTTGCGAACTCGATGCGGCGCTGAGCATGTCGAGACCGACCTGCAGCGCTACTTGCTGGTTCTGCGCGATTTGCCGTATCAAGGCCGAGCGCGCCGCGCGCACGGTTGCGGGAGAGAAATCGGGTGCTGCGATTGCGGTCCGGAACAACCCCAGAACCGCAGGCATGTCGCCGGCGAGCGCTTCGAGATAGAATCGGACGTCGCCCGGATCGACGGTAAAATGAATCGAGCCGCCTCGAGCGGCGATCGCATCTTGCAGCAGTAGTGCAGGGTTCCCTACCGGCGTTTGCACGATCGTCTCGGCCACGAGTGCCGCCAAACCGCTCTGCTTCATCGTTTCGCGATCGAGGCCGGCGCGCACGACGAATTCGACGCCGGCGAGGGACGCGCTGCTATCGGGTTGGGTTACAAGCGTAGTACCGCCGGCAATCTGGACGGCCGGTGACGGCACTCCGGCTGCGGCCGCTGCTGCAACGTGGGGCACGAGCAATGCCGCGGCCGCGGCGGTGATCGACAACAACGAAGCGCGACTCATTGCGGTGTTTCCTTTTGAAGGGCGGCGGCGGTGAGATCGACGACTACGGGCTGGCGCAGATACCGCCGCACGATGTCGGCGACGTACTGGGGATCCAGGTCGCGAGCCGCTCGCTCGTAGCTGCCGTTCACGATTCCCGGCGCGTACTCGAGGTTGCCTTCGACGCTATACCAGCCCAAATTGTCCGCGCGCTCTTGCGGCGTCTGCGTATCGGCTGCAACGTGATAGAGAAATGCTTCGCGCGCCGCCTCAAACGTCGCACGGTCCATCGGCTGCTGCATCGCCTCGAGCGCCGCCAAAACCCGTTGCTTGGCGTCTTTTTGACGATCGCCGCCGATGGTCACGACCATCACGCCCGGGTCGTGAAGGGTGATGAACTGCCCGACCACGACCGCATCGACCTTCGACGCGTCGAGCGCCTTAGTCACCACGCCGGTCTCGTCGCGGAAGAGATAGTCGGCGATGAAATCCAAGGCCGTCGATGCCTTCTCGTCGGAAATCGGTGGCCCAATCCAGGCCAGCCCGAGGCCGTCGATCGCTCCCGACGTGGTCGTCGATTTTGGCGTTTGGGCGAGCGTAGAATCGTAGGGCGCATCCATGCTGCCTCGTCCGTCTCCGTCGGTCACGGCCTCGATGCTCGAAGCATCGACGTTTCCGGTCAGCGTCAGCACGGCGTTTTCCGCGCGAAACGCGCGTTTCGCGAACGCGCTCACTTGAGCGGTAGAGACGCTGGTGAGTTGCGCAACGGAGGTCGGCAACGGCGGATAGTGGGCCGGTCCGCTTGCAAAGATTTGCCGGAAGAGCAGGTCGTGAAGCGTCGCGTCGGATTCGTAGCGCTGCTGCACGCCGAGAACCGCGGCATTTTTCTGGGCCGTCTTTACGGACTCTTCGTCGATCGCGGGTGCAAAATATGCCGCGGTTAGCGCCGCGACAACGCGTCGCGTCGCCGACGCGGGCACGACCGCGCCGATCCCGACGATGTCGGGATAGACTTCGATGTTCAAGTCGCCGCCGACACTGTGTACCAGCGCGTACAGCGATTTACCACTGGCCAAGGGCGCAACGGCCGCGGCGGTAGCCGCTATGTTCGAAATGCCGGGCGTTTGGTCGTCGTAGCCCGCGCCCGGCGCGCGAAACCACAGCCCGATCGCGGCCGCGCCGACTGTCGGGTCGGGATCGAGCACGTACGAACCGCCGCGCGGCAACGACCCCGTCTGCTGCGGCATTGCCTCGGTTGCGGCAGACGCGGCAAAGAAAAGCGATGCGGCGAGCATCGCAATGAACGGCGGTGCGCGCAACGTCATGCCGGTTCCGGTGAGATCTTGGGGGGCAAACGCGAGGGCTTATCGGCTCGCTTCGGCTCTTCGGCGACGGGGCGTCCGGCCTGCGCGTCGGCCGCCGGCGTTGCCTCCGTGGTGCTTGCGCGGTCGTACGGACGTCCTGCCAGAATGGCTTGAACTTCCTCGGCTTCGACCGTTTCGTATTCCAGCAACGACGCGACCATGCGTTCGACCTTGTCCCAATTCTGATCCAAAAGCTGTTTCCCGTTGCCGTAACACGACTCGATGATCTTGCGCACCTGGGCGTCGATTTTGCTCGCGACCTCCTCGGAATAGTTTCGCTCGTCGCCAAAATCGCGACCGAGGAACACTTGATGGACGCCGCGACCGAACTGAATCGGACCCAAATCGCTCATCCCGTATTGCGTCACCATCCGGCGCGCTAGTTCGGTTGCCTTCTCAAAATCGTTGCTCGCGCCGGTCGTCACGTCGCCGAATTTGATCTCTTCGGCTAAACGCCCGCCCATCGCCATGGTGATTGACGCCAGCAGCTCTTCGCGGGTTTGGCTATGACGATCGTCCTCGGGCAGCGACCAGGTGATGCCCATCGCCATTCCGCGCGGAATGATCGTTACCTTATGCACGGGATCGGCTTTTTCGAGCAGCCCGCCGATAATCGCGTGGCCGGACTCGTGATAAGCCGTAACCTCTTTCTCCTTCTGCGACATCACCAGCGATTTTCGCTCCGGCCCGACCATCACGCGATCGATCGCCTCATCGCAATCGATCATCTCGATGAAGTTCTTATTCTTGCGGGCGGCGAGCAGCGCGGCTTCGTTGAGCAAATTCTCCAAGTCGGCACCCGAAAATCCGGGCGTGCGCTTTGCCAGCGTCTCGAGCGATACTTCCTTGCCGAGCGGCTTGTTGCGCGCATGGACTTCGAGAATTTTCTCGCGCCCCTTGAAATCGGCACGGCCGACGACGATCTGACGGTCGAAACGGCCCGGCCGCAGCAGGGCCGGATCGAGCACGTCGGAACGATTCGTCGCGGCGATCAGAATTACGCCGGTGTTCTGATCGAAGCCATCCATCTCGACGAGCAGTTGGTTGAGCGTTTGCTCGCGCTCGTCGTGACCACCGCCCAGGCCCGCCCCGCGCTGACGGCCAACCGCATCGATCTCGTCGATGAAGACGATGCACGGCGCAGACTTCTTGGCCTGATCGAAGAGATCGCGGACGCGCGATGCGCCGACGCCGACGAACATCTCGACGAAATCCGATCCTGAAATCGAGAGAAACGGAACGCCCGCCTCTCCCGCGATTGCGCGAGCCAAGAGCGTCTTGCCGGTTCCCGGCGGTCCGAGCAGCAGCACACCCTTGGGAATGCGCGCGCCCAGCGACTGATATTTTTTTGGATATTTCAGAAAGTCGACGATTTCGGCGAGCTCTTCTTTGGCCTCGTCGACGCCGGCGACGTCGGCGAACGTGACTTTCGGGCGATTCTCCGAAAGCATCTTTGCGCGCGAGCGGCCGAACGAAAGCGCTTGGCTTCCGCCGCTTTGTGCCTGACGCAGGATGAAAAAGAGCAACAGCACGGTGATCACCAGCGGCCCCAGCGTCATCAAGCTGGAGAGCAGCCCGGTGTTCGACTGCTGGTCGAAGCTAATCGCTCCGGTCTTTACCCGGTTGTATACTTCGTTGACGAAAGTCTGGTCGACGTTCGGGACGGCAACCGAGTATTTGGTGCCGTTGGAGAGTTCGCCGACCGCGCTGAGTCCGGTGGCGTGAAATGACTGTACCTGACCCGCTTCGAGCTTTTGATAGAAGGCGCCGTAATCGAGCCGCGTTTCGCCCTCGCTCGGCTGGACGAACCGCTCGACGATGATGAATACGGCCACGACCGCTAATATGACCAGGACGATGGACCGGAGATGTTTGCTCACGATGTTATGTGACCGTTTTTACCCCTCTCGAAGCTCGGCCAGGCAAGGCAGATTGCGATAGAGTTCCTTGTAGTCCAAACCGTAACCTATAACGAAGCGTTCTCCGACCTCGCTCCCTACGTAATCGGGCTTCACCTCAACCCGCCGAGCTGCCGGCCGATGGAAGAGCGCACAGCTGCGTAGACTCGCCGGGCCCCGCTCTCGAATCAACTTCCCGACAAACGCCAGCGTGACGCCATGGTCGACGATTCCGTCGGCGATCAACACGTGCGCTCCGCGGATCTTAACCTTACAGTCTCCGGCGAGTCGCGCGGAGCGGCCGCTCGTTCCTGACGCGCCGTATCGCTCCACGACCACGTAGTCCATCAGGATCTCGCTGGGTCCGTCCGCCTTCCGGGCGAGCGCGCGCGATAGGTCGGCGGTAAAACACAGCGCTCCCTTCAACACTCCCAGCAGCGTCAGCGGTTGCCCGCGATAATCCCGAGCGATGCAAGCTGCCAAGCGCTCGACCGTTTCTGTTATCTCGCGGCGAGAGTAAATCGCCGGTCCGATGCCGATCGCATCTTGCGCCGTCGTCACGTTCTTTCAATACCTATTATCGACCCCCGGTGGATTCTCAAACAGACCCCAGCCTTCATATGAAAGGTCCCGCTTCCGCCCCGCTCCAGTGCTCGGACGGCGGCCTCGACGTGAAGGAAATCGACGTCCCGCAGCTCGTCCTCGCGGGCGAATTGCTCGCGCACTTGGCGGCGCAGCGCGGCGCGCCGGCTAGCGGCTCGTTCCTGGGACACCACCTCGGCTGCCCGAGCGACCGCGGCGTCGAGTCCTGGAAAGAGCGGACGAAGCGCCCCGAGCGCCTCGCGGACCGCGTTTCGCCGCAGGTTAGGCTGGGCGTTGGTCGGATCGACGGCGTAGGGCAAAGCCCGCGCATGGCAGTAGGCGCGCAGCGTCTCGGCCGGAATTTCAAGGAAAGGACGCGCGAGGTCCAGATTCGGCGCCAGTGGGCGGCGCCTGCGCATTCCGCGCAACCCGGCGGTACCGGTTCCACGCAGCAGCGCCAGAAGCACGGTCTCGCTCTGGTCTTCGGCGTGATGCGCGGTGGCCACCACGCTGCAGGCTCGCCGCAGCGCTACTTCGGCTAACGCGGCGTAGCGGGCATCCCGCAAACGTTCTTCGTCCGCGCCGTTGGGTTCGAGCGCGATCACATCGAGCGGGATCTCGAGTTGTCCCGCAATCTGCACGACGACGCATTCGTCTTGCCATGCCGAACCACGCAAGCCGTGATTGACGAAGGCTGCGTGGAGCTTGAGCCGCAAACGTTTCGCACGTTGGAGCGCTGCGATCAGCGCGACGGAATCGGGACCGCCGCTGCACGCTACCAGCACCCCCTCGCCCTCGCGCAGAACGTCGTCTTGCTCGATCGCGCGCTCGAGATTGCGCTGCGGACGAGCGCCTCTCACGAGCGGCGCGCGTGGGCCGCAATCTCGCGCTCGACGTCGCGCTTTGCAACCGCTTCCCGTTTGTCCCACATCTTTTTCCCGCGTACGAGCCCGAGCTGCACCTTCGCTTTTCCGCGCGTGAAGTACAGGCGTAGCGGCACGATCGTCAGGCCTTTTTCGGCAACGCGGCTTTGCAAGCGCAAAATCTCCGCTTTGTGTAAGAGCAGTTTACGCGGCCGCGTCGGTTCGGAGTTCGAAAAGCTTCCTTGACGATATGGCGGAACGTGCATTCCAAGCAGCCAGGCCTCGCCGTCGCGAAAACGGGCATACGCTTCGGTTAAGCTGGCGCCTCCCGCGCGCACCGCCTTTACTTCGGTTCCGGTCAGCACCACGCCGGCCTCGAGCGACTCGAGGATGTGATATTCGTGGCGCGCGCGCCGATTCTCGATCGTCGGAGCGTTCGTCACCGGCTAAAAAGCGGATTACGGCGATCGTCGGCGGCTTCGAGCCGGCCGCGCGAAACGAAACTGCCCTCGGCGTGCGCGAGCATGGTACCGGCCGAATCGAAGATGGTAGCCTCGACGCCGAGGACCTTCCGGCGCTGCCAGGTCACGCGCCCGCGCACTTCGATCGGCTCTTCGAGCGGCACCGGCTTGCGGAAGCGAACGCCCACGCTTGCGGTCACGCCCCGATGGCCCGCAAAACCGGCGGCATGAGCCATTGCTTCGTCGAGGAGCGCCATCACGATGCCGCCGTGCGCGATTCCGCGCCAACCCTGATAAACCGGCGCCAAAGTCAGCCGCGCAATCACTCCATCGGTATCGGCGCGATCGAAGTGCAGGTGCATTCCGATCGGGTTGTCAGGACCGCACGCGAAGCAGTTTCCGTCATCGAAAGGAACTTCGCTCATCGTCCAACGCTCAATCGGTCGACGAGATATGCCGGGAGGCCTGCCGCGCGCATCTTGCGCTGGACTTGCTCGATCGGATAATCGTATCGAATCCATTGCACCCGTCGCTCGCCCGGATCGTAAAAAACAAAGCAGGGCTCGGGGTTGAGATCGCGCGGCTGGCCGACGCTTCCGACGTCGATGATGTAGCGCTTCTCCGCATCGAGGACCAGTTCGCCGCCCTGTTGCATGTGTTTGTGCCCGACGTTTCCCTGCTCGTCGCGCACCCAATACTCGGCAATGTGCGTGTGCCCCACGAAGATGATGCGCGCATCGGTCCGGTCGAACGCGCGCACCGCGGCATCCTTGTCCAGGATGTATTCGAAGTAATCGACCGGAGCGCCGTGGACGAGCAAGAAGTCGGGCAGCCGAAGCTCGTACGGCAGCGAGTCTAACCATGCACGGCCGCTCTCGTCGAGGACGCCTTGCGTCCACGCGATTGCCGCGCGCGCTACGCTATTGAAGGTGTCGACGCCGAAGCTTTCGGCTGCGGCAAGATCGTGATTGCCCAGCACCGCGTGCCGGCACCGCTCGCGCAGCAGCGCAACGCACTCGTTAGGATTCGGACCGTATCCCACCACGTCGCCAAGCGAAACGAGCGTGTCTTCGGCGCCGACCTTAGTCAGCGCGCGTTCGAGCGATTCGAGATTCGAGTGGACGTCCGAGACGATGGCGTAGCGCATTGCTTAGGGAACCACTGAAACCGCCGCCAGCGCCGCCTCAAACGCGGCGGAGAAGGCTGCGCGCATGTCAGGCGTGCCGGCGCTGACGCGGACGTAGGCGTCGAGCGGCGGCGCGCCGGGCTTTCGGATCCAGACTCCGCGGGTTAGGAGTTCGTCCATGACGTCAACGGCGCGGGCCGCGCTCTCCAGCTCGATGCAAACGAAGTTCGTGCGCGATTCGATGCAACGGCATCCAAGCGATCGCGCCAACTTGTAATAGTCCTCGCGGGCGCGCGCGGTCTCCTCGACGACGTAGCGCCGAAAATCGTCGTCCATCAACGCGGCCAGCGCGCCGATCTGGGCGTTGCGATTGACACCATACTGAAGTCGAATTTTTTGAAAGGTTTGCGCGTTGCGCTCCGTCAAAAGCGCATAGCCGATTCGGGCGCCCGCTAAGCCGTACGCCTTCGAGAAGGTGCGCAAGCGAATCAAGCGGTCCTCAAAGATCGGCGGCAGCAACTCTTCGTCGCCGACGAAATCCGCGTAGGCCTCGTCGAGCAGCAACAGGCTTTCGCGCGGAAGCGATTCGTAGAAACGCGCAATCTCGTCTCGAGCGATGAACGTACCGCTCGGATTGTCGGGGTTTGCGAGATAGACGATCGAGGGAGATTCGCTCCGCGCCGCTATCGCTAGCCCATCGCAGTCGACCCTGCCGTCGTTGCGGTAGGAGACGTGAATTTGACGTCCGCCGTACCCGACGACGTGATAGGCAAAGGTCGGATAGGTGCCAAGCGTCGAGAGCGCCGCCTCGCCGGGTGCCAGATAAGCCCGCACCGCCAGACCCATCAAATCGTCGATGCCGGCGCCCACCACGATTCGCTCGGGCCTGCAATTGTGTTTGGCGGCTAATGCGTCGCGCAAATCGAGCGACTCCGGATCGCCGTACCACGAGAGGCGATCGAGAGCGGCGTTCATGGCTTCAATCGCCTTTCGCGAGGGACCGAACGCGCTCTCGTTGGCGCCGAGGCGCACCAACTCGACCTGACCGGTTTCGCGCATCAGTTGTTCGGGTCCGATAAATGGCGTCGTTACGGGAATCGCTTCGATTGCGGGCGCCGGTCGGATCATGGCCCTCCCAGAAACCGGTGCACCGTAACGAACGTTCCGGCCCGCCACTCGTCGTCGCTCTCACCCATGACGATGTATCCATCCGCTCGCGCGGTCAAGCTCACGGAAAACGAACGCAGCGGCAACGGGTGCGCGAGCGTCACGCCGCCTTCGTCGCGCAGCGCAACCGGCACGTACCAGGTCCAGCCTGCGCGGCTGCGGGCCGGTTCCGCCAAACATGCCGTAAGCGTCGCCGCAACGACCGGCGCGCCCGCGAGCACGCCGAAGATCGGCGCGGCCACGGCTTCGAGCATCAGCAACGCCGAGGTTGGATTTCCCGGCAAACCAAGGATCGGCTTCCCACCGTCGGCCCCAAAGAGGGTCGGTTTACCGGGTTTCACCCGCAGCCCGTGCACGACCACGCCCGGATCTGCAATCTTCGCAACGGTCTGCGGCAGGCGATCGCGCTCGCCGACCGACGAACCCCCGGTAATCACGAGCGCATCGCAATGCGCGAGCGCGCTGGTCAGGGCCGTTTCGAATTCTCCCGGTTCGTCGCGCAACGTTGCGTAGTGTTGCGGCGACGCGCCCATCGCTCGCAAGGAGGCCGCCACCGCGTACCGATTCGAGTCTCGAATCTGCCCTGGTTGCGGATCGGCGGCAGCGTCGACCAACTCGTCGCCGCTCGAAAACACGGCGACGCGCGGGCGCCGGTAAACCGGCACGCTAATTACGCCAAGGGTCGCCAGCAGTCCGATCTCGGGCGCGCGCAGGCGTCTGCGTGGCGCGAGCACCACTTCGCCGCGGCGCATGTCGGCGCCGCGCTGCGCGACGTTTGCGCCGGCCGCAATTGCCGTTTCCACCCGGATGCAATCCTCGCCGGCACGCGTCTCCTCGTGCGGCACGACGGCGTCGGCGCCGTCGGGGAGAACGCCGCCGGTCGGAATCCGCATGGCCGTCCGGTCGCTCAGCGAGCCTTCTGCGATGCGGCCCATTGCTACGTGGCCGGCAAGCCGAAACTCACCCGGCGTCGCCGGCGCGCGCAACGCGAAGCCGTCCATCAACGAGCGCGGCGTATTGGGATAGTCTTCGTCTGCGACAATTGGTTCGGCAAGAACGCGTCCGAGCGCATCGTCGATCGAAACCCGCTCGACCACCGGAGCGTGGATCGCAACGCGAGCGAGAAATGCCACGACGGCCTGTTGCGGCGGCAAAAGCCGTTCGGCTGCAAATCCCGTTCCTGGTAGGACTGGATTTACAGACTGCATAAGGCGCGTTTCTTCATGCTCGACATCGCTTTGATTCGGCGCGATCCCGACCGCGTGCGTGAGTCCCTTCGTCGTCGCGGCCTTGACGTTTCGCCGGTCGGCGAGGTTCTGCGTTACGACGAAGAGTACCGCTCCGCGCTGACCGCGGTCGAGCGAGCGAAAGCCGAGAAGAACCGGCTGTCGACCGCTATCGCGGAGGCGCAGGATAAGGCGGCCGCCGCGCGCGAGCTGCGGCCCCAGCTCGACGAGCTCGCGCAGCGCATCGCCGGCCTAGAGCAAGAAGCCCGCGCGCTATCGCCGAGCGATCCGAGCTCGCCGCTGCGCGCGCTGCTCGACAACATGCCCAACCTGCTCGATGCCTCGGTTCCCGAAGGTGCCGACGAAGGCGCTAACGTCGAAATTCGCCGGTGGGGCGAGCCGCGCACCTCTGAATTTGCACCCAAGCCGCACTGGGAGCTGGGCGAACGGCTCGGCATTCTCGATTTAGCCCGCGCGGCAAAGCTCTCGGGAAGCCGGTTTGCCGTGCTGCGTGGCGCCGGCGCCCGTCTCGAGCGCGCGCTGGCCGCCTTCTTCCTCGAGCGCGCGACGAGCCGTGGATACACGGAGATTGCACCGCCCCTTCTGGTTTCGCGCGAGACGATGTGGTCGACGGGTCAGTTGAGTAAGTTCTCCGATGCGATGTTTCGAGACGACGATGCCGACCTGTTCTTGATTCCGACGTCTGAAGTGCCGCTGACCGCGATGCGAGGCGGCGAGATCCTTGAGGCTTCGGAGCTGCCGGTGAAGTACGCCGCCGCTACGCCGTGTTTTCGCAAAGAAGCCGGCGCCGCCGGAAAGGACACACGAGGATTAATGCGCCAGCACCAGTTCGACAAGGTCGAGCTGGTTTTGCTGACCGCGCCCGAAGCGTCGTCTGCCGCCCTTGAAACGCTCACCAACGATGCCGCGTCGCTGTTGCAGGAATTGGAACTGCCGCATCGGGTCGTGACGCTGTGCGGCGGCGACACCAGCTTCAACGCCGCTAAAACCTACGACTTGGAAGTCTGGGTCCCCAGCAGCGACGCTTATCGCGAGATCAGCTCGTGCTCGAACTGCACGGATTTCCAGGCGCGCCGCGCGGCGATCAGATTCCGCCGCGAATCCGCCGGCAAACCGGAGTTCGTGCACACGCTCAACGGATCGGGGCTCGCAATCGGCCGAACGATAATTGCCATTCTCGAGAATTTCCAGCAACCCGACGGCTCGATCGCGATACCGTCTGCACTACAGCCCTACACCGGCTTCGCGGTTATTCCGGCGTCGTAGTTCAGGGCAGTGCCCTGAACTACGAAACGTCTTGAATCAGTTCGAGCAGAACTTCGCGATCGAGATAGCGGATATGCCCGTGCTCGCGCCGGAGCGCTTTGCGCGTTTCGAGCTCGGCAATCGCTCGCGCCGCGACTTCCTTCACCGTGCCGCCGGCCGCGGCAATCTGCGACTGAGTGATCGTCGATAGCGACGCGGAAGCCGGCACGAGGCCGCGTTCGGGCATCGCGTAAGGAAGTAGAACGCGGGCGATGCGTCCGAGAATCGGCAGCGATCCCTGAACGCTCAGGGAATCGGCAAGAATACGGATTCGCTGTGCGAGTACGATGGCGAGCGCGTTGGTCAGTTCCGGATAGCGCGCAACGACCTGCGAAACCGCGTCCCATGGCAGCTTCAACACGTTTGCCGTCTTCGAAAAGACGGCGATTCGCGCCATCTTCAGGCCGCGATCGAAATACTCGGCGACGCCGAAGAGCTCATATGGAAATATTTCGTAGAGGATCCGCTCTCGTTCGCGGCCTCCGCCGTTCGCACGCGCGACGATGCCTTCGGTCACCATGCCGATGAACGGCCAATCCACGTTTTCGGCCACCAGGGTCTGTCCGCGGCGACCCGTCTGCCAAACCGCCGCAGCGGCCAGCTCGGCGCGGACACCCGTGTCGAGATTCGCAAATGCCGGGCAACAACCGAGATGCTGCGAGGCGGAGTCACGATCGGTGCCTTCCCCCGGACGGTGCGACAACCGCAACTGCCAGACGCGGCTGGCGATTCGGCGCGTCTCGACGACGAACCGGTCGGGCCGGTCCTGGGTAACCCGCGATGAAAGCGCTCGCGGCTCGGTGTCGGTGATAAGGGTAAGCGAGGCTCCCGATGGAAGACGGTCGAGTGCCTTGCGGACGAGATCCGGACGTTCCCAAACGGGTAGGCCCCGAAGATCGATTTCGGCTGGCTGCACCACTTTCGTCACGTTCTTGGCGCTCTGAGCGCTCTACTCCCTTAGAAAAGCCAATCGAGAGGAGTCAGCATGGTAGGGTCTTGGAGTCGACGGTTCGTTAGCGGCATTGCGCTTGGATGCGCCATGCTCGCGGTGCTCCCGATCGCGTCACCGGCTCAGGGCACGGAGTCGCCGCAGTACACGACCGCGATAACCACGGTCTACGGTTCGCAGTATCCGCTGACCGGACGTCTCGATCTGCAGATCTTCCCCGACGGACACCTGCGCGGCTATTATCACACCTCGTATTATAAGCTCTTCATTCCGGTCGTCGGCGGACGCGATGGGAACTACATTTGGTTCGATATCGGACCTTCGAGCATCGACCTCGGCCTGGGAGCCGGACCGGAGGGCAAGCTCCACATCGTCGCAACCATGAACAACGACGGCTCCTTCCGTGGCCAGGTTTATCCCGAGACTGCCGCCGTGCTCTCGGGCCTTGCGATGCAATACCAGTTTGCCAGCCCGGCGCCGCTCTCGGAAACCTCCAACGATCAATACATCTTCAGCGCGACGCCCGCGGCCCAGCCGGAGCCCACGCCCTCGCCATAGTCCGAGGGCGCGGCCGCCCGCTCGCGGTATAGTAGATCGATGAAAGCAAGCGTAGCCGTCGAGCCGCAGTCCGACGGAAAAATGCTCACGTATGCCGACGGAAATCCCCACGATCGCGTCCAGTTCTTCGATGCAAAGCTCATCTTAAAGCCGGACTTTTTCGCGACGGTTCGGGGCTTCAAGATATTCAGCGATCTGGTCGCCGAGGCCGCCGGCAAAGTAAAAGGCGTCACTTACAAGCCGCGCGACCTGAGCAAGGAGCGGCCGCGGATTCGCGAGGTGATGTTCGTCGATACGGCCGACTTCAGGCTCTATAACAACTCTTTCATCCTGCGGCGGCGCACTGAGTATCAAGACGGGTTCCCGGTGAGCGATCCCGAGGTCGTCTTCAAATTCCGTAACCCCGACATGGAGAAGGCTGCCGCGGTCGACGTTCGCCCGAACATCGCCGGCCCATACCGGGTCAAGTTCAAATCCGAAGCGCTTCCGCTCAAAGAGGGCCCCGGCGGTTTCCGTCTGCTTTTTTCGCACAATTGCATCTTTCCGATCAGCTCGGTGCACGCGGCCGACCGCACCAATCTGCGCGTGATCGCCCAGGGTCTGCCGGCGCTCGCGGGTCTCATCGGCACGGGCGAAGAGCGAGTCTCGCTTGTCAACTCGACGCTCGTCGAAGAAGTGCTGATGGACATGGGACCGCTGGATTTCGGGAAGGGCATGGTGACCAAGACGAACATTTCTCTGTGGCGATCGCTTGGAGATCATCACGTCATGTGCGGCGAATACGCCTATCAAGCTCGGTTCGATCGCCGCGAAGACGTGGACGCGATCGCCAAGCAGCGAGTCGAAGAGCTCTTCATCAAGCTTCAGCTGGTGGCAGATGGCTGGCTGATGCTCGGAACGACTAAGACGGGCTTGGTTTATCAATTGAAAGGCAATCCGCCGCAAGGTCATGAGTGAAGCCGCCGCGCCTTCGGCGCCACGAGAGTCGAAGCGCGACGTTTCGCTGCTCGAGATCTTCGGCGAGTTCTTGCTGATCGGCGCGACCAGCTTCGGCGGCGGCGTCGTGGCCTATCTTCGCGACGGACTCGTACGAAAGAAACGCTGGTTCGACGACGTCGAGTTCCTGGAGCTGACGTCCATCAGCAACACGCTGCCCGGCCTCAATGCGACGAACATCGCCATTCTGGCCGGAGACCGGTTGCGCGGCTTCGCCGGAGCCGCGACTGCGCTGGTGGCGATCTGTTTGCCGGCCTTTCTCTTCATGGTCGTGGCGGGGATAATCTACGGCCAGCCGGGCGCGCGACACTCGAGCGGCGCAGCGCTGCGCGGCGTGGCCGCCGCCGCGACCGGACTCTTGGCCGCGACCTGGTTCAAGATCGGCAAGAAGTCGCTCTCGGGTTTTTACGACGCGGTCTTCGTGCTGGCGGCGGTCATGGGGATCAACTACTTCAAGCTGGGGGTTCCTACTGTGCTGATCGTAGTCGGCGCGCTTGCGATCATCGCGTATCGCCCACGACGCACGCCGCAGCCGGCCGAAACGGAGGACGAATGGATCAGATCCCTGCACTGATCCGGGTCTTCGGTTATCTGTCGTTTCTGACGATCGGCGGCGGAATGGCGGCTTTCCCCGAGATGAAGGTGCAGATCGTCGACGTCCATCACTGGCTGAGCGCCGAAGAGCTGACGCACGTTTACAGCACCGGCCAGATGTCGCCCGGGCCGAACATGATGATGGTGGCTGAGGTCGGTCAACTGGTCAGCCGTTTTCCCGGCGCTCTCGTCTGCGCGCTGGCATTCTTCGTGCCGACGGGATTTTTGACGTTCGGCGTCGGCCGAGCCTGGAAGAAGCTGGAAAAGTGGCCGTGGCGCGCGTCGATTCAGAGAGGGCTGGGCCCGGTCGCGATCGGTTTGGCCGTGGCCGGATTGATCACGTTTGGAAAAACGGCGGTGACCGGATGGCTTACGTTCGCGCTGGGCCTGATCACGTTTTTCGCCGTCGTCTACACCAAGCTCAACCCCGTCCTCTTCATCTTGGGCGGCGCCGTCGTCGGTTACTTCGCTTTGCGGTAGCGGTTATACCGCCAACAAAGAAATCAGCGCTCGCCGAAAGACGAGCGCTGCACTGATTCCGCTTCTTAAAGAGCGCGCTGCCCGACGACGCGGCCTACCGCCGGTGACGTGTCGGCGCCGTAGCCCCAAACGCCGTTGAAGCTATTGTTGTCGCCGTTGAACCAGAACGAAAACCAGCCCTTGCCACTGGAGCTGGTCCACGTCGCGCGCACCTTGTCGGTCGTGCGGAACTTGCCGTTCAGAATGATAGGGCCGGTATGGCAGACGACCGTCGGGCCCGATTGGGTGCATTTCATGTTCCCGACGAAAGCGGTCGGTCCACCCGCGCCGGTTACGTGCCAGGTTCCGGCCGCCGTGATCGGTGAGGGCGGCAGGACCTTGTTGCCGACGAACGTGCCGTTTGCGGCGCGCCCGTTATAGCCCCACGTCCCGTTGAAGCTGTGACCGTTCGCGCTGACGTAGACGGTTAGCCAGCCGGCACCGCCGGGACCGTGCCACTTCCCGTTGATTTGAGTGTCGTTGACGAACTCGCCGGTGAATCCGTTTCCGGTCTTCGGGTTGCTGCCGACGATGCCCATTCCCGACTGGGTCAGCGTAATGGTGGACGTTGAATTGCCGTTGAGTCCGGCCTGCTGAACGGCCCAGGTTCCGGTAATATTCGGCGGACTCGCCAAGCCGACTGCGACCGATGTCGCTGCGACCGCAAGGCCGCACAACACCGAAACAGCAAGACGTTTCACGATGGATCTCCTCCTATTAATGAGTGTAAATACCTTAAATAGCGTGATGCCGGCCGCGCTGGGCGGCCCTCCCGAGATTGCACGGTAACGGCCCGGCACCTTCCAAACCGCATCGAATGAACTCGCTCGATGCGTTGTTGCTCATAATGCGATTCTCTCCCATTGTAGCCTAACAAGTTTCAGGGTCGCGCTCTATCCCAAAAGCGCAGCTTTTTGGGCTACCGGCGCCGACTGGTCTGGTGTAGAGTAGATGTATGAAAGTCCAATTGACGCGACAAATCCTTTGCTTCGCGGCGGCGCTCGCGACGGCGTTCGGCCTTGCCATCGGCCCGGCAAGAGCGGCCGGAACCGTCGTCATCGCCCACCCTGACGGGACCACGAGCACCTACACCACCGTTCACATCATCGTCTGGAACGAAAGCCTGGCGGTCAGTTCGGCCGATGGCAAGGGAACCGTCGTCTTCGGCAAAGCGGCATGCACGAAGATCGGCGAGCTCGTGGAGTGCTTGCCATACGACGCGACGCTCTTTCAGAACGGTCAGAAAACGCGCATCCCCCTGCGAAGCGGCACCGTTTGGCTGAATCCAACTACTACTGCACAGCCCCTCAGCCATTCTTCCGCGCAGATCCCGCCCCGCGGCGTCCTGCTTGCCGTTAAGACCAAACGCGGGACGGAAGTCACGCTCACGGGCACCGTCGACGAGGTTAAGAAATGAACGCAAGACGCTTTGTATCGCTTGCGTTGCTTTTGTCTTGCGTGCCTCTCATCGCGTCGGCGCGCGGCTATGCCGGCGGCGGCTTCTCGCGGCCCTCGGGCGGGTTCGACTTCCACGGTGAGAGCGGACAGAGCTACAGCCATTCGAGCACCGGACCGGGCGGCACGAACCGCACGACGACCGCCACCAACACCGGCAACGGCTACAGCCGCACGACGAGCGCGAACAACGGCAGCTATAGCCGCACCAGCAGCGGCGGCGCCAACAACAATGGAAACTTCTACCACAGCAGCACCGGCTCGAACGGATACGGCACCCACAGCAGCAGCACGAGCGGGAACTACAACAGCGGCAACTACAGCCATAACGGAAGCGGCAGCAATCCGTACGGGTCCTACGGCACGTCGGGCAGCGGTAACTACTACAACCACACCTATAGCGGCTCGGCCAGTGGAAGCAACGCCTGGGGCCAGACATATCACTCGAGCACCTATGCCAACAACGGTTACGTCTACCACGGCGCGACCGTGAGCAATCCGGTCTACGGCGGTTATCCCGCGTGGGGATGGAACGGCGGTTATGCGTGGTACGCGGCGCCGTACTATTGGGGCGGCGGTTTCTGGGGTGCATTCGCAATCGGCGCAACCTCGGCTGCCGTCTATGGCTCGATCGTAGCGGCGAATAACGTCACCTATACGTCGTATCAGGCCGAACCGGAGAGTCCCGGCGCTAAGCTGCTCAGCAGCTACCAGTTGACGCAGACGCCGTGCGGGCCGCCCAATCTCGTCGTCGTCTACGGCCCAAACAACAGCGTGATCTGCGCGCGTCCGAACAACCTCGTCGCGGCCGGAAACTATAGCGTCAACGAGCAAACGCTAACGCTGGTGTCGGAGAAGCCCGCCTCATAGCACTTCTGGTCGGACTGCTGGCGTTTGCGTGCTTCTTCGGCGGCGCTCTGCTAGGCATTCGCCTTCGCGTTTCGCTGCCGGGACATCATCTGGCGGACGATTCCCGCCATCTGCTGGAAATTGGTCTTGGGATCGTGGGTACGATGGCGGGCCTCGTTCTTGGGTTGCTGGTCGGCTCGGCAACGGCATCGTACAACACGCAGCGCTCCGAGCTGCTGACGGCCGCGTCTAACGTGATTCTGCTCGATCGCGTGCTGGCGCACTACGGTCCGCAAGCCGCCGGCGCCCGCGCGGTCCTGCGCGCTTCAGTGCAACAGACGCTCGACAAAATGTGGCCGCAAGAAGCGTCGCGTGCGCCGCAGATTGTGCCCACTGCGACGCACGCCGAAGACGTGCTCGACAAGCTCGAGGAGCTCACGCCGGGGACCGATAGTCAGCGCTCGCTCAAACCCGAAGCGATTGGGCTGGCAATAAGCATCGCCCAGACCCGCTGGCTGATGTACGAGCAGGGCGGATCGGGACTATCCGTGCCGCTGCTGGTGCTGCTGATCTTCTGGTTTACGATCACGTTCGTCGGTTTTGGAATATTCTCACCGTCGAATCCGACCGTGTTCGTGGCCTTGGGCCTGTCAGCGCTCGCCGTGTCGGGAGCGATCGTCATCACGCTTGCGATGTATATGCCGTTCGAAGGGCTCATGCAGCTGTCGAGCAGACCGCTGCGCGAAGCGCTGGCCCTGTTAGGGCACTAGCCTACTTCGCTTCTTGTAAGAGATCCTGAATGTTGATGCCGCGCTTGACCGGCCAGAGCAGGCTCCATGTAACTTTTAAATTCGTTTGCGGCGACGCGAGAGGCCGCGTGATATACGTGTAGTACTGTACCGACAGCGACATCAGCTGATCGCCGTCTTTAAATGTCCTAGCGACGCCCCCGCCCAGCGGCACCGCCCACTTGTTTTGCGTCAGCGTGAAGTTCGAAGTAATGATCGGAGCCGACGAGACGGCCCAGCCGCCGGCCATATTGTAGTTGACGAACGGCTGCACCAGCAGCGAATTCACCGGCGAACGGTTAGCCTGACCGGCGAACGACCAAAGCTGCGTTACCAGCGTGCCGAGAACCCACTTCCCGGGCATCATTAGAACGACAGCGTCCGGCCCGGCCGACCACTTTCCCGTTCCTAACACGCCCGGCGTCGCGGAAGGAACCTGAAAGATCGGTCCGGCGCCCCAAATAAGCTCTCCCGGTTTGGTCTTCGGCGCAAAGAACAACTGCTCTTGAGTATCGCTCATCCCAAACGTTGAAGGACAGCCTCCCGGCGAAGCGCATACGACGGGCGAATCGGGCGACGGCTGATTGATCACAGGAATGATGGTACGGGCGATCAGATTCATGTTCTGACCGAGCATGATCGGAATTACCGGCTGCACGTTGAGGTTGTATTGCAACCGCGTGTAACGTCCGTAACCGTAGTTGAAATTGTTTTGGAAAGGAAACACGGTGATGTTCCCCACCGGGTTTTGCGACGTCTTAATGATGGCGAGCTGCAGCGCTTGCTGCTGCTCGGGCGTAAGCTTGCTCAGGTCGAACTGCGCCTGATCGCCTGCGGGCGCCGAAGACGCCGGCGTTGCGGTCGACTCGGGCGCCGGTGACGGCTGGGCCCAAGCTTGCCGCGGCGCGCAAAACACGAAGGCAGCGATTGCAAGAATCGCTGCCCCACGTTTCATTTAAGGCAAGCCCTTACAGGCCGAACGTGTAGCCGATCAGCGGTCCGGCAAAGTTGAGCTTCTGGACTGTCGAGGTTGGCGGAAGGTTCAGAAAGTTCAAGCTGCGCCAGACGGCGAGAATCGATTGGCCGTGGTTAAAGGTGTAGCCGGCGCCGGTGTAGGCTTCCCACGTCGAGTTGCTCAGCTGACCGACGGCGGTTCCGTAGTCGAAGTAGTACGGCACGTACCAATGTCCATCACCGAAGAACGCCCGGCCGCGCAATCCCCAAATCAGATCCTGCGCCACCGAACCGGCGTTGATGCTGCCGGTTTGCGAGAGCAGTCCCTTGGGCGTGGTTACGTTTGCGGTGTACCCAAAGTTGAGGCTGAGCGGAAAGTCTCGGTAACCAAGAAACGTGCTGAGATCGGCATTGTGTCCTCGAGCCACCGTAAAGCCGCCGGCAAGCTCCCAGATGGACGATCTCAGGTGGGCGGTCGAGCTAAAGCTCACCGGAAGCTGAAACTGGCCGAGTGGGCCGCTCAACGTGGTCGAGCCGCTCGCGCTTGCCGACGCGTTCAAATAGATGTAATCGCCGAAAACGTCGATCGAGCCTTTGCGCGCGTCGAACGCAAACATAGCCGCCGAGTTGAGCTTCGACAGATAACTTGTGGGGCCAACGCCCGCACTGCCTTGCACGGGCCCGTGAAGATAGCCGCGCAGCGTGGGAATCGTATATTGGTAGTTGGCCCTCACCGTCGGCAGCCAGATATATGGTGCGACCGTGACGTGCAGATTACCGTCGTACGCCCGGTCCATAAAGGTGGGCGTTGACTCCGGTGCCGGCGTCGGCGGTGCCGGCGCGGGTGTTTCCTGAGCTCGAGCGATACCCGCGGCCGCAGAGAAAATCAATGTTATAAGGCCGGCGCTCATTAATGAGCGCTTAATAAGCTTCATTAAGAATTGCATCCCGGCGATTGTAGCGGTCGGCTCGGCAGCCGTCAATCCCAAAAATGCCAAACCGTTGCACTTATCGGATAAGGCGTCTTGTTTTGTGACTGAAAGGCGATTTGGACAGATGCTGCGACTTTTGACGCAGAACCACGGGAAGCTACGATTCGCCGAGGCTTCTAACTGATATGAAAAAGCTGTTGGACACTTCACGATCGACTATCGCGCAATGTTCGGCGAAATGCCGTCGCAGACGCTGCTGCGCGCATAGACGGTCCCGTCGCCTCGAGGCTCTTCCACGCACGCTCGGGCGCGGGCGGCAACGCATCCATGTGCTTCAGAAAGAGCGCCAGCTGCCAGATCTGTTCGCCGCGCAGCGTCTTACCGAACGCCGGCATCGCAGTGAACCGAATGCCGTGATCGATTTTCCAGTACGTCACACCCTCGGGATCATCCTCGACCCCGTCTTTGGCGAGTTGCGGCGGCCGCTGATAGAGGCCGCGCGCGATTTTTGACGGATTTCCGCCGGCGTCGCCGTGGCAGACGGCGCAGTTCTGCGCGTACAGACGGATGCCGGCGATCAGATTCGCGTCAGTCAGCGTTACGGGATTGCCGGCGCGCGGCGCTTCGCGAGCCAAAGTTGCGTGCAGCGACGTTCGCGCCAGCCATCGTTCGAGTCGCGACGGCCTTGCGTCGGCGTTGGCCGGCACGAGTCCGGCTTCAACGGCGAGATAAATGCCGAGCGCCACTATAACCAGCGCGGCGACCGCTCCCAAGACGACTCCACGTGCCATCTTGCCGACTTCGCGGCGCAACCATTACGTCCCGGCACGGGGTAAAGGCAACATGAGCGTTAAGGTTTACGGAATCAACCACGTCGCCATCGAGGTGACCGACGTTGCGAAGGCGGTGGCCTTCTATCAAGACGTCTTCAATCTCGAAAAGCTGGACGAAGGCGAAGGTGATGCCTTCTTCAAGGTCGGCAAGCACCAGTTTCTCGCGATGTTCGAGGTCGGCAAGGCGCAACCGAACCGCATGCGCCACTTCGGCTTGATCGTGCGCGATGAAGCGCAGCTCGCCGAAGTTCGGCAAAAACTCACCTCGAAGTACGGCATCGCCCTAATACCGCCGTTTCGCTGCGATTTCATTGATCCGTTCGGCAACCGCGTTCAAGTCGTAGATTTGCACGACGAATCCATGGTCTGGCTGCTTCCATACCAAGAAGTGCAAGAAGCCGGGATCGTTTTTAGCTAACGTGCTCGGGCCGGAATCCTAGCCCAACGAGGCGTCCGGGGATTCGCGGCAGCGACGGAAACCATCGCAGTAGCGCGGGTAAACGATACAAATATGGTGCGCGACCGTTCGCGAGAACCTGCCCGATGATCTTGCGCTGGATGAAAAGCTGAAGCGTTTGCGTCAGCCGCGCGGCGCCCTCGCGCCGGCGCTGAACGGCGCGCAGATCGCGCGGCGTAACGCCGCCGGCAAGCAGCTTGAGGGCCAGCATGTTCGCTGCGGCGACCGCATCCTGAATCGCGAGGTTGATGCCGACGCCGCCCAGCGGCGACATCGCATGGGCAGCATCGCCGATGCAGAGCAGTCCGGGGCAGAACCAGCGGCGCAAGCGATTGACGTGCACGGTAAGCAGCTTGACGTCGTCCCAGCTTGCAATCTCACTGACTCGGTCGCTCAGAAACGGCACGATCGCACCGATCTGGGTGCGGAATTCATCTAAGCCGCGCCTGCGCAGTTCGTCGTAGGTGTCTTTGGCAATAACGTACGCGCATTGCCAGTAGACGCCGCGGTCGATGAGCGCCATGATTCGCCCGTCCCGAATGTAGCCGAACGTTTCGTGCGGGTCTTCGGCGCGCTTGGTTAGCCGCAGCCACAGCACGTCCATCGGCGCGCCCAGCTCGAGCACGTCCAGGCCGGCCTGCCGGCGCAGCAGCGACTCGCGCCCATCGGCTGCGATCGTGAGTTCGGCTCGTATCTCCAGCGACCCGGCTTGCGTCTGCGCCCGCACGCCGGCCACTCGACCGTTCTCCCAGAGCAACTCGTCGCCGCCCGCGAGCATCCGCAAGTCGAAGCACGCAAAGCGTTTTGCTTCCTCGGCCAGGAAATTCAAAAAGTCCCACTGCGGCATAAACGCAAGGAACTTGCAACGGGTCGGCAGATGGGTGAAATCGGCGACCGTAACGAGCGTGTCGCCGAGATTTCCACTCAGAGTCGTGACCTCTTGATGAGGCCGCTTCAAGAACGAGTCGAGGACGCCAAGCTCCGCCATTACCTCAAGGGTCGACGGATGAATGGTGTCGCCGCGAAAGTCGCGCAAAAAATCGGCGTGCTTTTCAAGGAGGATCGTTTGGACGCCGGCGCGAGCGAAGAGCAGCGCAGCCATCATGCCGGCCGGGCCGCCGCCGACGATGCAGCACCCGGCGCGTGCCTGCGTCACCGGAAGCTTCGAGAATAAAACCGGTAGCGAGCGAAGTCCGCCTCGCGCTGATTGACGCGTGCCTCGCACGCAACGCCGATCTCCTCGATAAAGTTCTGAAGCGAACGATCGGCCACGCGCGGCAACAGCGCCGAATCGAGCAGCTTGCCGAAGAACTGCATCGGCAGCTCGTACGTCCCGCGCAGGTAGAGCGTGCACTCGCCGATCGCGCCTTCGACGACGCCCGTTCTTCCTTTAAAGCCTGGAAAGGCCGCGGCTAGGTTGGCCGAGCTGAAGGTAATGTCGAACGCGAGCTTTTCGTCGGAAGCCTTCTCGGTGGTTAGGTGAATCGGAATCGCGACGTAGCCCACGTCGGGCATCCGCAAATCGCCAAGTCCGACGTGCAGCGCGAAGCCTCGCCACGGTCCTTGTTGCTCGGCGATTGCTTTGAGCACCTCACCGAGTGCGGCGGCCGTTGGGTCCGCGGGTACTCGCAAGGCGCGCTCGAGCCGTACTTCGGGCACTCTAACCTCCTGGCCGGACTTTTCTTCGCCGATGGGGCGCGACCGCCCGGCCGTCGCGCGCGGCAATAGAAGCGTCCGGCTGCCGATATCGTATCAGTAAGGCAAGCTGCACGAACTCCGCCAAGGCTCGTGTAGCGAGGGGAGGGGACCGGCGAAAGCCGGCCCCCTTTTCGCGCATATGGTCCGCCGATCGGAAGTTTTCGAGAAGCCTAAGAAAGTCAAGAATTTTGTCGTTCTTGGTATGAATTCTGCGCGGCGTCGTGCAATAGACGCGGCCTTGTGGAGCGCCTTTGGCAGCGCATCGTAGAGGTCGGGAAAAGCTATGCGAAGCGCAGCGACCGGCTCAGCGAGCAGCAAGCACGCGATACTATCCTAGCGATCTGCAAAGAGCTGGGAATCGATCCGCCGGCAGCCGACGTTCTCGACTATATGGCTCACGCATTGGCACGCCGGACTAAGTAAAGTCAGCGCTTTGGCTCGGATTTGCCCGTATAAATCGAGCCTTAAGATACGATTGGCGGTTTGCCTATAAGCCCGTTAACGCGTTAACAGGGTTGATCTGTTCGTTTGCGAAAGCCGACCGGGCGCTCCTTAGCGCAAGCCTCGCCGGCGGTGGTTGCATAACAGCTCCTGGCGGGGCTTTTTTATTTTCTGGCGGGCAATAGCGCCCGATTGGGCTTCCATGGCCTACACTATCAATGATCGGCTTAATTCCTGGCCGCTCTTAGCTTTGCTTGGTCGCTGTTCTATAAGACGGAAGGCTGCGGGCCCGCGGGCCCCTAGGGGAAAAGGTGCGCCTACCAATAATCTTAGGCGTACCTAAATGTACGCTCCCGCCGTCCGGCCGGCGCAGGCCCTGGTAGCCTCTGCGCTCCTTCTGCTCGCGGCGCTGCCGCTTCGCGTCTTGGCGGACGCCGACGAAGCGCAGTCCGCTAATTCGACCGCACTCGGGCTGCAGCCGATTTCCGGACCGCTGCCGATCGCCACGCCTGCGCCGGGCGAATCGCAAGTTTTCGCGCGCCCGGATGGCGCGCACCAAGCGATCCCCGGGGTTCAAGGTCGGACCAAGGTCTTTCACATCGTCGAGCGCGCAGCGCCGTGGACGCTCAAGCCCGGTCTAGCGGTCATCGCAAACACCTATAACGGCGTGGTTCCCGGACCGGCGCTCGTAGCGCGTCAGGGCGATACGATCGTCATCGATTACACCAACGACGGTCCGGTCCCCGATTCGATTCACATGCACGGCGTGCACGACATTCCCGTAACGATGGACGGCGTCGGCGGAATCTCGCAACCGCTCGTGCCACCCGGCAGCAGTTTCGTTTACCGCTTCGTCGCCGACCAACCCGGCACGTACATCTACCACACGCACGACAACGAAGCAATGCTCGACTCCGGCCTTTACGGCGCCATTATCGTCGAGCCTTCAAATCCGCGCCCGGTCGAACGCGGACTTGCGCACGATTTTCTCGAGATGATCTCGTCCTGGCAAATTCAGAGCGCAGCCGAGAATCATTTCACGCTTAACGGCAAAGAATATCCGGCAACCCGAGCGCTCGACGTTCGCGCGGGGGAACGTTTTCGCATCCGGTGGATCAACATCTCGGGTGAAGAATTTCACACCATGCACACGCACGGGCATTATCAGCAAATTATCGCGCGCGACGCCGCTGCGGTCGACTACCACGACGTCGAAGACACGGTTCTGGTCGCGCCCGGGCAACGCATCGACGTCGTCGTGGACGCCAACGCCAAGCCCGGAACCTGGCTGGTGCACTGCCATGTAATGGATCACGTTGAAGACGCAAACGGGATGCCGGCCGGGCTGATCACCGCGATTCATTACGTCGGAACGCCGAACACGCTCGTCGCCATGTACCGAGCGATGATGCCGGCTGCCGGCGCAACGACCCACCCGCTGAGCTTCGTAACGACGGTTCTGCTCGGCGCGATTGCCGGTTTCACGATCTTTCTGGGCTTGCCGATCGCGCGCGCACGAAAGCTTTCGGAGCAAACGGTGGCGCTGCTCAACGCGCTCGCGATCGGCATTCTTCTCTACCTGGTCGTTGAGATCGCGCAGAACGCAATCGCGCCGATCTCGCAGGCGCTAGCCGCTTGGCACGCCGGTTCTGGAGCGTTTCCCGCGGCGCCGATCGGCGTTTTCATCGCCGGGCTAGGGATCGGCTTGGTGGGTCTGGGAAGCGCCGCCACCCACTTCACGCGCAAAGCGGCGCAGCACGCCGAGAATCCGATCGTACTGGCCGCGCTGATCGCGATCGGCATCGGCGCGCATAACTTCGGCGAGGGCTTGGCGATCGGCGCGTCGGCCGCGGCGGGCGCGACGGCGGTTGCTCTCGCACTGATCGTCGGCTTTGGACTGCACAACGCGACCGAGGGGTTCGGCGTGGCCGCCCCGCTGGTCGGGCGCGTCGTCCCGTCGTGGGCGCAAATCGGTTTGGCCGGTTTGATCGCGGGCGGCCCGACGTTCGTCGGGACGATCATCGGTTACAGTTTCTACTCGCCGACGCTCTCGGTGTTCTTTCTGGCGATCGCGGTAGGAGCGCTCGTCTTCGTGATCGGCGAACTCTGGAGCGTGCTGCGGCGCACGGGCTTGAGCGCTTACGTTACCGCAACCATGTGCGCGGGGTTCCTGATTGCGCTCGCGACCGAGCTCTTTCTCGACATCAACGGAGGTTAGCGAGATGACGTTCGACGAGTTTTATCCGGAATACTTAGCGGCGCACCGCGACCGCCGCACCAAGATCGTGCACAGCGTCGGACTGCTGAGCGGCCTTACCATCGGCCTAACCGGCTTGGTGACGCGACGCCCGGCGCTGGCGTTGCTAGGATTGGCGATCGGCTATCTGCCGGCGTTCGTCTCGCATTGGGTTTTCGAGAAGAACCAGCCCAAGACGTTCGAGCATCCCGGCTTGTCGTTTTGCGGCGATTTCGTAATGGTCTATCAGTTCTTGACCGGCCAGCTCGACGAGGAGGAAGCGTAAGCAGCCGTCGCGGGAACGACGTGAATCGGAATCGTCATTCGGAGCTTGCCGCCGGCGTCGCTCCAAAACATCAGGCTGTACTCTCCCGGCGCAGGCGCCGTGAAAGAGAAATCGCGGGTTTGGCCGATGGTGATATGTTGGACCGCTGGTTCCTCAACGCGCAGCGGTAAGGGGAGATCGGCGCCGTCGACCGCGATCGGCGTCCAGCTCGCCGGCCCGCTTGATGAAGCCAGCGCCACTACGGCATTAAAGTCGAACATCGTCATGTTGATAAAGCGGAAGCGCTGCGGGACGCCGGAGGCGACGGTAAGCGCCGCCGGCTTCAACGTACCGTTGACGTTGAGGTCGAAGTAATTTGCGAAGTTTCGGGGAGTCGAGATCTCGATAACGTGGTCGGTCGCCGGATCGAAGCGCTCTCCGGGCGGAAGCACGATCAGCGGCCCACTCAATCCGCCCATCGACTGCACGACGTCGTTGAGATGGGTGTGATAGATGAACGTTCCGGCGCGCGGGGGCGTGAAGCGCACGTCGAAACTGTCGCCGGGCATGATCATCGGCTCGAGCCGGCTACCGTAGCCGCTTATCATCGGAACGCCGTCGTAATAGCTGTCTTGCTGCTCGATGCCGTGCCAGTGTACCGCGGTTGCCTCACTTAAGTGATTGGTCACCGTGATGTCGACCGGCGCGCCGCGCGTGAGGACGATCGGCGGCCCGATCGCGGTCGTAGACACCATCGTAGTTCCGCTCTCCTCGAGAACATATCGAAAGGCCGGAACATCCGGCGCGTCGCGCGCGGTCGGTTCGATCTGCAGGCCGATGTGGCGAACCGGCCCGGCAACGACGACCGGCCCCCAGCCAGGCCTAGGCGTTACGGTTATCAAGAGAATCATGCCGCCCATCTGCGGCTTTCCGGCGTAGGCATTGAGGTATGCGTGATCGCCCATCTTGGAGAACGGCGCGTGCAGCATCGTGTGATACGAGATATGGCAGTGAAACAACCAATTTCCGGGCCGATCGGCGCGCCACGTAATGCTTTCCGTCCTGCCCGTGGGCACCAGTTCGGTGACTCTCAGATCGTGATAAGCGCTGTCGGGGGCAACGTCGTCGGTAAGGCCGTCGCCGCGCGAGTCGACGGTGTAGTAGAATCCGTGTAAGTGCAATGGATGGCTCTGCGCACTGGTGTTGATTATCCGCCAATGCACCAGCGACCCGACCGGATAGAACAAATGCTCGTCGTACGGGTACTCGCGGCCGTTGATCGCGTTGATCTCGAAATCGAAGTCAACGCCCCCATGCTTGGTGAGCGCGCCGTCCCACTCGTCGATCACAAAGACACGGTCGTTGCGCTCGCTCCATCGCGCACGCGGATCGTCGATCACGATCGCACCGGAAAGCAGCGTGTCGCGGCCGGTGCGGCTTTGAACGGTGTTGTTCGTCGTCGTTCCCCAGTAGTAATACGTGCCGGGAGCCGCGGCCAAAAAGCGGACCGTTCGTGCCTGACCGTAACGAAGCGCTAACGGGCGACCTTGGCCGGAGGGCCGATCGGTGAGGCCGTGCACGGCCAGCAACGTGCCGGGAATTGAATTGCGCACGGTCGCGACGACCACGGTGCCGCGCGGAACGCGCACGAGCGGCCCCGGTATTTGGGGTGCATCGCCGGATTGTGCGAAGGCTTCAACCGGCAGCACCACGCCGCTCGGCCCGTCCGGAGACCACAGTCCGGCTGTTGCATCGAGCGAGATCTTTAGGACACCGTGCGAAAGCACTCCGGCGGGCACGCGATTGTCGTTCGCGACGATCGTGGTTGCGGCGTCAGACCACGCCGCAGCGCTAAAGCCTCCCGCACAAACGACCAGCGCCGCGGCAAATGCCGGCACGGCTCGTCTCACAACAGACGCCACCCCCTGTGAAACGCCGCTTACCGGAGGCTGATGCTCGCTTCCTTCTGCAGTGGCCTTACCCGCACGATGCCAAAGGAGAGGGTGGGATTTGAACCCACGGAACGCTCATCGCGTCCTGCGGTTTTCAAGACCGCCGCATTCAACCGCTCTGCCACCTCTCCACGACGCGCACGCCGAAACTTCGCACCGCAACCATCTTGGTCGGCGAGTTAGCGTTTCTGATTAGCCAAGGCGCGAGGACGCCCGCCTTTCATTCCATTTCGACGCGCGGCCGCTGCCTTCGCCGGTGATGCACGCCGGCCGCGGCCGCGTCGCGCGAGTAGAGCCGCCGGATTCAAGCGGAGCGATCTTGCTAGCAATTCATCGAGCACAAGGCCTTCACCGAGTGCGTCCCACCAAAGCCAGCTCCCACCCATTCGCAACCGGACACGTCCAAGCTCCCCCGACGTCGCCTTCGTCCACGGTCTCCCGAGCCTTTT
>DASRXM010000002.1:0-28949 GCA_035654155.1 Candidatus Babeliales bacterium
TCGTTGGGGTTTCCGTTGTAAACGACGCAGTTGGAGTCGATCGGGCCTTCGCCCGGATTTGGCTGCAGCTTGCCGTTCACGACAATCGGCGGAAAGAAGTAGCGCTCGAAGAGCAGCGGCGCGCGAAAACCGGTACCAACAGAGAAGCGTACGACGCTCGACGTTCCAAGGTCGTCGCTCAGCCCGAGCCGCCAGTTCAACGTGTCGCCAAAGGTCGAGTAATCGGCATAATAGAGTCCGCCGGACAGGCGCACGTTGTTGCCAAGCTGCTGCCCGCCGCGGAAGAAATACGAATTGATGCTCTGCGAAAGGGTTTCGTCGAGGTACGGCCCGGCGAGCGATTCTTGACGCGCGTAGCCGCCGAACGAGAACTCGCTGTCGTCGAAAGTTCGGCCCCAAGAGAGTCCCTCGTTGTAGCGCGTGTCGACGTGGGAGACGTCGTACGGCGAAACGGCGCCGCCCGAAAAATCGATGTTGTTGTCGTCGGCGTAAAAGTCCGAAGAGAGAATCCCCGAACCCAGCGGCGTGCGCGAATAGAGATCGTAGGCGCGAATACTCTGCGCGAAAATCGCATCTCCCAGGCCGATGTGATCGCCGTAAACGGGGTTGTCGACCTCGTTGGGCGAGTCGGAGCTTGGGGGCGAGAACCCGCAACGGGCTCCCGGGCCGCTAAACACGCAGGTCGGATTGCCCGCGATTCCGTTGACGGCGCTCGACTCGTCGTTGTTGTCGCCGAGCGTGAAGACGCGGAAACCCACGTCGGAGTGCTGCGAGAAATTGTAGTCGAGATTCACCAGGCCGAGCATCGCCGCGATCGTCGAGCCGAGATGCGTATAGATCGGGCAGTTGGGAATCTGCGTCTTGGTCTGCGGCCCGCAGTAGATCGGCAAGTTGTTGGCGGGAACGACCAAGTCGAATTGGTTGACTTGGCCGGCCTGCTGAAAATCGTCGCCGGCCAGCGCGTATCCGAGCTTGCCGACGGTGCCCGTAGCATTGGCCCAACTCTGGGTCGTGCCGTAAGAACCGACCGAGCTGGAGAACGCATAGTGCTCGTCTTGCGTGGGGCGCAGCGAAACGAAGTTCACGGCGCCGCCGAAGGTGTTGCTTCCCTCCAAATCGGTCGGTCCGAGACCTTCGGTCACGTTGACGCTGCTGAAGGCCGGCACCGCGAACTGCGAGAGGTCGAGGTCGCCGGTGTTTCCGTCGTTGAGCTGCTGGCCGTCCAGCGTAATCATTGCTTCTGAAGGATCCGGGCCGCGCAGCGATACGACGTCGGGCGCGGTCGGGGAGCCCGAATCGGGATGCTGGATGACCGTCGAGGGCACTTCCGCCAGGGCTTGAACCACCTGGGTATATCCCAGTGCGTCCATTTGGGTGCGCGAGACGTCCATTTCCGGAATGACGTTTCGATCGAGCGTAAAGCCTCCGTTGACCGTAACGTGGCCGATCGTGCGCAGCTTGGGCGTGTCGCTCGGTTCGAGTACCACGTCAACGTGCGCTCCCTCGCCGATCTCGCCGGTGTTGACCGTCACCGCGCCATACCCGCGCGCAACGACGCTCAGATCGTATCGTCCGGCCGGAATGACGATTGAGAAGGTTCCCTTGGCGTCGGTCGTCGCCGTAGTCGACTTCGGACCGCGAATCGTAAGCTGTGCGTGGGCGATCGGTGCGCCGCTGGGCGCCCGCACCGACCCGCTAACCAAACAGCAGGCCGCAACTAGGACCGGTAGCATAGCCGCCCTGGGTTCGCTCACTCGCCGGTGCCAGGCCTTCAAACGCGACGCGCCGTAGCAACGCCCCGATGAGAGAGCGAGCGACTCGGCTGCGCGCCTTCTTTCGAGGCCTTGCGCGCGTCCAGCGAACATTCACCATAGAAATCGGTCCGGTACGGGCCACCGGCGTTCCGGCGATTCTGCTGGGCGTCACCGGCATCGTGCTGGCGAGCGGCGTAACCGCGGCGCTTGCGAGAGGCGCGACGCGGATCCCCGAAGCGCTGGGCGAGGCACGCGGCTTAGCCGAAGCGCTCAACTCGGGCTCGCCGCGTCTGCGCTCGTGATCGCCGATGACGCGCTGGCGAGCTTGATCCGTGCGCAGCTTCCCGACGCCGAGGTGCGCGTGCACGACCGCACCGGGACGATGGATCATTTCAACCTGACGGTGCGCTCGAAAGCGTTTCAGGGAAAAACGCTGATCGAGCAGCACCAGCTGGTATATGGCGCGCTAAAAGCCGCGCTCAAGGACGGCCGCGTGCACGCCGTCGAGCTCAAAACTATCGTTGCGGAAAGTTGAGGCAGCCGATGGATCTAAAAGATGAGATCGAACGCGAGATTGCAGCCAACACGATCGTCGTTTACGGTAAAGGGACCAAGGACGCGCCGCGTTGCGGCTTCACGCTCGAAACGATCGAGTTCTTCAACCGGTTTGGTTACCCGTTTGAGGTGATCGACGTCTTGGAAAACGTGCCCAAGCGCGACGCGCTCTCGGAAATGACCGATTGGCCGACCCTTCCGAAGGTGTTCATCAAAGGCAAGTTCTACGGCGATACGGACATTCTCGGCCCGATGGCCGACAGCGGCGAGCTGGATGTGACCCTCCACGAAGCCTTCGGCGGGAGCGCCGAACAAAAGCAAACCATTAATTTGCACTAGTGCCGTTCACGACAATCGTTTCGGCGGAAGATCTCTACGAGCGGCTCGGC
This sequence comes from Candidatus Babeliales bacterium, assembly GCA_035654155.1. Taxonomy (GTDB): domain Bacteria; phylum Vulcanimicrobiota; class Vulcanimicrobiia; order Vulcanimicrobiales; family Vulcanimicrobiaceae; genus Cybelea. Next base: position 2,699 of record DASRXM010000002.1, read on the forward strand.
GATCCGGATGTCGTCGTCTTCGATTGCCGCCATTCGCTGACCGATCTTACGCTGGGACGCCGTCTCTACGACGAAGCGCACGTGCCCGGCGCGTTCTTCGCCGACCTCGAAGAAGACTTGGCGGGAACGAAGACCGGGAAGAACGGCCGCCACCCCTTGCCCGATCCCCGCGCGTTGGCGCGTTTCTTAGGCACGGTCGGCGTGAGCCACTCAACGCAGATCGTGGCCTATGACGAGGGCGCCGATATTTTTGCCGCACGCTTGTGGTTTCTCTCGCGCTGGATCGGTCACGACGCAGCAGCCGTGCTCGACGGTGGATTTGCCGCGTGGACGGCGCGCGGATATCCGGTGACGGCCGCGCCCTCGGAACCGGCTCGCGAAGGATCGCTCACGGTGCGGCTCCATCCCGAATTGCTCGTCGACGCCGATTACGTTCGCGCCCATCTCGACGCGCCGGAGATGCAGCTGCTCGACGCGCGCGCGAAAAAACGCTACACCGGCGAAACCGAACCGATGGATCGGGTCGCCGGACACATTCCGGGCGCGCGCCATCGTTGCTGGAACGAAAACTATGACGCGAGCGGCAAGCTCAAGTCAGCCAAAACGCTGCGCAAAGAGTTTGCCGCCGGCGGTTTCGACGCGGCGCACACGGTCCATCAATGCGGCTCCGGCATTTCGGCCACCGTTAATCATCTGGCGATGGTTCACGCCGGCCTCGAAGGCTCGCGTCTCTATAACGGCTCGTGGAGCGAGTGGGTCGCCGACCCCTCGCGCCCGATTGCAACGGGAGAATAGTTGCGTGTCATCCTGAGCGGGGACTCCCAACGGTGTCATCCTGAGCGGAGCGAGCGCAGCGAGCGTAGTCGAAGGACGAAGGACGAAGCGGCGCGTCCTTCGACTACGGGCCGCTTCAATCGCTGTGAACGATGCGCGCGTTGTCATAGCGGCCCTCCGCTCAGGATGACACATCTGCGCGCCCTCTTGCGGAGGGCTTTGCTATCGCTTTGCTGGTGGAGGAACGGCGAATGGTTTGGCGACTGCGCCGGCGGGTGAGGCTTCGAGACGCTCGAGCTCTTCGGATGTAGGTGCTTGCGAAAAATCGCGACAGGTATCCACGAAGCAGTAAAAGCCGAACGGCTCGGCGCCGCGGTTGACGAACTGGTGCAGCTCGAGCGGACCGACGTAGATCACGTCGTCAGGCCCGATCTCGGTCGCGGTGTCGCCGATGACTGCGTAGCCGATCCCGCGGCGCACGATCACATAGTGCTCGTGCTCGTGCTTTTCGAGACGCGACGCCGCGCCGGGCTGCACTTCGAAGTAGCGCAGCTCCATCTTCGGGCCGGGCTCGCTCGGGTCGCTCTTGCGCGTGCCTACCAGCGTGTGGCGGGCGACCCCGGTTCCGGGCGCGTCGGGTGCATAGCCGGCCGGCTCGATGCCCTCCCATCCAGCTTCGCTTGCTCGAATTACTCGCTTGCGCATCGCCGCCTCACGATAGCATATCGGCGGCGTCGCGGCCAGGGCGCGCGCCTCGGCGCTAAGAAGCAGCGCCGTGATGCGCATCGCGTGCGTGGCTCTGGGTATCTACGTGCTTGCGGCCTGCAGTTCGTCGCAGGCGCTCGCTCCAACTGTTTCCCAAGCGCCCGCGCTTGGCGCGGCTCGCGCGGCTACCGGCGATCTGCTCTACGCCGGCGTTCGGCACAATATTGAAGTCTACGCGTTTCCGACCGGCACGTTCCAAGAGAGGTTCGTCACCAAGGGCTATGTGAACGGCATGTGCTCCGACGCCGATGGAAACGTGTTCGTTGCGGCGGCGGCGGGGAAGTCGTCGCAGCCGGAAACGGGCTACCTCGAAGAATACGCGCACGGCGGGAGGGCGCCGATTGCGTCGCTCGACGTCCCGAAAGACCAGGCCCCGGTCGCGTGCTCGAGCGATCCGATCACCGGAAATCTCGCCGTAACGCTGGAGAACTCGCACAACTACACGCCGAGCGTCGCGATTTATGCAAAAGCGAGCGGCGCACCCACGGTTTACACGAGCAATGCGTTGGGCGCAAATCCTCAAGCCGGCTACGATGATGACGGCAACCTCCTCGCAACCAGCGGCGGCAACGTCGCCGCCGAACTGCTCAAGGGCAAGACGAGCTTTGCGACGATCGAACTTGCGCAAACTCTCGGCGGCGTTGGACACGTTCAATGGGACGGCAAGTATTTCGCGCTGCAATCGTTCGACGCCACCAGGCACAACGGCGAGAAGATCTTCGAGCGAATCTACCGCATAACGATTTCAGGTTCGACCGGAAAGGTCGTCGGCAAAACCACCTTCGACGATTGGCCGGAGAACGATCCGGGGCAATCCTGGATCGACGCAGCGACCATCGTCGCGACGCCCCTGAGCGAGATCGTTTTCTGGCAATACCCGGCCGGCGGAAAGCCGACGAAAATCGTGCATTCCCACGATCGGGTCAAAGCCGTAACGGTGAGCGCCGCGCAGTAATGACGCGCGCCTGATGCCGCGCTACTGGCTGCTCAAGAGCGAACCGGAAGCCTACTCCTTCGAGCAGCTGCGCGCCGACAAGACGACTCCCTGGACCGGCGTGCGAAACTTTCAAGCCCGCAACAACATGATGGAGATGCGACTGGACGATCTGGCGTTCTTCTATCATTCGAGCATCGCCGCTCCGGCCGCAGTCGGCATTTGCAAGGTCGTGAAGACCGCCTATCAGGATTTCACTCAGTTGGAGCGCGCAAGCGAATACTTCGACGGCCGCGCTAAGAACGACAAGCCGATATGGTTCATGGTCGACGTCGCATACGAACGCGCGCTGGAGCATCCGGTCACTCTGGCCCGAATGCGGGCCGAGCCGCGACTGGTCGGCATGGCCCTATTGCGCCGCGGGCAGCGCCTCTCGGTGCAGCCGGTGATGCCGCACGAGTGGAAGATCGTGCTGGAGCTTAGCCGTGCGCCTGCGCTTGCGTGAGAAAAACGCGCTGCGCGTCGATCGGCATCTCGCCGGGACCGGGTAAGAGCCGCCGGTAGGTTCCGTCCTCCAGCAACTCGCGGCTCTTCACGTTGTCGGAGAGCAGAATCGAGAGCACGTGGGACGCGAGGGTTTCGACGATCAGCGGATCGAGGACCGGCACGGCCAGCTCGACGCGCCGGTCGAGATTTCGTCCCATCCAATCGGCGCTGGCGATGTGGACCTCGCGGTCGCCGCCGTTCTCGAACAGATAGATGCGTGAATGCTCGAGAAAGCGTCCCACGATGCTGCGAACTCGAATGTTGTCGCTGATCCCGGGAACGCCGGGGCGAAGCACGCACATCCCGCGAACGAGCAAGTCGATCGGGACTCCGGCCTGCGAGGCGCGGTAGAGCGCCCGCACGACTTCGACTTCGGTTATCGCGTTGATCTTCGCGCGAATTCCCGCCGGACGGCCCGCGCGCGCATGATCGGTCTCGCGGTCGATCCGCGCGATCAGCTCGCGATGCAAAGTAACCGGCGCCACCCATAGGTCTTCGTAATCGGTCACTTTTGAGAAGCCGGTCAGCGCGTTGAACAGCTGCGTGTCGTCGGTGCCCAACTCGGGCCGGCACGTGAAGAGACTCAAGTCGGTATACAGCAGCGCCGTCTTCTCGTTGTAGTTGCCCGTTCCGAAGTGCATGTACCGGCGCAAGCAATCCTCGTCCTCACGTACGACCAACAGCGTTTTGGCGTGCACTTTCTGGTTGGCGAAGCCGTAGACAACGTGGGCGCCGGCGCGCTCCAGCCGCTTTGCCCATTCGATGTTGTTCTCTTCGTCGAACCGAGCCTTGAGCTCGATGATGACCGCGACTTGCTTTTCGTTTTCCGCGGCAGTCAGCAGCGCGCGCACGATCGGCGAGTGCTTTCCCGAGGTGCGATACAGCGTCGCCTTGATGGCGAGCACCTTTGGATCCTCGGCAGCTTGGGTTAGGAACTGAACCACCGGATCGAACGATTCGTACGGGTGGTGCAATAATATGTCGCCCTCGCGAATCTGCGCGAAGATGTCGGTTACGCCGATCAGGCGCTTGGGTATCGCCGGCAGGAACGGTTTGTCGCGCATGGCTTCGTAATCGGGAAGGTTCACGATCTGCCAGAGGTCGCTCAATGCGATCAAGCCGTCGACCTCATAGACGTCCACCGATTCCAGCTCGAGCGAACTGCAAAGAAAATCGCGCATGTACTCGGGCATGCCGCGCTCGATCTCCAGGCGCACCGGCTCGCCGAAGCGGCGCCGGCGCAACTCGGATTCGATCGCCCGCAGGAGATCGTCGGCCTCGTCCTCTTGCAAATCCAGATCGGCATCGCGCGTCACGCGAAACAGATACGAATCGCGCACGTGCATGCCGGGGAAGAGGACGTCGAGGTGATGCGCGATCAGATCCTCGAGCAGAACGAAACGCCGCTCGGACGGCTCTCCGCCTTCGACCTGCACGAACCGCGACAGCGTCGGCGGAATCTTGACGCGCGCGAAGTGGAGCTCGATCCCGTCGCGCGTCGCCTCCTCGAGCTCGACCGCAAGCGAGAGCGAAAGATTCGAAATGTATGGAAATGGATGACCGCTGTCGACGGCGAGCGGCGTCAACACGGGGAAAACGCTATCGTCGAAGGTGCGCTCGAGCGCGTTCTGCGTCTCGTCGTCGAGCTCGGCCACGCGCACCAGCTTGATTCCTTCGCGCTCGAGCGCCGGCAGCAGCTCTTCGTTGAGCAACCGCATCTGCTGCGGCAGCGAGGCGTGCAGGCGCTGCGAGATTGCCGCCAGATGTTCAGTCGGCGTACGGCCGTCCTCCGAACGGCGCACTACCTGAGCTTCGATCTGCTGCTTGATCGCCGCCACCCGAATCATGAAGAACTCGTCGAGGTTCGTCCCGTAAATGGCGACGAATTTTAGCCGCTCGAGGAGCGGATTTCGCGCGTCGAGCGCCTCCTCGAGAACCCGGTCGTTGAATTCCACCCACGACAGTTCGCGGCTGATATATAGCGACGGATCGTCGAGGGTCGCGACCGGAACCGTCGCCTGGCTTTTCGCCTCAGTAATCATTCGTTTCGCTCTGCTTGGCGCTTTGGGCCGGGTTTCGCCTCCCAAGCGGCAAAAAATGTTCGCATGGGCGATTTACTGCAGCACGTCGCCGAGCACCTCGCTCTCGCCGCGTCGGCACTGGCGCTGGCATTGTCGGCCGGTCTTCCGTTAGGCATCCTCGCGGCCGAATCGCGCGCGTTTCGCAGCGGCATCTTAGCGCTTGCCGGAGTTGGGCGGACGCTTCCAAGTTTAGCGGTGTTGATGCTGCTGCTGCCCTGGCTCGGCGTGGGTGCCGCGCCGGCGGTCGTCGCGCTTGCGCTGCTGGCGATACCGCCGTTGACGATCAGCGTCGACCTCGGGATTCGCGGAGTGCCGCTCGCGGCGCTCGACGCGGCAACCGGCATGGGAATGACGCCGCTGCAGCGCTTCTTGCGCGTCGTCGTTCCTTTTGCGCTGCCGGTCTCGTTTACCGGATTGCGCACCGCAACGACCGAAACGATTGCAAGCGCGACGCTCGCAACGTTCATCGGCGCGGGCGGCCTCGGCGACGAGATCGTGCGCGGTCTGCAGACCGACGATCCCGCCTTGCTTTTCACGGGCGCTGCGGCGGTTGCGGCGCTGGCGCTGGGCGCCGACTTGGCGTTGAGTATCGTCGCAAGGCTGGTGGCGGAGTGAAGCGCAGGCGCGCGCTCGGTTTGATTGCGGCGATCCCGCTCACCGCGCGCTGCGCGTTCGACCCCTCTGCCATTCGGATCGGCTCGAAGAATTTCACTGAATCGTTCGTGATCGCGGAAATTTACGCGCAAGCGCTCGAGGCGGCCGGCATGCGCGTCGGGCGGCTGTTCAATCTCGGCTCGACGCAGATCGCGATGGCGGCAATGGAGCGCGGCGACATCGATTGCTATCCCGAATATACGGGCACGGCTTTGATCGACGTACTGCACCTGGCTCCGATTGCAGACCCGCAGCGGGCATATGCAACGGTTGCGCGTCTCTTCGAATCGCGCTACGGCATCGTTTGGCTGGCGCCCGCACCAATGAACGACTCGCAGGGGCTCGCGACGACGCGCGCGCTCGCCGACCGCTACCGGATCGCAACGCTCTCCGATCTTGCCCGGCAAGCGCCGCTGCTGCGTCTTGCCACGATCCAAGAGTTTCTCGCCCGTCCCGACGGCTTACCGGGATTGCAGCGCGTTTACGGAGGATTTCGCTTTCGCGAGATTCGCACGTACGACATCGCTTTGAAGTATCGCGCGCTCCTCGAGGGCAAGGCCGACGTGGCGAGCGCCTTCACGACCGACGGCGCTATTGCCAGCGACGCGCTGGTGCTGATGCGCGACGACCGTCATTTCTGGCCGGCCTACAACGTCGCGCCGGTCGTACGCCGCCCAACCTTGACGGCACGGCCGCAGATCGCGCACCTGCTCGACGCGGTATCGGCTCGCCTCACCGATCGCGCCGCGCGATCGATGAACGCCGCCGTCGAGAACGATCAGGCCGACCCGGCCGACGTCGCAGCGGCTTTTCTCAAATGAATCCGGCCGCAATTGCATTTGAGCGCGTGACGGTGCGCTATCCGGGCGCAGCCCGTAACGCGGTCGACGGCGTTTCCCTAAAACTAGTCGGCGGCGAGCTGGTCGTGCTGTTGGGGCCGTCGGGTTGCGGCAAGTCCACTCTGTTACGAACCGTCAACCGGCTCGTCCCGCTGAGTGCCGGAAAGGTGACGCTTGACGGCACCGACCTTGCGGAACTGGATCCGGTCGAGCTGCGCCGCAGCATCGGCTACGTCATTCAGGCCGTCGGCCTCTTTGCCAACATGAACGTCGCGCAAAACGTCGGCATCGTACCGTCGCTGCTGCGCTGGAACGCCGGCGCAGTCGGCGAGCGCGTCGACGAACTCCTTCGCCTCGTTGGTCTCGATCCCGCGACATACCGCGCGCGGCGGCCCAACGAACTATCGGGCGGCGAGGCCCAGCGCGTCGGCGTTGCGCGCGCGATCGCGGCGCGCCCCCGCGCGTTGCTCATGGACGAACCCTTCGGTGCGGTCGACGTCGTCGTACGGACGGCCTTGCAACGCGAGTTGATCCGGATTGTCTCCGAGCTGCAGACAACGACGCTTTTCGTCACGCACGACGTCGACGAAGCCTTTCGATTGGCCGATCGGATCGTCGTAATGCGCGACGGCCGCATCGAACAAGTCGGCGAGCCGTTCGAGCTATTCGAGGGCCCGGCAACGCCCTACGTTCGGGATCTGGTCCACGGCGGCGACGAGGTTTACCGGCGTTACTACCTGCGCACCCGCGAGTTGCTGCGCGCCACGTGAGCTATCTGATCGCGCATCCGTTGCGTGTCGCGGTGCTGGCCGCCGGGCATCTCGAGGTCGTCGGCCTGGCGCTCGCGGTCGCGCTGGCGTTTGCGGTTCCGCTCGGCTTGGTTGCAGCGCGGCGGCCGCGGATTGCCCCGTGGCTGCTCGGAGCGCTCGGAGCGATCTATACGATTCCCAGCTTGGCGCTGCTTGCCGTGCTAGTGCAGACGTTTGGTCTCGGTTTCGCGCCGGTCTTCGTCGCGCTGGTGGTTTACGCCCAGTTCATGCTGGCGCGCAATGTGGCTGCCGGCATCACCGGCGTCGATGCCGCTCAGGTGAATGCGGCCCGAGGCGCGGGCATGTCGCCCGCGCAAGTGCTGCTGCGCGTCGAGCTGCCGCAAGCACTTCCGGTGCTGATCGGCGGCGTGCGGATCGCGACGATCGCAATGATCTCGATTGCAACGCTCGGCGGATACGTCGGCGGGATCGGTTTGGGAGTGCTGATCTTTAACGGCCTGACGCTCCATCAGCCGGCGATGATCGTCGCCGGAAGCATCGCGACGTGCGCGCTCGCAATCGCCGCCGACGCGCTCTTACGCCTAGCAGAGCGCGCCGCTGCTGTGTCATCCTGAGCGGAGCGAACGCAGGGAGCGCAGTCGAAGGACGAAGAGCGAACGGGGGAACGTCCTTCGACTACGGGCCGCTTCAACCGCAGCCGGCGGTGCGCAGATTGACACGGCGGCCCTCCGCTCAGGATGACAGAGTGGCGTTCGCTCCGCTCAGGATGACACCGTGAGGGATTAGATCGCTTCGATTTTGGCCATCATCCCCTCGTCTTCGTGGTCGGCGATGTGGCAGTGAAAGACGAACTCGCCACGGATGATCGGATCGCGGAAATCCATCAACAGCACGACCGAGCCGGGGACGCCGTTCTTTCCGACGGCCGAGCGATGCGGAACGATGAAACTATCCGCCCAGTGCAGAGGCGTCTGTTTGACGCCGTTGACGCTTTCGATCAAAAAGTGGATCTGATGGATGTGAAAGTCGTGAATTTCGTACGTGTCGTTGAGCACGCGCCACTCTTCCACCGTGCCGGTCCGCACCACGAACATCGGCGGCGCGCTTGGCGAGTAAGCCTTGCCGTTGATGAAGAATTTCGGCTTGGAGTTTTCGGTGAGGATCACCAGCCGTTTGGCAGCCGGGGGCGGCAGCGCCGTCGTGTAGACGTTCTGCGGCAGCGGCGAGCCCACTGCGAGGGGCCGATTCGAGAAATCGCCGCCGGTGGAGGCATGTTTGGGCGCCACGACGTGCGCTAACACGATGTAAGGATCGGCGTCGCCGTCGGGTCCGGTGTTATAACAGAGCGTACGGAATCGAGCGCGACCGCTCGCCGGCCCGGTGACGACGAACTCGGCGCGCGAGGCCGGCGGCATAATGACCGACCTTTCGGTCAAGGTCGGCGGGGTGCCGGGATACGAGTCGAGCGCGAAGCCGTCGATCGCCACGACTTCCACCGTTTCGCCTTCCAGGTTAAGCCGAAGTGTCTTGTGCCCGGTCGCGTTCACAACCCGGAAAAACTGCTTTTCGCCGGGCGCAATCGTAATGTCGGGACGGTAGGCCCCGTTGAGCGTCACAGTCAGTCCGTCCTTAAACGTGCAGGGGTGCGTATTGGTGAACGCGGGCCGCATCGCGTCGTTGCCGGGCGCATCGCTCGTGCCGGACATGTCGTCGGAGTCGTCCGACTGCCGCACGTTGACGCCGATGCCGGTCGCGCGCACGATGATCAGACGCTGTCGCATCTTCGCCAGCTCGGGCAGGTGGCGCGTGAGCCCTTCGATGACGATCGCGCCCGACATTCCGCCTTCGCCGGTCTGATAGCTCACCTCACCGTGGATGTGCGTGTGATACCAGTAGAGTCCCGATTCTTGGTTCTTCGGCACGTGCACGACGTAATGAAGCGTTTCGCCCGGCTTCGCCTCCATCGTCAGCACGTCGTCCCCCGGTTTGTGCGGTGAAACGGTCAAACCGTGAAAGTGCAGATTCACGAGCGAAGCCATGCCGGTCGAGGGGGGCAGCTCGTCGGTGAGATCGATTTCGAAAGCTTCGCCGGGATTGATGTCGATTGTCGGCGCGATCCCGTGCATGCCCCGGTACTGAAACGATGGCAGGCCGGTCGCCGGATTGAGATTGGCGATCAGCGAGAATCTGGCGACGCCGTGAACCGCGTGAACGATCGGCGGCTCCGGCAGCTCGTTGACGTTGCCTTCACGCGCAAACGGCGCTTGCAACGACGGCTGCGGCGGCACGAAACTCGAGGGTCCGCCGGCGCGTCCGGCGCATCCGATGAAAAATGCGACGGCGACCGCAAGACCGAGGCGCCGCCGGATTCTCACGACGTTTCCGGTTATTATCGCGCCAAAAGGTGGACGCTGAACCGGCCCGCGCGGTCGTGCCAAACCGACGCCGGGCGAAAGCCGGCCGCCCGGCCGAGCTGCTCGATTTCGGCGTCGGTAAATTTATACGACGACTCGGTGTGGATTCGCTCGCCGGCCGCAACATCTGTTTGCAAGTTTAGGGCGCGAATCGTAACGACGTTGGCTTCGCGCGCTTCCAAGAACGAGTCGACCGATCCGCGCGCGTCGTCGTAGCGAACGACGTGCTCGAAGTTTCGCAGGTCGAAGTCGCCCGCGAGTTCGCGGTTGATGCGCGCGAGCACGTTGCGGTTAAACGCCGCCGTGACGCCCGTAGGGTCGTTGTAGGCGCGTTCGAGCACTTCTCGATCCTTCTTGAGGTCGACTCCCAACAGCAGTCCGTCGCCGGGCAGCAGCGCCCGGCCGAGCAATTGCAAGAGCACGCGGGCTTCTTGCGGCTCGTAGTTGCCGATGTTCGAACCCATCAGCATGCCCAACAGCTTTCGGTCGTGGCGTAACGCGTGCGACTCGAGCACGTCGAAGTAGTCGCCGGCGTAGGCACGTATTCGCAAACCCCCATAGCGCTCGACCAGCGCGAGCGACGATGTTTGCAACGCTTCGGTCGAGATGTCGATCGGACTGTAGCAAAGCTCGCCTTGCACGCGCAGCGCTTCACCGATGAGCAGCTGAGTCTTGACCGCGCTGCCGCTGCCTAGTTCGAGGAAATCGACCGGCGCGTCGAGCAGCCGCACGATCTGCCAGCCCCACTCGGAGAGAATTTCGGTCTCGGCTTGCGTCAAGTAGTATTCCGGCAAGCGCGTAATCGCGTCGAAGAGCGCCGAACCGATCTCGTCGTAAAAGTATTTCGACGGCAAGCTCTTGGGCCGCGAGCAGAGTCCCTGCTCGACGTCTTGCGCGAACGACGCCACGCTGCGCGATCGCGGCACGCCGATAAGCTCGAAACGGTCTGAAATAGCAGTGGGAAGCATCACGTTGGGGTTCATCATCCCCTAGTGCCCGGTCAAACCCCTTTTATAACGCGCAGCCGGGAGTTGCGGAAACCGTAGAGCGCGTAGACGACGATTCCGACCGCAAACCAGATTGCGTACCGGATCCACGTCGCGACCTGCAAGCCCGTCACGAGGTAGAGGCACGACGCCGCGCCCGCCAGCGAGAACAACGGCAGCAGCGGCGCACGAAATGGGCGCTGTGCCGACGGGTTCACTACGCGTAAAACCAAAACGCCCGCGCAGACGATCGCAAAGGCCGCTAACGTGCCAATGTTAACCAGCGTCAACAATTCGGTGAGCGGCAAGACGGCCGCAAAAACCGCGACGATCGTCCCGGTGATGACGGTCATGCGGGCCGGCGTACGAAAGACCTGGTGGATGCGCGCGACGCCCGGCGGCAGCATCCGGTCGCGCGCCATGACGTAAAAGATGCGGACCTGCCCCAGCAGCGAGGTCAGCATGACGGTCGTGTTTCCGGCAAGGCCGCCGAACGCGACGATCCAGTACAAGGCGTGGCTTTTGCTGACCGAGCCGAGCGCGTCGAGCATCGCAGCACCATCGGAGAGGCGGTCGAAGCGAAGCACGCCGACGGTGCAAAGCGTCAAACCGACGTAGAGCATGCCGCCCAGCACGAGTGCGAGGATGATGCCGACCGGAACGTCGCGCTCGGGCCGTTTGGCTTCTTCCGATGCAACCGTTACCGTATCGAAGCCGATGTATGCAAAGAACACCAACGCGGTGCTGGCGAGTACGCCGTGATAGCCGAACGGCGTGAACGGCTGCAGATTCGCCGGGCGTACGGCGTGCGCGACCACCACGATGAATACCAGCATGGAAACGATCTGCAGCACGACGAGCGCGCCGTTGACCCCGGCGGATTCGCGAATTCCGACCGCGACGAGCAGCGTGATGGCCAGGGTCACGAGCGATGCGAAAAGATCGATCTGCGGATGGGCGGCGTGAAGATTCGCCGTTTGCGCCCAGGCGGGAAAGACGATGCCGACGTTGGCCAGCATGTGCTGAAAGTAATCGGAGAGGGAAGATGCCGTCGGAGCCAACGACAGCCCATACTCGAGGATGAGATCCCAGCCGATGATCCATGCGACCAGCTCGCCGAGCGTCGCGTACGCGTAGGTATACGCGCTGCCCGCAACCGGCACCATCGATGCAAACTCGGCGTAGCACAGCGCCACGCAGAGGCTCACTAGGCCGGACAGCACGTAGGCGACGATCACGGCCGGACCGGCCGCATGAGCGCCCGCCCCGATGGTCGGGAAAATGCCGCCGAGCATCGTTCCCAGCCCGATTCCCGTGAGCGCGGGCCAGCCCAAGACTCGCCGCAGCTTTGGCCCCGAATCCTCCGACGCGGTCCACCCCAGCGGCTGACGCGCGAAGAGCTGCCTTAAAGCACGCCTCACCTCACCGCCCTTCGACTCCGCGCGAAGCTCATCCTGAGCGCGGGCTCGTAGGAAACGACGCGGGCCCAGCGGTCGTAGATCAATGCGATGTACTCGCGCGTCTCCGGATACGGCGGCACGCCCTGATACTTTTCGACCGCCAGCGGCCCCGCGTTATAGGCTGCCAGTGCCGCGGCATACGCATCGGCATACCGATCGTCGTACGCGGCGACGTACCTGCCCAACAGCGCGGCGGCCGCGGCGATCGATGCAAACGGATCGTACGGATCTACCCCCACGTCGGCCGCAGTCTCCGGCATGAACTGCGCGATGCCGATCGCGCCTGCGGACGAGAGCGCCTCTGGGTCGTAAGCGGACTCTTGCAAGAGCGTTGCAGCGAGAAACTCCGACGGAAGCGCGCGATCGCGCGCCGCGTCCGCGGTGGCACCCGCAAAGAGCAATGCGGCGGCAGCGCTCAGTCGCGGATTGGTGCGCAGTATTGCGCGCGCGATTGCCAGTTCGGGCTGTGAAACCGGTCCGCCGTCGCGAAGCAGCACCGCACCTTTGAGCGCGTCCACCCCGGCGGGGGACGGCCAGCTTAACGCGATGTTAAGAGCGCGAATGAGGTGCACGGCTGTGCTTGGCACGGTTGTGCTCGAATGAGGCGTTGTGTGGTATATGGTAGGTAGAGTGCAGCAGCTCAACGTCACGACCGCTAGCGTCAACGCGGTTCTATGATTCCGCAATCCGCTTAGGAGGAGGGCACGCATGCTCTTCATTACGGCTCTTATCGTTACGCTGGTCGCCGGTGACTTCGCATCAACGTTTTTCTATCACGTGCCACAGCATCTCTGGTTCACGCTCCACCTGCGGACGCACCACGATCGCCGCCGTTCGTACTTCGATCATGCCGTCATCTCCACCAACCTCGCAGTTCTCTTGGACGGCTTCCTGGGAGCCGTACCGTACCTGATCGTCGCGGCGCTGGTATCGCGATGCTCATGGCCGGGCGCCGTTGCCGGGCTCGCCTTGGGTCAGCTCCACGTCTGGTGGCGCCACACAAGCCAACTCGGGTGGGAAACGCCGAATTGGGTGCGCGCGCTCCTGCGCCCGCTGGCAGTCGTACTCCCCGAAGACCACGACGAACACCACCGAAATCCCGAAATCGAGTTCGGCGACATCTTCCGCTTCTACGATGCGCCCGCGCGAGCGCTGCTGGCCTGGCTTGCTCCGACCAGCCGCCGGGCGCGCAACGCCCTGCGCCGCGCCGCCAGGAGGGCGCCTGCCAGAGCCTAATCGGTAGAACCGATGACCAAACGGGCGCTGCTGCTTATCTCGGATACCGGTGGAGGCCACCGCAGCGCCGCCAACGCCATCGCCGCAGCCCTGGCCGAGTCGAGCTCGCCCCACGCGTTCGAAACCCGAATCGAAGACGTCGCAGCCCATTGCGCATTTCCGCTAACCCAGCTGGGGCTTGGCTATAGCATGGCATTGCGGTACGCCCCGCCGATCTACGGCGCGCTGTACCACGCCACCAACGGACGGCGCCGCTATCGCGCGTTGGTACGTTTCTGCGAACCCCTCTACCGCGAACGCCTGCGCGACCTCTTCATCGGCTATCAACCGGACGTGATCGTCTCGGTTCATCCGCTGCTCAATCACGCTGCCTTGCGCGCTCGCGACGACGCGCACGTGCAGCACGTGCCGGTCGTAACCGTGATCACCGATTTGGGCAAAGTGCACGAGTCGTGGCTGGTCCCCGACGCCGATGCCGTCGTCGTGCCCGCGCGCGAAGTTTACACCCGCGCGCTCTCACGCGGCGTGCGGCCGTCGCGGCTGCGCCTGCTGGGACACCCGATCCATCCGAAGTTCGACGACGTGACCGGCAGCAAGGCCGAACTGCGCGCGCAGCTCGACCTGGACCCCGACGTTCCGGTCGTCATGCTGATGGCCGGCGGCGAGGGCGGCGGCAAGCTGCTCTCGACGGCGCTGGCGCTCGCCCGAGCGCGCTTGCCGATCGAGCTGGTCGTGGTGTGCGGACGCAACGAGGCGCTCGAGCAGAAACTGCGCGAGCTTGCCGCGACGCTGCCGACGCCGATGCACGTGCTCGGCTTTACCGACAAGATTCCCGAATATTTTCGCGCCGTGGATCTGCTGGTCACCAAGGCGGGACCCGGAACGCTGGCCGAAGCCAATGCGGCGCAGCTCCCGGTCGTTGTCTACGATTACGTCCCCGGCCAAGAGCGCGGTAACGTCGATTTCGTTCGCCACAACGGCTTGGGCGTAATCGCGTTGCGAGGCGCCGCAAGCGTAGTCTCGGCGGTGCGTGCGCTCATCCGCACGCCCGAACGGTTAGCGGCGATACGCCACAGTCAAGAGATCGTGGCACCGCGCCGCAGCTCGCGGCGGATTGCCGCGCTGATCCGCTCGATCGCCGAGAGCGGGAAGCTACCCGCGCAAGACGACTCGTCGGCGCGGGTTCTGCAAACCGCAGCCGCGGTCTAGAGCGCTCCTAACCCGTCGGGCGAACCCCAACCACCGCCGTACGAGTAGGTCTTGTACAGACACGAGCTGCCGCAGACGTCGTAGAGATCCGTTTGATGCGCGGTCTCCCAGAACGTTTTGCCGCCGTCTTGTTTGGTTGCATTACCCGCCAGTGCGAACATGCCGGCCACGAGGGGCGTGGCTACACTGGTGCCGCCGACAGTAAACCATCCGCCGTAGCCATAGCTGTCATACTCGGCAGCGCCCCACGCTACTGCCGAACCATCGCCGACGGCGCGCCCGCTGCAGAAGCTGTCGTGCTGCCACTTCGGCTTCTTGATGCCGGTTGCGCAGCCGCCGCCCGAATCCGGCCAGACCGATTCCGAATATTGGGAGCCGCTCTCGGTAAGCAGTGTACCGCCGATCGCTGCAACGCTCGCCAGCGCCGAGGGGGCGCCCTCCTTATTTAATCCTTCGTCGCCGTTAGCTGCCAGATAGAGCACGCCGGCATGGTCGAAGTCGTTTTGGTTAACGCAGCTTACGGAGCCATAACAGATCCAGCTGTTGCTGACGATATGCGCGCCGAGCTTCACGGCTTCCACTTCGGCCGCCTGAAGATCGGTGCTGTCGTCGCTGTTCGCTTCGATTAGATAAATCGTGCACAGCGGACACGTGCCCGAAACCATCTGCGCATCCAGATCGATCTCCACGCCCCAGCCGGTGCTTCCAGCCGGATAGTTCCCCTGCTGGCCTTCTTGATTGTATTTATAAAACGTCGCCGTCCCGAGCCCGAACGTGGAGCGATATTCGGCGAGGTCCGACGCGACGTTCGGATTGTCGTACGCGTCGACGAGCGCAACGATCTGCCCGGAACCTTTGGAACTCGACGGCAGTTTGTATCGCGCCTGAAAATTTGACGGCCCCCATCCCTCGACGAGCGGATTGATGCCGCTCCCCGATTGAATAAGCGCTAGGCAGTGCGGCGCGCCCGCAGGTAAGTCCGGGCACGCCGGCCGCGCCGAGTGCGCCGCTTGCCATGACGGCAGCGCGCCGTTCGAGGCCGGGATGCTCGACTGCGGTCCGCCACCGCAGCCCGCGAGAGCTGCTGCGGCAATCGAAGCGCTCAATGCGAAGTAAAACCCGATGTTTGAAAGCGGGACGAAGCGCGCGATTCTCACGTGATGCTCCTTTGTCAAATATGGAATCCACTCGCTGAACGCAGGAAGTGGCCCAAATAGTTTCCCCAGCTCTCTTCGCGGTCCTTGACGCTATACGGCCGGCCGCTCTAAGGGCAAGCTATACTCCGCGCACGAGCCAGCCACATCGTGAAAACCCCTCCGCACCGCGCGTTTCTGCGAACCGCTTGGTCTTCGGTCATCGCGGCACCCTCGGCCATCAGCTTCACGACGGCATCAGCGTCCAGTAACTCACGGAGCGCGGTAACGACCCGCTCGTACAACCGATCACGCTGAAGCGCCGTCTCCTCTGCCAATCGTTCTGCGGCTCCCGTCGAATCGAGGCGTGCCTCCGCGAAACCCAGGACGCGCGCCGCCCGTGGGTACGTCGTGGTCTGCGTCTTGCCGACGCCGCCTGAGTCGGTCAGCGTCACCAGGCGGTGCTCGCTTACCAACGCTACGATCTCATCGAGCTCGGCCGTGCGACCAACGAACCGCGTCAGCGCCATCGGCAGCACCGAAGCCGCGGCACCCGGCCACGGCCCCACCGTTACCGACGCGCTCGTGCCGCGGCGCACCGCACGCGGACGGGTTGCTGCCATCTCGAACTCCCGGCGCTGCTCCTCGTCGAGCTCGAGCGCTCCGGCTAGAAGCGCGAGCGTTTCGCGCTGGGCGTGCGGCGATGGCCGCGCTCCAGCGAACTGATGCTGTCCGAGCTCATCTGGGCACGTTCGGCCAGAGCCTCCTGCGACAGTCCGGCGGCGAGCCGATGGCGCCGCAGGAGCACTCCGAAATCCGACGAGCCGGGCAGCCGTCGCTCGTCTTCCACGGTCCTCACGACTTCGTGCCGCCTTTAGGCTCCCCTCGCCAACTGTCCGAGCTAGCTGTCCGAATGTCGGTTCTAGCGGCAGTCCCGCAACGGCATAATCGCTTTACCAAAAAGACCAGCTTTAGGAGGTACAGAGCAAATGGAGCGATTTCGCATAGGGCGTGGAGCCTTCGTCTCGGCCGCGGCGATCGTTACGCTGGCGGCCTGTTCGCAGGGCGCTGCGACGCCAGTGGTCCCGCAAGGCGCCGCTGCGATTCCAGGCCTCAGCAATCATTCGACCGCAGCGCAACAGAAAGGCGCGGCACTGGAAGGCGTGAGTGGACCCTGGGGCGTTACGGTTGGCGACGACGCAGACGCAGCCTACGGGCCATCGAAAATGACAAGCACCGTCTGCCGGCACGATCCGCATGCGTGCATCCCGCCACCGTAATGACAGGCTAGCGCGCTTATCTGACCTCAGCGATCGCTGACATCAACCCGCACTGATCCGCAGCGAACCTCGCGCAAAAAACGCGAGGCTTCGGTGTGTCCAAATGCGGATTCGCACGAGCACGTTTCGAGTTTTTCGTCCAAGCATTTGTCCGAGTTAGCTGTCCGAGTGTCGGTTACGCCGATACGCGCATCTTGAGACTATTGCAGCATGACAAACGCACGCGCCATTGCGTGCTGTGAAGGAGCAGTCTCATGAAACCGATCTCGCAAATCACCTTGCACGCGTCTGCCCTCTGCGCCCTGGTCGCAGTGCTCGACGGTTGCAGCGGCGGCATGGCGCAATCGTCGCTCGTTCCCCCGGTACCCGCGCTGTCACATTCGAACACGAACGCAGGAGTGCCGAAGCCTTCCGCAAAGTCGCGGGCCCATCGGAATTCGGCCGGCGGCTACGTGTACGTTTCGAATTGGACGCAGGCCGGCTCTCCGGAGCTTCTCGTCTATCGCGCGGATACACAGGATCCGTCTCCCATACGGACGGTCACGCAGGGTCTGGTCGACGTTGCCGGCGTGGCAGTGGATTCGTCCGGTGACGTCTACGTAGCCAACGGCAGCGGCGGGAACGTTCTCGAGTTTTCGCCCGGTGGCGCCTCGCTCGTCCAAACCTATTCGCAAGATCTTTATCATCCGATCGGCGTCACCATCGCGGGCAGTACGCTCTACGTTGCGGATCTAGGCCAAGTTCTTGAATACAGCATTGGAAACGGTAACCCGACGAATGGCATCGCCGGAATCGGAGCTCCGGGGCAATCGAACGAGGGTATCGCCGTCAATCCGCTGGGAAACAGCGGGACGTTCTTTGCGTCAGCAAGCACGCTTTCGAACATCCCGCCGTCGGGGATCTGTTCTACCAGCGGAGCCTATACGGTAGCCGAAGACGTAATGCCGACGCTCTGGCTCGTGGTACCGCTTACGAATAACGAACAAGCGTCGGGTATAGCCTTCGACGCTGAAGGAAATCTCTACGTCGCGGATCCCTGCGCGAACAAAATAGCCGTATATTCCGATTCTGCCGGATGGACGTATTCGCACAGCGTTCAAGGCACGTTCGAAACCCCGTTCCTCTTGACGATCAACAGCCAGTTTTTGGCCGTACCTAGTGCCGGCAGCGGCTCCGCTTCCGGCTTTGCCACAATCGTCGACCTTTCGGGGGACACTTCGACCGTTACCATCACTAAAGGTCTTCAGCATCCGGTTGGCGCAGCGGTCGCGCCCGGCTCTTGATTCCTTTCGCCTATGGCGCGGCGCCGTTCCAGATGATGCCGCCCGGAAGTATTTCGGGCGGCCGCGGCGTTTGCCCAAAGTCGAAGTCCGAGCGCAGGTCGCCGAGAATCGCCGCGTTCTCACGAACCGTCGGACGCTGGTCGGGGCGGCCGTCGGTTTTTGGATCGACGCGCGCGCCGCCAAGAAAATCGTCTTCGATGAACTTCACGTACGCGTCGTGACTGAGCGTTTGATGGTCGATGAAGCCGCGACGCGCGTAAGGACTGATCACGATCCCCGGCACGCGCAGTCCGTAGCCGTTGACGTCCACCCGCGGCGGCGCGACGTGGTCGTAGAAGCCGCCCCAGTCGTCCCAGCTGAGGAAGATTGCGGTGCTGTTCCAGTCGGGACCCCGCATGATCGCGTCGATCAGGCCCGTGACGTAGGCTTGGCCTTCACTCACCAGCGCGGGCGGATGCTCGCTGTACGGGCCGGCCGGGCAGATCCACACCACGTTGGGCAACGTACCGTTGCGCGCGGCAACGTAAAAGTTGCGCAAATCTTGAACGTTGCTCAGCTCGCCGTCGCGCTTGACGGTGTCGAAGTATGGCAGCGGATTCCATATCCCCGGAGTCTTTGCGCGCTGCGGCGTTGGACCGCACGCCTCTTCGTTGTTCGCGCAATCGGGCGCGTCGCCGGCCATCACGTAGTACGCCCAACTGACGTGATGCGCGTGCAGCAGATACGTGAGGTCGGTCCACGCGTAGTCGGGGCGGCCTGGGCCGGAGGGCCGATAACCTTGATCGCGGGCCCGGAAATCGGGCGGATAATCAGGCGTCTGCAGCTCGTTGACGCAGCTCGTCGGGTCGCCGATTCGCTCGCACCACGCCGACCATTCCGAAACCATGAACAGGTGCTGCGGTAAGCTCCAAGATGCATTGGGCTCAAAGAGACGATCCTGAAGCACGAAATCGCGGGCGTATTTCCAATAGTTCGGAATCTCGCGCTCGTCGTGGTAGCCCATGACGTCGGTATTTCCGCCGCAGTTGGGAGCGTTGGGATCGGCGCAGTTTCTGCGCGAGCGACGCTGCGCAATCGCAACGAAGCCGTCCATCCTTCCGCCGTCGATGGCGGCCACGGCCGCTTTCGCATTATGTGGGCCTCCGCCGTTGCGATCGTTTGGGTCGTGGAACGGCGCGACGCAGGTTCCGGCTCGAGGGTCGGGCGCGCATACGGCGGGAGCTCCGTCGCGCATCGGGATGCCGTCGGCGCCGGGAAACGTTCCGAAGTAGGAGTCGAACGAGCGGTTCTCTTGCATGATGATCACGACGTGGCGAATCTTGTGGATCGGATCACCGCTCTGCGGCAGCGCCGGCAGCGCAGCCAGCGTCGCGAGCGCCGCGACTACGAACGCGTTATACCGCAACGGGTAACGCGGCCGCCAGACCGCCGCGCAGCGCCATCGTAGCCGCGCCGACCTGGCCGGCGTCGTTGCCGAGCGTCGCGACGACGATTTGCGTCGTTCCTTTCGGCACCATCGTCGTCAGCTCGTCGACAATCGGCACGACCGCATCGAGCATAAAGTCGGCCGCGCTCGACACGCCGCCTCCCAGCGCGATCATCTCGGGGTTCGTAAACGCTATAACGTTGGCGAGGCCGATCGCCAGATCGCCGATGAAGTTCTTCCAGGCCGCAACGGCGTGCTGATCCCCGGCTTGTGCGGCGCGTCGAATCTTCTTCGAGCTGAGTTTGTCGCGCGCAACGTCAAGCAGCGGACTGCGCGGGAAGGACGGCGCCACCGCGAACGCGTGGCGAATCAGCCCGGTTCCCGACGCCTGCGCTTCGAAGCAGCCGATCTTTCCGCACGCGCAAACGAAGCCGTCCCGCGGCCGGATCTGGTGGTGGCCAATCTCGCCCGCGCCCCAGCGATTGCCAAGCAGCAGGGCGCCGCGAGCGACGATCCCGCCACCAATGCCCGTTCCCAGCGTCAGCAGAACGAAGTCCTTGGTTTGCTTCCCGGCTCCGAAGGTATGCTCGCCGAGGGTCGCGCAACGCGCGTCGTTGGCCACGAAGACCGGCACCTGGAAACGCTTGCGCAGCGCCTCGCCCAGCGGCGCGTTCTCCCAGCCGAAGTTTGGGCTGTAGAGCACGGCGCCCGACGCGGCGTCGATGTTGCCCGGCGAGCCGATCCCGATTGCGACGGCGTCGGCAGCATCGTGCAGCGCCATCCCGATGGTGGTGTCCAGGGCCGCGATAACCGACTCGAAACGCAGGTCTTCGAGGTCCTGCTCGTGCTGGCTGCGGATCGTGCCATCTTCCCCGACGACTGCCGCGGTTACGTGGGAACCGCCGAGATCAACTCCGATCGCCGTACGCATGGTCGCTATCTTTTGCTTTCCCCGGAGGCGGTACCCGCAAGCCGCGGGAATCGAAGTCCCGTTATGGAGACGATCGACCTTATCAACTTGCGAAACTATTCGCGCCGGACCGGCCAGCCGACGCATCCCGAGCTGCTCGACGCCCGTCCGCTCGAACACGTCAATCGAATCGAGATCGACGAAGAGCACGTCACGATCGAGTTCGACGAAAAGACGTCGCGCTATTACAACACGACCGAAATCACTCGTCGCGAGTGGGTGCACAAGTACAACGACGATCCGGAATTCGTGCGCGCGGTCGCGCGCGTCGTCGAGCTCGCGCGCGCGCGCCTAAAAATAATGCCCGAGAACGTTGCCTGTCCGCCCGGCTGCGCCGAATGCTGCAGCGGTTACGAGCCGTTCGTCAGCAAAGCCGACGTGCAGCGCATCGCCGATCATCTCGGCATGAGCTACGCCGAGACGATGCGCCGCTACGTGGTCGAGCGGCCCTCGGCCGACGGATACCACGTCGGGTGGCTTCGCAAGGTGAGCGACGACATCGCCGACCAATGCATCTTCCTCATGGGCTCCCGTAGCGGACGCTATTACTGCGGAATCTACCCGGCCCGGCCCAACGATTGCCGCGACTTCACGCCGATCGGGTGCGATGACGTCGATACGTCGCTGCCCCGCAGCACAACCTGGAAAATCGGCGCACCGTTCCAGCCGAAGCGCCGCGGACGCAGAGGCCGCAACGGAAAGCGGCTTTAGAGCGTCAGCACTCGATGCAACGGAGGTGCCTTGTCGTCTTGGCGTATTCGCGGACCTTCTTGTCGTGCGTGACGAGGTGCGCCCCATAGGCGGCCGCCGTTGCAATCATTAAACGGTCCGCTGGGTCGCTAATCGGCTTTTCGGGGAGCATCGCGGCGGCCAGAGCAAGTGATGGCGTTATTGCCGCTAAGACGACGCCGGGCCGGCTAAAGAGAAGGCGGACGTACTCGTCAACCGTCAAGGCAAGCGAAAGTCGCCCGCGTCGCGACAGCATTCCGATCTCCCAGGCGCTGATCGGCGAGAGCAGCAGCTCGCCGCGCCTTGCAGCGGCATCGACGACCCGGACCACACTCGGTTTGAGCAAATCATCCGCGGCCCACACGGCAGCGTGTGTATCAAGCAAGATTGGATTCATCCGCCGTCCACTCGACGTCGATCGGGCTTACGATATCGCCTTCATAGATGATCATGCCCTTGAGACTGCCGCAAAAACTCGTACCCTTCGATTGCACGGGAACCAGCCGCGCAACGGGCTTGCGATGCTTAGTAATCGTAATTTCGATTCCCAAGCGCTCGACTTCACTCATCAGCTCTAGACAGTGCGCCTTAAATTCAGCCGCGCCGATCTCTCGGGGCTGCTGCATGAGCAGCGAAACGCGCGACGGTCGGTTCGCGGTTGGGCGTCTTTTTCTGGTCATATTTTATGTCCATTTACTATACCACGCAGTCGACATCTCGGCAAGCTGAGGTCGTCCGTCGTCCTTCGACTGCGGGCCGCTTCAATCGCTTTCGACGCCGCGTAGATTAGCGCGGCGGCCCTCCGCTCAGGATGACACAACGCAAAACGCGTCGTAAGCAGGCGCTCATGCGCTCTCGGTTTACGCTCTCACTTCTCTGCGTTACATTTGCCCTGCCGTTTACGGCCCTCGGCGCGCGAGCTCAGACGATTTCGCCGTCGCTCTATCAAGCAATGCGTTGGCGCTTCGTGGGCCCGCTGCGCGGTGGCCGCACCGTCGCACTCGACGGCATCGCAAACGAACCCAACGTGTTCTACATCGCGGCGGTCAACGGCGGGATTTGGAAGACCCAAGACGCCGGACGCACCTGGGTGCCGATCTTCGACGGCGAATCGACCGGCTCGATCGGCGCAATCGCGGTGGCGCCGAGCAATCCGCAGATCGTCTATGCCGGCAGCGGTGAAGGCTTGCAACGCCCCGATCTCGCGATCGGAAACGGCGTCTATAAATCTACCGACGGCGGCGCGACTTGGACGCATCTCGGCCTGCGCGACGGCCAGCAAATCGCCTCGATGGCGGTCGATCCGGCCAACCCGAACCGGCTGTTCGTCGCCGTCCTCGGCCATCCGTACGGCGCCAACGACGAGCGCGGCATCTACCGGTCGCTCGACGGCGGCGCGACGTTTCAGCGCGTGCTCTTTGAAAACGACAACGTGGGCGGCTTCGACGTCGTGCTCGATCCGCACGATCCCAACATCGTTTACGCGACGCTTTGGGCGGCGCGCCAAGCGCCCTGGGAGATCGGCGGCTCGTTTGAAATTCCCGGCAGCGGCATCTTCAAGTCGAGCGACGGCGGAACGACCTGGACGAAGCTGAGCAACGGATTTCCGTCGCGAATCGGCCGTGCCGAAGTCGCGGTAGCACCGAGCAACTCCAGCGTCGTCTACGCCTACGCCGACGTCGGCGCGAAGGGGCAAGACTCGGGCGCGCTCTACCGCAGCGACGACGCCGGAGCGCATTTCACGCGGGTCAACGATGCCGACGAAATCGCCCAACGCGGCGACGATCTCATCTCGCTGGCGGTCGATCCGCGCGATCCGCAAACGGTTTATCTCACCAACACGTCAACCTATCGCTCGACCGACGGCGGGCGCACGATGACTGCGATCAAAGGCGCGCCGGGCGGCGACGATTACCATACGGTTTGGATCAACCCGCTCAATTCAAACATCATCGCGCTGGCGAGCGATCAGGGAGCGACGATTTCGGTCGACCACGGCACAACCTGGAGCTCGTGGTACAACCAGCCTACCGCGCAGATGTATCACGTCAACGCCGACAATCGATTTCCGTATCGGGTCTGCGGCGGCCAGCAGGAGAGCGGATCGGCCTGCGTGATCAGCCGCGGTAGTTGGGGCGAAATCACCGAGCGCGATTGGCATACCGTGGGCGCGCAAGAGTACGGCTACGTCGTTCCCGATCCGCTGCATCCGGGCGTTACGTTCGGGGGCAAGCTGCAAAAGCACGACGACCGGACCGATCAAACGCAAGAGGTTTCGCCAATCGCGCTGCCGTCGAAGAAATACCGCATGATACGCACCGAGCCGATCGTCTTCGACCATTTCGACAAGCGCCGGCTGTATTTTGGTTCGAATCTCGTCTTTCAAACGGAGAACGGAGGTCAAAGCTGGCGCGCCATCAGCCCCGATCTTACGCGCTCGCATCCCAGCGTGCCGGCAGTTTTGGGAAGCTTCGAGAACGACGATCCGCAAAACGGCGCGCATCGCGGCGTCGTCTACGCGCTTGCGCCGTCATACGTTCATGCCGGAACGATCTGGGCGGGAACCGACGACGGACTCGTTTGGATCACGCGTGACGGCGGCAAGCAGTGGAAAAATATCACGCCGCCGGCGCTGACGCCCTGGAGCAAGGTGGCACAAATCGATGCCTCGCGGTTCGACGACAACACGGCGTTCGTCGCCGTCACACGCTTTCGGCTCGACGACTTGCGGCCGTACGTTTACGTCACACGCGACGGCGGAGCGACCTGGCAGCTGCGCGTCGACGGTTTACCGGATCAGCCGGTCAACGCAGTTCGCCAAGATCCCATCGAGCCGCGGCTGCTCTACGCCGCCACGGAAAACGGCGTCTACGTTTCATTCGACGCGGGATCGCGCTGGCAGTCGCTGCAGCTCAATCTCCCGCACACCTCGGTGCGCGATCTGATCGTTCATCAAGGCGACGCGATCGTGGCGACGCACGGGCGCGGCTTCTGGATTCTCGACGACGTCGAGCCGTTGCGCGAGCTGGCGCGCGGTGTCACCCTGAGCCTGTCGAAGGGCGACACCGTCCACCTCTTTAGCCCTGCGACGGCCTACCGCGTTCGGCGCAGCACGAACACCGACACGCCGCTACCGCCTGAAGAACCGGCCGGCGAAAATCCGCCCGACGGTGCAGTCGTCGACTACGCGCTCGCCAAGCCCGCGCAGCGCGTCGTCATCGCCATCTATGATAGCAGCGGTACGTTAGTGCGCCGCTATTCGAGCGACGATCCCGCACCGCCGCCGATCCCGCATCTCGACAAGCCTACCTACTGGGAACGTCCGTTCGTGCGGCCGGCGACCGGCGCGGGGATGCATCGCTTCGTTTGGAACTTGCGCGAAACCGATCCGCGCACGTCCGAACAAGACCTGCCGATCTCGGCCGTTGCGCACGATACGCCGCGCGTTCCCGAGGGTGTGCTGGTCGTGCCGGGCCGCTATACGGTTCGGCTCGACGCGGACGGGGTGACGCAAACGGCTCTGCTTGAGGTCGTAATGGATCCGCGCGTCGCGATCTCGCAGCAGCAACTCGAGCGCCAATACCTGCTTGCGCACCAAATTGCCGCATTGATGAACCGCAGCTACGTCCAGGGGCAATCGGCGAGGGCTTCGGGTGGCGCAAAGGCTATGGCGCCTTTCGCGACGATCAACGGAGAAGCCGCCGCCTTGCTCGACACGGTCGACGGCGCCGATGCGCCCCCTACCGCGCAAGCGGTCGAAGCGGTCCAAGCGCTCGAGGCCTCGAATGTACAGCGACCCTAAAACAACCCGTCTGGAAAGGAGCTCGAGATGAAAACGTCTAGCCTGTTGCTCGCATCCTTCGTCTTACTTTGCGCTATTCAATCATCGTCCGCCGCGGCGGCGACGTCGACGCTCACGGTTACTCTGAGCGAGCAGAACGGCTCGGGTGAAAGCGGAACCGCGACCCTCACGCAAACCGGCAGCGACGTAACCGTCGTGCTCGACATCAAAGGCGCCCCCGCTACGACGGCCCAGCCGGCCCACATTCACGACGGAACTTGCGCGAAACTCACGGGCGTGGCCTATCCGCTCACCAGCGCCACGAACGGAAAATCTACCACCGTCGTCAAGGATCTAACGATCGATAAACTGCTTGGTGGAACCTACGCGATCAACGTCCACGAAAGCGCGGATAACTTAGGCAAATACGTCGCCTGCGGAAACATCGTCGCGAAGTAAGCGCGAATAGCGCGCGGCGTCGATGTTGCCGCCGGTAAGGATCGCACCAACGCGCTTGCCCGCAATGCCTGCGACACGCTTCGCGAGCAACGCGGCGAGCGCGGCGCCTCCGCTTGGCTCGACGACCAGCTTCATTCGTTCGAAGGCAAACCGCACCGCGTTGCGGAGCTCGTCGTCGTCGACGGTTACCACGGCGGCGACGTGCTCGCGGGCGATTGCGAAGGTGAGCGCGCCCGGCGCGGTCGTTTGCAAGCCGTCGGCGATGGTTTGCGGCACCCCAATCGTGACGCGCTCTCCCCGCGCCAGCGATTGCGCGAAATCGTCGCCGGCTTGCGGCTCGACGCCATAAATCGCGATTGCAGGGTTGATGGCGTGGGCGGCGATTGCCGTCCCTGCCATCAGTCCTCCGCCGCCCACCGGCACGACGATCGCATCGAGCGCTTCGGCGTCTTCCAACAGCTCGAGCGCCGCGGTGGCGGCGCCCGCAACGATGCGCGGATCGTCGAACGGCGGCACCAGCGT
>DASRXM010000003.1:0-15839 GCA_035654155.1 Candidatus Babeliales bacterium
TGTTGGTACCGGTTTTCGCGCGCCGCTGCTCTTCGAGCGCTACTTCTTTCCGCCGATTGTCGTGAACGGCAAGCTGCAGCCAAATCCGGGCGAAGGCCCGATCGACTCCAACTGCGTCGTTTACAACGGAAACCCCAACGAAAGGCCCGAGCACGCAACCGAATACGAGCTTGGCTTTTCGCATCTCTTCTCGAGCACGTCGAATCTCGATTTCTCGGTGTATCGCTCGAATTTGCGCGATACGATTGAGAACTATTACCCGGGAGGCGGCGCGGTAAGCTTCTGCGGCACGCCGCTCGGCTTCGCCTACGAGATTCCGATCAACATCGGCAACGCCGTCTACGAAGGCGCCGAAGCCCGCTACAAGCAGCTCTTTCCACGGATGCATCTCACCGCGACGCTCTCCTATGGACTCAACGTCGCCTATCCGTATGCGCTGGGACCTTGGGTTTCGAACCCGACTTCGGGAGGCACGCTGGTTGACAACGAGCAGTTCCTGGGCGTGCCGCAGCAACAAGGCTCGGCGGTATTAACCTGGGCGCAATACGGCTGGCACGCCTCGACCGCTCTGACCTTTGCGGGCCATAATAACACGCTCAATCAGCCGCCCTACACGATGGTCGATGCGGCGGTCGGGAAGAACTTCGGCCTCATTGACGTTACGGTCGCCGGAACGAACTTGTTCAACGCCGTCTCCGGCCCGTTCACGATGTATGACGCCGGCGTTCCGTACCGCGGCCTCTATTCCGGCCCCAGCGGCACGCAGTACCTCGCCAACTATCCCACCAACGGGCTCTACGTGCTACCGGCGTCGGTTAAGTTCATCGTGACCATACACGGTTGACGCGGCGATGAAAGCCGCTCGGCTGGCCGAGCTCGGCGGTCCCGAAAAACTTCGCATAGAAGAGATCGCCGTTCCCGATCCCGGCGAGGACGAGGTGCTGGTTCGCATTCGTGCCGCAGCCTTCAATCATCGCGATATCTTCATCACCCAAGGACTCTATCCGAACATCCGGCTTCCGGTCACGCTTGGATCCGACGGCGCAGGCGAGATTGCGCAGCTGCCCGCAGCCATCGCGGGGTTCAACGTCGGCCAGGAAGTCGTCATCGATCCGATGATTGGGTGGGGCGATGACCCGCGAGTTTGGAATCCGGAGCGGTCGACGATCTTGGGGATGCCGCGCGACGGCACGTTCGCGCAGTACGTGAAGGTGCCGCTCGACAACGTCTATCCCAAGCCGGCGCAGCTCTCGATCGAAGAGGCCGCCTCGATTCCACTCGCGGGGTTGACGGCTTACAGAGCGACGTTTACGCGCGGCGCGCTGCAGCGCGACGAAACCATTTTGATTCCGGGCGTGGGAGGCGGCGTTGCGACCTTCGTGCTGCTCTTCGCCAAACATGCCGGCGCGCGGACGATCGTTACGTCGAGTAGTGACGAGAAGCTGGAACGCGCCAAAGCGCTTGGCGCCGACGTTACGATCAACTATGCGGCGATGCCGGACTGGCCGAAGCAGCTGCGCAACGCCGGCCCGATCGATCTCGTCGTGGACTCGTCGGGCGGCGAAACGCTGCGCAAA
This sequence comes from Candidatus Babeliales bacterium, assembly GCA_035654155.1. Lineage (GTDB taxonomy): Bacteria > Vulcanimicrobiota > Vulcanimicrobiia > Vulcanimicrobiales > Vulcanimicrobiaceae > Cybelea. Next base: position 1,578 of record DASRXM010000003.1, read on the forward strand.
GCGCTCGACGCCGTGCGGCCGGGCGGCAGGATCGTCGTCTACGGCGGCACGGCCGGCGACGCGACGATCAAAATGTTTCCGCTTTTCTGGAAGCACGTTTCGATATTGGGCACATCCATGGGCAGCCCGCAGGACTTCGCCGCCATGCTCAAGCTCTTCGCGGATGGTTTGTGTCCGGTCGTGGATAGGGTTTTCGCGCTGGATGAAGTCGTGAAAGCGGCGGCGCGCTTAGCGGCGGCGGATCAGTTCGGTAAGATCGCGCTTGCCTTGCCGTAGCAGGTGCCGTCGGGCGGCGGACTGTTGCGGTAGATCGGGCCGGGATGCTCGACCGGCAGGCCGTTGTCCGGCCAAAGGATGACCGAGGCTTTGCCGTTTGGCGTCAGCTTTTGCTCACAAGCAATGACGGCGTGCTTGTTTGAAGTTTTCGTTCCGCCGATCCAGAGGTCGAACCAGAGGCCGTAGCATCCGTTGCTGCCGCTGCCGCTTTTCGGTCCGGAGGGCGCGCAAAGGTCTTCCCGGATAAAGTACTGCTTGAGAAACGGAACGTAGATCTTGATCCCGTACGGGATATCCTTGTTGTTTTTGCGTTCCGTTGCAAAGGTCGTCGGATTGCAGTAGGTACCGTCGCCGCCGGCGTGTTTGTGTATGATCGGATGTTGGATCTTATTTCCGGGCGGTGAGTTATCCGGCCAGCCGTAAAAGGTGATCGTGGCTTTCACCGTCGTTGGATCCTGCTTGACGACGTAGCACGGAATATTCGGCGTCCCGACCTGAGACGGCGGAAGTACGGGACCGCCCGACTGGGTGCAGGATGCGAGCACGACGACGCTCGCGATAAACAGCGCCCGGCGCATGCTCGGAACTTAGACGGAGTCAGGCGGCGCCCTGCGCCGGCCGGTACTCCCGCAAGGATTCTAAACGCAGCTCGGTGCCAAGCTCGGCTATGACGACGGCGGCGTCCTCAGCGCCGAGAAGCTGCTCGATGCGCGGGTTGAGGATGGCAGCCTCTTCGGCGGTGAAGTCGCGCTGCAGGGTACGTCCGGCCACGCGGCCTTCCCCTTCGAGCGCGTTGAGGTGTGCGAGGATTTGACGAGCCATCGCCGGCCAGAGCACTTGGCGTTGCGGCGAATAGATCCGGCGCACTAAGTCGGGGATCGTCGCCGGGGCCTCGCTCAATGCCTCGAGGATCTGTGCTTCTCGCATTTTGCGGTGGGCGATGTATTCGGCAACTTTGGCGGCGGGATCGCTAACCGGCGGTCCATGCCCGCCGTAGATCGTGCGCGCGCCGGCGAACTCGCGGGCTAACCGTTCGAGAGTCTGCTGGTACGGACGCATTGCTCCGCCGGGGGGCGCGACGACCGACGTGCCTTCGCCGAGAATCACGTCGCCGGTGAAGAGCGCCCCTTCTTCACGCAGATAGAAGATCGCGTGATCGGGAGCATGCCCGGGCGCATCTATCGTGCGAAGGGCGATTCGACCGACGCGAAGCTCGCCTTCGAGCGGAAGGTCCGCATCGTGCGGAACTCGGCTTAGGGGATGCGCATACACGAGCGCACCCGCTGTCGCCGCGAACGCGGCCGCGCCCGACGCGTGATCTGGATGGCCATGGGTCAGCGCGAGCGCGCGGATTGTCAGCCCACGAGCGCGGGCCGCGCCGGCGATGGCCTGCGCGTGGCTGTCAATGGCCGGTCCCGGGTCTATGACCAGCGCCTGACCGTCGCCGCAGTCGAGCAGATACGAGTTCGTGCCTGCCAAGGTCATCGCCGACGCGTTGGGTGCCAGGATTGTCGCTACCACGCGCCCTCAATCGCCGGCGGTATCTCGAAACCGCCGGCGATTTCATTTGGGACAATGGTCAGGACGCGCTTTTCGCGCGCATAGGCGAACGCCGCGTCGACCGAATCAAACGACGCCAAGCGGGCGAGATGCTTTATTGTCGGATAGACGAGGTGAAGCTCGCCGGCATTATAGCGCGCCAGCGCCGTTGCTGGAGCAATCCAGACGCCGTCGTGCGTTTCGATCGCGTCAGCCAACGGAACCTGACCGGCCGGAGCCGAGGCGAAGAAAAAATGTGTATTGTAGCGGCGCGGTTCGCTGGGCGGCGTGATCCAATGTGAAAAGAGCGCGAGTGCGCCGGAATCGGCGTACCAATCGTGCGCGTGCAAAAACGCGGCAAAAGCCAGTTTTCCTTGCCTAACCGCAAGGCGTTCGTCGGCGACGGTGCCCCAGTCCGTCGCGCCGGCGTCGATCGGACGGCCGTCCGCACCGCGTGCCAGCAGCACGCCGGCCTCTTCGAACAGCTCGCGCAGCGCTGCGACGAGTAGTGCCGCAGCCGCGTCGCGATCGATTGGGGGTTCTTCGGACGGCAAGCGCGCGTGAGTTTCGGCGCGAAACTCGCGCTCCAGCCGTTCGTCATCCAAGGCGAGCGTCCGCGCGCGGGCCTGCACCGATGCGTCTTGCGCTTCGATCGTGCCGCCGGGGAAGACGAAAGCATCGGGCGCGAAGACGCTGCGCCCGCTTCGGCGGGTCAAATACACCTCGAACGGACGGCGTGCGAGAATCACGGTCGCGGCCAAACGGACCCCTGCCACAGAGCGCCTAGTTTGCCGGCGCAGTGCGGCGAACACCTTTACGCAATGAACGTGGCACTAGGCAGCGACATGGCCGGCGAGCTTCCTGAGGCAATCGATCGCTGGTTGCGGACGCACGGGCACGCTGTCGTCCGTTTCGGGGCACTCGCGCCCGGCGAGGAGGACGCCTGGCCTTCGGTGGGCCGCGCGGTCGCCTCGAGCGTGGCGCGCGGCGACGCGCAATACGGCGTGCTTTGTTGCTGGACCGGCACCGGCGTCAGCATTGCGGCCAATAAAGTAGCGGGCGCCCGCGCGGCGCTTTGCGCGGACGCCGCGACGGCCGGCGGTGCTCGGGAATGGAACGACGCCAACGTGCTCTGCATCAGCTTGCGCGCGACCTCGATACCGGTTGCCGAAGAGATGCTCCACGCCTGGTTCGCCTCGGCGCCCACGCGGGACCCGGCCTACCGCGCCATGATCGACGAGGTGGAATGAGCAGAGGGGCTGCGCACTCGCGCAACCCCCATATGAATCTGCCGTTCACCGGAATGCAGAACTACCGCTACACGTCCGGCCCTCTCTCACGGCGGTTCGGCGACAGAATGTGCCGTCCTGGCCCCGAGAGCGTGATTCTACCAGAATCGGTCGCCCTTACTCAAGACGTCGGGCAGAAATAACCGGCAGCAAAACAACAGCAGGATCCAGTTCACGCCGTGCGAGGCCCAACAGTACGGGCAGTTGCGGCGCGTGACGAAGAGCAGCGAGTAAGCCAGCACCGCCGAGGTTGCGGCAGCGAACAGAACGGCGGCAAGCAGAACGGCCGCCTCCACGAGCCCGCGCACCCACCAGACCGCTATTGCGAGCGCCGGGTAATACATCGCCCCCAGCAAGGCGTTAGGAACGCCGAAAAGCCGTGCTCGCGGCGTCTTCACGACGCTGGGGCCGGGCACTTCGCCTCGCTCGGCTTGCCGGCTCTTGCGCAGCATGAAAAGCGAGGCATAGAGCCCAACACCGCACAGCAACGTGATGATCCCCCTTATGACCGCCGCTTGAATCTTAATCGCCTCCTTCGCAGGGGTGCCGCGTTGGCGCTGCTCGCCGGCTCGTTCTTTCTGGCTTTCTGGGTCATCCGCCACCAGCCGCGCGTGGCGCACGAAATTAGAACCATCGGCCCGTTCGCCTACCCCCTGGCGGTCGCGATTTTCGCGTTGGTCGCCTCCGCGCCGTTTTCGGTGACCGATGCTCTGGCAATCATGAACGGCGCGATTTTTGGACCGGTCAAGGGTACGGCCGTCGACGCCTTTGGGCTCGTCGGCGCGGCGCTGCTCGGGTATTGGATCAACCTGCACGCCTCGCGGCTTTTGAACCTGGAGGATTACCTGCGCCGCCTGCCGCCGTGGGTTAGACGCTTCCCGGTAGGGTCGCCACCCTTCTTGCTCGCCGTTCGAATCATTCCCGGTTTCGGCGGAACCGTGGCAACGGCGTCAGCGGCGGCCTTTCGCGTTCCGGTCTGGGTTCACGTTTGGACGATGTGCGCCATCGCGCTTCCGATCTGCGCGTTGCTGACCGTCTTCGGCGACCGCGTCACCGTCGCTTTGCACGGCTACGAATGGCGCGCGCGCCACTACGCGCGTCACTACTGCGAGACGCATCGTTGCCCGCACTTTCACTTCCGCCGTTTCGAAACGGTTTCTCCCACTCCGTGACCCAGCCGTGGATCGTTGCCGACGAAGATGAATTCGAGCGCCTGTGCGCGCGCGTCGCGCAAGCCGATCGGATAGGTCTCGACACCGAATTTCACGCCGAGCGTACGTACTCGCCGCGGCTGATGGTCGTGCAGCTGGCCTTCGACGACGGCGCCGCGATCGTCGACGCGTTGGCGCTTGCGAATCTGCGGCCGCTGGCGCTTGCGCTCACGCACACGACCGTCGTCGGTCACGCGCTTTCGGCGGATTTAAAAATCTTCGCGAACCGCTTCGACGTCGTGCCGCCGCGTGTGTTCGACACGCAGATCGCGGCGGCGTTTCTCGGTTACGGCATGCAGGTCTCGCTAGCCGATTTGGTACGCAGCGTTTGCGACGTGCGGCTGGCGAAGTCGCAGACCGTCAGCGATTGGTCGGCGCGGCCGTTCTCCGAGCGCCAGATCGAGTATCTCGTGGGCGACGTTGCGCATCTCCTTGCGCTCTACGACGCGCTGCGCTCGCGTCTCGAAGAGCGCGGTCGCTACGAATGGCTGTACGAGGAATGCGCCGAGTTGGGCGACATCGAGCGTTACCGAAGCGACGAGCGGCGAGCGTATTTACGCATTCCCGGCGCAACGCGCATGAGCCGCCGCGAGCTGGGGATCCTCAACGAGCTGGTAAAGCTGCGTGATCGGGTGGCGCGCGAGCGCGACCTGCCCTTACGCTACGTGATTCCCGACGACGTCGTCGGCGGGCTGGCGCTGCTCAAGCCGGCGCAACTCGAAGAGCTCGCACAACTGCGCCGGCTCGACGGCGGAATGAAACGCCAGCTGGGACCGGCGATCCTCCAAGCCGTTGCGCTCGGACAAGCCCTTGACGAAGCCGACCTTCCGGAGAGGCCGAGCCGGGCGACGGGACCCGCGCGCGATGCGCTTGTCTCGCTTTTGAGCGCCGCAATAGCGCAGATCGCGCGCGACGCCGCATTGCCCGCGAGCCTGCTGGTGTCGCGACCGGTGCTCGAGCGGCTCGCGCGCGAGATTCCGCAGGATCGCGCAAGCTTCGATCGCGCGCTGGATCTGCAGCCGTGGAGGCTGGCGCTCGTTGCCGAGCCTCTGTGGCGTCTGCTCTCGGGCGACGCCGCCCTGCGCGTCGAAGGCTACGCGCTGGGCGACCCCAAAGTACGGCTCTCCCATGACAGCGCATCCGAATAGCTTCGGCGCACTCGACACGTTACGCGCGGGCGATCGAACCTATCGCTATTTTCGGCTGGGCGCGCTCGAGCAAGCCGGCGTAGCGAAACTCGCGCGCCTGCCCTTTTCGATCAAGGTATTGCTCGAGAACCTCCTGCGTTTCGAAGACGAGACCGTCGTCAAACGCGACGATATCGAAGCGCTGGCGCGCTGGGGCCGCCACGGACGGCACGAGCGCGAGATCGCCTTCACCCCGGCGCGCGTGCTGTTGCAAGATTTCACGGGCGTTCCCTGCGTCGTCGATTTGGCCGCGATGCGCGACGCGATGGCGGAAATGGGCGGCGATCCGAAGGCGATCAATCCGCTTCAGCCGGTCGAGCTGGTCATCGATCATTCCGTGCAGGCCGACTATTTCGGCTCGAACGATGCGCTTGCAAAAAATACCGACTTAGAGTTCGAGCGCAACCGCGAGCGATATGCGTTCCTCAAATGGGGACAGTCGGCGTTGCGCGGGCTGCGCGTCGTTCCGCCGGGGACCGGAATCGTTCATCAAGTCAACATCGAGTATCTGGCACGCGTCGTCTTCGGTGACGGGGATTTCGCGCATCCCGATACGGCGGTCGGCACCGATTCGCACACGACCATGGTCAACGGCCTCGGCGTGCTGGCGTGGGGTGTCGGCGGCATCGAGGCCGAGGCGGCGATGCTCGGTCAGCCGGTAACGATGCTAATTCCCGAGGTCGTCGGATTCCGGCTGACGGGAGCGCTGCGCGAAGGCGTGACGGCGACCGATCTCGTGCTCACCGTCGCCGAGATGCTGCGCCGCAAAGGCGTGGTTGGAAAGTTCGTGGAGTTCTACGGCGACGGCCTTACCGCATTGCCCGTCGTCGATCGCACGACGATCAGCAACATGTCACCCGAGTTCGGCTCGACGGTCGCAATCTTTCCGATCGACGCGCGCACTCTCGAGTACCTTCGTTTTACCGGGCGCTCGGGCGAACAGATCGCGCTGGTCGAGGCGTACGCGCAGGCGCAAGGCCTGTTTCGCACCGATGCGACGCCCGACCCTGAGTTTAACGATTCGCTCGTCCTCGATCTTGCCGGCGTCGAGCCAAGCTTGGCCGGTCCGCGCCGCCCACAAGACCGCGTTCCGCTCCACGCCGTCAAGGACTCGTTCGCCAGCGCTCTGCACGAATGGATCGCGGCGCGCGAGCGAGCCAACGGCGCGGTCTCGCGCTTTGAAGACGAAGGCGGGGGCGGAACCACGGCCGTCGCGCAAACGATGGACGACGTGGACGACGGAGCGGTCGTAATTGCCGCGATCACCAGCTGCACGAACACCTCGAATCCGTCGGTCTTGGTCGGCGCAGGTCTGCTCGCGCGTAATGCCGTCGAGCGAGGACTCGAAACGAAATCATGGGTAAAGACGTCGCTCGCGCCCGGATCGAAAGTCGTCACGGATTATTTACGCAAGGCGGGTCTGCAAGAGTATCTCGACCGGCTGGGATTCAATTTGGTCGGCTACGGCTGCACGACGTGCATTGGGAACTCCGGGCCGCTGCCGACCGACATCGCCGAAACGGTGGCCGACGGCGATCTGATCGTCGCCGCGGTGTTATCCGGGAATCGAAACTTCGAAGGGCGGATCCATCCCCAGGTTCGCGCAAACTATCTTGCGTCGCCCCCGCTCGTCGTCGCGTACGCGCTTTCGGGCCGTATCGACGTGGATCTGACGAGCGAACCGCTGGGCACCGGGCGCGACGGCAAGCCGGTTTTCTTGCGCGAGATTTGGCCGAGCAACGATGCGATCGCCAAAACGATCGCGGATTGCATCAACGAAGAAATGTTCGAGCGCGAATACGCCGACGTGTTCAAGGGCGACGAAAACTGGAGCGCGCTCGATGTCAGCGCGAGCGAACGGTACTCCTGGGATCCGAAATCGGAGTACGTCAAGAGACCGCCGTACTTCGAGGCGATGCCCGCACGGCCGCTGCCGCTGCAAGACGTTCGCGCGGCGCGCGCGTTGGCGGTTCTGGGCGACTCGGTTACCACCGACCATATATCGCCGGCCGGTAGCATCGCCAGGCAGAGCCCGGCCGGCCGGTATCTGATGGAGCGCGGCATCGAGCCGCGCGACTTCAACTCCTATGGTGCGCGGCGCGGCAACCACGAGGTGATGGTGCGCGGGACGTTTGCAAACGTGCGCCTGCGCAATGCGCTCGTACCCGGCGTCGAAGGCGGCTTCACGCGCTACCTCCCCACGGGCGAACAGCTGTCGATCTTCGACGCGGCGACGAAGTACGGGGCCGACGGCACGCCGCTGGTCGTGCTGGCGGGCAAGGAGTATGGCTCCGGCTCGTCGCGCGATTGGGCGGCGAAGGGCCCGTATTTGCTGGGTGTCAAGGCGGTCGTCGCCGAGTCGTTCGAACGCATTCACCGCAGCAATTTGATCGGCATGGGCGTCTTGCCGCTGGAATACCTCGAGGGTGCCGATCGCTCGACGTACGGTCTCGAGGGCGAAGAGCTGTACGATATTATCGGTCTGGCGGCCGGCGTAACGCCGCGCATGCGCGTACGCATTAAAGCCACCGACCCGCGCAGCCGCCGCTCGATCGAGTTCGATGCGCGCGTCCGGATCGATACTCCGAACGAAGCCGAGTACTATCGCCACGGCGGCATCTTGCAGTACGTCCTGCGCCAGCTCTTGTCATCCTGACAACCGTGCAGCAGACGTTGATTCCCGGAATAGCGATGTGGTCGCGGTGGCGACCCGATCGCGGCCTCTATTTCAATTCCTATTTCGTCGAGGGCGATGGCGAGAATATGCTCGTCGATCCGCTGCCGCTCGAGGATGCTCAAGCGCAGAAGATCGCTGCGGCGGGCGGCGCCGCCTGGATCGTCATTACGAATCGCGATCACGAACGCGACGCGGCGGCGGTGGCTTCACGCTTCGGGGCGCGCGTCGTAGCGAGCGCACCGGATGCCGCCGAGATGTCGGTTCGCGCCGATCGCATCGTTGCCGACGGCGAGGTCATCGCCGGCGCCCGGGCGATCGCGCTCGACGGATTAAAAACGGCGGGGGAGTTTGCGCTCTACTTCCCAGACAGGCAAACGGTGATCGTCGGCGATGCGCTGTGGGGAGATCCGGCCGGCTCGCTGCGGCTGCTGCCCGACGACAAGCTCCGAGACCCAATGCTTGCAGCGAATTCGCTTTGCAGGCTGCGCGCGGTTGCGCCGCGCCATCTGCTGGTCGGCGACGGCATGCCGATTTTCGGGCGCGCCTATGAAGCGCTCAACGCTTGCCTAGAAGCGCGTCTCGGCGCCGATGCCAACGTCGTCAATATCGATCGGCTTCAATTCCGGGCGCGGATTGGGCCCGCCAACTATCGCGCCGGCGATGCCGAGGTCGGTTTCCGGCTGGGTGCCGAGAAACTCGGCTATCGAGTCGCTCGGCTCGATCCCGGTGCCGCGTTCTGTCCGACGCACTGGCATACCGCCGAGGAGGAGCTCTTCATCGTTTGGGACGGCACGCCGGCAATCGAAAGTCCGCGCGGCTCGACGCAGCTGCGTTCCGGCGACTTCGTCGCTTTTCCGACCCGTGAATTCGGCGCCCACAAGCTCGTGAACCGCAGCCACGCGCCCGCCACCATCATCATGATCGCGAATACCAACCCGCACGACGTGTGCTTCTATCCCGATTCGAAGAAGCTGCTGGTTGAGGAGACCGATACTTTGGTTCGTTCCGAGCCGATCCTCGACTACTACGAGGGCGAAGGATAACCATGAGCGCAACCATCTCAGTGGGCGGAGAGGAGCTCTCGTTCGAGCTCGATTTTGGGACGTGGCGCTGGGCGGGACCTCGCGATCTGCCGGAGGGCTACTTTCCTCTCGCGGCCCAAATCGAGGGAAAGCGCTACGAGCTCTACTCCGACGGCACGTTCGCAGAAGTTGAGCTGTAGACTTCTACAGCATGACGCGCCGGAAATCGGCCAGCAATTCGGCGACATAGACGAGGAATCGCGCGGCACCGGCGCCATCGACCACGCGGTGATCGTAACTGACGCTGATCGGCAGCATTAGGCGCGGCGCGAATTCCTTGCCGTTCCAGACCGGCTTGATCGCGGCTCGAGTCGCTCCGAGGATCGCGACCTCAGGCGCGTTCACGATTTGGGTGAAGGCGGTTCCGCCAATCCCTCCCAGCGAGGAGATCGTGAAGCTGCCGCCCTGCATCTGCGCAAGCGTCAGCTTACCTTCGCGCGCCTTTCCCGCAAGCTCTTGGGCCTCGCGCGCGATCTCGATCAAACCCTTGGCGTCCGCGCCTTTGATTACCGGAACCACCAAACCGCCGGGCGTGTCGGCGGCGAAGCCGATGTTGTAGTAACGTTTGATAATCAGTTCATCGCCGTCGAGCGACGCGTTAAATTCCGGAAACCGCTGCAATGCCGCTACCGATGCTCTGATCAAGAACGCGAGCATGGTGAGCTTCGGTCCGCCGGACTTGGACTGCTCGGCATTGACTTCGCCGCGCAACGCTTCGATCGAAGTAACGTCTGCCTCGTCGTAGTTCGTTATGTGCGGAACCGATATCCAGTTGCGATGCAGATTCGGCCCGGAGAGTTTCTTGATGCGCGAGAGCGGCTGCCGTTCGACCTGACCGTATTGCGCGAAATCCAGCTTCGGCCATGGCGGTATCGCTGCGGACGCCGGCACGCCGCCGCCGCTTTGCAGCGCACCTTTCACAAAGCTCTGCACGTCCTCGCGAGTGATCCGGCCATTCGGTCCGCTGCCGCGCAGCTTGTGCAAATCGACGCCCAGCTCGCGCGCAAATCGCCGAACCGACGGACCCGCATGCACCATGCCGTCGCCGGCGGCCGGCGCGGCCGGCTCTGGTTGAGGCGCAGAAGAGGGCGCGGGCGATGGAGGTGAGGATACGGGCGCGGCCGGCACATTTGCGGATGGCGCAGGCGACGGTGCAGCCGGCTCTTGCGCCGCGGCCGCAGCGGAGCTCAATACCAGGATCGGCGAGCCTTGCGACACCTTATCGCCGACCTTGACCTTGACGTCTTGTACGACGCCCTCGGTCTCGGCCGGCACTTCCATGGAAGCCTTTTCGCTCTCGAGCGTGATCAGCGAGTCGTTTTTCTTAACGCGATCTCCCGTTTTTACCAAGACTTCGATCACCGGCACGTCTTTAAAGTCGCCAATGTCGGGAACGCGTATCTCGATCGTCTGGCTCATCTCGCTATTCTACACCGTGATCGGATTAGGCTTATTGGGGTCGATCCCGTACTTCTTCACGGCCTTCGCAACCGTCGACGCCGGGATCGTTCCTTCGTCGGCCAACGCTTTCAGCGCGGCGATCGCGACAAAATTGCGGTCGACCTCGAAGAATTCGCGCAACTTGCGGCGGAAATCGCTGCGTCCAAAGCCGTCGGTTCCTAAGGCAACGTAACGGCGGCCGACGAACGGACGAATCTGCTCGGCAAACGTTCGAATGTAATCCGTCGCGGCGACGCCGGGACCGCGACGGCCGTCCAGGCGTGCTTCGACGTGCGAACGCCGCGGCGGCTGCTGCGGGTTGAGCATGTTCCAGCGATGCGCGGCGACGCCGTCACGTTGCAGCTCGTTGAAGCTGGTCACGCTCCAAACGTCGGCGGTGACGTTCCATTCGTTTGCAAGCAAGTCGGCCCCGGCCTCAACCTCGCGAAGAATGGCGCCGGATCCGAAAAGCTGGACGCGCGGGTCCTTCGTATCGGCGCCCGCGTCTCGAAGGAGGTACATGCCGCGAAGAATTCCCTCGCGCGCATCGGCGGGCATCGCGGGATGGTGGTAGTTTTCGTTCATCAACGTGATGTAGTAGTAGACGTCTTCCTGCTCGGCGAGCATCCGTCGCAGGCCGTCTTGAATGATGACCGCGACTTCGTACGCGTAGGTTGGATCGTAACTGCGGCAGTTGGGAACGAACGATGCCGCGACTTGGCTGCTGCCGTCCTCGTGCTGAAGGCCTTCGCCGTTGAGCGTCGTCCGGCCGGACGTGGCGCCGAGCAGAAAGCCGCGGGTGCGGCTGTCTCCCGCCGCCCACGTGAGATCGCCGACTCGTTGAAAACCGAACATCGAATAGAAGATGTAGAACGGGATCATCGGCAGGTCGTGGTTGGAGTACGACGTTCCGGCAGAGATCCATGACGAGAGCGCACCCGCCTCGTTGATGCCTTCTTGCAGGATCTGGCCGAGCTTATCCTCGCGATACCACATCAGCTGCTCGGCATCTTGCGGATGATAGAGCTGTCCGACCGACGAGTAGATCCCGAGCTGGCGGAACATGCCTTCCATCCCGAACGTGCGTGACTCGTCGGCGACGATCGGGACGACCCGCCCTCCGATCTCGCGGTCACGCGCGATCGCGTTGAGAATTCGAACGAAGGCCATCGTGGTTGAGATATGACGGTCGCCGGTGTCCGCGAGCTGAGCGTCGAATGCCGACAGCTCCGGCACGGTGAGCGAAACCGAGCGTTTGCGCCGCTGAGGCACGCTTCCGAGCGCCGCCAAGCGTTCGCGCAGATAACGCATCTCCGGCGCGTCGTCCGGCGGCTTGTAGAACGGAACCTTGTCGGCGCTGATCTGCTCGTCGGAGATCGGTAGCGAAAAACGATCGCGAAAGACGCGCAGCGCCGTAAGCTCCATCTTTTTGGCTTGGTGCGCGATGTTTTGCGCCTCGCCCGCCTCGCCCATGCCGTAGCCTTTGATCGTCTTGGCAAGCACGACCGTGGGCTGTCCGCGGTGTTCGAAGGCGGCCTTGTAGGCCGCGTAGACTTTCACCGAATCGTGACCGCCGCGCTGAAGATTCCAGATCTCGTCGTCGGTCCAACCTTCTACGAGCGACTTCGTCTCGGGGTAGCGTCCAAAGAATTCGTCGCGAACGTACTTGCCGTTGCGCGACTTAAACGTCTGATAATCGCCGTCCACGCACTCGTTCATGAGCTGCACGAGGCGTCCGCTCGTGTCGTGGGCCAGCAGCTGATCCCAGCGGCTCCCCCAAATGACTTTGATGACGTTCCATCCGGCGCCCTTGAAAACGCCCTCCAACTCCTGGATGATCTTGCCGTTACCGCGAACGGGGCCGTCGAGGCGCTGTAAGTTCGCATTGACGACCCAAATGAGATTCTCGAGCTGCTCGCGGCCGGCAAGCGAAATCGCGCCGAGCGACTCGGGCTCGTCCATCTCGCCATCGCCCACGAAGGCCCAGACCTTGCGTCCGGTTGCGTCGAGCAGCGCGCGGTCGTGCAGGTAGCGCATGAAGCGCGCTTGGTAGATCGACATGATCGGTCCAAGCCCCATCGACACCGTCGGGAATTGCCAGAAGCTCGGCATCAGCCACGGGTGCGGATACGACGAAAGCCCTTTGCCGTCAACCTCTTGGCGGAAGTACTCCAGCTGCTCTTCGGTTATGCGTCCCTCGAGAAATGCGCGCGCGTACACGCCCGGCGAGGAGTGCCCCTGGAAAAAGACCAGATCGCCGCCGAACGCATCGCTGGGCGCGCGGAAGAAGTGGTTGAAACCGACGTCGTAGAGCGTCGCGGCCGATGCAAAGCTCGCCACGTGCCCGCCTAGTTCCGAGCTGATCTTGTTCGCGCGCACGACCATCGCAAGGGCGTTCCAGCGAACGTAATGGCGCAGGCGCGCTTCGAGATCGCGGTCGCCCGGCATCGGCGGCTGACGGCTGGCCGGGATCGTATTGACGTAGGGCGTCGTGAACCCGAGCGAAACGTGCGCGCCGCTGCTCTGCGCTTCGTCGACGAGATGCTCGATGAGCCGGCGCGCTCGCTCGTGCCCCTCAAGTTGGAGCACGCCGCGCATCGCTTCGACCCATTCTCGAGTCTCTTGCGGATCGGGGTCGGAAGCGAAGGTCGCCATGGCGTCGCTTCATTTGAGTCGGCGCCGCCTATCTCTTCCCGGCGGCGTGGTCCAATCTCAAGCTTGGTCGGTTCCAACCCTCTGTGTCATCCTGAGCGGAGCGAGCGCAGCGAGCGTAGTCGAAGGGCGAAGGGGCCGCTGTCGAAGGACGACAAACGACGCCGGGTAAGAACCGCTCAGCGGGAGCTCGCGACAGGCGGGCTGAGAGGGTGCACGACCTGGCGCCGACCGCAAGACCTGATCCGGGTAATGCCGGCGTAGGGAGGTGACCATGAAAGTTTACGTCGAGGGATCCGACACGTCGATTCGCGTGCCGCGGCGAGCGATTGCACTGACGGACGGAACCGTCCACACACTGTACGACACCAGCGGACCGTACGGCGATCCCGAGCACGCCGTCGACATCCGCCAAGGGTTGCCGCGATTGCGCGAGCCGTGGATCGCGGCTCGTGGCGACACCGATGAGCTCGAACGTCCAACGTCGGTTTACCGGCGTGGTCGCGACGCGATGAGCTCGCTCGACGGATTGCGCTTTCCGGCCCCGCGCCGTCCGCGCCGCGCCAAGCCAAGCGCCAGTGTGACGCAAATGCACTACGCGCGCCGCGGCGAGATAACGCGCGAGATGGAGTTCGTTGCCTTGCGCGAGGGCGTGGAGCCCGAGCTGGTGCGCAGCGAAGTTGCATGCGGACGCGCGATTCTTCCGTCGAACGTGAACCATCCCGAAAGCGAGCCGATGATCATCGGCCGGAACTTTCTCGTGAAAATCAACGCCAACATCGGCAACTCGGCGGTCAGTTCGTCGATCGACGAAGAGGTCGAAAAGATGACCTGGGCAACCCAGTGGGGCGCCGATACGGTGATGGATCTCTCGACGGGCAAGAACATTCACGAAACTCGCGAGTGGAT
>DASRXM010000004.1:0-46386 GCA_035654155.1 Candidatus Babeliales bacterium
AACGTATGCGACGATTGCGATGCTGATGTCGCTAATTTTGGAGGTCGACGGGACGCGATTGATTCGCGAAAAAACTCGGGAAGGAACGATTGCCACCGATCTCATGAAGCCGATCAGCGTTCCGCTTTACTTCTTCAGCGACGGCTTCGGACAGACGCTTCTGCACGCGCTGCTCGTCGTGCCGTCTCTCCTGTGCGCGCTGCTGCTGGTCCGCATCGACGTCCCGCCGGCCGCTACTTTCGCCGTTTTTCTCCTGGCCTTCCTGATCGGTTACTGCGTGAACTTTTTCCTAAACTTTCTCATGAACTGCGTCGCGTTCTGGACGCTCGAAACGTTTGCCGCGCAGCTGATCGTGCGTTGGGTATCGGATCTGCTTTCGGGCCAGATCATCCCGCTGACGCTCTTTCCCGGAATCGTCGGCCGGATCGTTTTCGCGCTGCCGTTCGCGGCGATCTACTCGACGCCGCTGCTCATCTACGTCGGCGTAATTCCGGCATCGCAGTGGCCGGGAGCGCTCGCGACGCAGCTAGCCTGGCTCGCGCTCTTCGCGGCGTTTTCGTCACTCGTATGGCGGGCTGCGTCAAACCGCGTGGTGATCCAGGGAGGGTAAGCGGACTACCGATGCATTCGACTGAGCAGCAGATGATAGTACAGCATGCCGCGGACAGGGCCGAGCGCCTCGAGGAGCTCGTCTTGATCGACGTGTGCGTCACCCGCCAGCCGCGCGAGGCTGCGCGCAACGCCGGAATCGCGCAGCGGAAAGACGTCGAGTCGCCCCAATCCGCGCAAGAGAATTACGGAAGCGCTCCACGCGCCGATCCCGCGGATCGCGCGCAGCCGCTCGGCGGCGGCTTCCGACGGCAAACGCTCCAAGACTGCTTCATCGACCCCGCCGGCTTCGAAGGCTTCCGCCGCGCAGCGCAGGTGTGCGATCTTGTTGGTGGAGATTCCGGCTGCGCGAAGATCGGCCGCACTCGCCTCGAGCCACCGGGCGGCCGGCGGAAACGCAACGCAGCGAACGCCGCCGGCGGCGAGGCTTTCGCCCAGTGCCTCGACGGCGCGGCGCATGATGGCCGCCGCAGCGTGGATCGAGATTTGCTGAAATAAGATGGCATGCGCGCAGGCCTCCCAGAGCGTGGGGTATCGCGGCGGTTTGAGTCCGCGCATCGCCTCTGCGAACGGGGCCAGCCATGCGATGCGCCCAGCGCGCCGGTACCACTGCGTCAGATCGGTGCGCGAGCCGAGCATCCGCGCAACTTTTGGAAGCCAGCGGTCGCCGCGGGGCCCGGTCGCGCGAACGTCGATGCCCGCGACCGACCCGCGAACGCTTACCAGCTCGGTGCCGGTTTCATCGCTTAGGGCGCGATAATACGTTCCGTCGGGACCTACCACGTCGACGACGTTAGCGGCCAAGCGGCGCAATGCATCGACGGTGAGGTCCAGCCGGAAAGGCGCTCGCACGGGTAGAGGGCGCGGCGTACCGAATCGCTTCACCGATGCTGCGCGCGTACGCCGAATACTGGAGAATCAATTTTCTGACGCTGCTCGAGTATCGCGCGAACTTCGTAATGTGGTTCGTCTTCAGCATCGTTTACCATGGGGTAGCGCTCGGCGCCCTTTACGTTACGATGCGGCAGTTTCCGTCGATGAATGGTTGGAACTTCCGCGAGATGTTCTTCTTGTATGCACTCTGGATGGCGGGTCACGAGCTGCATAACACCCTCTTCTTCACGGTCGTCAGCGTCCCCGACTACGTGCGCGAAGGCCGCTTCGACCGGTTCTTGGTCCGGCCGCTCGATACGCTCTTTCAAGTCTTGACCGTGCCGCAGCAGATCGTGCCGGACGCATTGGTGCTGGCGATCGCAACCCTTGCAGTCGCAACTGCAGCAGCGAACGTTCGCGTCGACTGGGTCTTTCTGACCTTCGTTCCGCTGATCGTCCTCGGGGGCGCGCTCATCGATCTCGGCATTTCCTTAGCCGTGGCAACCTGTTCGTTCTGGTTCATTCGCGTGGACACGCTTCGGTGGGTCGTGATGTCGCTCGAGCAGGACTTTACGCGCTATCCCTTGAGCATCTACACGCGCGGCGTGAGAATCGTGCTGGCCTTCGTGCTGCCGTTCGCCTTTATGAATTACTTCCCGGCCACCTATTTCTTGCAGAAAACCGACGTCGGGCTGCACCTCGACCCGGCGATCGGCCTGCTCACCCCGGCAATCGGCTTGCTCTGGCTTGGAGCGGCGTACGCGTTTTGGCTGTTTGGGCTTCGCCATTACCAGGGAACCGGCTCGTGAAGCGCGCCGCGTTTCTGAGCGCAGCCACCGCCGCGATCGCAGCTCGTCCGATTCTTGCAGCAACGCCCGCAAGCTCGGCCGTCCGAACGATCGCGCACGGGCTGCCCGGCAGGCTGGGAGTGTTCGCGCGAACGATGGCGGACGGACCGCCGATCGTCGCGTACGAATCCTCCGACCATTTTCCGACCGCATCGGTCATCAAAGTGCTGATCATGACCACTGCTTACGCGATGGAGGAGGCTTCGCCTGGAGCACTGTCGGCGAAGGTTACGTTCCACAACGACGAGCTGATCGGCGGCTCCGAGTTCATGGCGCGAGCGCAGGACGGCGAACGCTTCACCGTGCGCCGGCTGATCGTTCCGATGATTCAGCTGAGCGACAACACGGCCGCGAACCTGCTGATCGCACATTTTGGGTTCGAGCGAATTAACGGCGTCGGCTTACGAGCAGGGATGATTCGAACGCGGCTCGCTCGCCGGTTTCTCGACTACGGCGCGATCGTGCGCCACAACGAGAACGTATCGACGCCGGCCGATATGGGTCGTCTGCTCTATCTGATCGAGCGCGGAGCCCGCGAAGGAATCCCGACGATCGTTTCGGCCAGGCACTGCCGTGCAATGGTCGGAATTATGCTCGGGCAAACGGATCGCGACGGCATTCCGGCCGCGCTTCCACGCGGCACCGCGGTCGCAAACAAGACCGGACAAATCGAAGGTACGCTCAACGACGTCGCAATCGTCGATCCGTATGGAGACTCGCCCTTCATTCTGGTCGTCATGACGGCGGAGGCGTACGACGATGCGGCCGCATACGAGGCGATCCATGCGGTTACGCGCGCGACCTACCGAGCCGCTGCCGGATCGCTGGCGTAGCTGCAGAAGATTTTACACCCGTAGGCTTCGCGCAAGCGCAGCACCGCCAGCTTCTCACCGCGCGAGAGCCGCTTGAACTTCGCCTCCTGCGACTTGGCGGCGCCTAGCGTGGGCGGATGCCACCAGGCGACCAACGTGACCGGCAAGCGTCCCCGCGTATACTTTGCGGCCTTACCTCGGCAATGGGCGTCGTAGCGCCGGAGGAGATCGCCGGTTGCGCCCGTGTAGAGCGACCCGTCGCGACAAGCCAGCACATAGACCGCCGGTTTAGTCTTAACGTCGTGCGGAAGAATCAAGATGGTGCCCCCACGATGAACGTTCTTCGCCTCGCCATCCCACCGCTGCCCCGCTTCGCCCGCACGGCGCGACGCGCTTTTGCCGATTTCGCCGGATTTCACCATCTTGGCGAGCGCGATGCCGACAGCCTGATCTTTGCCCTCGGCGAAGCCGTCGCCAACGCAATCCAGCACGCCGCCACTCGGCGGTCGATCGACATTCGCGTCCGAGTCGCCGGCGATTCGGTAGTCGTGACCGTCAGCGATCGCGGATGCGGCTTTGCGGATCCTCCTGCGGACCGCGTTATGCTGCCCAGCGCCTACGCCGAGGCCGGCCGAGGCTTCGCCATCATGCAGCGGTTCACCGATTTTCTCGAGGTCGACACCAAGCCGGGGCGAGGAACGATCGTTACGTTCGGTCGTCATCGGCGCGACCGTGAGGAGCACGCGGCCGCTTCGTAAAAGCTTCCGGCATGAAACCGGCCGCTTTGATCTGGGCGCTTGCGGCCGCCACACCGTCCGCCGATGCGCTCGCACCGCCGGCACCGTATGCGCCCATCGTTGCGATGGTCGGCGCCGTGCAAGCGACCCGTTTGCAGAGCACGGTCGAACGGCTCGTGGCGTTCGGCACTCGCAACGACTTCTCGGAGCGCGCCTCGACGCGCGACCACGGCGTTTTTGGCGCGCGCGACTGGATCGCGCAGCAGTTTGAGTCCATCGCCGCGACGACCGGCGGACGAATGAGCGTCGCACTCGACACGTATCTTCAGCCTAAAACGAGCAAGACGCCGCGCGCGGTGTTGGAATCGAGCGTCGTTGCGACTCTGCGCGGCACCGAACCGGGGCGCGTTTACGTGATGGCGAGCCACTTCGACGACTGCGACGGCCGGTGCACCGACGGTGCCGGCGTCGCTCCCGGCGCGGACGACAACGCTTCCAGCGTCGCGGCGGTTCTGGAAGCGGCTCGCGTGATGGCCGGCTCGCGCTTTCGCGGCACGATTCTTTTCGCATGCTTCGACGGCGAAGAGCTTGGATTGTGGGGCTCGAACCACTATGCGCGCGAACTCAGCCGCGACCACGTCCCGGTTCTTGCGGTCTTAAACAACGACATCATCGGCAGCTCGACCGGCGGCGACGGAATTTCCGAGCCGAACGTGATCCGGGTCTTCAGCGAGGCTCTTCCGGCGGGCACCGACGTCGCTCGCACCAACCTCGTCGGCTCCGAAAACGATTCGCCGTCGCGCGAGCTCTCGCGATTCATCACCAAAATTGTACCGGTTTACGTCCCCGGCTTCGAGGTTCGGCAGATCTTTCGCTCGGATCGCTTCATGCGCGGCGGCGACCAGCAATCGTTTCAAGCCGTGGGTTATTCGGCCGCAGTGCGATTCGTCGAGGCGCGCGAAAACTTTACGCACCAGCACCAAGACGTGCGCGTCGATAACGGCGTTCAATTCGGCGATCTTCCACAATATATAGACGACGCGTACCTGCAGCGCGCGACGCAAGCCAACGTCGCATCGCTGGCGACGCTCGCGCTCGGACCCGCGCCTCCGGACGGCGCGCAGATGGTCTTGCGCCATCTGGGTTACGACTCGACGCTGCGGTGGAAACCTGCGGCGGATGCCGTTTCGTACGAAATCCTCTGGCGCTCGACCGACGCCCCGGCGTGGGACCACGCGCGCAACGTCGGTGCGGTAACGCAGGCGACCGTCCCGGTTTCGAAGGACGACTACATTCTCGGCGTACGCAGCGTTGACGCCAACGGTCTGCGCAGTCCCGCAGTGTATCCACTGGCCATTCGCGAGTAACGCGGTGGCGGTTGCGGCTCTGCAGGCGGCCAGATGGCGCTCGCGATTGCTTTGAACCGCGAGCGTTGCGCGATCGGCGCGAACCACGGAAGGCTGCGTAGCATGAGCATAGCAGGCTCGCGCTTCTCGAATCCGTGCTCGAGGTGACTCAACGCCTCCTCGAGACGGCCAAGCCCCACGGCGACCGTCGCAAGGTTGAAGCCGACGACGTATTCGGTGCGCGCCATTTCCAGCAGCGTGCGATAGATGTTCTCGGCTCGTTCGATATCGCCGCATTCGGCGTACGCCCGGCCGAGCAACGGAAGGCGCAAGGCGATATCCTCGGCACGGTCTTGCGGAAGGAGCAGCAGGTCGGCCAAAGCTTCGGCAGGCTGGCCGTTCAGCAGATACGCTTGAGCCCGGTGACCTCTCGTAATCGAGAAATCCGGCGCGCTTTCGATCAGATTCGAAAACGAGTCGATCGCGCGGTGATAATGACCGGTGTGGAGAAACAAGCGCGCGAGAAAGAGCGCCAGCACCGGCGACGACGGCTCGACAAGCAACGCGCGCTGAATCTCGCGCAATGCCCGATCGCCCGAGCCTTTGCACATGTAGAACCAAGCCGCGTTGGTGCAAACCGACGTCGACTTGGGGTTCAATCGGAGAGCGGTTTCGATCTCCCGCTCGGCCTCCGCCCAGTTCCAATCGCAAAAGAGCAAAATATTCCCAAAGGCCGCACGCGCCTCGGCTGAGGAAGGATCGATCTCGAGAGCGCGGACGATGGCTGCTTTTGCTTTGGGATACGTGTACGAACCCGGCGCATACGAATATTCGGCCATACGCGCGTGCGCTCGGGCGAGGCCAACGAGCGACGGCACGTGAGCCTTCTCGATTCGCAAGGCCGCTTCAAACTGCTCGGCGGCTGCGGCGAGCGAGCCGGCGGTTCGCTTCTCCAGCAGATACGACCCGCGCAGGTAATGGTGCAGCGCCTCAGGCGCGGCCCGCAGGAGGCCCTCGTCCGTCTCTTCACGTGCGTCCGCAGCGTCTTGCGAAGATCCCGGTGCCACCACGCTCACCGGGGCGACGAACCGGTAACCCTTTCCCCGAACCGTCACCACATAGGCACGATCCTTGGCCCGTTCGTCGAGCAGCTGCCGTAGCATGTACATGTGCTGCGACAGATTGCCGTCGCTCACCGCCGTATCGGGCCATACGGTCGATGCTATCGTTTCTTTATCGATGACGTTTCCGTTAGCGTGAACCAGCAGCGCCAAGAGGCGCGAAAGACGATCGGGCAGCGGGACGACCGAGCCGCCGTGCCAGAGCAGTCCCCGTACCGGATCGAACCGGAAGGAACCGAATGCGTATAGAGGGGAGCGCCGCAACCGATCCTCGACGTCGCGCCGGTGGTTCATCAACTCTCAAATGATTTATCCCGGTCAATTGTGACTGCGCCCAGTGCGGCAGCACGATCGGAATCGCTTTGGGCTTGGTTGGCCGGATCTTCTCGGCGACGCCGGCCAAGGCGGCGAGCACGTTTGCCATCGCGCCCTCCCATGGAAGCTTGGCGAGAGCGATTACGCTCAGCGCGAGCATCTCCGCAACCGTTTGCGCGACTTTGTCGAGATAATAAACGAGGGCGCAATCGTCGCGCGCGACGGCGGCAACCGCGGCTACTAGGCGCGAGTCGTCTACGGAGACCGCGACGATTCGATCGATCAGCGCCGTCAGCAGGCTGACGACCGCAGCGCGTTGGCTTGGAGTCTCTCCGTGCATTTGAGGCACGACCGCGCAGAGGCGCCGGTAGAGCGTCGCGGCGAGGAGCGCATCCATCGGAGAGTCGGCATCATAGGCTGCGTCGACGAAGAGGCCGCAAGCCATAAGAAAATCCTGGGTCCGCAGCAGATGCTGGATCGCCTCCGCGCGCCAACGGCGCTCGGAGGCGCGGTCCGCACGCGCCCGGGCGCAGCGATGCAGCGTTGCCGCGGAACGCGCGGCCGGTCCCAAATAACCCGATGCGACGGCTCGCTCCCAAACGGAACTAGCGACTCGTTCCGACTGACCCCAGAGACGCATGCGGCCGAGATGCCTCGCCCATTGCGCATCTACTGCCGTTGCCTTCCACGAGTGACGTTCCGGGCGTGCGGCGTCAGCGGGCGGGATCCACATCGAGCCTCGCGCGAGCATGACCTCTGAAACGAGTACCAGGCAGTCGTACCGCTGCGGGTCGTCCACCGGCATTGTTTCCAGCGCTGAGGCTGCTTTGGCATGGGCGTCGGCCAGGTCGCCGTGGAGAAAGGAAAATTTCGCATCGAGAAGCTCCCCCGCCGCCGGCGGCAGCACGTCGCGTTGGGCAAAAGCCTGATCGATTCTCCCAAGCCGAAGGGACGCGTCCGCAACGAGTCCGCATGCATGCGATCGGGACCGTTTGTCCGCGATTCGCCGCAGATTCGTCGCTACAAAGAGCGTTTGCAGCGCGTCGCCGCCTTCGCGCGCGCGAATGTAGGCGGCGTATTCGGATTCGTACGCCGAGCGCGCCGTTCGCAGATTCGAGCCCTCTCCCACGACCGCGAGCTGCCCGTCTCGCGAGCCGCAGAGATCGCGCACGTGCCGGGCAACTGCCGCCACCGCATTCGCCCGCCGCCTTTGAAGATGGCGTCGCGAGATTCCGCGTCGTTGCGCGGCGACCGCATTGGTGATCCTGGGCGCGAAGTTCACGTCCAAGATCGCGCTGCGCAACGCAGCCGTCTTGAGGTCATTCCCGGCGAGCGCGCTTCGTACCACCCGTTCGAGCGCCTCGACCGGATCGCGAGCCCCAGTCTGGCGGCAGAGCGACTGTACGAGCGCCAGACGCGGCAAGGCTTTCGGATTTCGGATGCGGCGCAGCAGCTTCGAGATTTCGCGTTCCATCGCGCGTTGTGCGTGCAGCTCTGCCGGAGCGATCGAGGCTGCCATCATCGCCATGTCTTCAGACTAATACGAGCGCCCGCTCTTCGCTTCAAGAATTCACAACGCGAACCGGACCGCGGGCTTTTGATGCTTCTTGAAGATTGAGGATTGTTGATGCAAAAGTCGCTCGCCGATTCGCGTCGTCAATGATTCTCAAAAGGTCGCACGCCCACGCGCTTGTAACGCGGAATTTAAGCGCGTGAAAATGCGCATTGCTCGAAGCTACGCGAGAGGAATTACGGAAACCATGAAACAGCAACGAACGCTCCATTGCGCGAGCGTCGCGGCTTTATTTCTAGGGCTGGTCCTTTGCCAGGGAACATGGGCACTCGCAGGGGTCACCGGAAACATTGCCGGCACGGTGCACGACAGCAGCGGAGCACCTCTTGTGGGCGTGCGGGTGGAGGCGGTTTCGAAGTCTCAAACGGCCATCGCGACGACCGATTCCGCAGGACACTTCATTCTGCTCTCGCTCGTTCCTGACACCTACACCCTCAATCTCACCAAGACGGGCTATCAAAGTGTCGCCTACCCTGGCTCAACCGTCTTTGCCGATCAGACCCAGAGCGTGGCACTCACGATGACCAAGACGCTCAGAGTGATTGCCCGCGTCACCTCGCAAGCGGGCGCGTCGCTCGTGAAATCGGGCGTTGGCGGCGATCTGTACAGCGTCAACGCCACGCAGGCGGCCGCCGCGGCGGCGCTGGGCGGCGGCGGCAACCTGAACAACGCTTATTCAGCGATGGC
Source organism: Candidatus Babeliales bacterium (assembly GCA_035654155.1). GTDB lineage: Bacteria > Vulcanimicrobiota > Vulcanimicrobiia > Vulcanimicrobiales > Vulcanimicrobiaceae > Cybelea. Next base: position 8,922 of record DASRXM010000004.1, read on the forward strand.
CTCGGTGCCGGGCATTCAAACGTCAATGGGCGGCATGGGCTGGGATTTCAACGCCGCCTACGTGCGCGGGCAGAACCAGTACTATACCGGCTACGAGTACGACGGCATCCCGATCAACCGTGCATTCGATAACTACAATTCGTCGACCGAGTCGGTCCTGGGATTGCAGGAGCTGCAAGTCTACACCGGCGGCGGCCCATCCTCGACGGCTTCGGCAGGCACGGCGGGGTTCATTAACCAGGTCATCAAGACCGGTACGTTCCCGGGCTTCGCAACCGCGAATCTCGGTGTCGGAGCCCCCACCTTCTACCACCAAGCGCAGGTCGAGATCGGCGGCTCGACGCCCGACCGCACCTTCAGCTATTACGTCGGCTTGCTCGGCTACAACCAGGATTATCGCTTCTTCGATAACTCTAACGGCGTCGGTTACATGGTACCGGGCGGCATCTTCTCCGGTCCGACGCTTGGAGATGGCATCGGCTACGGCGAGTTCAGCGATCAGGTTCTGGCCGTCGGCTATACCTGCATCATCGGCACCTGTCAGGGCGTCAAGCCGATGTGTCCGCTGGTCGGCGCGCCGTGGTCGAATCAGCCCGTCGCTGTGATCGGCCAGCAGGGCTGCTGGCAATACTACAGCGGTCTCTCGGGCGGTCCGAATCAGATCAGTGATCGCGAGAGCGTGATCAACCTGCACATGGGCATCCCGAAATCGAACGGGCTGCGGGACGACGTCCAAATACTTTGGAGCGGATCGGCGCTCGACAATTACTTCTATAATAGCCCCGACGACATCGGGCCCGGTTACGAGCAGTTCAACTATTCGTTGAACGGCACGCTCTACAAAGCGCCGACCTGCGTGCCCACGACGATCGGACCAGGGCTGACGGTTCCTGAGTGCAGCGGCATCGGTCAGATCGTCCCGCTAGCCGGCGTTACCGGTTTCACCTGCCCGACCGACCCGGCCGGTTGTGCGAATACGTATCTGCCGTACGCGGACAGCGTTGCCTACAACGTCCCCTTCGGAACGGCGATTGCCAAGAGCGCAACGACGATCGCGACTCCGGGCGTCTACATGGCCCCCGACACGCCGGCACATGCGTTCCTCGGCGCGCAGCCGCTCGATCAGAGCCTGGCTTCGAACGAAAACGACACGGGCATCACCAAAATCCAATACACGTACGCCCTGAGCCAGTCGGCATATCTGCGCGCCTACGGTTACACGTTCTACTCGGACTGGCTGGCACTGAGCCCGATGTTCGGCGCGACCGACGGCTTCTCGCCGACCACACCTGCGGCACAGTATCAGCTGATCACCCACACTTCAGGCGGCGCGCTCAACTTCCAGGATCAGCTCAACGACCAGAACCTGATCACGTTGGACGGCAACTACAGCACCGCCGGGGTGATTCGCTTCAATAACTACTCGGCGTACGCCGGGTGCCTCGGGGCGTGCGAAACGGGCTCCCCGATCGGCTACATGGCGTTAGGATCGAGCGGTTACACGTGCTACGACGCGCACAGCGGCGCATCGCAGGCGTGTTTGTCGAGCAGCTACTACGACACCAACCTTTCGATAACGACGGCAAGCGGCAAGGTCGAAAGCTGCGCGACCGCCCAATATGCCTTCTGCACGGTCAATCCCAGCGCAGTCTACAGCGGAACGACAACGCCGACCTGCGACGTACCCAACGTTGCGCCGGCGCCGTGCGGCTGGGTCAGCGGCGCGCAAATTGGGCCCACCGGTTTTGGCGGGCCGGCCAACGCAACGTGGGACAGCCTCTGGAACAGCAACGCTACCGGGTCGTACAATACCGTGCGGCCGCGATTCACCAACGCGTCGCTGCAAGACCAGTTCCGTCCCAGCGACAAGTTCCTGATCAACGCCGCGATCCGCTACGACAACTTCACGTACGACCTGCCGGACTCGGTGAACGCCGCCGATTCGTTCTATGCCGACATGACGGCAAACTACACCTGCGTCTATGCAGCGACGAATCAGGTCCTGACCGAGCCGTTGCCGGCGGGCGTGCCGCCTCCGGCGCCCGCCCAGTACGTGGACGGCAACTGCGACACGGCGGCCGCCGTCCTTCATCCGAGCGGGCCGCACACCGGCTGGGTCCACCCCAACGGAACCACCCAAAACGGGATCGCAGCGCCGAACTTCTCGGCAAGCTCGCCGGGATCGTACACGCTCAACTACTGGGAACCGCGCGTCTCGGCTACTTATACGCAGTCGCCCGACATCGTCTGGCGTCTCTCGGCCGGCCGTTTCACCCAGCCGCCGGTCTCGGCTTCGGTTCAATACCTGAGCCTATCGGGCGACGACCGTTCGGTCTGGAACAACACGATGAACCTGGGCTTCTACTCGCCGTTCCATCCGATTCCCGGAATCTCGTCGGGGCAGTACGATCTCTCCTACGAACAGCACTTCCGCGGAACCGACGTGAGCTTTAAGCTGACGCCGTTCTACACCTGGGTCTCCGATTGGCAGCAGCAGACTTTCATCGGCTCGGACTTCGTGACGCAAGTCCCGGTCGGCGTGAACCGTAACGAAGGCGTCGAGTTCCAGTTCAACAAAGGCGACTTCACTCGCAACGGATGGTCGGGCGAGCTAGCATTCACCTACACCGATTCCAAGGTGATGTTCCAAAACGTGCCGCTGATCACGGGCGGCATCATTCCGAACACGACCACCGCCCTCAACCAAGTGATCGCGGCCTACAACGCGCTGACGAAAGCGGGCGGCGGAAGTCCGTGCTATCAAGCCGGTACGGCGGTGCCGTGCTCGGAACCCAACGGCAAGATCTTGACCGGGTACGACACGATCCTGAACCCGTATTACAATCTATCCCCGCAGGGTTTGCTCAATCCCGGCGCTTGGTATAACCCCTACTCGACGGCAGTCGCACCGAATCTCAACGGCGCGGTCGCTTCGTACATCTCGCCCTACACCGCAGCGCTGATCGCGAACTGGCGTGAGAACAAGCTCGCGATCACGCCCAGCATAGCCTTCCAGTCCGGCGGCTACTACGGCAGCCCGCTCGATACCAACGGTCTCGATCCGCGCACCTGCGTCGAGAACTCGGCAGCGACCGGGATCACCAAGGTATCCCCCAAGACGAACCCGCTGCAATGTAACTACCTGACGACGACCTCGGCGGGTAGCGGTCCGTTCACGTATCTCTATATCCCGGATCCTCAGACCGGAACGTTCCTGTTCGACAACGTCGAGCAGCCAAGTCAAATCGTGGGCAACCTCCAGATCGCCTACGACGTAAGCCCACGCATTCGGCTTTCGGTGCTGGGCGCAAACCTGTTCCACGTCTGCTTCGGTGGGACCAGCGAGCCGTGGACATCGGCAAATCCTCCCAGCAACGTCGTCTGCGGGTACGCTCCGGCCGGCGGTACGCTCAACAGCACGCTCTATCCAAGCAACTTCTACAACGGCACCGGCATCAACGACCGCGCTGCCAACCACACGACGACGCCTTGGACGCAGAGTTACCTGCCGGTGAATACCAACAACGCTGCGATCGGAGGCGGAGTTCCGCCAATCAACGTCTACTTCAACATGCAGGTGAAAATCTAGCGAGCGAAGATCGATAGACGTGTGATCCTCGCTTCTCGCTTGCGGGCGGCTTCAAGGGGGGAGAAGCCGCCCCGTCTTCGCGCGGTACCGGCGCTCGGCGCGCTCCTCGCCTTGGTCGCATTATCCTCGCCGCTCCGCTGGGTTGATGCGGCACAGCCCGATCGAATTCTGAGCTTCGACGGCAACACCGGCTGGATCAACAGCGCACCGCTGACTCCCGATGAGCTGCGCGGCAAAGTTGTGCTGGTCGATTTTTGGGAATACACCTGCATCAACTGTCTTCGCACACTGCCGTATTTGCGCGAGTGGTATCGCCGCTACCACGACCTCGGCTTCGTCATCGTCGGAGTGCATACACCCGAGTTCCGCTTCTCGGGCGAACGCGCGAACGTGACAGCCGCCGCAGAGCGGTTGCACGTCAGCTGGCCGATCGTGCTCGACGGCGACTACACGATTTGGAAGCGGTACGGTAACTACGTCTGGCCGCACGAGTACCTCTACGATCAAGAGGGCCGGCTCGTCGAAAACGTCGACGGCGAAGGCCTATATCAGCAGACCGAGGCAGGGATTCAAGAATTGCTGAAGCTGGCGGACCCGAAGCTAGCGCTACCGCCGATCATGGCCTTGCTTCCGGAGGACAGCTACGATAAGCCGGGCGCCGTTTGCTATCCGAAAACGGACGAAGTTATCATCCGAAGACAGGGAATCGGCAACGCCGCCGGATCCCAAAGTCCGTTGCAAGATACCAACTACGCCTACACTACGTCGGACCCGAAGGACGGCGAGGTGTACCTTCAGGGATACTGGCGGCTGACGCGCGCGGCCGCCGTCTCTGGCGAAAGCAACGGGTACATAGTGCTGCGGTATCACGCCATCGAGCTCGTCGCGGTGATGCGGCCCGAGAGCGGCGGCTCGATCCGAGTTGACGTAACCCAAGACGGCCATCCGGTCGCAAAGAGCGACGCCGGCACCGATCTGCGCTACGACGATCGCGGGAATTCTTACGTCGCGGTGGACGCGCCGCGCGCCTACGACCTCGTCGTGAACGCCCGCTTCGGCACGCACACGCTGCAGCTCTCGCCTAAATCCGAAGGCCTTGGCATCTACGACATTGCCTTCGAATCATGCGAGGTTCCGCACTAACGGGGCAGTGACGCTTCGATTGCCGTTAGCGTCTCGTCGACGTCGCCATCCGTGTGGGCCGTGGAGACGAACATGACTTCGTTTTGGGAGGGCGGCAGCAGAATGCCACGCTCCAGCATCGCGCGGTAGTAGGCGGCATACGCTTTCGCGTCGGCGGCCCGCGCGTCGTCGTAGTTTTGGTTGGGCGGTCCCGGGCGAAACTTGAAGTCCACCACCGATTCCTGCTGCACGACAGCATACGGAAGAGCAGCGCGAGCGAAGAGCTCGCGAATGCCATTTGCAAGGCGTTGCGCGACTTGCTCCATCGCCGCGTAATATTCTGGATGCGCCTCGAGCAGATCGAGAACCCGGTGCGCCATTGCGACGCAAAACGGATTGCCACCGTGCGTTCCGCCGGTGAACGTGTCGCCCTGGGGTGCGAGCACGCTCATGACGTCGGCTCGGCCTCCGAAGGCCGCAATCGGCGCTCCGCCGCCCATGATTTTTCCGAGCGCGGTGAGATCCGGGACGACGCCGATTCGCCCTTGCGCACCGCCCAACCCGAACCGCAGCCAGGTGATGACCTCGTCGAAGATCAGCAGCGCGCCCCAGCGATGCGCGCGCTCGCGCAAGCCTTCGAGAAATCCGGCGACGGGCGGCACGAAGCCCATGTTCGCGGCAATCGGCTCGACGACGATCGCGGCGATTTCGTGTTCCAAATTATTGCAGCACACGTCGACCGCGGCCAGATCGTTGTAGCGCGTAACGATTACGTCGCGCCGAACGCCCTCGGGAATTCCGCCGCTGCCGGCCGAGGCGCCGGCATCTAGCAAGGCCAGATCAAAGTGACCGTGATAGCAACCCGCGAACTTGAGCACCCGCGTGCGTCGAGTAAAGGCGCGCGCGACGCGAATCGCGCTCATCATTGCTTCGGTTCCCGTCGTAACGAAGCGCATACGCTCCATCGAAGGCAGATGGGCGCCAATCCGCTTTGCGAGCCGAATTTCTTCGGGATGCGTCGATCCCCAAACAAAACCGTGCCGGGTGAGCGAATCCAGTCCGGTTACGAGCGCCGGATGCGTATGGCCGAAGAGCAGCGGCCCGTACGCCATGATGTAGTCGACGTAACGGCGGCCTTCTTCGTCAAAGGCGTAGGCGCCGCGAGCGGAGGCTTGGAGGAACATTGGCGCGCCCACCCCCCAGCCCGAGCGCACCGGCGAATCGCAGCCTCCGGCGAGGACGCCTTGGGCGAGCTCCGTAAGGTGCATACCGACGCGCGCTTCGCAGGTTCAACGGAGAAGCCATGCCCGTAGAGATCGAGATTTCCCCGCAGACGAACATCAAAGAGCTGGTCGCACGGCTTCCGGTTGCCGCCGACGTTATGAACGCTTTTGGTTTGGGTTGCAGCGGCTGCGGGGTCAGCAAGTACGAGACGATCGAGCAAGGCGCGCGCGCACACGGACTCCGGATCGAACCGATACTCCAGGCGCTCCAAGCCGCTAAAGGTTCGGGCCGCGTCCCACCGATTCGCGAGGAGGACCGGCGGCCCGCCACACGCGCGCCGGGAGCATTTAGCGGCCGAGCAAGAATCGCGCACACGGTCGCGATCATGTCGGGTAAAGGCGGCGTCGGTAAATCGCTGGTTACTGCGCTGCTCGCAATCGGGCTGCGCCGGCGCCACGCTCGCGTCGGCATCCTCGATGCCGACATCACCGGACCCTCGATTCCCAAGCTGTTCGGTTTGCAAGAGCCGCTGCGGATTGAGGCCGACCCCGTCAAAACGACGCCGCAGGGGCAGCCTCAGCCATTGATTTCACCGGCCGTATCCCGCAGCGCGATCGAAGTCGTCAGCTCGAATCTGCTGACCGACCAGGAGGATACCGCGATGATCTGGCGCGGCCCGATCGTTGCCGGCGTCATACGCCAGTTCTACGAGCAGGTGCTTTGGAGCGATCTCGATTTCTTGCTCGTCGATCTGCCGCCCGGAACCTCCGACGCGCCGCTCACTGTGCTGCAGTCGCTCTCGATCGACGGCGTCGTTCTGGTCACCATGCCCCAGGCGCTGGCTACGATGGTGGTTCGCAAAGCTGCCAATCTGATCCATCAACTCAAGAAGCCGATCCTCGGCGTCGTCGAGAACATGTCGTACTTCGTCGCGCCCGACACCGGCGTGCAATACGAAATCTTCGGACCATCGTACGCGCAGCGCGTCGCCGATCTCGCGCGCGCGCCGGTTCTGGCGCGCATTCCGATCGATCCGGGCAAGGCGCTCCTGGCCGACGAGGGTCGAATCGAGGAACTCGACGATCCGATCTGCGATCTGCTGGCCGAACGCTTGTTGGCGGCGCTCGAAGCGAACCCAAAGCCCAAAGAGACGATTTCGCTGGTTTAACAACGATGAAAGTCGGCAAGATACTGCTCGGCCTTGGCAGCGGGATCGCCGCCGGTTATGTGCTGGTGCGAACGGTCCAAGCGGTAAGTGAATGGCGCGAGCCGTCGCCGCCGCTTGAGAAGAATGCCGCTGCATACGCGAGCATCCGCCGGGCGCTCGAAGTTGCCGATACCGTGCGCGCGACGGCTGCATTTGCAGCCTTTGCATACGGGCCGTTTGCGCGGCGGCTAGCCGCGGTGGCCGGCGGCGTTCCGGTTTGGCTTCGTCCGGCGATCTTCTTTGCGCCGCTCTCGCTGTTGGAGCAGGCCTTCGATGCGCCCGTCGCTTTCGTCCAACACTACACGCTCGAACGCCGCTTCGGCTTGAGCGACCAAACGAAGGCGAGCTGGTTACAGGAGTACGCAAAGAGCGCGCTGCTTGCAGCCGGGCTGACGGCCTTTCTCGCCACGCTTCTGGGCGCTGCGGTGCGGCGCGCGCCGCGGCGCTGGCCGTGGCTTGCAAGCATAGGAACGTTGCCGCTTCTGATCGGCGGCAGCATCATCGTGCCGCTGTACGTGCTCCCGCTCTTCAACAAATTCGTGCCCATCGAGGGGCCGCTTGAAGCGCGTCTGCGCCGCCTGGCCGCTCGCTTCGGCGTTGGAAACGCTTCGATCCTACGGATGGATATGAGCCGGCAGACGCGCAAAGCCAATGCGTTTGTAACCGGTCTTGGCGGTACGCATCGGATCGTGCTGGGAGATACCCTCATCGAGGCGTTTCCGGAAGACGAAACGGAGTTCGTGGTCGCGCACGAGCTCGGCCACTACCTCAGCATGGACACGTGGCGCTTGATCGCGCTGGGCGAGGCGCTCGGCACCGCGCTGTTTTTGATCGGCAACGCTTCGGCGGCGACGGGCGAGGGGAGCGAGATGCGCGATTCGCCGGAGCTCCTTGCCCGGATTTACGCCGTGATGCTGATCGCGACGCAGGCGCTGCGCCCGCTGCTGTTCGCCTTCTCGCGCTCGCGCGAATGGGCCGCGGACCGGTTCGCGCTTGCCGCTACCGGCAATCCGGCCGCCGGCGCGGCGGCATTTCGCCGGCTACGCGATCAGAATCTGGCCGACGAAGATCCGCCGGATTGGTATGAGTTTTTCTTTGCCTCGCATCCTTCGTTGCGGGCTCGCATCGAGGCGCTGCAGCAGGCCTAGGGCGTTACGCCAGCACGGGCGAAGGCCGCGTGCGCAGCCACGCGGCAAGATCGGTTTTAAGCTCGACGCCGATTCCGGTTCGCAGCTCCTCGCGCAGTTCGCCGAAGAGACCGAAACCTTCGGCAAAGGCGTCGTGCTTGTGAATCGATTCTTCATTGATTTGGCTAGCGAACACGAACGTCTCGTCGCCGAGATCGGCGTACATATCGAGTGTGCGCGCAAGGATGCCGCGCACGACGTCCTCGACGAACTTGGGATTGTAATGCGCCTTGTTGACGACGAAGAATTCGTCCGGGCGCTTGAGGAGATCGTACGTTTCGCTCGACATTGCGTTCTCGACGATCTCAACCAGGTCTTCGGCCCGAATCGCGTCGGTGTGAGCCTCGTCGACGCCCAAAAGAATCGTGCCGCGTCCACGTTGATTGTGCGTGGCGACCGGTAGAGCGTCGAGGGCGCGCTTCGCCTCGGCGTCGCTAAAGCCCGCATCGGCTAACTGATGCAGCGAATGCTCGCGAACCATCGCCTGCGCGCACGGACATGCCGTCATACCTTCGGCTTCGACGCCCACGACGCGACGCGTTCCCTCTTCGTCGGCGTGCGCGATCCCTACGAGCGTGTAGGTCTCCTCGCCGCGCTTTCCGCTCACCGGAGTCCATCGCTCGAGCCCGAACGCGGCGCGCAGACGCACGTCGGCACGGATCGCGCGCTGGCTGCGCACGATTTCGCTGGCAATCGCTTCGACTAACCGCTCGATCCGCGCCGGCTTGCGGTCACGGGCTAGCACGTCGAGCGTCGCCTCTTCGAGGATCTCGGAGAAGCGCGACATGTGAACGCCCGACTTATCGGCTGCCAAATCCGCCACCATCGTCAGCTCGCCGTTGTAGACCTGCGCACGCCCATCAATCTCGAGGTGCACGACGCGACGCACGCGCGAAACGCCGGCGCGATTGAGCGAAAGCCGAATTTCGGGCGCTTCGGCCTGCCGATCGGTATCGAATCGCAACCCGCGCTCGAGGCGGCGGATGCTTCCATCGGCCGGCGGCGCAACGAGACGCGGCGCGATCTCGGCAAGCGGAGCCAGGTTATACGGACGCGCGTCGAGATGCGGCTGCACGATCGTGCCGTCGAAGACCAACAGATCGACGTCGATGGGACGCGCTGCGAGCCACCGCGTGCCCCGGGCCCTGCCGACCGCCAGCTCGACGTCGCGGGCAAAGCGTTTGAAGGCTTCTGCGTCGAGCTCGGAACGCAGCGCTGCCGCAACGTTCAGATAGGGAGGCCCGGCGGCGCCGTGAGCCGCTTCGGATTCGTAGAACGCCGAAACGGCCGTGATCTGGGTGTGTGCGCGCAAACGCTGCAGCGCGGCCAGGATGTTGCCCTGGCGATCCCCGAGATTCGACCCGATCCCGATGTGGAGTTCGTGCACTGCGGCAATCTTCGCGCCGCCGGAGGCGGGGCCCGTTTTGACCGCGTATCGTAGCCGAGCGATGCAGCGCGATACCATCTATCCATACACGCTCGATCCAAAGCTCACGACGCAGGTTTGGGGCGGCGACGAGCTGGTTCGTCTTTACGGCAAACACGGCGATCCCACGGCTCGTTACGGCGAATCGTGGGAGTGCTGGGATGCCGATCGCGTTCTCAACGGTGCCCTGGAGGGCCAGACCGTCGCGGATCTCCGCGGCCGGTTGGGTGCACAGCTACTTGGTAACCTCGACCCATCCCGCATTTTTCCAGTCCTTACGAAGATCATAACGGCGCACGACTGGCTCTCGGTGCAGGTGCATCCCGACGATGCCTACGCGCAACGGGTCGAACATCAACCTTTCGGAAAGACCGAGTGCTGGTACGTGCTCGACGCTCAGCCAAACGCGCAGATCGTGTACGGCTGGACGCGCGACACGTCGCGGGAAGAATACGAACGGCGCGTCGCCGACGGCACGCTGGGTGAGATTCTTCGCCACATCGAGCTGCGAACCGGCGATACCGTCTACATCCCGCATGGCGTCGTGCATTCGATTGGGCCGGGTCTGACGATCTTCGAAACGCAGCAGGCTTCCGACTTGACGTACCGGATGTTCGATTACAACCGCGTCGGTCTCGACGGCAAGCCGCGCGAGCTGCACGTTCAAAAAGCCGCCGACGTGTTGAACTACGGCGCGACGAATACGGGTACGCTCGCGCAGATCGGCTACCATTTCGAGGGTCTCGACCGCACCGCGCTGATCGCCGACGAACATTTCGTCGTCGAGCGCGTCGTTGCCACCGGCGAACCTGCGTCGATGGCAACGCAAGACCGTCCGCTGATCTTGATGACGCTCGACGCTCCGCTCGAAGTCGCGTGCGGTCACGCGACGGTCGCGCTGACGCGCTACCAAACCGTTTTGATTCCGTCCTCATCGGAGTGGTGCACGGTGCGAGCCACGCAAGGCGAGATCGCGCCGTTTATGTTCGTGACTCCCCCGGAGAACGACGAGCAGCTGCCGGCGCGGCTGCTGGCCGCCGGTATCGAACAAACCCGAATCGACGAATTCATGGAGCAATTCCACGGCGCTGCCCGCTTGGCATGACGGACTAGCGCCCGGGCAAACGCGCGACGGCAACTTCAACCTGCAACTTGGCGGGGTCGCCGCGAGTTCGCTGGCGCAAACTTACGGCACGCCGCTGCTGGTCGTCGATCTTTCCGTCGTAAACGCGTCGGTCGACGCGCTGCGGCAAGCCGGATCCCGCGAGCTCGAAATCTCGTATGCCGCCAAGGCCTTTGCGAACGTCGAGTTCTTCCGCCATTTGGCAGGGCTCTCGATCGGTCTGGACGTTTGCTCGCTCGGTGAGATCGTTACGGCGGAGCGCGCGGGCTTTCCGGCCCAACGGGTAACGTTGCATGGCGCCGGAAAAACCGACGACGAGCTTCGCGCGGCATGCACAGGCCGCGTCGCCTACGTCGTGGTGGATGGTCTCGACGAGCTCTCTCGCCTAGGAGAGCTCGCGCGCGACGGATGCGCCGCCGGCATCATCCTGCGGCTCAACGTCGGCATCGAGGCCGACACGCACGCGTTCGTGCGAACCGGCGGCGACACGAAGTTCGGCATACCGATACGCGATGAGGTCGCTGCGGCGTCCGTGTTGCGCGCGAACCCGCGGCTACGATTCGCCGGGCTGCATGCGCACGTCGGATCGCAGATCGTCCAGCCGGAAGCGTACCTGGCTACGGCCGACGCGCTGCTCGGCGCGGCGCGGCGGTTTTGCAAGGCACAGTTGCCGGTCGAGCGCATCATCGTCGGCGGCGGGTTCGCAATCGCCAGCGCGCCGGAGGACGCCGGCGTGTCGCTCGACGTTGCCGCGACGATCGCCGCGGTCGAGCGGCGCGTCGCAGGCTGGGCGCGCGACGTCTCGCTGCCGACGCCGCAGGTCGGAATCGAACCCGGTCGGGCGGTCGTGGCGCTCGCCGGCACAACGCTTTACAGCGTGCTCGCCGTCAAGCGTCAGTCGCGCCGAACCTTCGTCGTCGTCGACGGAGGCATCGCAGAAAATCCGAGGCCGGCACTCTACGGCGCCCGCTACCACGTAATCACCGCCGGCCGGTCGCACGGTGACGAGGAAGAGATGACCCTCTGCGGACGATCGTGCGAGAACGACGAGCTCGGATCGGTGAGCTTGCCGCGCGGCGTCGGCTGCGGGGACCTGCTCGCGATGTGCGCGACCGGCGCTTATACGTACAGCATGGCCGGAAACTACAACCGCTTCCCACGACCCGCGGTCGTCGCAGTCGGCAACGGGACGCACCGCCTCTTGGCGCGGCGGGAAACCGTCGACGACGTTCTGCGCAGTGACGTCGTGAATCCGCCCAAGGCGCTACGGCGTTCTAGTAGGGTATGAATACAGAGACCGCCACCTTTGCAGCCGGATGCTTCTGGGGCGTTGAGGACGCATTCCGGCACGTGCCCGCCGTGATTGACGCCGTCTCCGGCTATATCGGAGGCCGCACAGAGCATCCAACGTATCGCCAAGTCTGTGGTCACGGCACCGGTCACGCCGAAGCAGTCGAGGTTACCTTCGACCCGCAGCGCGTCAGCTATGACGATTTGCTGAACGTGTTTTGGCAGATTCACGATCCGACGCAGCTCAATCGACAAGGCCCCGACGTCGGCGATCAATACCGTTCGGCGATCTTCACGCACGGCCCCGAACAGGAACGGCTCGCCACGGAATCCCGGGACCGCGAGCAATTGAAACTTAAGCGCCCGATCGCAACGCAGATTCTTCCGGCACCGCGCTTTTGGCCGGCCGAAGAATACCATCAGCGCTACTTCGAAAAAAACGGCGGCGCGGCGTGTCACGTCATTCCGTCGGTAAACCGATGAGACGCGCGGATTTTCTCGTATCGGCAGCGTCGTTGACGCTCGCCGGGTTCGCGACGACGCGGGCGCGCGCTGCACAAGCATATGCGGTAACGCACACCGACGAGCAGTGGCGCGCCCTGCTCGGGCCCGACCGCTACGAGATATTGCGGCGCAACGGCACCGAGCCGCCCTTTTCGAGCCCACTGATCGGCGAGACGCGGCGAGGCGTGTACCATTGCGCGGGGTGCGACCTCGCGCTCTTCTCCTCGAAGACGAAGTACGACAGCGGCGACGGATGGCCGTCGTTTTGGAACGTACTGCCGAACGCAACCCTAACGCAAGCGGACTACACGCTGATCGAACCGCGCACCGAAATCCACTGCCGCCAGTGCGGCGGACATCTCGGTCACATCTTCGACGACGGACCGCCGCCTACGCATCTGCGCTACTGCATCGACGGCTTGGCGCTGCGCTTTGTAGCTGCTTAGCGGCAAGCAGCAGAAGCTGCTGAGGTTGGGACTCCGCAAGCGCGTCCTTCGACTTCGCTCCCTACGGTCGCTTCGCTCGGGACGACACACTTAAGTTCCCATGCGCCAGTCACGTGACGTGCCTGGCAGCGGAAACAGGGCGGCGAGTTGCGCGGTTGCTAGGCTCCTGGCGGGAACTCGACCGTTGCGCCGAACGTTCCAGCCACCGATTCCGCTCGCCGGAGCGAGGGGAGCAAGAGCATAAAGGGCTTGAATTTTGGCCGCTGTGCGTTCGGCATTTGGGCGGCGATGGTGTTGGTCTCGGGCTGCGGTCAGCCACAGCCTACGACTGCCGCGCAAGGCAACGCAGCATTGATGCCGGTTTCAGCGGTTCCGGTTAGCCGCAACGAAATTCGCTCAGGCGGCTGGCTTTCGCCGGAGGCCAGGAGGCCTAATAGCAAGGCTCTGATCTACGTCGATTCATCGATCGACTTACGGAGAGGCCGAAATGACGAGGTCCTAATTTATTCAGAGGAGAGCCCGCACACGCTCCTCGGCAAAATTACCGATGGCATCGATGAGCCCTGGGGCATGTACGTCGATAAGAACGGCACCCTTTACGTGGCGAACACTCACACCAACACGGTAACGGCGTATCCTGCGGGTTCCCTCACGCCATCGACGACGTGGTCTCGGGGTCTTAGTTCCCCCTTTTACCCGATCGTCGATAGCAAGGGCGATCTATTCGTAAGCAACGGCAACGGAAAGGTGGTCGAATACGCACACGGCGGCGCTAACCCTTACCGAGTGCTCCAGACGCTCGGAACAGACGCCACCGGGATGGATTTCGATAGGCAGGGCAATTTGTACGTGGCGTACGGTGCGTGCCAGAGCAGCTATTCCTGCAGTGCCAGCATCGAGGAATTCGCACCGGGCTCAACCCAAGGCAAGAGTCTCGGCATGGCACTGACCGAGCCCCAAGGCTTGATCGTCGATAAGAACGATAACATTATTGTGGTAGAAGTTTCCGGGGAGACCATCGACGTGTTCCGACCTGGTGCTCAAACGCCGTCGCAAGTAGTGCACACTCCGCCGTTAATTCAAATCGCCATAAATGGGGGTGAGACTGATGTTTTCGGCGCTCAAGTTATCTATGGGCAGCACGGCGTCGTCGTCTGGACTGCTTATCCGTTTTCGCCTTCGTCGCGAATGCATACGCGATTTAAGACGCCGACGCCAACCGAGATTTACGGCATAGCGCTTAGTAACGGTCAAACGTTCCGAGCTGCGCAGAGGTAGCAGCGCGGCTATTGCCGCGACTCGCCGCAGGCGCGAAGCGCGGCCTGAGCAAGCGCAGCGAGTCGAAGGGGGCACATGGACGTGCCGCGACGAGCGCTCGCGCGACGGAGTTTAAACCTCGGCAACTTCAGCGAATGCCGGATTCGAGCATCTCTTCGAGCGAGCGGCCGCGCCCTTCGACGCCGTGACGGCACCACCACGCCATCGCGAGCGCGCCGGCGGCGAATATGCCCGCCATTCCCGCGAAAACGGAGCTCACGCCGAACCGGCTGTTGAGGGCAAAGAACGCAAGCGGCGCGACGATCGCGCCGATCCGCCCGACCGCGACCGAGAGCCCGATTCCGGTCGCGCGCAATTCGGTGGGGAACAGCTCGCTGATGACGACATACGCGCCGGCACCGCAGGCCGCACTGAATGCGCTGAAAATGACGAACACGGCTACGAACGCATGAGCGCCGTGCGCGAGCGCAAGTCCGACGCAGAGCAGTCCCGCGCCTAGGAACGAGACGAGCATCGTCGGTCGCCGGCCCCAAGCGTCGGTGAGAACCGCCATCACTAGTTGACCACCGAAGCCGAAGGCCGCACCGAAGAGATAGAGCAACGGAATCGAGCGTCCGGTGATGCCGACTGCCGGAAAGATCGCAATCCCGCCGATTGCAAGAATGCCGTAGTATGGCATCACTTGCGCCAAGTTCAAAATAAAGGAAAACACAACCCGCGCCGGCGTGCGTTGCCAGAGCTGCGCGATCTGTTCGACGTAGCCCGCGGGTGACGGCCGGCCCTCATCATCCGAAGGACGCGCAGCAGCCGAATCGGCTCCAAAAAGCCGGCTGACGATCGCGCGAGCTTCCGCGATTCGGCCGCGCGCCGCCAGCCAGCGCGGCGATTCCGGAAGCGTGTTGCGAACCAAGACCACTGCGATCGCCACGACCGCACCGAACCAAAAGACAACGCGCCAGCCGCCGGTCGGCAGTAGACCGAGCGCCGCGAACGCGGCTGCCGAGGCGACGACCGCGCCCACGTTCCACGATGCGTTGATGAAACCGTCGACGCGTCCGCGGTAGAGGGGCGGAATGAACTCCTCGATCGCCGAGTTGATCGCGCCATACTCGCCCCCGATGCCGATCCCGGTAAGAAACCGGAAGACGGCGAACGTCGCGAAGTTCCACGCGAAGCCGGTTAGCACGGTCGCAATTGCATAGATTACCAGCGTGGTCAAAAAGAGTCTGCGGCGACCGAGCCGGTCCGCCAGCGGACCGAAGATCAGAGCGCCCGCGAGCATCCCGATCGTGTAAATCGGATTCGCCCACGCCGCCGTCGATGCGGGAAAGTGCAGCTCGCGCGCGACGTTGGCGAGGACGGGTCCGGTTACGGTCGTTTCAAAGCCGTCGAGCACCCAAGCGACGCCGAGAGCGCTCGCAATCCGCAAATGGATCGGCGACCAGACCGCGCCGTCGAGCGCCTCGCCGATCCTCACAGGCGGCGCGGCGCGCGCGTGCGAAAGCGTGCCGGCGACATGCGCATTCTCCTCACAAACGACGACGGCATCGACTCTCCCGGAATTCGCGCGCTGGTCGATACGCTTGTCGCCGAGCACGCGATCGTGGTCGTTGCGCCGGCGGGCAATCGCAGCGGCGTCTCACACGCGATTACGGCGGACGAGGCGATCACGATCGAACGGCGTCACGATCTTTCGGTTCCGTCCTACGCCTGCTCCGGCACTCCGGCCGACTGCGTTTTCTTGGGATCGACCGAGCTGTTCGGACGCCCCGAGCTGGTCGTCAGCGGCATAAACCATGGCCCGAACTTAGCCGACGACGTCAACTATTCCGGGACGGTGGCCGGCGCGGTCGAAGGATCGCTGCTCGGAATTCCCTCGCTGGCCGTTTCGCTGGCTTCCGATCACGAAGAGCCTCACGCGCCGCGTCACTGGGAGAGTGCGGCCGAGATCGTCTACCGCTGCATCGCGCGTGCCTACCAACGGCTTGCCGACGCCACCTGCTACTGGAACTTGAACGTTCCGAATCGGCCGCTGGAGCAGATTCGCGGCATCGCGGTCACGCGGTTGGGGCGCAAGCGGATCTGCGGACGCATGATCGGACAAGAGCAGGACGGCACGACGCAATATTTTCGAGCCTGGGAATCCCCGTTCGAGACCGATCGAGAAACGCTGGGCACCGATATCGGCGCCGTGCACGCCGGTTACGCTAGTTTGACGCCGCTCGTGCTCGACCGCACCTCGGATTCCGGATTGCGAGCGCTCTCGCCGCTGATCGCGGAAGCGGGATAACCGGGGGCCGAGACTCCGTCGCCCGACGGCTTGCGCCGAGGCAAGTGCCGTCCGGCGAACTCGGCAACCGCCGCGAGGCGTCGCATCAGCTTCGCGAACTGCGCGCAATCCAGCGACTGCGCGCCGTCGGAGAGCGCGTTGGGCGGATCGGGGTGAACCTCGATGAGCAGCCCGTGCGCGCCGGCCGCGATCGACGCCACGGCAATCGGCGGAACGAGACGCGCGATGCCCATTGCGTGCGACGGGTCGACGATCACCGGCAGATGGGTCAAATCCTCGAGCAGCGGCACCACCGAGATGTCGAGCAAGTTGCGCGTCGCAACGTCGAACGAGCGCACGCCGCGCTCGCAGAGCACGACGCCGTCATTGCCGCCGAGCAGAATGTACTCAGCCGCCAGCAACCACTCTTGCACGGTTGCCGAAAGACCTCGCTTGAGCAGCACCGGCACGCGGGTCGCGCCGACCTCGCGCAGCAGGGGAAAGTTTTGCATGTTGCGCGTGCCGATCTGCAGCATGTCGGCGTACTGCGTCACCAGCTCGACGTCGCGCGGGTCCAGAACCTCGGTGACGACGCCCAACCCGTAGCGGTCGCCGGCATCCCGGAGCATCTTGAGCGCTTCTTCGCCGAGACCTTGAAACGAATACGGAGAGGTGCGCGGCTTGTACGCACCGCCGCGCAAAACGTTGGCGCCGGCCCGCGCAACCTCGCGGGCGGTTTCGTCCAGCTGCTCGCCCGATTCGACGCCGCAGGGTCCGGCGCAGATCGCGATCTCGTCGCCTCCGAAGCTCGCGCCGCCGCGCAATCGCACGACCGTCCGCTCGCTGCGCGCATCGCGCCGGGCCAAGCGGTACGATTGCGGCACGTTGACGCCTCGCTCCATCCGCCCGCCTTCGACGCACCGGGGGCGCTTCATCCTGCAGGCAACTGCGGTAGCGCTGCATGAATCAGCCGCAAATGGAGCACGTTGCCGTTACGGGTATGGGCATTGTCTCGCCCATCGGCAGCACGACTGCGTCGTTTTGGCGGCACCTACTGGAAGGAACGCGCGCCGTCGCTCCGATGCCCGACGGAGCCAAGCTCTCAGGCAACGGCTTCTGGGCCGCAGTCGGCGACGAGTTCCTGCAGTCGAGCTCGCTGCCTCATAGCGCCCTGCGGAACACCGACCGTTTCACGCAGTTTGCGATGGCGGCCGCGCACGAGGCGCTCGTGCAAGCCGCGCTCGAACCGCCCGAGGCGACGGCCGTCATCCTCGGCAACACGATGGGCGGGTTTCCGCTGGTCGCCCAATCGCAAACGCGCTTCCTTGACGCGAAGCATAACGTTACGCCGAAGCTGATGGCACTGGTCATTCCAAATATGGCCGGCGCCTTCATCGCGATGCATTGGAATCTGCATGGTCCGCAGTTGGCGATCAGCACCGCATGCGCGTCGTCGCTCGACGCGATCGGATTGGCTGCCGGAATGATCGAGCGTGGTGAGATCGATACGGCAATTGCCGGAGGCACCGAAACGCTGCTGAGCCCGATCGTCTACGAAAGCCTCGTGCGGGCCGGTGCGCTCTCGCGCAACCCGGATGCAGCGCGTGCTTCTCGCCCATTCGACGTGGATCGTGACGGCTTCGTGATGGGCGACGGCGCCGGCATTCTCGTTCTCGAGCGCTCCGAACGCGCGCGAGACCGGGGAGCCCGCGTTTTGGGCCACGTGAGGGGATACGGATCGGTGGCGGACGCCTATCACATTACGTCACCAGAACCGTCGGCGCGCTACGAGGTGCGCGCCATGCGCGATGCGATCGCTGGTGCCGGCGAAGCGGGTCAATACTGTCACATCGTCTACGCCCACGCCACCGGCACGATCGTCGGCGATGCGGCCGAAGCCAAAGCAATCGACGAAGTCTATACCCATAGGAAAGCCATCGTCACCTCGATCAAGGGACACCTGGGACACAGCATGGCTAGTGCCGGAGCGATGTGCGCGATCGCGGGCATCATGGGCATGCACGAAGGCTGTATACCGGCAACGATGGGAACGCAGCGAATCGACGCGGACACCCGTTTCGACCTCGTGACGGCGAAGCCACGGGCGTATTCCTATTCCGCTTTTCAGGTAAACGCGTTTGGTTTCGGCGGGCAGAACGCGTCGCTCGTCGTTTCGTCGTGACGAGCAGGGCGCGCACCGATATGCTCGGAACGTTCATTCGTCCTGCCGAGGTACGCCGATGAATCTTCTCGTTAAAGGAACGAGCGGGCCGCTAACCGGTGAGGTGCTGGTCCCCAACTCGAAATACCACGCCCACCGCGCGCTGATTCTGGCATCGCTGGCGCCCGGCACGAGCCGCATTGTCGGTCTTTCGGATGCGCGCCACGTGCAATACACCATGGACGTGCTGCGCGCGCTGGGCGCCACGATCGAGGTCGACAATCAGACGCTGTTGGTGGGCGGCGGCCCGTATCACGTAAAACGCAGGATCGTTTCGGTCGGCAGCTCGGGATCGACGCTTTACTTCATGATCGGATTGGCTTGCCTAGCCGACGAGCCGATCACCCTCACCGCGCAAAAGTATTTCAGGCGACGCCCGGTCGGACCGCTGCTCGAAGCGCTCGCGCAGATGGGCGTGCGGTTCGAATCGGCGCAAGGTTGCCCGCCGATTGCGGTGACGCCGAGCCGGCCGCGTGGCGGCCATATCGTCATCCCGGGAACCTTATCGCAATGGATTTCCGGCTTGTTGCTTCTCGCTCCGTTCGCGCAAGAGCGCACCGTTATCGAAGTCGAGGGCGAGCTCAACGAGCGTCCCTACATCGCGCTGACCGCCGAGATGATGCGCGCTTTCGATCTGCACGTTCGCATCGCTCCGGATTGGCGCCGTTTTGAGATCGAACCAGGTCAGCAAGCGCGCCCAGCGACCGTCGAGCTGCCGCCGGACATCGGCTCGGCGGCGTTTGGCCTAGCCGTGACGGCAATTCACCCATCCGACGTCTTGTTTCGCGGGTTGCAGAATCTGCCCGGCGAGCTGCCGGACCATCCCGAAGCGGCGTTCCTGGATATCGCGCGCGAGATGGGCTTGCCGATGAGTTACGATGCGAGTGCCGGAGCGGTGCGCGTCAAGCACGACGACATCGAGCTGCGCGGCGTGCGGGTCGATTGCCGTGACATTCCCGACATGCTTCCGATCCTCGCAACGCTGGGCACGTTTGCAAAGGGCGAAACGGTTTTGGAGAACATTCGTCACGTTCGCCTGAAAGAATCGGATCGCGTCGCAGCGATGCTCCAGCTCAATCGGATGGGTGGGCGCTTGGAGCTGCACGACGATCGCCTCGTCGCTCACGGCGTGTCGCAGCTCTTCGGCGCGCGTCTTTCCTCCTTCAACGATCACCGCATCCTGATGTCGCTGGCGGTCGCGGCTTCACGCGCCGAAGGGCAGAGCTCGTTGACGTATCCGAACGCCTACCGCATTTCGTACCCGCGCTTCCTCGAGGCGATGCGCAACATCGGCGTCCCGATGTCGATCTCGCATCCGCCTGCCAACGGCCGGCGTACGATTCCGAAGTCCGATCGCGCGATGCTCAAGCCGGACCGCGCGGCGCAGCATACGCTCGACGAGTTGCTGCTCGCGCACGCGCGCGACATGCCCGAGGAGCTCTCCGTGGTCGAAACGCGCGACTGCGGCGACGCCGCGCTGACCTGGAGAGACCTGCTCGACCGCGTGGACCGGACGGCGACGCTTTTCCTGCAGCTTGGCGTGCGCCCCGGCGAGTGCGTTGCGTATCAGCTTCCGAACTGCCTGGAGTTCGTGATCGTCTCGCTGGCGGCGCTGCGGATCGGGGCGATCTGCTGTCCGTTGATGCCGATCTTTCGCGAACGCGAGGTTGCATTCTGTCTGCGGCGCTCGGGCGCTCGCGTGCTGGTCGTGCCCGACGAAGCCCGAGGCCGGCATCACGCCGGCGAGATTGCGTCGATACTTTCCGAAGCGTCGATCTTCGGCGGCGACCTTCCGCTGCGGCTGGAACACGTCATCGTTTCGGCCCGCGAGCGCAAGACGCATCCGATTCCGGCACCCGATAACGAGAATTCCGTGCAGTGGTTGCGCTTTCAAGAAACGCTTGCGGCGATCGACGTCGATCGGGCGGCGCTCGACGTTCGCCGCTCCAAGCCAGACGCGCTCGCGCAGCTGCTCTTTACGTCGGGGACCTCGGGCGAGCCCAAAGCCGTGCTCCATCGCAACGACGTTTTGATGCGGGCCGCCGCGATGGAGGTCGAGCACCTGGGGCTCGATGCCGAGGACCGCGTCTTCGTTCCTTCGCCGCTCGCGCACCAAACGGGTTTTCTCTACGGCATGTGGCTGGCGATCGTGATGGGCGTTCCCCAAATACTGCAACCGGTGTGGAATGCGTCGCGAGCGTTGCGCGCACTCAACGACTGGGACGGAACGTTCGTCCAAGCTGCAACGCCCTTCTTGGCCGATTTGGTAAAAGCGGTCGAGGACGGCGAACGGCCGCCGGCGGCGTTACGCATCTTCGTTGCGACCGGCGCGGCAGTTCCGCGTGGTTTGGCGGAGCGCGCCACCCGCCTCCTCGGCGCGGCCGTATGCGGCGCATGGGGAACGACGGAGTCGTGCCTCGGATCGCTGGCCGCGCCGGGCGATGAAGCCGCGAAGGTCTGGGGAACCGACGGACGCGCGCTGCGGGGGATTCGCTTGCGCATCACCGACGCAAGCGGTCATAGCCTGCCGGCCGGTGAGGAGGGACATTTCGAGGTTCAATCTCCGACCATGTTTGAAGGCTATGCCGACCGCCCGGAATGGACCACGGCCGCATTTACGTCCGACGGCTGGTTCCGTACCGGAGACCTCGGCGTGATGGACGCGTCGGGCTACATCCGCATCACCGGCCGCGTGCGCGACGTCATCAATCGCGGCGGCGAGAAAATTCCGGTCGCCGAAGTCGAACAGTTGCTCGGCGACCACCCGGCGATCGCCGAGATTGCGATCGTTGCGATGCCCGATCCGCGTTTGGGCGAGCGCGCGTGCGCGTTCACCGTGCTGCGCCCGCGGTCGAGCTTCGATTTTGCCGCGATGCAGCATTATCTCGATGCCTGTCAGGTTGCCAAGCAATATTGGCCCGAGCGGCTTGAGATCGTAACGGATCTGCCGCGCACGCCCTCGGGCAAAATTCAAAAGTACGTGTTGCGCGAGCGCGCCAAGGATCTGCGACCGCACGAGCGCCTCAAGGAAACGATCGCTTGACCTTCGCAGAGCTCAAGGACGAGATCGCCGCTTACGTCGCGGGTCCGGGGGAAGCGTGGGCGCAGCGCATCGAGCGCGAGCGGCGCGTGCCGCTCGAGCTCTGGGACGACTTGCGCGCACGCGGCTATCTCGCGCTGGCCGCGCCGCCGGCGTACGGCGGACGCGGAATTCCGTTCACGCGCTACCTCGAGCTGATGGAGCTCTTCTCGATGTCGCACGCATCCATCCGGATGATCGTCCACGTCGTCAACGGGACGTGGCGCGCGATGGATCGCTTCGCGGACGACGCGCAACGCAAAAAATTCATCGTCCCATCGGTGCGGGGCGAGATCAAGATTGCGTTCACGCTGACCGAACCGACCGCCGGCACCGGCGCCGACCTGCGTTGCAGCGTCGAGCGCGAAGGCGACACGTATTTCTTGAGCGGCGAAAAGCACCTCATCACCTTCGGCACTATTTGCGATTACTGGCTGCTCTTCGCCCGGCGCGCCGGTACGCGCGGTGCCGATGGCACGGTCGCACTGCTCGTCCCCCGCGATT
Organism: Candidatus Babeliales bacterium; assembly: GCA_035654155.1. Lineage (GTDB taxonomy): Bacteria > Vulcanimicrobiota > Vulcanimicrobiia > Vulcanimicrobiales > Vulcanimicrobiaceae > Cybelea. The sequence continues at coordinate 31,391 of DASRXM010000004.1, forward strand.
GCGCCGGAGCTACCGTCACCGCGATGGAGGAATCGATGGGCGTGCGCGGGACCGACCACGCAAGGCTGCTCTTCGAGCGCGCGCCCGTACCGATTGCCAACCGGCTCGGCGAGGAAGGCCAGGGATTAGAGGTCGCACTCGGCGGTTTCCTCACGCCCAGCCGAATATCGGTCGCGATGAGCTGCGTCGGATTGGCCCGGCGCGCGCACGAGCTGGCGATCGAATACGCAACGAAGCGCGAGACCTTCGGCAAGCTGCTGACGCAGCGCCAAGCCATACGCTTCATGATCGCGGAAAACGCAACCGACCTGGAAGCCGCACGACAGCTGGTGCTCCATGCGGCGCGGCAGTGGGAAGCCGGAAGTCCGGATGCAGCGATGCTGTCCTCGATGGCGAAACTGCAGGCGGTCGAGATGCTGACCCGCGTTACCGATAAATCGCTGCAGATCCACGGCGGAATCGGCTTCTGGCAGCCCAACGCAATTGAGCGCGTTTATCGCGATGCCCGGGCGCAGCGCTTCGAAGAAGGCACCAACGAGATTCAAAAGACCGTGGTCGCGCGCGAGCTGCTCGGCGCCGCCGGAGCCGGATGATGGGACGCCGTTTCGAGGACAAGATCTCGCTCATCACCGGCAGCTCGCGCGGAATCGGACGGGCGCTTGCGCTGACGCTCGCGCGCGAGGGCGCGGCGATCGTGGTGAACTACGTTCGCAACGCCGAGCTCGCCGACGAAACCGTTGCCGAGATCCAATCGCTGGGCTCGCGCGCGATCGCCGTGCAAGCCAATATGGAAACGGTCGAGGATATCGATCGTCTCTTCGATATGGTCGAGCGTGACTTCGGCCGTCTGGATCACTTCGTTTCCAACGCCGCCGCCAGCTCGTTCAAGAAAATCCTCGACCTGAAAGCGCATAACCTCGACCGGTCGTTCGATCTAAACGTCCGCGCGTTCGTGCTCGGCGCCCAGCGCGCGGTCAAGCTGATGCAGCGAGGCGGACGGATTGCCGTGCTTTCGAGCTACGGGAGCGTGCGCGCCTACCCGACCTATGCGAACCTCGGCTCTAACAAAGCCGCGATCGAAGCCTGGGTGCGGTACATGGCCGTCGAGTTTGCGCCGCGCGGGATCAACGTCAACGCGATCAACGGCGGCCTGATCGACACCGCGTCCTGCGCTTATTTCTACGAAAACGTGGCGGGCATGGCGCCGATCGATTCGGTGCTTTCGAAGATCCCGAAGGGACGGATGGGAACGGCGCAAGAGGTTGCCGATACCATCGCTTTTCTACTCGCGCCGGAGTCGGAGTACATCACGGGCCAGACGATTGCGGTGGACGGCGGCCTGAGCGTGATCGCGCCGCCGTTCTATGCCGAAACGACCCCACCGCTGAGCATAACGTAAGGAACCTCGCTTGTTCGAGCGCGCGCTTCGCGCCGGTACCATCGGCAGGCTGCGCCTTCGCAATCGGATCGTCATGGGTTCGATGCATCTGGGCTTCGAGTCCGACTCGCAAGCGCTGGCGGCGTTCTACGCCGAGCGCGCTCGCGGCGGTGCGGCGCTCATCGTAACCGGCGGATCGTCGGTAAGCCGCGTGGGCGCGGGCGGCAGAAACTACAGCTTTATCAACGATCCCGCCAGCGCCGCGCCGTTGTGCGCAGCAGCCGAAGCCGTCCATGAAGCCGGCGGCCTGATTGCGTTGCAGCTCTTTCACGCCGGCCGCTATGCGTTCTATTCGTCGTTCGGCCTGCAGCCGGTCGCGCCGTCGGCAATACCGTCGCGATTCTCGCCGGATCTGCCGCACGCGCTCACCGAGAGCGAAATCCTCGCAACGATCGACGATTTTGCGCGTGGCGCGGGGCACGCGCGAGAACTGGGCTTCGATGCGGTTGAAGTCATGGCGTCGGAAGGTTATTTGCTCAATCAGTTCGTTTCGCCGGTAACAAACTGCCGCGACGACGCCTGGGGCGGCGATTTCGAGCGCCGCATCCGCGCTCCGCGCGAGGTGCTGCGCGCGATTCGCGATCGAGTCGGTCGCGATTTCCCCGTCATCTTCCGCATTTCGGGCGCCGACTTGATGGCCAACTCGACGACCGCCGGCGAAACTTTGGACTTTGCGCGGGCGCTCGCCGCCGATGGCGTTGACGCCCTCAACGTCGGCATTGGATGGCACGAGTCGCCGATTCCGACGGTGCAGCATCTCGTCCCCAGCGGCATCTGGATGCCGTATGCAGCGGCCGTTAAAGCAGCGGTGGGCGATTTGCCAGTCGTTGCCAGTAACCGCGTCAACTCGCTTGCCGCCGCCGATGCCGCCTTGGATGCCGGCAGCGCCGATTTCATCTCGATGGCGCGACCGTTTTTGGCCGACTCGCAGATCGTTGCAAAAGCGGCGCGCGCGCAATCGTCTTTGGTCAATACCTGCATTGCCTGCAATCAAGCCTGCATCGACCGCTCGCTGCTCGATGCGCCGGTATCGTGCATGGTGAACCCGCGAGCCGGACGCGAACTCGAGTTTGTCGAGGATTCCACGACGCCGCGGCGCGCGGGACGCTTTGCAATTATCGGCGGCGGACCGGCCGGGATGGAGAGCGCGCGCGCATTGGCCGCACTCGGCCACACCGTCGAGCTCTTCGAAGCGCAGAGCGAGCTGGGCGGTCAGTTTCGCATGGCGCGGCGCATTCCGGGAAAGCGCGATTTCAACGAAACCATCCGCTATTTCACCAACGAGCTGAAGCGACTGGGCGTCGCGGTGAAGCTGGATTGCCGCCTCAGCAACGCGCAAGCGCTGCGCGACTTCGACGGCGTGGTGCTCGCCGCCGGCGTCGTTCCGCGCCGGGCCGCGATTCCCGGCAGCGATCTTCCGCACGTCGTGACGTACGCCGACGTCCTGCTCTACGATTGCCCGGTCGGCGAACGCGTAGCAATCGTGGGGGCCGGCGGAATCGGCGTGGACGTCGCGCACTACCTGAGCTTCGGCCAAGCCAACGCTGACGAGAGCACCCGCTTTCTTTACGAACAGGGCCTGGCGGCGCCCAACGACGGCGCGCTGCTCGTGACGGGTCGCAAAAACGTCGCGTTGTTGCGCAGGGGCTCGACGATCGGCGAGCACATCGGGAAGACGACGCGCTGGGCCGTTATGCTTGCACTGCGCGCGGCCGGCGTCCAGACGTTTGCAAACGTCAGCTACGACGCGATCGTACCGGGCGGCATCCGCATCCGCGATGCCGGCGGAATCGAGCGCAGGATCGAAGCCGACACGGTCGTCATAGCTGCGGGACAAGAGCGCAACGACGAGCTGCTTCGCTCAATCCGGGCGTTGGGGGTGCCATTTCGCGTGGTCGGCGGCGCCAAAGACGCGAGCGAGCTCAATGCGGTACGCGCCTTCGATGAAGGTTTGCGCGCCGCGCACGAGCTCGCTGCGCAGTTTACGTCACGGGCCGAAGTGCGTCCGAAAGCGCAGTGACGGGAACGTCAGCACCGGAAGAGCGGCGTCGGGTCCGATCGATCGCGCGTCGCTCTTGAGCGGCGACGCAATCAGCGCTTCGGCGCCAACCTGCTCCGAGCTCAGCTTGCCCCAATCGCCGGCGCTCATCACCCAGTCGTTTGCGAACGTGTCGTTTTCGTACTTTTCGAGGATGCATGCGAACCAGAACTGTCCGGTCTTGAGCTGCGTGAGGTAGTACCACGTCGTGTACGTATTGTAGAACCCTTGGACGGGATCGAGATTAGCGAATCGCTCGATCACTTCCGACGACGATTTGCCTTTCCAAGAACCGCAGGACGACGGCATCGTCGCGCTGCCGGTTACCGAGAAGTCATCCGAGTAGAAAACCTTGGGCAGCGCGCCGTGGCCGGGGTACCAGTCGGGAACCTTCACCGTCCCCGGTCCGATCGGCAGCGGCTTCTGACCTTTCGATTGCACTTCGATGTATCCGTGGCTGGGCAGCTCGAAGATTTGCTTTAGCTTGTTGTAACCGGCGGCCCGTTCGGAGAGCGTGTACACCGAAGGCCTCTTGATCGCGACGTTGGTCGTCGAATCGTAGTTGTCTTGGATCTTGTTGTGGCCGAGGCTTGAAAACGACGTCTGGCCCGCGTACGTGCCGTCTGCCGCTTCGGTAAAGGCAACGTTCTCGGAGAACGATCCTTTACCCGATTGATGTTCGTTATAGTACGACGTGTGACCGGCAGCCGCGCTCCACTTATTTCCTTTGGTCAACGGAAAGTCGAACGAGTTTTGACCGTACGGATACGTGTCCATGCCGGTTTCGAGGAACGGACCGTCGACGTATGAGTAGTCGTCCGAAAGAATGATCTGCGCGATACCGCTGCCATGCCGAAGAAAACCGATCGCCGAGTCGAGCTCTTCGACGTAGCCGAGTTTCGACTTGATGGTCTCCAAAACGTCATAGATGCCGGTCTTTCGATTCAACGCAAACTTTACCGCGATCACACCGGTATCGCTGCCCGGCGCAGAGCTCGGCTTGGCGGTCGGTCCACTCCACGTTTTGGTCGTCCAGGTGTTCGTGTAGGGGTAGTCAATCGTGACCGGTGCGGTGATCGGCGGCGTCGGCGTCGCGTTCGGCGCAATCTCGCGCGCGAACGGGCCTTGTCCCATCGGCGGAAGCGGGGCCGAGCCGCCGCTGGTGCGACTGGAACAGGCGGCAATCCCGATGAACAACGCGGCGACAACAACAGCGCCGCTGGCTCGAACATATCGGTGCATGAGAAGCCTCCTTGGGAAACGAGTTGACGTTATTCCAAGTCGACCGAGGCTTCCTACCTGGCGGCCTTCAGTAGGCCCTGAAGCTGCAAGACGTGGGCCGTAAAGGCCTCGCGGCCGCGCTTCGTCAACCGGTATCGAGTCAACGGACGGCGCTTGACGAAACTCTTCTCCTCGTCGACGTAGCTTGCTTCGACTAGCTTTCCGAGGTGCGCGCCGAGGTTCCCGTTGCTTACGTCGAGTGCAAGCGCAAGCTCCGAGAATCCGACCCAATCGTAATTCAAGAGCTCGGCGACGACCCCGAGACGCACTTTGGAGAGCAGCAGCTCATCCATCGGTGAAGCCCGCGTAGCCGGCGAACATACCGGCTCCCAAGCCGCGTGAACGGAGTCGCTGATGCGACTCTGACAAAATGCGCTCGATCATCTCGATCTGCAAGCCTCCATCATCCGCTCAACCATAACCAGCCCCACGGCCAACGCGACTGCCCAGACGGCGGCTTGCGTCCACGCATTCACCAGTCGTCCAAGGCAGAGATCCAGAATAGTCTATTTTATAGATTACTCCGTAATAGCATCCCTGGACGACGGTGTCAAGACCTGATATCGTACCGAGGTTATGTACGCGATCATCGAGGCCGACGGCAAGCAATACCGGGTCGCCGAGGGCGACGTGATTCGCTGCGACCTGGTCGGCAGCGAGGTCGGCTCCGACGTGACCTTCGATCGGGTCGTCCTCGCGGGTAGCGCCGACACGGTGAAGGTCGGCACGCCGACGCTTCCCGGAGCCAGCGTCTCGGGCACCGTGCTTCGGCAGTCCAAGGACAAGAAGATTTTGGTATTTCGCTACAAGCCGAAGAAGCGCGTACGCAAAACCACCGGGCACCGTCAGCCCTACGCGGAAGTGAAGATCACCAAGATCACGCTTCCGTAGCCAACCCCTAACAATGCTCGAGGTGACGTTTTTCCGGGACGGCGAGGACCGTCCGGCCGGTATCGTTGCGCGCGGTCACGCGGATTTCGACGCGCACGGACGCGACGTCGTGTGTGCGGCCGTTTCGGCCGTGCTCCAAGCGGTTCGCCTGGGGCTGAGCGAGTGCGCGCACGCGCAGCTGCAAGCCACCCAGCAACCTGGTGAATTGAAGCTCGACTGGCAGGAGCGCGAGCGCAATCGCGAGAGCGTGCGAGCGATCGTCGGAACGGCCGAACTCGCGATCGAGCAGATCGCCGCGCGCTTTCCCAAGCACGTGCGAGTAAAGCGGGTAACACCTCTACCCCAGCGAAGGAGCGACGACCATGTCTGAGTTCCGCACGACGCCGCCCGATCAGCCTTGGAGTTCGACGAATCCCGGCAACGGCTATCAGAGTGGCTTCGGAGAGAGATCTCCCCGCGACGAGGACGACGCCGGTGACGCCGGCAAGGTCGTGCTCGTCGGAATACTCGGCGGACTGCTCTCCGCCGCCGGCTACATGATCTACCGGCGCTTGCCCGAGGAGCACAAAGCGCGCCTCAACGCGCAGGTCCGCTCGATTGTCCAGCAGCGGATTACCGAATTCCGCCAAAACTTCAACATCTAAGGGCCCATATTTAGCCCATTGCTTTGTCGGCTTGGGCCTCATTTGCCATAGCAAACTTCGGCCCTCGCCTTCGCGCACTGGGCTAAATCAGAGCCCTTAGAACTCGTTGGAGCCGTTAGGCGTTAGGTCGAATCGCTTTCTTCGAGCGGCGGGGGGGGCGGCGGCGGTTCGTGGGCGTCGGCGGCGCGTTCCATTTCGGCGATAAACGAGTGCGAGGTGTTCTGAACCTCGCGCATGAATCGGCCGGCCTGACGCATGACCTTGGGGAGGCGATCCGGCCCGAAGAGCAAGAGCGCCAGAATCGAAACCACCAGGATGTCGGGGACGGAAAACACGGCTTTAGAGGGCTTACACCGGTAGCCGTGCAAGCATCACGGCCCGCCCGTGAAGATCATCTACACACGCGGCAATCGCACCGAAACGCTGGCCTCGCTGGCGACGCTGCGAAAGATTCTCAACCGGTTCGTTGCGCATCGTGTCTTCTACGAAGTCTCGAGCCGCAGCAAACGCGGTCATGAGTTCTTTTCCGCCAAGAACGTCTTCGTCGTCGGCCTGATCGAGGTTACCAACTTCGAGCACCTCAAGATCCTCTTCTTCGACGCCAACAGCCCGTCGCATTCGATCGAGATTCTCAACCCGCAAACGATGCGCATCTATGATGAGATTCCGGGGCGAGGGTTTGCCGTTTCCTTCATCAGCGGCGAGCCGGACGGCGTCGAGACGCGCTGTTACATCCGAGACGAGGGGGAAGACGCCGGCGTCATTCACGAGAAGACTGCGCTCGAAAAAATAACGCTGCCGCAGCTCTTCGAATACCTCGAAGAAATCACGGCCGTCGAACCGACTACCAAAGCCGCGCACCGTTAGTCCGCCGCTCCAGCCGTTGCGCCCGGCGTAACGCCTTCACCGATTCGGCCAAACGGCCTGCGCGCTTGTGCGCTACCCCCAAATTGAGATAGGCGAGCGCGTAATCGCAATCTGCCGCAATCGCTTTTTGATAATGCGCGACCGCCGCTTCCAGATCGCCATCCTCGAGAAGGAGGTTGCCGAGATTGGTCAGCGCGGGAGCGTATTGCGCCACTGCCTCGAGCGCGCTTTGGAAATCGGCGCGCGCGAGGTCGCGCTGCTCCAAACCAATGCGCGCAACGCCGCGCTTGTTCAGCAAGAAAGCTCGTTCTTTTGACACTAAGCGGTCGCACGCGAGCAGCTCGCAAAATGCGGCCTCCGCTGCGGCAAAGTCGCGGCGATCGAGCGCTTGCAGCGCGCAAGCAAATCGGCTCTTATCCCGAAACATGCTGCCTTCATGTTCACGATCGACCTCGTCACGCTCTTCCCGGAGATCTTTGCGCCGTTCGTCGGGCTGTCGATCGTCGGCCGCGCGGTCGAGCGTGGTCTGGTAGACGTTCGCTACCACAGCCTGCTCGACGCGTTGGGGGAAGGCGAGCGCGCGGACGACGCTCCCTTCGGCGGCGGACCGGGGATGGTGCTGCGGCTGGAACCGATCGCCCGGGTGCTCGACGCAATCATAAGCGGGGCGCCGGCCGGCGAGCGTCGCGCGTTGGTGGTTCCGGCTCCCGGCGGCAAGCCTTTCACGCAGGCGACGGCGGAACGCTGGGCCGCACTTGAGCGTCTGGTGATCGTCTGCGGCCACTATGAGGGAATCGACGACCGCCTCTCGCGCCTCTATCCGGTCGAAGAATGGTCGCTCGGCGATTTCGTTTTGACGGGCGGGGAGATACCGGCGCTCGCATTCGTAGACGCAACGATTCGCTTGCTGTCGGGAGCGGTTCGCCCAGAATCGGTCGCAAGCGAGTCTTTCACCTCCGGCCTGCTCGACTACCCGAGCTTTACGCGGCCGCCCAGCTTCCGCGGGGTGGACGTTCCGGCAGTCCTGCTTTCGGGGGACCACGCCAAGATCGCGCGGTGGCGCCGGGAGCAATCGCGGGCGCGCACTGCCGCCCGCCGCGCGGATCTGCTGGATGACGCCTTGCAGGGTGAGGAAGGCCCGTGATAGCATACGTTGGTTTTGCCGGGCTCTGCGCCCGGCTGTTCCTTGCTTAGCCCGGCCAACGCCGTTTTAGGATGACACAGCCATGAACGTTATCGACGCGCTCAATCGCGATCAGCTGAAGGACGGCATTCCCGATTTCCGAGCCGGGGACACCGTTAAAGTTTTCTCCAAAGTCCTCGAAGGCGGTAAGGAACGTACGCAGATGTTCGAAGGCGTCGTCATCCTTCGCAAGGGCGGCGGGGCCGGCGAGTCAATCACGGTTCGCCGCGTGGCGCACGGCGTCGGCGTCGAGAAGACGTTTCTGCTGCAGAGCCCCCGCGTCGAGCGAATCGAGGTGGGCAAGCGGGGGGTAGTTTCGCGCAGTCGCCTCTACTACTTGAGCGAGAAGGTTGGGAAAGCCGCGCGCATCAAGGAAAAGAAAACCAAATAGAGCTCGCCTCTGACACCGCTGCAGCTGGTCGGGCTCATCTGCGCTCTCGTCGTTGCGCGACTGGCATTGTTCGCGAGGGGGTTTCCGGAACGACCGGCTTCAATCGCGCGCGCGTACCTCGACGGTTTCATTGCTGCCGGCCTCGTCGCGCTGTTCTTGATCACGTTCGTGATCCGCACGTTCTACATACCGTCGGTTTCAATGGTACCGACGCTGCAAGTTCGCGACGTTCTGCTGGTCGACGAAATCGCGTATCGTCTGCACCGCCCGGCGAGCGGCGACATTGCCGTGTTCAAGCCGCCGCTCGATCCGGACGGCAGCGACTTCGTTAAGCGCGTGATCGGCGTTCCGGGCGATGCGATCGCCATCTCGAACGGAGTGGTCTATCGGAACGGCGTTGCGCTTTCCGAGCCGTATGAGAACCAGCCGCCGCGGTACGACCTTGCGATAGGGCGGTACGGCATCTACGTCAACGGCGATCCGCTGCAACCGCGCGCGGCCGACGTACCGCCGCGATCGTTATGGCAGACGCCCGATCGAATTCCGGACGGCTTCTATTTCGTTTTGGGCGATAACCGCAACTACTCCGACGACTCGCACGTGTGGGGCTTCGTACCGGCGCGCAATTTCGTCGGCCGGGCATTTTTGGTCTTGTGGCCGCTGGACCGGCTTGCGGTTTTGGAGAAATAGGCGGCCGGCATGACGCCCTACGAGCTTCTGGCAATCGTTGCGGTGATCGGCGCGGCACGCGCGATCCTGTCGCTTCGCCCAGTCGTCGCGGGATCGTCCGGACGCAGCACCGCAATTGCCCGCGAGTTTCTCGATCCGTTCATTATCGCCGGTATCGCGGCCTGGGTTCTGATCACGTTCGTCGCGCGAACGTATTACATTCCCTCCGGTTCGATGCTGCCCACCCTGCAAATTCACGACGTTTTGCTGGTCGACAAGTTCGAGTACCGTTTTCACGCGCCGAACGAAGGCGACATCGTGGTCTTTCCGCCGCCCGTTCCCACGCCCGACGATTTCATCAAGCGCGTGATCGGCCGCCCCGGGGACCGGCTGCGCATCGCGGGAGGCTCAGTCTATATCAATGGGAGGATGCTGCGCGAACCGTACGTCGCCGAGCGGCCCTCGTATGCCCTCGAGATCCGCAATTACGGCATTTACGTCAGCTACGGCGCAGGCTGGGAACGCCTCGACGCGAGCGACGCCAATGTCCCGCCGGCCTCCAAATGGAGCGCGCCGGATCGAATTCCCGCGCAGTGCTACATCATGCTGGGCGATAATCGTAACGATTCCGAGGATTCGCATATTTGGGGCTTCGCGCAAGACGGCGGGCGTTTTGCGAGCGGTCCGCGCATGGGCTCGCGCGGCGGATTTACCGGACGTGCCTTCCTGATCTTTTGGCCGCCCTCGCAAGCCAAGATTCTCTAGAACGTATAGCGAAGTCGGACCGCGTGGTCCGCTTCGCGCGATGGCGCCCCGTTGCGAACCTAGCCTCGCAGCTCGCGCTGCTCGCGGTCTTGATCGCGGCATTCTTCGTCCGTCTGCCGCAGGTGAGCGGCCTTTCGATGGACCCCTACATACGCTCCGGCGAATACGTTCTGATCAATACGTTCGCGTATCGAATCGGGGCGCCGCGGCGCGGTGACATCGTCGCCTTCCGCCACGAGGCCGATGCGCGCGCGATTTTCATCAAGCGAGTGATTGGCCTTCCGGGCGATCGCATTCGAATCGACCGCGGGGAGGTCTACGTCGACGGAACCAAGCTGAGTGAGCCCTACGTGCAGCACCCCGACAGCCGCACCTTCGGGGAGGTCGTGGTGCCGGCCCGCTCCGTGTACGTGCTCGGAGACAACCGTGCCCAGAGCGAAGACTCCCGATCCTTCGGCCCGGTCGGCGACGGGCTGCTGATCGGACGCGCCGTCGCCGGCGTCTGGCCGCCGCGGATGCTCGGCGGGCTGTGACCGCTTCGTAGGCCCGCACGGGAAGTAACGAGGTGGAGGTATCGTGGTATCCGGGACACATGGCGAAAGCGGCTCGCCGCCTTCGCGAGTATCTGCAAACAATCGACATCGTGATCGAAGTGATCGACGCGCGCATCGCGGATAGCGGGCGCAATCCGCTGCTCGACGAGATGGCCGGACGGCGCAAGCGCGTCGTCGCGCTCAGCCGCAACGATCTGGCCGACCCGGCGACGACGAAAGCGTGGCTGAGGGCGCTTGCGCAACCGGGCTCGGATTCGGTAGCGGTCGACGCTCGCGCCCCGCGCAGCGTTGGCCGGATCGCGGCTGCGATCGCGCATCTTTCCGATCAGGCCCGCGGTATCGCGCGCGCCATGATCGTCGGCATACCGAACTCCGGCAAATCGTCAGTCGTCAACGGCTTGCTGCGCCGTGCGGCTGCCAAGACCGAAGACCGCGCCGGCGTGACCCGCCAGCTGCAATGGTTTCGCCTCGCGCGCAACGTCGAACTGATGGATACGCCGGGCGTCTTACCGCCGAAGATCGCCGGCGACGCAGCGGCGTGGAAGCTGGCCCTTTGCGGCGCGCTTCCCCGTGAGCGTTACGATCCGCAAGAAGTGGCCGCAGCGTTCCATTCGTGGCTGCGCGCGCGAAGGCCGACCACCCAAGTGCCGGATCTCGCGACGTTCGCAACTCGGCGCGGCTTCGTTCGCCGCGGTGGTGAAACCGACTACCATAATGCCGCACAGTCGTATATCCGCGCGTTCAACGACGGAGTCTTCGGACGCATCTCGCTGGAAGCCCCCGATGACACCGAAGCAGCGTAAATCCAAGTCCGCTTACGAACGCGAGCGGCGGCGGCTGCATCGGTTGCACCATTTCGAAAACGCAGCGCGCGCACGCGGCTTTCTGCTGGTCGGCGGCATCGACGAGGTCGGTCGCGGTCCGCTCGCCGGCCCAGTCGTCGCAGCCTGCGTCGTAGCCGAACAACCGCTCTTGATCAAGGGGTTGAACGACTCCAAGCAGGTCCGGGCCGAACTTCGCGTCGTGCTTGCCGAAACGATCAAGACTCACGTGACGGCGTGGGCGGTGGGTAGCGCCTGCGTCGCCGAGATCGATCGTCTCAATATCTATTGGGCGAGCATCCTCGCAATGGAACGGGCCATCGCGGCGCTCGCCGCTGCGCCGCAATACCTCATTACCGATGCGGTTCGCATCGCCTCATTTGGCGGTCCCCAGGAGCCGCTGATCAAAGGCGACGCGCGCTGCGCGCTGGTTGCGGCTGCATCGATCCTGGCGAAGGTTTACCGAGACGCTCTCATGGTCGAGCTCGATAAGGAAGACTCACGCTACGGCTTCGCGCACCACAAGGGTTATTCAACGCCGTTTCACTTGGAAGCGTTGCGCGCACATGGGCCGAGCATTCATCATCGGGCAAACTGGGCGCGCGTTCGCGACGCGCAGCTCGCACTCGGCTTGCAAACCCTGGAGTCGTTCGAAAGCATTGCAGAATAACGCCGAGAAGGGCCGCCTCGGAGAGGATCGCGCCAGCCGCTTCTTGACGACGTGCGGATATCGCGTGCTTGCGCGCAACGTGCGCGTTCCGGGCGGCGAGATCGACGCGGTCTGTATGGACGGGCCGACGCTGGTCATCGTCGAAGTAAAGCGCCGTGACTCTCGAACGTTCGGCTCCGCCTTGCGCGCGGTCGACGCTCGCAAGCGCGCCACGCTGCGACGGATTGCCGCCGATTATGCGCAAATCGTCGCGCCGTCGGCCAAGATCCGGTTCGACGTCGTCGCGCTCGACGGCGATCGCCTGAGCCTGCACCGAAACGCGTTCTAATTGAGCGCGAAAACGAGGACGGCCGGCCCGGAGCTCCGCCGCAGCGTCACGCCCTGGGGCTCGTTCTCCTGGGGCTACTCCGACGTCGGTGCCGATATTTTCGTGGGCCTTGGATTAGTGCTGGCCTGGGCCGCGGGCGCGTCCAACGTCGCCTTCCTATTTGCAGGCGTGGTCTACGTCTGCATCGGCTTAGCATATACCGAGCTCGCGTCGACGTATCCGGTTGCCGGTGGCGGCCAGTACTTCGTGATGCGGGGCCTGGGCGATCTGTTTGGCTTTATCGCCGGATGGGCGGTGCTGCTCGATTTTACGATCGACGTTACGCTGTTCGCCTGGAGCTCGGTCGATTACACCAGCCAGCTGATACCGGCACTCGTCAATTCGATCCATCCCTGGCTGCACTTCATCGTCGTCCTCTCGCTCGTGCTGGGCCTTTGTCTGCTCAACGTAATCGGCGTGCGTGAGAGCACGGCATTCAACGGCTTCGTTTCGGCGCTCGACGTGCTCAGCGAAACGCTCATTCTATGTCTCGGATTTCTCTTCGCGTTTCGCCCAAGTCTCCTGGTTCACGCCATGCAGTTCAACTGGCCGACACCCTACGAGCTGATGCTCGGAACGTCGCTGGCGATCGTTTCATTCGTAGGTCTCGAGTCGATCTCACAGGCAGCACAAGAAACGCAACGGCCGGCATCGATCATCCCGCGAACTTCGGTATCGTTGATACTCACGATACTGATCTTCGCGCTCGCCTACTCTAACCTCGCACTGGGTCTACACCCGTGGCATCCGATTGCCGATGCGAGCGGTCACTCGCTGCAGTTTTGGCAAATCTTTCCGCACAACTCCGATAATCAGGGCAAGGCCGTCGCGCTGCTGGCAGCGCAGGTTCCATACTACGGCGTCATTGCGGCGCTCTACGTGCCGGTGCTCGGCGCCGTGCTGCTCTTAATATCGTCGAACTCCGGCGTCTTTGGAAGCTCGCGCATCGCGTACGCGATGAGCCGCAGCAACCTGCTGCCCTCGATCTTCCAGCACGTTCACCGCAGGTTCCGGACGCCCGCGATCTCGATCGTCTTCTTCTCCACCATCGCGGTCGTCGAGCTGATCTTCGCGGCAGCGCCCGCGCTCTACCCGGCCGTCGCCTCGCTTTATGCGCGCTTCTTCCACGGCGAGAACGGCCTCGGATTCTTAGCCGACCTCTACGCCTTCGGGGCGGCCACGAGCTACTCGTTCGTGTTCCTCGGCTTGATCGGGCTTCGCTTGCGCGATCCCTTGAGTCCGCGCAAATTCAAAATACCTTTAAATGTTCCGATGCGCTTTCACGGCGAACGCGTCGAATTTCCACTGATCGCCGTGATCGGCTTCATTGGAATCTTTTCGATCTTGTTATTTACGCTGCGCACCCACGCGCTCGGCCGAATCTTCGGGCCGAGCTGGCTGATGTTGGGCATTCTGCTGTATTTGGTCTATCGACGCCACCGGCGCTTACCGCTGCTTCGTTCGCAGAAGCACGACTGGCGCGAAGCTCAAGTCGAGATCCTCAGAAGTTCGGGCGAGCTCGAGCTCATGGACGAATACATCGCCAACGTGAAGGCAAGCGACGCGCGACGCGCCGGAAAGCCGAGCTGAGCGTGCTGATCGTGCGCGGGGCGTTGGCCGTTGCGATGATCCTCTGCGGAATCGTCATTTTGGCGCGCACGCTAACGATGCTCGGCGCCGGCCTCGCGATTCTGCCCGGCGTGGTGCTGGCCGTCGCTATGATCGCGCTGGGCCTCCATCGGCTGTCATTGATCCGGCGAGCCCGTAAGGCGACGTGATCTCACTCTCAGGCGACGTTCACGTAACGCCGGCCGGCGCCCTGGCCGCGCTGTTCATCGCATCGGCTATCGGCACGACGCTTTGGTGGATGCTGCATCCGCCGTCCTCGTACGTCCAGCGAATCGCCGCGCGAGCCGAGAGCGAGCTGCAGCAAATGGTTGGGAGCCTCATCGTGGCGTTCTCTGCCGAGCTCGATTCTTCGCACATGATGGCATTGGCGGTGAAGCTGGCACGCGGCGAGCGCTCGGAGCTGCTTGCGCTCTACGTCATCGAGGTGCCGTACACGCTCCCGCCCAACGCCGAAATGGAGCTCGAAGAGCGCGCGGCGCTCGACGCGCTCGGCGCCGCCGAAACGATTGCGAACAGAAGCAACGTCGCGATCCGAACCGAGACGGTCAAGGCGCGCTCAACCAAACAAGCCGTGCTCGACGTCGCGAAGCGCGAGAAAGCGAACCTGATCATTTTGGGCTCGTTCCGCGAGGGGAAGTACAGCGGCGCGCCGCTCGGCCGGATCATCGAAGAGATCGCGGCCGACGCAAAATGCGATGTGCTCATCGGCGTCGAAGGCAAGCACGGGACGCTGCTGATCGACGAGAGCGCCCAATCCGGCTCCCAAACGGCTTGATTCCTTCAGGAGA
>DASRXM010000005.1:0-22381 GCA_035654155.1 Candidatus Babeliales bacterium
GTGACGAAGGCATCCGGCGCAGCGCTGTGGTTCCCGGTGCAGGACGCGAAGATTGCGGGCGCCGGCGAGTTCATGGGCGCCGGTGCACAGCAGCTCGTCGTGCAATCGCATGAGGCGGCCGCCGATTGCGGTACGGCGCGCGTCGACGTATTTTTCTTCGACGCGGCCATGCAAATGGTCATGACGACGCTCTCGGTTGAGAACGGATGCGATCTCTCGGCAAGCGTCCTGCGTGGCAGCGGCGGCGACGCGCTACGGCTTAGCGGTCCATACTATGCGGCAAATGCTCCGCTGTGCTGCCCGACCAAAGCGAGTGCAAATGCCATCCTCAAATTTCACAACGGCAACTGGAGCGAGCAACCATCGTACTTCAAGATCGCGCCCTCCAATTCGAGCAACGCGAGCTTGAGCGGAAGCCCACCGCCGTAACCGGTCAGCCGGCCGTCGGATCCGATGACGCGGTGACAGGGTATCACGATCGGAATCGGATTTGCTCCATTTGCCCGCCCGACGGCGCGCGCACCGTTTAAGAGCCCGAGCTCTGTCGCGATCGCGCCGTACGACGTGGTGACTCCGTACGGCACGGCCAAAAGTTTCGTCCAGACCTGACGCTCGAACTCGGAACCGTTAGCCTGCAACGGCAAATCGAACGCGCGACGTTTGCGCGAAAAATATTCTTCGAGCTGATCGCGCACGGCGCGCATTCCGCGTTCGGCTGCCCGCGGCCACGGCGCCGGCGCGGAGGCCGAAGGCTTGCGGTTCGGCAGCAAGATCTCGACCAGAGCACCCTTACCGTTTACCGCGAGCGCAATGGTGCCGACAGGCGTCTGCAGCGTCGAACGGAAAAGCGTCGAATCCATGCCTAAGAACAACGCGGTAAGGTCTTTTTGAGTTGCAAAGGTTGATGCGTAAGGTCGCGGGAGCGCTCGCCGTTCTCCTCGCCGTCGCCGCGGCGCTGGTCACCGCGCGCGCTCAAGCCCCCACCCAAGATGCTGCTTCTGCGGCGTTGCTCGCCAAGCATCGCGCCTACGTCGGCTGGCAATTTGGCGACGGAACGTTCCGAACGATGCGCATAACCGGTGACGTGACCAACGAGAAAGGCGAGAAAACGGAATCGTTCGTCTATCTCTCATCGGGGCTCGTCTATCACAACCGTTACACGATGCTGCAGCGCGACAACATCACCCAACATACCGGCTTCACCGGCAATCTCTTCTGGGCCTCGGACATTAACGGATTTACCACGCCGGTCTACGGCGACTACGCCAAGTACCTCGCATCGTTCACGGTCCTGCTGCAGGAAGGAACGACCGAGCTGCCGGCGAGCTTCGTTGCGGATAAGATGGTAGACGGAAATACCGTCGCCATTGTGCGGGTGACTCTGACGAACGGCGACCCGATCGATCTTTACGTCGATCGCAACAGCGGCGCATACGTACAGGCGACAATCGATCCCGACGGACCATACGAAACGAAGATCCACATCCTCTCCTATCGAGACGTCACGCCGGGCAAGAAGATGATGGCTTCGTATCGCTTCGGCGACGGCAAGGACGTTCACACGTACGAGACGTTCGAGCCGAACATCTCGGTGAGCGACCAGGAGTTGCATCCGCCGGCGCCGGCCGCCTCGTGGACGTTCGCCGGCCAAGACGCCGTTTCGATTTCGCTAACGCATTACCGCATTTTGGTAGACGCGGCCGTAAACGGCGTAAAGGGTCGCTTCATCCTCGACACCGGCGCAGACGCGATTTATCTCGACGACCGCTATGCAGATCGTGCGAACGCGCCCTTGCTGAAAGGAAACGGGGAAGCTGGGACGATGTTGGGCGCCGTCAAGACACATGTAAGGCGCGTCGACACATTTGCGGTTGGGGGTGCGACGCTCCACAACGTTCTCGTCTACTCGCACGATTTTCGTGAGAGCGATTATCGCGGACTCGACTGGCAAGGGTACGACGGTTTGATCGGCTACGATCTTTTCGCGGGCGCGATCGTGAAGCTCGACGTGTACGTTTCGCGGATGACGATTCTGGATCCGTCGACCGATCTCTCGACGCTTCACGGCTTACCCCTGCTTGTCGATCTATCCAACGGAACTCCGGCGATCCCGATGACGCTCAATAAATCGATCGCGGTCAACGCGACGCTCGACACGGGCAGCCCGGGCGTCGTTTTTATAAAGCCGGACGTGGCCAAAAAGCATAAACTGCCGGAGTGGAACCGGGGATGCGGCAACCTCGAGAGCCTGAGTGTCGGCCCTATTACCTATGCCGGTCAGGCGGTGTGCGTCGCGTACTTCCCGACGGCCAGCGACATGCTGCTCGGCTTCGACTTCCTCAAGCACTTCGATTACGTTTTCGACTATCCGCATGGGCGCATCTTTATGACGCCCAACAAGAACTAACAAGGACGAGCAGGAATCCGCCGGTGGCGCGGGGCGTCCTACGGTAATCTCGTCGGAACGATTTCCGAGTATATTCCCAAGACTTTAATCAGCATCTCCGAGCGGCTTCGCGCGCCGATCTTGCGACGCAAGCTCTTGAAGTGATCGTTGACCGTCGCGAGGCTGATGCAGAGCATGCGCGCGATTTCGCTGCCGCGTTGACCGCTCACGATAAGCGATAACACTTCGGCTTCGCGTTTCGTCAATCCGAACCGTTCGGCCGCATCGCCGACGTTGCTGACGTTTCGGACCCCCAGCTTGACTAAAATAGCGTAGTACGGGCCGGCTTGCCCCTCGAGCGAAACGATCTCTAGTTCGGCCGTGCCCAACGCGAAGCTCGAGCCATTGTCCTCGCTCACGATCTCCTGGCAGAGAGCCTTTAGATCTTCGCCGATGCGAGCGCTTTTTGGAAGCTGACCTGCCAACAGCCGCAGCGCTGCGGGCTCCGCTGCTACGATGTTATGGTTTCGGTCCAGCAGGACGACGGCCGGACGCACCGCCGGCGAGGCAAGGTCGCGGTCAGCTGCGGTTTGGAGCTGCTTGGCGTAAGGGTGGCGGAGCAGTTGCATCCTCGCAGTCCTTCAAGAGTCCCGATCCGAAGGCAGTAGGCACCAAGCTTTATGACTTAAGTCAATTTTTCCTTCTACCGAAGTGGGCGGATAGGCTCAACGAATCCCCCTCAACCAGGATAGCAGTCGCATCGCATTTATGGCAGCATTGGGCCACGGTTGCGAGCGCGACCGCCCCCGACCACGCTGCTTAGGTCCGATGCTGGTATGACTACCGCACAACTCGATCTCGCCGAAAGCTCGAATCCCCCGCGGGCGATTCGGATCTTTGTGGTTGCGGGCGGAATCTTCGCCAAGGCCCTTTGTCACTTGCTCTCAGAGGATTCGGAGCTTCGCATTGTCGGCGATGCCGTCGACGTTCGTAAGGCCCCTTTGAGTCAAGCATCTCCCGATCTGATCCTGCTCGACGTCGACGGCCAAACGCTCGAAATGGAAGACGTTATCCGCGCGTGCCGCCGAGAATTAGCCGACGTCCGCGTCTGCCTGCTGTCAGCGCGACCTCAGCCGGAAATCTTGCAATCCGGTTTTGGGTCGGGAGCGAATGGATATGTCGTCAAGGATGTCGCTCCGGGAGAGCTTATTCGTGCCTTAAAACTGATCGCGTCAGGCCGCTCCTACGTCGATCCTCAGATCGGTGGCGCACTGCTACGACGGTGGTCGTCTTCCAATCGGCGATACCATATGTTCGAACTCACTCATCGCGAACAAGAAGTGGTCCGCCTGATTGCTCAAGGGCTCTCGAATAAAGGGATCAGCAAGAAGCTCAAGCTTTCCGACAAAACTGTCAAAAACCACGTTAGCCATATCTTCTCGAAGCTGGATATCAGAGCTCGTTCGCAGGCGGCAGCCCACGCGGTCCGCACCGGCCTGATTTAGAGCAGCGTCACGTTCGATAGTTCGCGTTAATGCGCACGTAGTCGCGCGATAGATCGCAGCCCCAACCCGTGGCTTCGGCTTCGCCCAGCCCAAGCTTGAGCTCGACGGCGATATTCGACAGCTCCAGCTCTCGATAGGCTTCCGCCTCAGAGAGCAGCTCGATGCCGCCGCGTCCGACCCAAGCCTTGCCGTTGACCTCGAGCGACCAGCTTTGGGGGTCCAATCCCGCGCGCGCCGCGCCCGCGGCCGCGATGATCCGGCCCCAATTCGGATCCTCGCCGTAGAGCGCCGTCTTTACGAGATTGCTGTTGAGCACCGCGCGCGCAATGCTGCGCGCCTGCGTCACGTCGCGGGCTTGGGTGACCCGAACTTCCAGCGTCTTGGTCGCGCCTTCGCCGTCGGCAACCATCGCTCGCGCCAAATCGAGGCAGACGGCGCGCAACGCGTGCGCGCACGCTGCCGGGACTTCGCTGCCGTTCGAGGCCGCCGGGGCGAACGCATAGACCGCGTCGTTGGTCGACATGTCGCCGTCGACCGAGATCATGTTGAAGCTCTCGTCGCTCGATTGCGCCAGCAGCTGCGCCAGTGCACCGCGCGAGAGGGGATAGTCCGTTGCGATGAACGCCAGCATCGTCGCCATGTTGGGAGCGATCATGCCCGAGCCTTTGGCGATTCCGCCGGCTACGTACTTGCGACCGCGATGGTAAAACGCGTACGCCGCAAGCTTCGGAACGCGATCGGTTGTCATGATTGCTTCGGCCGCGTCTAAAGCGGCTTTTCCGCCGAAGTCCAAATGGGTCACGGCGCGCTCGAGACCGCGCTGCACGCGATCCATCGGAAGCGTTACGCCGATCACGCCGGTCGACGCAACCACGACTTGCGCCGGCGCGATTCCCAGCAGGGCTGCAGCCTGACGCGCCGTCGCAGCGGCATCGCGCTCGCCGCGCTCGCCGGTGCAGGCGTTGGCGCAGCCGGAGTTGCACACGATCGCGCGCATCGTCGCCGACTCCGCGAGGTGACGCGCGCTCACGAGCACGGGCGCCGCCTTGATCTCATTGGTGGTCACTACCGACGCGCAATGTTGCGGCGCGTCGAAAGCGACCAGCGCCAGATCGCGCTTGCGCGTCTTGACTCCGGCGTGGACGCCGGCCAGCCGAACGCCGGGAACGGCACCCAGGCCGCCTCGCAGCGCGATCAGCTCAAGCGACGACGGCGCGAGCACCAAATCCGCTTTCCTCCGGGTAACCGAGCATCACGTTTAAATTCTGAATCGCCTGGCCGGCCGCGCCTTTGCCCAGGTTGTCGATCGCGCAAATCGCGCGCACGACGCATCCGCCGGCGTCCACTCGCAGCTCGGCGTCGTTCGTCCCGATCGCGGCCGCAACGCTGGGCACGCCCGCGCCGTCGAGCAGGCGGACGAACGGCGATCCCCGATAGGCCTGCTCGTACGCGGTTCTGACGGCATCGGCATTGACGGGTGCGTCGAAAAGCGCGTAGGCGTTGACGAGCATTCCGCGGGCGATCGGAACGACGTGCGGCGTAAACGTGATCTGCGTTTCAATCGCGCCGGCCTGCAGGTAACGTTCGATCTCGGGTTGATGGCGATGACCGTTCAATCCATAGGCGCGAACGTCGCCGCTGACTTCGGCGAAGAGCGATCCGACGCACGGCGTGCGGCCCGCGCCGGTGATGCCGCTCTTGGCGTCAACGACCACGTGGCGCGGATTGCCGACTGCGGCAAGGGGCAGGAGCGCGAGCAGCGTCGCGGTCGGATAGCAGCCCGGGTTTGCAACGAGCCGCGCATCCGCAATCGCGCCGCGATGCCACTCCGTCAAGCCGTATGCGGCTGAAGCATCGAAGCGGTAGAGCGCCGAGAGGTCGATCACCCGAACGCCCCGCGCGAGCAGCGGCGGCACGATCGCGCGCGCGTCGTCCTCCGCGCCGGCGGTCACGGCGACGTCGCCTGTCTGGGCCGTTGCTAGAACGCTGCCGGGCCCGTCGAAGCGGTGCCGGGTCGCGCGCAAGAGTGGAAAGTGATCGGCGAGCAGCTCGCCGGCATGGCTGCGGCTTTCGAGTGCGCCGAGCTCGATCCAACCGTGAGCGTCGAGCAGCCGAATTATTTCGGCGGCGGCGTAGCCGCTCGCGCCCCAAACGTGAACGCGCGTCACGCCATCTCCTCGGCGAGTGCCGCGAGTTCCGATTCGAGCGAAGTGACTTGCTCGCGCACGTCGGCGGGCGCCGTCGAGCCGTGCGTGCGTTTTGCCGCAATGGAGGCGCGGGCATCGAGCGAAGCATCGAGCGCCCGCCCCTCCGATTCGGCGCGCGCGACTTGCGCTCCAACGCGCGCGTGTGCCTCGCGCGGCGACGTGCCGCCGGCGATCATCGCGTCGGCAACGTCGGTCGCGATCGTATAGCCTTCGAGCGCGGCGCCTTCCATGCGTTCGCGCACAAACGTGACGGCCTCCCAGGCGCGCGCGAACGCATCCAGCGCGCGCAGCGCGTCTTCCACGATTCCGATCGCGAGACTCTTGGTAACTTGCAGGTCGCGTTGATACGACGGCGCGAGCCCGCACAGCGTCGCCAGCGCGCCCGCGTACGCGCCCACGAGTCGTGCGGCGTGCGCCCGCACCAGCTCGAACGGATCGGGATTGCGCTTTTGCGGCATCAGGCTCGAGCCGGTCGATGCCGCGTCGCCGAGACGCACGTATCCATACGCCGGTGTCGCCCACGCGATCACCTCTTCCGCGATTCGCGAGGCGTCGACCACGGCACGTACGCACGCGTGCGCGAGATCGAGGGCGGCATCGCGATTTCCGATCGCATCGAGTGCGTTGCGCGACGGAGCGCTGAAGCCCAGCGTGCGGGCCGCGCGCTCGCGATCGAGCGGCAAGCCGGAACCGGCGAGCGCGGCGCTTCCGAGCGGACACGACATCGCGGCCGAGCATTCCACGTCGAGGAAAGCCTTGAGCGCCCGTACGAATGGCTCGCTCCACGCCGCGAGCGCAAAGGCAAGCAGGACGGGCTGTGCGGGTTGACGGTGGGTGCAAGCCGCAACGACCGTTTGCGCTGCAAGCTCTTCGCTTGCGCGAGCGACCAAAGCACGCGCGATCGAATGCGTTAGGTGGGCCGCGGATCGCGCGCGTTCGCGTACGTAGAGCAGCAGGGTCGTGGCGACTTGATCGTTGCGGCTGCGGCCCGCATGCAGCCATTCGCCCGCGCCGCCGGCGAGCTCCCGAACCCGAGCGTCGATTGCGCCGTGAACGTCCTCGGCGCCGAGCGATCGGGCATAATACGCAAACGTACCGCCGGCGATTTCTTCTTCGACGGCGTGTAACGCGGCGCGCAGGACCGCGGCCTGGGCCGAAGTGACGATCGTTCCGCCTTCGAGCGCTTCAACGTGCGCCAGCGAGCACGCGACGTCGAACCGCGCGAGCACCAAGTCGTCTTCCAACGAGGAGCCGAATGCAAGCAGTTCTTTGTCGGCGGCGTTCTGAAAGCGGCCGCCCCATTGAAGCGTCCGGATCACTGTGCGGCGGCCGTCTCGCGCGCTCTCGTCACCCGTGCGTGGGCTTCGAGCGGGAGTGCGTGCAGTGCGATGAAGCCGCGCGCCGCCGTGTGGTCGAACGCGTCGAGGTTGCCGTAGGTTGCGAGCCGTTCGCGATAGAGGGCGACGGGCGAGCGGACTCCCGTAACCACGCAGCTTGCGCGATGCAGCCGCAGGCGCACCTCACCGCTCATTCTCGGCGCGAAGGAAGCATTGAATGCGTCTAATGCACCGCGCAGCGGTTGGGTCCACAAGCCGTCGTAGACCAGCTCTGCGTACTTACGATCGGCAGTCGCTTTGAATCGGAGCTCGTCGCGCGTCAAGACGAGGCGCTCGAGCGCGCGGTTCGCTGCGATCAAGATCGTTGCGGCCGGGCACTCGTAGATTTCACGCGATTTGAAACCGACGACCCGGTCCTCGATCAGATCGATTCGGCCGACGCCATGCCGTCCGCCGATTCGATTGAGCTCGGCGACGAGCGCGGCGCCGTGGAGGTCGCCGATAGCCGGGACGCCTTCCAGGAATTCGACGATCAGCTCTTCGGGTTCGTGCGATTGCGTCGCAGCCGGCGCCGTCCACGCAAAAGCATCTTCGGGTGGGGCGATCCACGGATCTTCGAGCACGCCGGCCTCGATCGAACGTCCCCAAAGATTCGCGTCGACCGAATACGGTTTTTCCGTGCTATGTGCGACGGGAACGCCGTTTTCGTGCGCAAAGGCGATTGCGTCGGGTCGCGAGAGCGGGGCTTCCCGCAGCGGCGCGCGGCAGGCCAGTGACGGGTCGAGGCTGCGCACCGCTAACTCGATCCGAACCTGATCGTTCCCCTTTCCGGTGCAGCCGTGGGCGACGGCGCGGGCACGGTACGCGTGTGCCTGCTCGACGAGAAGCTCGGCGATGAGCGGCCGCGAAAGCGCGGCCGAAAGCGGATAAACGTCTTGATAGAGCGCGTTGGCTCGCAGCGCGGCAAACGCATATTCGCAGACGAACCGCTCCCTCGCGTCGATCAAGACTGCATCGTAAGCGCCAAGCAGCAGCGCCTTCGCGCGAACCGCTTCGAGCTGCGCTTGCGCGCCTGCGCCCGAAAGCGCGTCGCTCTCGCCGAGGTTAGCGGTCAGCGCGACGACTTCGTGCCCTTCGAGAATCAGCTTCTTCAAGAGCACCGAGGTGTCGAGTCCGCCTGAATATGCCAGGACTACTCTCACGCGGCGACTCCCGCTTTTAAATCGAGAAATCGTTGCTGCACGTGCGGCCGCTCGTCGATGGATCGCACGATCACGAGAATCGTGTCGTCCCCGCCAACCGTTCCGAGGACTTCGGGCCACGCCGCCTCGTCGATCGCTGAAGCGAGCATCATCGCGCTTCCCGGCGGGGTGTGGATGATGATCTGATTGAGCGTTCCTGCCGTCGAGGTGGCGAGCTCGTTCATCGCGCGATGAAGGCGGCTCGCATAGTTAGGGGCCGCGCTTGGGACGACGTATTTGAAGATCTCGCCTTGCTCCGACGATATCGGCACTTTGGCGAGCCGGAGCTCCTTGACGTCGCGGGAGACGGTTGCTTGCGTAACCTCGAACCCTTGGCGCTGGAGAAGCGCGACCAGTTCTTCCTGCGAGTGAATCGGACGGGTGGCGACCAACGTCATGATGGCGCGTTGGCGACGATCTTTCATAGCGGATATCCTTTGCATTCGGTGAGCAGCGCAACGAGCAGCGCCTTTTGCGCGTGCATTCGGTTCTCGGCTTGACGCAAGACGGCGCTCTGCGAACCGTCGATGACCTCCGCGCTGACCTCCTCGCCGCGGTGTGCCGGCAAGCAGTGCAAGAAGATCGCGTGCGGCGCAGCGTAGCTCATCAGCTCGCTGGTGACGGCGTAGGGGCGCAGCATGGCGTCGTTGCGTTCGCGATACTGCTCGTCGCCCATCGAAGTCCAAACGTCGGTGTAGACGGCGTCGACGCCACGGACCGCGCGCACCGGATTGGAGAACGCGCGCGCTGCGCCGCCCGAGTTTTTTCCAAGGTGCGCAAGATGCGCGAGAAATGCTTCCGAGGGCCGGTGGGTGGGCGGGCAGCCGAAGTGCACCGTCGCGCCGAGCATGACCGCGGCTTCCGCAAACGAAGCGGCCACGTTGTTGCGGGCGTCGCCCACATACGTGAGCCGGAGGCCCGCGACTTCGCCGAAGTGCTCGTTCAGCGTCAGCATGTCGGCCAACGCTTGACACGGATGCGCCTCGGCGGAGAGCCCGTTGATCACCGGGACGCCGGCAGCGTCGGCGAAGCGCTCGAGCGGCCCGTGTTCGTGCGTGCGAACGACGATCGCGTCGACGTAGCGCGAAAGCACCTGGGCTGCGTCCTCCGGCGTTTCGCGCGAGCCGATCGCAAACTCCGCACCCTGCGCGAAGAGCGTCTCGCCGCCCAGCTTCGCCGCGGCCACTTCAAAGGAAACGCGCGTGCGCAGGCTTGGTTTTTCGAAGAGCAGCGCGAGCGTTCGGCCGTGCAGCACCTGCCGCTGGTCGCGTGGCGGCGTGGATTTCAAGAACGCCGCCAGCTGCAGAAGACCGAGCAGCTCTTCCGGCGCCAAGTCGCTTATTTTAAGGAAGTTCCGGCCGCAGAGGCCGGTAACCGGCCGGGGGGCTGGCGCGACGGCATACATGTCTTGTATATTTATGCATATGACGCATAAATATGCAAGCACCCTGGTCGTGAAATACGGCGGCGGAGCGATGCCGCTGAACCGTCCGGCGGAAAACGACCCGATCCTGGCCGAGATCGCCTCGCTGCGTCGGGCCGGCAGCCAGGTCGTGCTCGTTCACGGGGGCGGCCCCGAGATTGACGCGGCCTTGGCGCTGCGCGGCATCGAGACGGCTCGGATCGACGGCCTGCGCGTCACCGACTTGGCGTCTCTCGAGGTCACCGAAGCGGTGCTCTGCGGCAGCATCAACAAACGAATTGTGCGCGACGCGCTCGGGCTCGGGTTGCCCGCGGTCGGCGTCAGCGGTCAGGATGGCAACATGCTGGTGGCCGAGCGCGCGCTGGGAAAAGGCGGAGCGAATCTCGGCTACGTCGGCACGATCGTTGCAACCGACGCGCGGCCGATTCGAGCGCTGCTCGACGCGGGCTTCTTGCCGGTGGTCGCCCCGCTAGCCGTCGCGCGCGATGCATCGCATGCATTGAACGTCAACGCCGACTCGGCAGCGGCCGCGATCGCTGCCGAACTGGGCGCCGATGCGTTCGTCGCGGTAACCAACGTGCGGCGCGTCCTGCGCGATCCCGACGATCCGGCTTCCGGCATCGATCGCTTTACCGCCGATGAGGCGTTTGCGTTCGCTGCCGGCGATGCGTGCCGTTCCAGCATGAAACCGAAAGTTACCGCCGCAGCCGGCGCCGTGAAGCGGGGCGCGGCCGCGGCATACATCTGCGCATTCAAAACCAACGCGATCGCTTCCGCGCTGGCCGGCGACGCAACGATCGTCTGCGCCCTGGCCTGACGTCGCTGCAGGAAACTGGAGCGGGCGCCTCGTTGCGCCGGAAGGCCGGCTTCGTTTAAGCCGCAAACAGGCTCACTCGTGCTTCGGGGCACGATGTTGCTTGGCGTCGCAATCGGCATCCTCAGCTTGACGGCTTGTGTTTCCGGCAATCGCGCGCCGTCATTTGAATTGCGAGACGATCGTGGCCAGGCATGGTCCTTCGACGACCAGCCCGGCGCAGTCGTGCTTTTCTTCGGCTACACGCATTGCCCGGACACCTGCCCGCTGACGCTTGCAAAATTGTCTCGGGCGCTAACGCAGGCCGGACCAGCGGGCGATGATATCAGCGTCGCTTTCGTCACGGTCGACCCTGCGCGCGATACGCCGGCTGTCCTGCACGAGTATTTGTCGCCCTTTGGGAGCCGGTTCGTCGGTTTGACCGGCACCGCTTCGCAGATCGAAGCGGTCGAGCGATCGTACCACGTTTGGGCTGCGAAGCTTCCGTCCAAGACGGGCGGGTACGGCTACAACGAGGCTCACAGCAGCACCATTTTCTTCATCGACCGAAGCCGGAACATTGCGAGCTTGCACGATCCGACCGACTCCGAGGCGGAGCTCGTACGCGCAATCCGCGAATTGAGCACGCAATGAGGATCGTGCTCGCCGCTGCGCTGATTGTCTTGGCCTGGCTCGCACACGCGCAGGCCGGCACCGAGCAGATCGTCGCCGGCCGCAATATAACCTTTACGGGCACGGTTCCGATGACCGCGTTTTTGCGGTGGGAGCGCGGTCCGGATGGAACCATCGCCGTGGATGAATGGGAAGTGCGCAACGGTCGCGTGGTTGCAGCCTACGACGTCGATATGACCAAACTCATGCACCTGATCGTCGTATCCGACGACCTTACGGACTTTCAGCACGTTCATCCCACGTTGCTTCCGAACGGCCACTTCAGCATCCAGCTCCATGCGGCCCATCCCGAGCAGGCGTACCATATTTATATGGATGGCATCCCCAGCGGTGCCGGGCGCCACGTCTTTCGCTTCGACTTGCCCGCTCAAGACGGCGGCAACGTAACGCGCCAACTCCACCCCGCGGGTTCTTCCGTCAACGTCGGTCCCTACACGGTGGCGATCGACCCGACGTCCATTCCGTTTGGCGAGATCGCGACGATCTCGGTTCGCATCCTCAAGGACGGGCGGCCCGCAACCGATCTGCATCCGTATCTCGGCGCCATGGCTCACGGCGTGCTCATTGGAGTCAACGACTTGGCGTATATGCACGCCCACGGCATGACGGACCAAATGCTTGCGATGGCGGCGGGTGCAAGCGATTGCGGCGACAGCATGATGCTGGCGATGCCGCCGATGCCGCCGAACCTCACGATCGGCAACGAGTTTGAGTTCGAGATTCTCGCTCCCAGCGCGCAGGACTACGATTTCTGGATCCAATTCGTGGGCGGAAAGACTCTGTATACTGCGCCGCTCTTAGTCACCACGAAATAATGCGGCTCTCATTGCCTTATTCAAATTCTAGTGGCGCTTCCGCTGAACCCGTTTCTTTGCCGCAGGCGTACTTTCCGGTCAACGTTGCCGGACCAGAATAACTAGGCCTGCCTCGATCGACGCCGTAAAGCACGAAGCCTCCCGCGCTCTTCAGCTTTAGCGTGACGGAGAAGCTGTCGATGACCTTCTTGCCGGATGCGATCGTCCAGTCAAGCTTGCACGTGCCTTTGTACGCGATATCGGTGAATGAAAGCGTGTATTGCCATTCGTCTCCGGTCGGTATGTAGCTGGAAGGTCCGGTAAGGCCGATGTTATCGCTGCTCGATGCTCCGTTGACGCAGTCGATGCAGGGCACGCCGCCCTGTGCGGGTCCATCGGAAACGAAATTTATCAGCGTTTCCGGTGAACTTGCCTGCGGATGGATGGAAATGCTTCGAAAGATAAAGTGACCGCCGGCAGTTGTTGCCGCCGAGCTCGCACCGGTAGCCGGAGGCGTCGTATTGCCGCTCGTCCCGATGGTCGAGCAGGCTGCGAGTATCAGCGCCAGCGATAAAAGCGAAAGGTGCCGAGTGCAAATAGCCATTTAACCTCCAATGAAGAGTGGGAAAGGCCTCGGAAATCTCGTTCTACGGCGGATTTACGGTCGCGGGCGAGCACTCCTCTGCGCGGAGTTCACGCACGTTTACGCGCGCCGCTTCGGATCGATGCCCCACCACGAGACGTCCACCCATTTGCCGAACTTCTGGCCCGCCTCCGAATAGACGCCGACCGCTTCAAAGCCTAAACTCCGGTGGAGGGCGATGCTCGCATCGTTAGGCAGCGCGATGCCGGCAAACGCCCGATGATAACCAAGCCGGCTCAGACGATCGAGTAGCGCGGCGTACAGCGCGCGGCCGATGCCCCGACGCTGTCGATCGGGCGCGACGTAGACGGTGACCTCGACCGAATGGCGGTACGCCGCGCGCTCGCGAAATCTGCTCGCATATGCGTAACCAGCGACGTCTTCGCCGACTTGCGCTACCAGCCACGGATATTCGGATTGAACGCACTGGATTCGATTCGCAATTTCGGAATCCGCCGGCGGCACTTCCTCGAACGAAATCGTCGAGTTATTGACGTAAAACGCGTAGATCTTGGCAATTGCCGGCGCATCGTGCGCGCAGCCATCGCGTATGGTTGCGACTTCCATCGATCCAATCGTATTCGCAGGCTACGCTCGCGCGCAATGGACAGATGGCCAAAAGTGACGCTGTTTGAGTCCACACTCGGCAACCTCCGCACGTGGCACATGCCGGTCAGACTAGCCCGGCAACTCGAGGATCCGGAAACGCTCTACAATCCGGTGGCGCACCATTGGATCGCACATCGTGTTTACCGCGCGGTTAGCGATGAAGCGCGCGCTGCGGCTGCGTTGAACGCCGCCGAGAAATCTTACCAGCAGCGCAGGGACGCGATCGGCGATCCGTCCCTGCGCGCGTCGTTCGAAGCGATCCCGCTGCACCGCGAGCTGAGCGTGGCGGTTCTGTCGAGTTAACGGCGCACGAATTGCGCGGCGAGCCGTCGTATGCTGGGTGCAGCCGGCAGGCGATCCGCGGCTGCGCCGAGCGGATGCGCGACGATGCGGTAGTCGAACTCCAGCGAGCCGCGACCGTGCTCCGTCTCGCGAACCTGGAACCCCGATGCGGCTTTCATGCTCACATAGAGTCCACGCGTGTCGCCCAGCGGCGTCAGGAAGACGTAGTACCAATTATGATCGATAACCGATGCAAAATCCGGGCTAATCTGGACGTTTGCCACGCCATCGTTCATGCGCGCCGTGCCGACGTCTTCGACGGTTGCGCTGGCCGACTGCGACGGATAGGTAAGTACCTGGTGTCCGCTGCTACTACGTTGCCTCAACTGCATGACGGAACCGCTCACGGTTCCCGAGCAAGTTAGGTCGCCGTTTGCATCGATGTAACAGTATCCGGACGTCGCATTATTGAATCCGTCGAAGATCCACGAGTTGTCCGTATCCGCGACCGCCACGACGGCCGGATACGTGCTCACGGTGCCGGCCTCGCCGTAGACGCCCCAGCCGTTGCCGGTAGAGAGGCCGTAGACGCCCGAGGCTTCGGTTGCGTTGGAATCTCCGTACACGCCGTCGCCGTTATGCGAGTTGCCGTACACGCCATGACCGTTGCCGCTGGTTCCCAACGAGAAGCCAGCGACGCCCGAATCACCCTTTGTGCTTGCCGTTACGGCGTGCAAGGCATCATTGCTCGCGCCTTCCGCATAGATGCCCCAGGTGCTGCCTCCGCTGGAATCGCCGGTAATGCACGCCGTGCCGCTGCTGCACGTGAAGTCCTTCGTCTTATCCGGAGCGTAATGCTCGGCACGAACGATGCCGATGCTCGAGATGGCGATGGCGATGCCGAGGGCGATCGCGCCGCCCGTCGCCGTTTGTGTTAGCTTGAAACTGCCCTTGCGCATGTTGAGTCCTCCTCTTGGTTAGGGTTTGGCGGCTGGGCTTACGGCGGTTCCGCCGATGTAGTCGCTGCCGAATGCGAGCTGGGTGACGAACGTACCGCTGGGATAGTCGTAGACGCCCACTTGGTCCGTATTGCCCCCCTGCGAGACGTAGATGAGATTCTCGGACTTATTCAGGGCGCTGGGGCCGCATTGCGGCGCTCCGAACGCGGTGGATGGAGTTTTCAAGCCGGGCGCATAGACGAGCACCTCGCCGTCATCGGAGATGACGATGTTGGAATTAGCATCGAGCAAAACTCCTTGCGGGCGAGTCAGGTCCTCGAGCCCTAGATTTGTTCCTTTGCCTTTGAGGTTCTCGAACTCGATCGCCGCGGGAGTGCCGTTGCTCCCGCTTATCAGCAGGCCAACGGCATATGCGTTGTCGTGCGCGTCGACGCCGACGCCGAAGACCGTATTAATTCCGGAATTCTTCAGTCGTCTGCTCGGAGACGTTTTACCCGGGGCGTAAACGTCGACTCCGCCGTCGTTATCGCCTGCAACGACATCGCCGTTCTTGGTAACCGCTACGCCGTCGGGTCCGTCAGGTTCGGATAAGGTTAGCGATGGGCTCGTCGCCCCGGGAGCGTAGACCGTTACGGTATCTGCGGTGAGATTCGACACGTACAGGTTGCCATGCGAATCGGTCGCCAAGCCTTCGGGCGAACTTATCCCGTCGGTGATTTCGCCGATCGGCGAATTACTTGGAAGGGAAAATTCGTAGACCGTGTTTGCGCTCGCATCGGATACGTAAAGAACCTGGGCCGCAGCCTTGTCCGGTTTCATCCGGTCGCCCGTCATGGCGCCGCTCGACGGAGCATTCGGCGAAAACTGGCCTCCGCAGGCGGCGAGTAGGGCGCCTGCAACGGCGAGCGATGAGATCTGCGTCAAGACCGAGCGGGGCATGGGAAGTCCTCCTTTGCGCCCATCGTATGCCGGCGGCGCCCTCCAAGCGCCCTCACCGTTGGGCGCTCCGAGGGCGCGCGGGCGCTACACTTGTGCGAAAGGAGGCTGGAATGGCTGGAAGTCCGCCCGAGGATACGCGCCAGGGACGCCGCTACGAGCGCGTCTTCGTCGTGCGCGTTTGGGAGGAGGCCGGCGCTTCTACTCGGGACGGGCCGCGCGGCAGCATCCACGAGCTCGCAAGCGGACGCCGGTTTTTTTTCTCCGGCTTACGCGACCTGCACGACTTCCTGAGCGTTAGACTTTCGGGCGAAGACTGTTGCGAATAGCGCGAACCACATCGCCGAAGCTCGGCCAATAGCCGACCTTCGCACGAAGTGCGCCGGCCGAAGGCGTTTGAAGCGCATGGACGATCTCGGCAGGCGCAACGCGGGTCTTCACGCCGTCAAGCGATCTGAAGAGTATCCGGCGATCCGCGTCGACGATGAACACGGACGGCTGCGCGATCCCGCCGCGTTCGCGCGGGTTGAAGCGGCCCCATTCGCGCGCGACGCGGCGATCCGCGTCGCTCAAAATGCGAAACGGCAACTGGAGCTCACGGCGTAGCTCCTCGGATTGGCCCGGCTTGTCTACCGATATTGCGACAACGTCGGCGCCAGCCGCGCGGATTTCCTGATAGTGGTCCCGATAATCCGCCAACTGGCGGAGACAGAACGGTCACCAATCGCCGCGGTAGAAAAGTACGACGAGGCGGCCGCCCGCCGCTAATTCCGATAAGCGCGCAGGAACCCCGGTCGAATCCGGCAACTCGAAATCGGGCGCGATGTCTGTTATCGTCGTCATACTACGATCTCCGTGGTTGCGATAGCGCCGTAGCGAGCAAAACGTCAGAGCTTACGCCCGGATTGTGGACGAGCCCGATCGCCTTTGACCTTCCGCTTTTTTCGGCTACCACCCAAATCCGGCAATCATTCCCGTGAATCTCGACCTCCAGCTTCACGCGTGCGGCGCGCCGCACGAGAGCCTTTGCGATTTCTTCTTCTAAAGCTGCCGCGGTTTTTGCGGGCATCCGGATTGGAGCCGTAACGGCGAATACAACCAGCTTACCCTCCGGCACCAACTTGCCGACCGCATTTTGCACGCTTTTCACGAACTTGAGCGCGACCTTGTCGAATCGCAGAGCGGCTTGCGGCACTTTTTACGAGGCGCGGCAAGCCGCGCAGCGGCCTTCGAACGTGACGCGTTCGCTTTCGATCGTAAACTTGTGTTGCTGCGCGAGCGACTTGAGCGTGCGCAGCGGTATCGCATAGGCGACGTCTTCGATCGTGCCGCACGCGCTGCAGCGAAAGTGCGCGTGGCGCGGTCCCGAAGGCTCGTAGGTCGCGGCGTCGGCACCGGGGACGTGAAGCTCGGAGACCAAGCCCAGGTCGCGCAAGCGCTCGAGGCCGCGATAGACGGTCGAAAATCCGATGCGCGGCCGGCGCTTCAGGGC
Source organism: Candidatus Babeliales bacterium (assembly GCA_035654155.1). GTDB lineage: Bacteria > Vulcanimicrobiota > Vulcanimicrobiia > Vulcanimicrobiales > Vulcanimicrobiaceae > Cybelea. The sequence goes on from DASRXM010000005.1 coordinate 17,301, forward strand.
TTTGGCATAGATCTCCGAGGACGTGAGGTGACGGCCGAGCCCGCTCTTCTCGACGATTTCGTAGATCAGCCGGTAGTTCTTCGGAAGCGGCGCCATCCGCCGGCCGGCAGGATTCCGCCGTGTGAGACTGAATGTCATTTTCACACCAAAAGTTCGCTAAAATCACCAAGCTTCCTTTGAATCGGAGAGTAGCACGAGATGGAAAACACCATTGCAGAACTGTCGGACGCCGATCGAGGCTGTCCCGTAAGGCACGTACCGGTTCGCCCGCGCGTGAACATCGACTGGTTCCCCGAACTGTTGGACCTCTCGGTGCTCAACCGCCCGTCCGCGCTCTCCAACCCGATGGGTGCCGATTTCGACTATGCTCGAGAGTTCAATAGCCTCGACCTCAAGGCGGTTAAAGCCGACCTCTTCAAGCTGATGACCGCGTCGCAGGATTGGTGGCCGGCCGACTTCGGCCACTACGGGCCGCTCTTCATTCGTATGGCCTGGCATAGCGCCGGAACGTATCGCATAGGCGACGGACGGGGCGGCGCAGGCTCGGGTCAGCAGCGTTTCGCGCCGCTCAACAGTTGGCCCGACAACGCGAACCTCGATAAGGCGCGCCATCTGCTCTGGCCGATCAAGCAGAAGTACGGCCGCAAGATCTCATGGGCCGATCTGATGATCTTGGCGGGAAACTGCGCGCTGGAGTCGATGGGATTCAAGACGTTCGGATTCGCGGGCGGACGCGTGGACGCGTGGGAACCCGACGAAATCACCGATTGGGGTCCCGAAGACGTGTGGCTTGCCGATAAGCGCTATAGCGGCGAGCGTGATCTCCAGGGGCCACTTGCGGCCGTGCAGATGGGCCTCATCTACGTCAATCCGGAAGGCCCCAACGGAAACCCCGATCCGGTTGCCGCCGCGCGCGACATTCGCGAGACGTTCGGCCGGATGGCGATGAACGACGAGGAGACCGTTGCATTGATTGCCGGCGGACACACGTTCGGCAAAACCCACGGTGCTGCCGATCCGGCAAAGTACGTCGGGCTTGCGCCGGCTGGGGCCGGTCTCGACGAGCAAGACCTCGGCTGGCGCAACACCTTCGGCACCGGCAGCGGCGACGACACCATCACCAGCGGTCTCGAGGGCGCGTGGACGCAGATGCCCACGAAGTGGAGCAATCTGTACTTCGACAATCTTTTTAAGCACGAGTGGGAGCTAACGAAGAGTCCGGCCGGCGCGTTTCAATGGAAACCCAAGAACGGCGCCGCGGCCGGCACCGTTCCCGACGCGCACGATTCGTCGAAGAGCCACGCGCCGACCATGCTCACGACGGATCTTTCGTTGAAGGTGGATCCGGTCTACGCGCCGATCGCCAAGCGCTTCCACGAAAACCCGCAAGAGTTTGCGGATGCCTTTGCCAAGGCGTGGTATAAGCTGACGCATCGCGACATGGGTCCGATCGCGCGCTATCTCGGGCCGGAAGTACCGGCCGAGCCGCAGATCTGGCAAGACCCGGTTCCGGCGGTGGATCATCCGCTCGTTGACGAGCACGACCTGGCCGAACTTAAGCGCCGCATCCTCGATTCGGGGCTCACGCTTTCGCAGTTGGTTACGACCGCGTGGGCGTCGGCCTCGACCTTCCGCGGCACCGACAAGCGTGGCGGCGCGAACGGCGCGCGCATTCGCCTCGCACCGCAGAAGGACTGGGCCGTCAATCAACCGGCGGAGCTGGCGAAGGTGCTGCAGACGCTGGAGAAAATTCAGCGCGACTTCAACGCTTCGCTAAAGGGCGGCAAGAAAGTTTCGCTCGCCGACGTCATCGTGCTCGCCGGCGGTGCCGCGATCGAGCGAGCCGCCAAGGATGCCGGTTACGACACCAAGGTGCGCTTTGCACCGGGTCGCACCGACGCGACGCAAGATAACACCGACGCGCACTCGTTCGCAGTGCTGGAACCCACGGCCGACGGATTCCGCAACTATCTCGGCAACCTGAACTCGCGTTCGCCCGAGCAGCGACTGCTCGATCGCGCGGTGCTGCTGACGCTCACCGCGCCCGAGATGACGGCGCTGGTCGGCGGCCTGCGCGTTCTGGGCGCAAATGCCGGCGGCTCGAAACACGGCGTCTTCACCAAGCGGCCGGGCACGCTAACCAACGACTTCTTCATGAACCTGCTCGACATAACGACGAAATGGCAGCCCACGGGAACGTATGCTTACGAGGGTCGTGACCGGCGCACAGGCGACGTCAAGTGGACCGCGACGAATTGCGATCTGGTCTTCGGCTCCAACGCGCAGCTCCGTGCGCTCTCGGAAGTCTACGCCGTTGAGCCCGAGCACTTCGTGCGCGACTTCGTCGCCGCGTGGGAGAAAGTCATGAACCTCGATCGGTTCGATCTCGCCGCATCCCGGTGAGTGCTGCTGTGTCATCCTGAGCGGAGCGAGCGCAGCTGTGTCATCCTGAGCGGAGCGAGCGCAGCGAGCGAAGTCGAAGGACGAAGGACGAAGGACGAAGGACAAAGCGAGGCGCCGGCAGTCCTTCGACTACGGCGCTACGCTAACACTTCGCGCCTCCGCTCAGGATGACATTGCTACCACGATTTTTCCGACGTTTTGGCCGGTTGCGATGCGGTCGAATCCTTCGGCGGCGCTGTCGAACGGCAGCACGCGATCGATCACCGGAGCGATCTGGCCACGCTCGTACAGCGCGAGCAGCTCGCGCATTTCACCGAGCAGCAGGTCCGCGCGCCCAAAAAGGTGCCCGATATTGACGCCGATCACGCCGCGGTTGGCGTTCATTAGACGCAACGGCGAGAATCGCGGGACTTGCGCTAGTCGTCCGATGACGCGCAGCAGGTTGCGCCGGGGCTGTTGCAGGTTTGCGAATCCGTACACGACGATTCTTCCTCCCGCGCGCAGCAACTTATAGCCTTTGAGCGTATCTCGACCTCCCAGCGGGTCGAGCACGATATCTATGCCGCGTCCGCCGGTTAAGCGGCGAACTTCCGCTGCGTAGTCGACCGCGTGGTAGTCGATCGGATACGTACACCCATTGTCGCGCAGGGTCTGATGTTTGGCGGCCGACGCGGTGCCGAACGTCGTCACGTTTGGAACGGTCCTGCAGAGCTGCAGCACCGCCGTGCCGACGCCGCCAGCGGCCATCTGAACGAGGACCGAATCTCCGGCACGCAGATTGGCGGCAAAGAACAACATATGGTAGGCGGTCAGGTACGTGACCGGCAGCGCAGCCGCCGTCTCGAAGCTCATGGATGAAGGAATCGCAAGCGCGAACGATGCCGGAACGCAGCAGTACTGCGCGTGACCGCCGAATCGTGTCATGGCGACGACGCGTTCACCGATGCGCGCGGAGTCGATCCCCTCACCTACGGCGTCGATCACGCCGGCGACCTCGTATCCGAGTATCGCGGGCAGTTTCGGAGCGTCGGGATAGAGCCCCTGACTGGCCATCAGCTCGGCGAAATTGAGTCCAAAGACACGGACCGCTATACGCACCTCGCCGGCCGCAGGCTGAGGCTCGGGCGTTTCGCAAATCGCCCACGTTCCTTGCTTGACAAGCCAAAGCGCCTTCATCGCTGATGGAATACGGTAAAGAAAACCGGCTTGCTCATATGCGTCTCCTTATCGAACGTCGAGCGAGGCTACCGGACAGACACCATATTGGCTCATTTGGGATGTCAGCTGCGTTACCACCTTTACGTTGCCATACGGACCCACCGCCAAGTGCGTAGGCACGGTTTTGTTTTCGTATTTCGTGAAGGGCGCATCGATGCAGACAGTGAGCATCTGAAATCGGCCTTGCGGCACGTAGAAGGTGCGATAGTTCTCAAACATAGTTCCCGGATCGATCTCGATATCTTGACCCGTTTTGGGATTGCCGAGCTGAGTCACGTAGGCGTAGGCGTACACCGGGACGCGTGGGCCAATGCGGTAGAATCCTTCGAAATCATAGGCTAGCGGAGCCGATTCGCGGGTCACGCGCGGCTCGCTTGGAGTGATGCGCTGCCCGTAAACGTTCACGGCAATTCCCGTAAAATGCGCCTTGACGCTTCCAACGTTGCGATACGCGGTCCTAAGACCGACGGCGATGAGGCCGTTGCGCTCGCTCAAACGCTGCATCGAAGCGGTTATGTTGACGTCGGGTTCCGCGAACGACGGTAGGATGCGATTTTGGTAGATGAACACGTAAAACGCCCAGGCGCCGGCTGCGACGATCGCCACCACCTCGACGACGTCGCGCAGAATCGTCGTCGCGTGGGGGCCGGCCGCTGCATCGCCGTGCGTTTTACGACCGAAGAACATCGGTGCGGACCTTTACTGCGGGATCAGACCGATGTTGTACGAGCGCGCGCACCCAAGACTCGGCGCGGAAACGTTCAACGCGAGCAAAGGGATAAGACGCATCACGGCACCTCGCGATCTTCGAAGCAGCGCGAGCGTTTTTCGATATCCGTAGCACGCCGCCTTTAAGCCGGAGCCAGAAGATTACGGCGCCGGCCGCCGAACGCCAGGCTTCGTATGTTGGCTGTTGTATTCGCCGCGGCCGCCGCCGCGCTATCCCCGGCCTCGATTCAGAGCGTGGTTCGCAGCTCCATGGCCCAAAACCATCTGAGAGCCGTCATCGTGCAAGTGCGCTCGCAAGGACGCAACGTCTACAGCGGCGCGTTCGGCGACTCGATGACCGGAGTGCCGGCGACGCCGGACATGCACTTTCGAAACGGCGCGCTGGCTTTCACCTACATGGCAACGTTGCTGCTGGAATTCGTCGATCGCGGGAAGGTGACGCTCGACACCAAGCTGTCGGCCTACTTCCCCGATCTGCCCAACGCGAATCGCATCACGCTGAAGAATCTCGCCCAGATGACCTCGGGCTACGCCGATTACGTCTATCAGCCCGAAACGATGGAAGGCGTGTACCGCGATCCGTTTCGCCAATGGACGCCTCAGGAGCTGATCCATATTGGGGTTTCGAAGCCCATGCAGTTCGCGCCAGGAACGAACTGGGGCTACTGTCACACCAACTACGTGATTCTCGGTCTGGTCCTCCAAAAAATTGCGGGCATGCCGCTCGCCGC
>DASRXM010000006.1:0-47113 GCA_035654155.1 Candidatus Babeliales bacterium
AAGGGAATCCCAATGTATGCAGGTTCGCAAATGATCTCACAGCGCTTCAGTCTCCTGCAACTGACGCGGTTGCGAAGCGGAGTAGCTCGCTTAGCGTACGAACGGCTTTGAAGCGCCGCTCGCGGCACGCTCGCTCCTGTCGTCTCGGGTCAGACCTTCCCTAGTTGTAGCTGCGCAGCTTCGACCAAACCGTCGCAAGCGGCGTCGTGATTCCCTCGCAAACGGAAATCGGGAAACCGTTTTCAAACGGCCGTCCCCACGGGTTTTCAAAGCGCGCGACCACGCGATGCACGCGAAATAGGTGCGCGTAGTGAGTGCAATCGCCGTGCACGTCGATGAGAACGTTTCCGGTGTATCCGCGCGTGCCCCACATCCAGTACTGGTTATGGGCGGAGAGCGCCGGCGGCAATCCGTACTCCTCGCCGAAGAAGTCGATTGCGGCAGCTTCGCCGTAGTTGCTCGCCAGGATCGCCGCTTGCGCGCGTTGCCCGGGCGGCAGCGAGCGATACACCCGCGCGACCAGGGCCGCAAGTTCGCGCCATCCGTGCATGTCGGCCCAGTCCGGCGGCAGGTTACCGAGCTGTGCAGAATCCATGCGCGCGAGCTTGACCTCGCGGGCGAACATCGCGCTTTGCGCGATCCGGTCGTACGCCGACATGGTTCGCTCGGGCAGAACCGGCATCAACAGCGGAACCAGCAAGATGCCCGCAACCAGTGCGTATGCCGCCAGGGCCGGACGCCAAATCGTGGCGCGCGCCGTCCAGGCTTCGATCGTCACCGCGCCGGCCGCAATCGGGATCGGGTAAACATTTCCTGGATAATAATGCTTGCCGTGCAGCGCGATCATCTGCACGATGAGCCCGAGATAGGCCAGGCCCAAGAAACGCGCGTCGGCGCGCCGCAGGAGTGTGACCAGACCGATCAGCCAGACCGGCGCGAGCAGCGGATGGGTCACGAGCATCTGGGTAGCGACGTAGGCCGCGGGGGCGAGTTGAACGTTCTTGTATTCGTCGGCGTCGCGCAGCAGCGTCCACATCGGATACCCATGCGCCGCCTGCCATGCGAAATTCGGCAGTGCGATCGCCGCCGCGAGCAACACACCGGCGGCGAACCAGGGCGTCGCGAGCACGCGCCGTTGGGGAAGCACGGCAAGACCAGCCAGCATCGCGGCGACAAAGAATATAACGCTGTACTTGCTCTCGAGCGCGATGCCCACGATCGCGCCGACCGCGAGCCACCAGCGCGCGTCGGCGCCCTTGACGATCCGCAGCACGTAAAGCGCGGCCAGTGGCCAAAGCCAGAGACCCACGACGTCGGTCGTGACCTTCGTACCGAAATCCATCAGCACCGGCGTGACGGCCGCGACGAGCGCGGCGAATACTTCCGCGAACGCGCCCCCGCCAAGCTCGGCGGCGAGAAGGCACGTGACATAAACCGAGGCTGCGGCAAAGAGTGCGGGAACGGCGCGGAGTAGGAAGAGCGAGTGACCCAACAGTTGCGAACCGGCCGCGAGCAGCGGAACGACCGGCGGCTGATCCACGTATCCCCAGGCCGGCCGAAATCCACAGATCATGAAGTACAGCTCGTCGCGAAAGAACCCGTAATGCGGGTTGGCGATCAAGTGAACCGCAAACGTCAAAAGCGCGGCGCCGAGCGCAATAGCTCGAGCCGGCGGCGTTGCCCGTGGGCCAAAACGGAGCCAATGATTGCGTACCATGACGACGAATGGGGTGTGCCGCTTCACGGGGACCGTTCCCTTTTCGAGTTATTAATTCTCGAAGGAGCGCAGGCCGGACTAAGCTGGGAGACGATCCTTCGCAAACGCGCGCGCTACCGAGCGCTCTTCTGCGACTTCGAGCCCGTAACGGTCGCTCGATTTACGCAGTCGCGGATCGACCGATTGATGCGCGATCCCGGCATCGTGCGAAATCGCGCCAAGATCGAAGCGGCCGTTGCAAACGCGCGCGCGTTGCTGCTCGTGCACGACGAATTCGGGAGCTTCGACGAGTATGTTTGGCAATTCGTCGGCGGCAAGCCGATTCTCAACCGGCGCCGCAGCATGCAGGAAGTGCCTGCATCCACGCGCGAGTCGGCGGCCATGAGCGCCGGACTTCGCAAACGCGGCTTTCGATTCGTGGGCCCGACGATCTGCTACGCGTTCATGCAGGCGGCGGGAATGGTGAACGATCATCTCCTCTCTTGCGCCTGGCGTCTTCGCAGCTAACGCTCCGGCGAGCTCGTATTCCGAAGCGCTCGACCGGGCGCGCGCGCTCATGGAGCGCGACGGAGCCGGCGTTTTGCCGCAAGCTCGGACGGCATTGCTCGAGCACGGCCGTTCGGCGCCGGTCGCAATCGTGCTCTTTCACGGTCTCACCAACAACCCCGCTCAATACGCGCGGCTTGCGCCCATGCTATACGAACGGGACGTCAACGTGCTCGTGCCGCGGCTGCCGACGCACGGCGATCGCGACCGCCTAACGAAGGCGCCTGCTTCGCTTACCGCGGAGATGCTGCTGTCCGCCGCCTACGAGGCCGTCGACATCGCGTGCGGCCTGGGCGAGCGCGTCGCAGTGCTGGGCATATCGATGGGCGCGTTGCTTGCGGCCTACTTGGCGCAGTTTCGCGCGATCGCGCTTGCGGTGCCGGTCGCTCCAAGCTTCGCGCTGCTGCATCTCCCGCATCCGGTCAGCCGTTTCGTGGCGCGCGTCGGTTTGAGGTTGCCCAATCGCTTCCTTTGGTGGGATCCGCGCGTGCGCGCTGACGAACCTCCGTTGACCGCTTACCCGCGCTTCTCGACTCGCGCCCTGATGCAGAGCTTGCGCATCGGCGATGCGGTCTATGAGGCGTCGGCCCGGCAACCGCCGCTGGCGGAACGGATCGTGACCGTCGTCAACCGCACGGACCCGGCCGTCAACAACCATGTAGCGAAACGAATATCGGCGGCGTGGTCTGCCGGGGATCCCGGCCACGTCTCCTACGTCGAGCTGAGGGGACTGCCCCACGTTCACGACATCATCGATCCACAACAGCCGCTGGCCCGAACCGGCGAGGTCTATCCGAAACTTTTTGAAGCGCTGGGCGTTAGCAATAGCCGATGAAAAGCTCTCTCTTTGCGTTGTCGGCTCTACTCGCGGCAACGGCCGCGGCACCGCCCGCCGCGCCGATTCTTCCCGACGGCACCTATCGTTATCAAACGAGCATCGGAGGGCAATCGGTCGGCACCAGCACGATCGTGATCGATCGCAGCGGCGGCGCGCTTGCGGTTTCCGAGAGCGCGACGCTGGCCGGGCACGCCCTGGTCAGCAAACGGACGATTCAAGAGGCGAACTTCGCCACCACCGACTATTCGGCCACCGTAAGCGGCAAGCAATTCATCGTCACCATAACCGGAAACGACGCAACGCTGACGGCCGACGGAAAGCACACGACGATCGCCGCTGCGGCGGGCGCCCCGTTCCTGGTGAGCGATAACATGGTTGCGGGGTTCGCGCTCATTCCGGCGATGCTGCACGTTACCGGGGCGAAGCAATTGACGCTCGCCTGTCTTTGCGGGGCGTATCTCGCGGTTCCGGTTGCCGTAACCGAACGGCACGCCGGCGGCGCTACGATCGCCGTCGAAGGGCAGACCGGAACGCTCGCGTTCGATCCTCAGACCTACGTCCTGCAACGTTTCGACTTGCCCTCGCAACAGCTCTCGGTGGTGCTCAAAGCGCACGACCCGACCGTGATTCCGCTGCCGAGCCCGGTTGCGGCGACACCGCTGCCGCTTCCGTCCGCCCACTATCAAAGCAGCGACGTTTCGATTCGCGCCGATGACGGCGTCGTGCTGGCCGGCACGCTGACGGTTCCCGACGCTCCGCCGGCGCTGCCCGCGATTTTGTTCGTGCACGGCAGCGGCTGCATCGATCGCGATGAGACGATCGGGCCCAACAAAGTCTTCGCTCAGCTCGCTAACGCCCTTTCGAACAATGGGTTCGCCGTCTTGCGCTACGACAAACGCTCGTGCGCCAAGAGCGGCGGCACCTTTGCAACACGCGACCGCTTGATCGCCGACGCCCGCGACGCGCTCGCTTTTCTGCGCGCGCAGCCGGGCATCGACCCGCGGCGCATCTTCGTGCTCGGGCATAGTGAAGGCGGCGAGCTGGCGCCGAGCATCGCGATTGCGGACGGAAGTCTTCGCGGAATCGTGCTGCTCGCGCCGCCGGCGCTGCCCCTCGAGCAGATCATCATGCAGCAGACGCTGAGCACCGCGACGGACGCGGATCGTCCCACGCTCCAACAAACGGAACAAGCGCAGCTGGCCGCGATCGCCGCCGGTCAAAAGACCGGCGCGTATAACGCCTGGCTGCGCAGCTCGTTCGGCATCGACCCCGCCAAGATCATCGCGCAAGTGCCGTGCCCGATCCTCATCGTGCAGGGCACCAAAGACGTTCAAGTGCTGGCGGCCGACACGCCGCGCCTCGCCGGCGCCGCCCGCTCCGCGCAACGCGACGTGACCGTCGTAATGCTCGATGGCGACGATCATCTTTTCATCAAACTGCCGGCAGACGAGTCGTCGAGCGGCGCTGAATACTTTACGCCGTCTTACCTCGACCCCGCGCTCTTTACGGCAATCGAAGCATGGCTGACGCAAAGAGCTAAAGTGTCATCCTGACCGGAGCGAACCCGGTGTCATTCTGAGCGGAGGCGCGGAGCGCGGCTCCGGCGCCTAATGGCTCTACGGCGATTTGGGAGTGTGTGGATGAGTAAGCTGCTTTGCTCGCGATGCTTGGGAAGGAAATCGCGGAAAGCGTGCTCCGCTCTCGCCGATCTGGATTCCAACAACTCGATAGTCGAAGCCGACCGATGACCGCCCGCCCTGAGCCTCGCGCACTTCAAAGCCATCTGCAGTCTTTGAGGCGACGTACAGCCCGCGGTTATCGCCGCCGGGCGTCAGAAAGACATAATAGCTTTGCCGCATATCCATTGCGCGCCTCAGTGAGCCATCGAACGAGACGTAGCCGCGGCCGTCAACGATCTTTCCGGAGCCGACGTCCTCGATCTGTGCGCGTGACGCTTGCACCGCATAGCTTGACAGCTCCGCTGAATTTCGGGGCCCGAGGCTTTTTACTGCTTCGCCGCCGGGCTCGATACCTTCGCACCCTTTCGTTCCGCAGAAAGATGCGGGTAAGTCGTTGTCTTCAGCCTCAACGAATAGCGCAACGTATTCGCTACTGTCGTTATAGATCGTTGCTCCGCTCCCGCTTGTGGAATACGCATAAAGCCCGGTGCCGCTTTTCGATGTTCCCGAGAGCCCGTCGCCCGAATCCGACGATCCATAAACACCCGAAGCGTTGGCGCTCACGCCGGAGACGCCCGGAGCGTCGCTGCTGACGCCGTACACGCCGGCGGCGGTGTCGCTGGTGTTTGGTGTATTGGTTTGGCCATAAACGCCTGCGCCATTGTTTGATTCACCTAACACGCCATATCCCGTGCCCAACGCGGAGAAGCTAAAGCCCTCGACACCGGCCTGCTCCGCGCCGGTTGCGTCACTGTCGCCGCGAACTCCGGCAGTTTGCGTACCGGAGGACTCTCCCCATACGCAAGCGGGGCCGCTGCTGCACTTGTAGGTCTTACTGCTCGCACCACTGACCGCGGGCCTCATATGTTCCGCTCGTACGATTCCGAAACTCGAAAATGCAGCGGCCGCGCCGAGCGTGATCATGCCGATTGCTAGATTTTTCCGAAGTTCGTTTGGAGACTCTCGCTTAGAACGCAAATTCAAAACTTGCATTACGCCGTTCCTTTCCGAGAGAACGAAAGCTCGTCGCAAACGTTCGACGAGCGCTCAGCCGCTGCCTCGCAGCCGATGCCGCCGCGTAAAACAGGGCCGATAGTCCTTCGACTCCGCTCGCTTCGCTCAGGATGACACCGGGGGTTCGTTTCGCTCAGGATGACACTTTAGCTTCAAATATAGTGCCGTAGCTGGGGCCAGAGCTGCGAAAGCGGTTCTTGAATTCCGGTGCAGAGCGAGATCGGGATGTCCTGCTCGTACGATATCACCCACGGCGCGTTGAAGTTCGTCACCAGACGAGCATTGCGAAAGAGACCGGGAAAATCTTGACGTCCGCAGTCGCCGTGAACGTCGATGACGACGTCCCCACTGTAGCCGTGCGTGCCCCAGAGCCAGTAGTTGTTGTGCCCGGAAAGCGCGGGCGGCAACCCGTATTGCGTGCCGAAGAAATCGATCGCCGCGGCCTCGCCGTAGTTGTTGGTCACGATTGCCGCGCGGTCGCGTTGCGCGGCCGGCAGCGCGTAGTAGATCCGCGCCACCGTCGAGGCCAGTTCCGGCCAGCCGTGCATGTCGGCCCAATCTTCCGGAAGCACCGAGAAGCGGCCGTGCTCGGTCTGCAATGCCGCGCGCTGCACGTGCAACACATGCCCGACGAAGACGGTATAGCGCACCATCGCGGGCTCCGAGAGCACCGGCAGCGAGAACGGCGCAAAGAAGAGCCCCGCTGCAATCGTCGCGGCGACGATCGCGCCGCGCACGATCGGCAGCCGCGTCGTCCAGCGTTCCACGGCAACGCCGCCGGCCGCCATGAGGATCGGGTAAATATCCGCGGGATAGTAATGCTTTGCGTGCAACGCGATCATCGCCGCGATCAAAATAACGTATGCATATGCCAAGAACCGCGCGCGCGGATTGGCGAACGACCAAATCAATCCGGCGATCCAAATCGGCGACGCGAAGAGATTGGTGAGCAGGAGCTGCTGAAAGAGAAACAGGCCCGGGCTCGCGACGACATTCTTGCCGTTGGCGCCGTTGCGAAGCAGTTCCCACATCGGAAAGCCGTGCGCCGCCTGCCAAACGAAGTTCGGCAGCGCGATCAGCGCGGCTAGGCCGGCGCCGGCGAGAAACCACGGCGACGCGAGCGCGCGCCGCTGCTGCGTCAACGCCAGCCCGGCAAGCAACGCGATCGCGAAGAAGACCACGCTGTATTTGCTCTCGATCGCAACGCCGATCGCTGCGCCCGCCGCGAGCCACCATCGTGGATTGGCACCGCCGGCGATGCGCAAAACGTAGAGCGCGGCCAACGGCCAGAGCCACAGCCCGACCATATCGGGTCCGACTTTCATTCCAAAACTCGTCAGCACGCCCGCCGCGAGATACGCCAGCGTCGCGAGCGCCGCTGCGAAGATGCCACCGCCCAGCTCGAAGGCCAGCAGACAAGTGACGTAAGCGCCCGCGGCCGCAAAGATCGCCGGAATTGCGCGTAATGCGAAGAGCGAATGACCGAAAAGCTGCGAGCCGGCCGCGAGCAGCGGAACGACCGGTGGCTGATCGACGTAGCCCCACGCCGGGTGGAAGCCGCAGATGATGAAATAGAGTTCGTCGCGGAAGAAGCCGTAATGCGGATTGGCCGCGAGATGGATGACGAGCGTGACAAGCGCGGCGATCGCCGCTACTCGAGTGCGCACTAGGTTGGGTCGAACGCGCCGGTGCGAATCATCGTTTCGGATATCTCTCGCGCCCGCCGGTAGCGGGCGCGCGCGGCGCCGTCGGTGCCGGCCGGAAGCTCGGTGAGAATTCGTTCGAGCTCCTCGTCGAACATCGCGCCGATCGCTGCCGGCGTATACGTCCCGGGATAACGCAGGCGCTGCGCGATCATCAGCCGGTAGATTCGGTCGGTCGCGAGATCTTCCATGTAACCGTCGAGCAGGCTCGCGCCGCGCCCTTCGAGCACGCCGTGACGGTAGCGGATGACGGTACGCACCGCCGCGCGCGTTCCGTCCAGCGTCGTGGCGCCGGCACCGGCCGGCGGCGGACGCAAATCCGGATGCAGCGCCGGCAGCGACGGCCGTTTCGCGAGCTGGTTTGGATACGGGAATTGCGCGACCGCGACCGCGTTTTGATCGGGATGACCGGTCCAAGCGCCGTCCATGAGGCAGGCCGCTTCGTTGGCTTTGTCGCGTTCGAGCACCGCGAGCGCCCGTTCGTTCAGCGCCGGATCGTCGCGGCTGGGATAGAGCGCCGTCATGCCGCCGATCGCCAGCGCCCCGTGCTTATGCGTCAGGTCGGGCAATAGCGCGCGTACGTTCTGAAAGAACGGCACGTCGAACGGAATCGTGTTGCGATCCGGCAGCAGCCAGTCCGGATTCTCGAAATTGTAGTGAATCAGGCTGGCCATGTAATCCCACCGCCCAAGGTTCAAGCCGAGGATATACTCACGCAAGTAGAACAGGAACTCTTCCATTTCATACGCGATCGGGTGTGATTCGACCAGTGCCATCGCTTTGATCGAACCTTCCAGCCAGCCTTTCGACTCGATCAGCGCGTCGAAGAGCTCCTTCCACCAAAGCGCCTCATCGGCCGACTCCGACTTTGGAATGTAGATGCACAACGGATGGCGCAGCCGCTCGTAATCCAGCGAAAAGACGAGCAGCGCCGCGTCGAACAGCGACGCGCTGGTGAGCGCCTGGGTAATGACACCGGCTTGCGATAAATGCAACCCGCGCACCCGGTTCCAAACCACGGTCACGCTCGGGGCGATCGCAACGGTGCCGCGTTTGGGATCGTCGTAGGTCAGCTCGCCGTACAACGCCGCGACGATGTTGCGGTGGCCGAGCATGAGGTGCTCCCACGTGTTGGCCATCGAGTCTTCGAGATCGAGCATGACGCCTGGCGCGCCCGAGTTGAGCATCTTCACGCATAGCTCGGCGTCGTCGGCGGGGCCGGTCACCTGATTGCGCTGGTCCGCGCACCACGCCGGCAGCTCGATGCGCCACTCCGAGCACGTCGCCTCCGACTCCGGCAGGTAGCCCGGCAAGTCGCCGGCATGCGCGCGCGCCAGCCGATCGCGGCGGGCCCGAACCAAACGTTGCTGCACCGGCGTAAACCGCCGGTGCAGCGCGAGATAGAACTGCGCAAATCCGGCCGGCAGATCGCGTTCGATCGTAAAGCCGGCCGGCGCAACGTTCACGCCGGCACTTTCGTCCTTCGACTGCGCTCGCTCCGCTCAGGATGACATTCGTAGAATTGCTCGGCTTCGGTCGAGCCGTGCAGCGCGGTCGTGGAGACGCGTCCTTCGCCAACGATGCTCGCGACCTCGTCGAAATAGCCGGTGCCGACCTCGCGCTGATGCCGGGTCGCAGTGTAGCCGAGCGGTTCGCTTTCGAACTCACGCGCCTGAAACTCGGCATATGCGCTCATGCCGCGCGCTTTGAAGTCGTGCGCGAGCGTAAAGAAGCTGTGATTGAGCGAGTGGAATCCCGCCAGCGTGATGAACTGAAACTGATATCCCATCGTCGCGAGCCGGCCTTGGAACGCCGCAATCGTCGCTTCGTCCAGTTTCTTCCTCCAGTTGAACGAGGGCGAGCAGTTATACGCCAGCAGTTTGCCGGGATAGCGAGCGTGAATTGCATCGGCAAAACGCTGCGCTTCGCCGAGATTCGGTTCCGAGGTCTCCATCCAGAGCAAATCGGCGTACGGCGCATACGCGAGACCACGAGCGATGCAGGCTTCGATGCCGGGTTTGGTTTCGTAGAATCCTTCGGGGGTGCGCCCACCGGTGAGGAAACGCCGGTCGGCGGGATCGACGTCGCTGGTGACGAGCTTGGCGGCGTTGGCATCGGTGCGCGCGATCAAGATCGTGGGCACGTCGAGCACGTCGGCGGCCAGACGCGCCGCCAGGAGATGCCGCACGGCCTGCTGCGTAGGAATTAAGACCTTGCCGCCGAGATGGCCGCACTTTTTCTCCGAGCTCAATTGATCTTCGAAGTGAACGCCGGCGGCGCCGGCCTTGATCATTGCCTTCATGAGCTCGAAAACGTTGAGCGCGCCGCCGAACCCGGCTTCGGCGTCGGCCACGATCGGCAGATACCAATCCGTGCCCCCTCGCCCCTCGAGCGACTCGATCTGATCGAGCCGCGCCAGCGCATTGTTGAGTCGCTCAACGAGTGCCGGAACGCTGTTGACCGGATAAAGACTCTGATCGGGATACATTTCGCCCGCGACGTTGGCATCGGCGGCGACCTGCCAGCCGCTGCAGTAGAGCGCGCGCAAGCCGGCGCGCGCGGCCTGCACCGCCTGGTTTCCCGTGAGCGTCCCGAGCGCCGTCACCGGCTCTGCGCCTTGGAGATCGTTCCAGAGGCGCTTCGCACCCATTCGGGCCAGACTCTGTTCCGCAACGAAGCTGCCGCGCAGCCGAAGAACGTCCTCAGCGCAGTACCGGCGCTCGATCCCCCTCCAGCGCGCCTCCGTCTTCCAGCGCTGTTCCAGCGTTCCAACTCGCCCGTTACCCTTCACGTCGCGCCTCCTAGCATTCAAGGTTTGGATGGCCATGGATTGTTGGTTGGCCAATATTGGCTGGTTAAGTCCGCGATTTTGGACCGATTATTTATTTACCCATATACCTGAAGCGGGAAGCCAAAGTCAAGGGACCACCTCGTAGAGCTCGTGGTAGGGATCGAGATTCGCGTAATCGTGCGCACCCGGAAGTTCGGTCACGTTGCGGGGGTCGGTCAGAACGAAAACGCGCCGGTTTTTCGCCCACTGCCGGTACGTCGCGATCCTCAGCTCGTCGTCGGAGACCACGACTCGTCCGCGAAGCGAGCCGTCGACGAACGCGCCATAGGCCAGCGACGTCGCGTCGAGCCAGCCGGTGACCACGATGTCGCCGGGCCGCACGTATGGGCGCACGGCGTCGATGACCCAGCGTCCCCCTTCGCGCAGCGGGTGGTTGAAGAGATCGCTTCCGCGCTCGAACGCCGAGACCGCGCCCCAGCCGAGAAAGACGATCAGCGCGCCCTGCAGGAGCGTACTCGAGCCGCGCGCCGATTGCGGCGTGAGCGCGCCCAGCAGCGGAACCGCAAGCCACGACGCAAGCAGACGATAGCGTCCGACGTCGCCTTCATTCGGATAAACAACCAGGAAGAGCAAGCCGGCCGTGCACGCGACCACAAGCACGAGCGTCGCGCGCCAGTCGCGACGCCATGCCGCAACGAAACCGCCAAAGAGCAGCAGCGTGGCGATCGCGCCGTATTGCTCGTACGTGCTCGCGACGAACGCCGCGAGCGCCGCGCGCAGATGCAGCGGATTGAACGATGCAAAAAAATACGCCGGCGCGTTTGATTCGCTCCCACTCAACTCGCGCGCAAACCCGTGCAGCGTGCGCGGATCGTTGTAATTCCAAAAGATCCCGCCGCCGGCGCCCGGCAGAACCGAAGCCGGGTCGAGACCGTGCGCGACCACGAACGACGAGCGAAGCGGCAAATACAGATACAACGCCAGTCCCGCTGCCAGCAGCGCAAGCGATCCGGCAGCGAGCCGCCCTGATGGGCGGCGTTTTGTAATTATCGCACCGATGACGAACGCCGGCAGAACCCAAAGAGCATTCGGGTGGGCGGCCATTCCGAGACCCGCGAGCGCGAACGCAGCCGCAAACCATCCGCCGGCGCCGGCGCGCATCCAGCGCACGAATGCGAAGACGGCCAGCGCGCAGCACGCCATCGCGAGATCCTGCGCTTCGGCCCGCGCCGCGTGCGCCCAAACGTTCTGCGTGAATGCAAACCAAAGCGTCGCGAGCAGCGCCACCAGCGGGCTCGCGCCGAACTCGAGCGCGACTCCATATGCAGCCGCGCCCGCAGCCGCGATTGCGACGCCGCTCATCACGTTGAGGCGCCAGGCGACGGAAGAAAACGCAAAAGCGTGCGACCAAACGTAACCGATCAGAACGTAAAAGGGAAAGCCGGTCGGATGCGTGATGCCGAGAATGTACGGCACGCCTTGCAGCTCGGCGGTGTCCCACGATGCCGGCTCGGGCGACGCGCTGGCCATGTAGACGATCGCCGGCAGCGCGAAGGCCGCCAGCAAAAAGAGCGGGCGCGCCGCCCTCACGCCAGCGTGGGCAGCGGAAGCGACGGACGCGTGGAGAGGTCGGGACGCACCTCGACGTAACCCTCGAGCTCGCGCTCCATGAGCTGCAGCGCAAAGTCGAGCTGCGGATCTTTGCCGTCGCGATACTCGTGCGGCGCGATGTCGACGTCGTAGTCGGGCTGCGTTCCATGGTTCTCGACGCCCCATCCAACGTCAACGAACCAAAATGAAAACTCGGGCTGAGTCGTCATCGTTCCGTCGACCAGATGATGGTAGGGGTCGATGCCGATGACGCCGCCCCACGTGCGCTTGCCCACGAGCGGACCGAGTTTGTAGAGCTTGAAGCAATGGCTGAATATGTCGCCGTCGGAGCCGGCGAACTGATTCGTCAACGCGACGATCGGACCGCCGACCGATTCGGGCGGATACGGCTGCGCGACTCCATAGCGCGGCACGTCGTAACCAACGCGCTTGCGTGTTAGCTTCTCGAGCAGGAGCGGCGAAACGTGTCCGCCGCGGTTGTAGCGTACGTCGACGATCAGTCCCTTGCGATCGAACTCGGTGAGATAGCCGCGATGGAACTCCGAGAATCCCCAGGGTCCCATGTCGGGAATGTGAAGATAGCCGACGCGCTCGCCGGTGCGCTCGTGCACGAGCCGCCGATTTGCTTCAACCCAGGCGCGGTAGCGCAACGCCGATTCGTTGGCAAGTGCCTTGACCAGAACGGTTCGCTCGTCGCCTTTTTTTCCGCGCAGCGTGAGCGAGACGTTGCGTCCCGAGGCGTTGACCAGCAACCGGTCCGGCGAATCTTCCCGCGACAAGCGCGTACCTCCGATTGCGACGATGCAGTCGCCTTCGCGGATGTCGAGCCCGGGCTCGGCCAGGGGCGAGTCGTGGTCGCGGTTCCAAGAGTCGCCGCGATAGATGCGCTCGATCGCATAGCCGCCGCGCTCTTCGTCCCAGCGAAGATCGGCACCGAGAAAGCCGCGCTGATATTGGGGCGGCTCGCGATAGTCGCCGCCCCACTCGTAGGCGTGCGACGTTCCGAGCTCCCCCTGCATTTCCCAAATCAAATCCGAAAGCTCGCCGCGCGTGCGCACCCGCGGCAATATCCGGGCGTAGCGGTCGTAGACGCGATCCCAATCGATGTCGCTCATGTCTTCGACCCAGAATTGCTCGGCCTGAAGGCGCCACGCTTCGCGGTACATCTGGGCCCATTCATCGCGCGGCACGATCTCGACGCTGGCGCGATCGAGGTCGATCCAACCGCTCTTGCGTCCCGGCTCTCCCGGCGGTTTTTGCTCGTCGCCCTCCTCGGGCAGCTCAATCAGCGCGTCGATTGCGCGCAGCCGCTCGCGCGAGCGGTATATCAGCGTTCGCCCGTCGCTGCCGAGGCGAATCTCGTCGCATTCAGGTGCGATCGTCGCCAGCCGCTGCTGCTCGAAATCGTAGATCAACAGGCTGCCGTGCTGCTCATTTTCGATCTCCTCGCGGCGCGCCGGCTTTATTCCCTTGACCGGAAAGCGCGTGAAGAGCACGCGCTCGCCAACCGCGACGATCTGCTCGTACTCGCCTTCGTCGATCGGAAAACCCAGCACGCGGCCGGTGATCCCGTCGAAGTCGATCTCGACGTCGGCGGGCTTGGGCCGCTTACCATTGCTTCGATCGCGTTCGCGTTCTCGCTCTCGGTCGCGGTCGAAATGAACGGGTTTGGGTTTAGGTACGAACGGCGATGGTACGTCGCCGCGCAGGGTGACGACGAACGGCCGGCTCGCTTGCGGAAAGCTCAAGTCGAACTGCAGCGCATCGTAGACCGGATTGAAGTCGCGCGTTGAAATGAAGTAGAGGTACTTGCCGTCGGGATCCCATGCCGGCGAGCGGTCGAGGCGCAGCGGCGAGGTGACGTCGTGCACCTTGCCCGAGCGAACCTTTGCAACCCGGACGATCGACGTGCCGTATGCCGGCCACCAGACGTACGCAATAAAGCGTCCGTCCGGCGAGAAGGCCAAATCCTCGATGCGGTGGGCCGGGCAGGTATCGAGCACGCGCAGCGAGCCGTCGTCGAGATCGAGCACGCAGAGCTCGTGGCGATGATTTGCAAACGCGACGATGTCGCTTGCCGGCGAGCAGACCATATCGGTGACGCGCCCGATATCGCCGTGGGTGACGAGCTTGCTATCGTCCGACCCGTCGCGGCCGCGAATGCCGATCTGCTCGTAGCCGCCGGCGTCGGTTACGAATGCGAGACGCTCGCCGTCGTGCAGCCACTGCGTCAAGCGCGTGCGCGCCCGGCTGCCCGCGCCGTGCCGCACGGGCGCGCCTTCGAAGAGCGGCATCGTAAACTCTTGACCGCGCGCGTCGAAGGCAACCTGCGTTCCGTCGGGACTCGGAGCGAAATCTTCCAGCGACTCCGAGGCTTTCTCAAAGCGGCGCGCCGTCTGCGGCATCGTCGAGTGCGTTTCGATCGCGATGCGCTGCACCGTGCCGGCGGCAACGTCGAACAGCCCGATGTCCCCGCCGGCGGTGTAGACGATGCGCCTTCCGTCGGTCGACGGGAAGCGGACGTAATACTCGCTCTCGTCGGTATGGCGCAAAATCCCGCTGCCGTCGAGTGAGACCGAGTAGATGTTGCCGATCCCCTCGTGGTCTGCGAGGAAGTAGATGCGATCGCCGATCCACATCGGCCAGCATGGGTTTCCGTCGGGCAGAGGCAGGCGCGCAAACGTTCCGGTCCCGTCCGCGTCGATCCAAATCTCGCCGGCCGTGCCGCCGCGATAACGTTTCCACCTGGCCGGATCGGCGGCGTTGCGCCCGATCGCAAAGCGGCCGCCCGGTCCAATCGAGATAGCGCGCGTGTGCCCCAGCTCGAGTTCGCGCACCGGTCCGCCCTCGCGTCCGACCGCGAACAGCCGCATCTCGCCCTCGTACCACGTGGTCGGATTGGCGGTGAAGTAAATCTCGCTGCCGTCTTCGCTCCATCCGCTGATCGAGGCCAGCGTCGAACCTAAAAACGTCAGACGCCGCGGCTCGCCGCCGCGCGCCGGCATCGCGTAGACCTCCGGGTTTCCTTCGTCGGTCGAAACGAATGCAATCGACGAACCATCGGGGGAAAAACGCGGAAACGAGCAGGAGCCGAAGCTGACGGTGAGGCGAACTGCGTCGCCGCCCGCGGCCGGTGCGCTCCAAAGATCGTCTTCGCAGACGTAGACGATGCGGTCGCCCGCTATCGACGGATAGCGGTAGTATCCCTGATTCATAGAGGAGGAGAGGTTAGCGATGCGGCATTGCGCCCCCCGCATAAAGCAGGCGGCCGAGCGTAAGTGTGATTTCGGCGGCGTTTTCTATCTGGGTGAACTGAGGCACCAGCGTCGGCGTCTCCGAGCGCCGCTGAAAGGGCAGCATCGGCCCCCTCCACGCGAACTGGGTCGCCGGCTCGCCCGCCAGGCTGCGAAAGAGTAATTCGGCACCCAGCGCGTTTGCCCAACCGAACTCGGGACGCGTGTAGCGCCAGTATCCGTCCGGATAGAAACTCTCATGGATTAGGCCATCCTCGCCGTCGGTTTCGGCCAGCGTCGTAATTGCGGTCGCAACTTCGATCGACGAGGTCGCCGTCAGGGCGCGCCCGATGATGCCCAACGGCCAAACGTAACCGTAGGGCGTGTGCGGACTTCCCAGCCCCTGCGCGTATTTTCCGGAGAAGTAAAAAGGATCGTCCATGCTCAGCGTGAACGCGCGCGTCGCCAAGTAGGTTGGGTCGAACGCCGAGCACCAATCGATGTAAGGAAGTGTGGTCAGGTTGGGAATGTTCGCATCGTCCATCAGGTTGTAGCGGCCGAATCCGTCGGTTTCGTACGCGTACATCCAAACCCGCCGCTGCCCATCGAAGAACCGGCCGTACCGCTCGACCCCGGCTTGCACCTGCTCTCCGAGGATCAGCGCTTGCTGCGCCAGCGCTCCGTCGCCATAGCCCTCCAACGCGAGCTGCCGGATGTCGCGCAGCGCCACGGTGGCGATTGCGTTTTGCGGGATGTTGTACCGGTACTCGACCGGATCGTCCGACGGGCGAAAGGCGCCCCAAATCATTCCGGTTCCCGTAAAATAAGCGTCGTTGGTGTATACGCGCGCCGGAAATTTGTAGCGGCTGCAGGCGCGGTGTCGCTGCTCGCAGGCGTACGTCGTCACGATCGTTTGCAGCGCACGATGAAGATCGGGAGTAAAGACCGTCGCGTCGTGCGTCAAACGCCAATAGACCGAGGCCAGGATAACCGGCCAGGCCAGCGAGTCGACTTCCCACTTGCGTTCCCACGGGGTGTAATTCGACTGCATCGCGTTGGCATACGGATCGGCCAGAATATTGCGCGCGTTGCGCTCGATGACGCCCGCAAACCGGGCCCGCAACACCGGATATGCGATTTGAAATCGAATGTACGGGATCGTTTGCGCGGACGAATCGCGCAGCCACATCGCGGGAATGTCACCGCTCTGCACGTACGTCGTGTCGTCGTCCTCGAGAAAGAAGTCGTGCATCAGGGTGTGAAAGAGCTGCGAGGTTTGAATGTCGCGAACGCGCTTGCCGGTGAGCGGGACGACCAGCGTCTCGGCCCAAGCGGGCGCAGCGCATTGGCATGCTAGGATCGCGGCGAGCGTGAAGCACGCGCACCGCGCAGGCAACCGCACTATGGGGCTTTGCCCTTAGACGAGACCCACGGAAGGTCCGCTCTTGCCACGAGCCGCACAAGGATAGCGTGGATTTGCTGCGCGAGTTCGAGCTGCGCAATCCCCGCGCGCTCGCGCGCGCAATTTCGCGCGCCGAAGCCGGACGCGGCGGCGAACTGATTCGCGCCCTTTATCCGAAGACCGGACGCGCGACGACTGTCGGGCTCACCGGACCACCCGGGGTCGGCAAATCGACGCTCGCTTCGGCGCTGGTGCGCCACGCCCGCGCACAAGGCAAATGCGTCGGGGTCGTTTCGGTCGATCCAAGCTCCCCGTTCTCGCACGGCGCGCTGCTCGGCGATCGCATTCGGCTGGCCGAGCACTTCACCGATGAATCGGTTTTCATCCGGTCGATGGCAAGCCGCGGCCACCTCGGCGGTTTGGCGGGCGCGACGGCCGACGCAGTGTTGCTCATGGACGCCTTCGGCTATGACCTGGTGTTGATCGAAACGGTCGGCGTGGGTCAAAGCGAGGTCGCAATCGCCGAGCTCGCGCAAACGACGATCGTTGCACTGCAACCGGGCAGCGGCGACTCGATTCAAGTGCTCAAGGCCGGCATCATGGAGATCGCCGACATCTTCGTCGTCAACAAAGCCGATCACCCGATGGCGGATCAACTTCGCCGCGAGATCCGGTCGATGATGGAGATGCAGCAGTGGACCGGCTGGGTGCCCGAGCTCGTCACCACCCAAGCGCTGGACGGGCAAGGCATTGACGAGCTGGTCGCGGCGATCGAGCGTCACACGGCATATCTCAACGAGACCGGCGAGATCGAACGGCGACGTCGCGACGCCTTCACGCATCAAGTGCGCCAGCTTGCGCTGGGACGGCTTTCGCGGCGCTTGGATCGCGCGCTTGCAACGCAATCGCGCGGCGACCTCGACCCGTACGAAGCGGCCGATCGGATTCTCTCGGAGCTTGGTCTTTAGGGAAGAAACGCCGTTGCGTCGAAAAATTCGGCCCCTATGGCTAAAATGATCGAGCGGCCCGCCAGAGCCTGGGCCCGCAAAGGTCCCGGCTCGGGAGCGCTCGACCGGACGATTTCCGACGTTTCGCTAAAGACGGTCTACGGGCCGGACGACGCGGCAGGCATCGACCTTCCGCCGCCGGGCGAGTACCCGTACACACGCGGCATTCACCCCAACGGGTATCGCGACCGGCTCTGGACGATGCGTCAGTTTGCGGGCTTTGGCACGGCGGCGCAGACGAACGAGCGATACCATTTTCTGCTCGAGCACGGACAGCACGGGCTTTCGGTCGCATTCGACATGCCGACGCTGATGGGATACGACTCCGACGCGCCCCAAGCGCGCGGCGAGGTCGGCAAGTGCGGCGTTGCCATCGACTCGCTCGCCGACATGGAGCTGCTCTTCGACGGAATCGACATGGGCGAGATCACCACGTCGATGACGATCAACGGACCGGCCTGCATCGCGCTGGCACAGTACGTCGCCGCCGCCGAGAAGAAGGGCATCCCGCGCGCCAAGCTCGGCGGCACGATCCAAGCCGACATCCTCAAAGAATACATCGCGCAAAAAGAATGGATCTTTCCGCCGCGTCCGCACATGCGCATCATCGTCGACATGATCCAATTCTGCACGCGTCAGATGCCGAAGTGGAACACCATCTCGATATCGGGTTACCACATTCGGGAGGCGGGATCGACGGCGGCGCAGGAACTGGCTTTTACGCTTGCCGACGGTTTCGCGTACGTCGAGGCCTGCATGGCAGCCGGCATGGACGTCGACGAGTTCGCGCCCCGCCTTTCGTTTTTCTTCAACTCGCACATCGACTTCTTCGAGGAGATCGCAAAGTTCCGCGCGGCCCGCAACATCTACGCGCGCCGCATGCGCGAAAAATACGGCGCACGCGATCCCCGCTCGTGGAAGCTTCGCTTTCACACCCAGACGGCAGGTTGCAGCGCGACCGCGCAGCAGCCCGAGAACAACATCGTGCGGGTTGCTTACGAGGCGATGGCCGCGGTGCTCGGCGGCACACAGTCGCTGCACACCAACTCGATGGACGAAGTCTTGGCACTGCCGACCGAAAAATCGGTCGAGATCGCGCTACGCACCCAGCAGGTGCTGGCCTACGAAACCAACGTGACCAACGTCGTCGATCCGCTGGGCGGTTCGTACTTCGTCGAGGCCCTCACCGCGGAGATGGAGCGGCAGGCCGAGAACTATTTCGATCAAATCGCCGAATATGGCGGCGTGATCGAAGCCATTGAGTCGGGCTTCTTTCAGCGCGAAATCGCGGAGGCGAGTTACCGATACCAGCGCTCGATCGAGGCGCGCGATCGCATTATCGTCGGGGTCAATGCATTCGCGCACGACGAAGAACGCGAGGCGATCGAGCTGCTTAAGATCACCGAAGAAACGGAGCGCGAGCAAGCGCGAGCGGTGGAAAGCGTGCGGGGAAGGCGCGACCAGGCGGCGGCCCGCGCGACGCTGGCACGTCTGCAGGCGGCGTGCCGTGATCCGAAGGACAATCTGATGCCGCACCTTATTGATTGTGTAAATGCGTACTGCACCGAAGGCGAGATCGTCGAAGCGATGGCCGAAGTCTACGGGCGGTACACCGAGCGAGCGGTGTTATAGGTTACTTAGATGCGCCACAAGCATGGGATGCGATGCCGGACCGACATCGAGCTTTACCGTCTGCGCCGGACGCTGGCGCGGGTGGTGCGAACGCTCGAAGAGGCGTTGCGCTTGAGCCGTCGCCGCGACCAGCAAGAACATGAACGAGCGACCGCTGCGAATCGTCATCGCTAAGGCGGGCCTCGACGGCCACGACCGCGGCGCCAAGGTGATCGCGCGCGCTCTGCGCGATGCCGGAATGGAAGTGATCTACACCGGGCTGTTCCAGACGCCCGAACAGATCGTACAGACCGCAATCCAGGAGGATGCCGACGGGATCGGGCTGTCGATATTGTCGGGCGCTCACATGACGCTCTTTCCGCTGGTCGTCGAGCAGTTGCGCGGTAGCGACGCGAGCGATATCGTCTTTTTTGGCGGCGGCACGATTCCGGCGGAAGATGCGGAGCGCCTCAAAGAACTCGGCGTGCGCGAGATATTTACGCCCGGCGCGCCGCTGCAGGATATCATCGATTTCGTCGAGCGCGAATGCGGTAAGCGGCGAGCGCTGGTAGGCTGAGCGTGGCGGGAGTACGAACCCGCGTGGCGCCGTCGCCGACCGGCGACCCGCACGTCGGAACGGCCTACGTCGCGCTGGTCAACTACTGCTTTGCGCGCCAGCACGGCGGCGAATTCATTTTACGCATCGAGGACACCGATCAAGCGCGCAGCACCGCCGAGAGCGAGCGCACCATTCTTCAAACGCTGCGCTGGTGTGGTCTGGATTGGGACGAAGGGCCCGACGTCGGGGGCCCCCACGGTCCCTATCGCCAGAGCGAGCGCTCCGCCATCTACCGCGAATATGCCGATAAGCTGCTCGCGAGCGGCCACGCATTCAAATGTTTTTGCACGCCGCAGCGTTTGGAAGAGATGCGCGTCGCGCAGCGAGCCGCCGGCTTGCCTTCTCGCTACGATGGGCTTTGCCGCACGTACACGGCGCAGGAGGTGCAGCGGCGCGAGGCCGCCGGCGAGCCGTATGTCGTGCGGCTGGTGGTACCCGACGAGGGCGTGTGCGTCGTCGAAGACCTTCGCCGCGGCCCCATCGAGTTCGACTACAAAAGCGTGGACATGCAGGTACTCGTAAAATCCGACGGACTGCCGACCTACCATCTCGCCAACGTCGTGGACGACCATTTGATGGAAATCACCCACGTCATTCGCGGCGAAGAGTGGGTTTCGAGCGCACCCAAACACCTGTTGTTGTACCGGTACTTCGGCTGGCAGCCACCCAAGTTCGTCCATCTTCCGCTGCTGCGCAATCCCGACAAGAGCAAGCTGAGCAAACGCAAGAACCCGACCGGGATTCTCTTCTACCGCGCAATGGGCTATCTGCCGGAGGCGCTGATCAATTTTCTCGCGCTGCTCAGCAACGCGACTCGCGAGGGCGAAGACGAGCTGATGGATTTGCCGGCGATCGTGCGGCGTTTTCAGCTCGAGCACGTGCCGATCGGCGGCCCGGTATTCGACGTGGCGAAGCTCGACTGGCTCAACGCGCGCTACATTCGCGAACGGCTTGATCCCGCGTCGTTCGTCGAGCGCGTGCAAGAGTGGGCGGTCGCGCCCGCGCGCCTCACGCGGCTCGCGCAGCTGGCCGCGCCGCGGATCGAGCGCCTGAGCGATTTGGGCCCGCTCTTGGCGTTTGTCTTTTCGGGACGCCTGGCGCTGCGAGCGACGGATTTTGAGAGCAAGAAGCTCGACGGCTCGGAAACGCGCCGGGCCCTGACGCTGGCGCTGGGCGAGCTCGACGCATTGCCGGCCTGGAACGCCTTTGCGATCGAGAGCGCGATCAGGAGCGTCGCCGAGCAGCTCGACAAGAAACCGCGCGACGTCGCGCGCCCATTCTACGTCGCGATCACCGGAAGTCCGACTTCGATTCCGCTCTACGACTCGATGGAGCTGCTCGGCCGCGACATCGTGCGCGAGCGTCTTCGCAACGCGCTGGATCTCTTGGAACGCGAGGCGGCGTGATTCGCGCGATCGTCCTGGCTGCCGGGAAAGGCAAACGGATGAAGAGCGGGCGCTCGAAAGTGCTGCACGAAATCTGCGGCCGGCCGATGCTGTGGTATGTCCTGCGAGCTCTACGCGGTGCCGGCATTGCCGAGATCGTGGTGGTCGTCAACCGCGAGCTCGAGAACGAGATCGCGCGGTTCGACGTTGCGGGCGTGCTGCAGGAAGAACAGCTCGGAACCGGCCACGCGGTACGGGTTGCGCTGGAGCGGCTCGACCCGCGGGCGGACGGCCGGATCGTGGTTGCCTGCGGCGACATGCCGCTGGTCACGCCTGAAATCTTTCGCGGCACGCTCGGTTCGCTCGATTCGCAGGCCGTCATGTCGCTGGTCACCGTGAAGATGCCGCTGCCGTCGAACTTTGGGCGAATCGTTCGGCGCGGCGCGGCGGTGGAACGCATCGTCGAGGTCAGCGACGCGACGCCGGAAGAGCTCGCCATCGACGAGATGAACGCCGGCATCTATGCTTTTGAGGAATCCGCACTGCGCGACGCGGTGGCGCAGTTGCGCGACGACAACGCGCAGCGCGAGTACTACCTCACCGACGCGGTCGGTTATTTCGTCAACGCCGGAAAACGGGTTAGACCGGTCCTAGCCACCGATCACCTTCACGTCTTGGGCATCAACGACCGGGTCGAGCTCGCGCAGGCGCGCAAGGAGATGAACGCGCGGCTTTGCGCGCAGCATATGCGCGACGGCGTCACGATCGTCGATCCCGACACGACCTATCTCGAGCCCGAGCTCGAAATCGGCGCAGATACGGTCATCTATCCCAACACGACGGTCGCCCGGCTCTCGAAGCTCGGCCCCGGCTGCGTGATCGGTCCCAACTCGCGCCTATCGCACGCAACGCTTGGCGAGCGCGTCACCGTGCGCGAGAGCGTCGTGATCGGCTCGCGGATCGGCAGCGACGTCTCGATCGGGCCGTTCGCTCACCTGCGCGGCGAAACGCGGGTGGCCGATAGGGTGCACGTCGGCAACTTCGTCGAGATCAAAAAATCGAAGCTGGCGCGCGGCGTCAAAGTCAGCCATCTGTCGTATCTCGGCGACGCCGAGGTCGGTGAAGCGACCAACATTGGCGCCGGGACGATCACCTGCAACTTCGACGGAACGGAAAAGCACGAAACGGTCATCGGCCGCGACGTCTCGATCGGCTCGAATACCTCACTGGTCGCTCCCGTCGCCATCGGCGACAACGCGCTGACCGGCGCTGGATCGGTAGTCACCAAAGACGTTCCCGCCGGCGAACGCGTCGCCGGCAATCCCGCCCGCCCATTGCCGAAGAAATGAGGCCGCTTTTCGTCGTACTATTTTTGTTGT
Source organism: Candidatus Babeliales bacterium (assembly GCA_035654155.1). GTDB lineage: Bacteria > Vulcanimicrobiota > Vulcanimicrobiia > Vulcanimicrobiales > Vulcanimicrobiaceae > Cybelea. The sequence goes on from DASRXM010000006.1 coordinate 22,536, forward strand.
CGCTCGTACCGGCGGCGGCGATGGCGGCGCGTCCGCCGAGCGCCCTCGATTTGCGCGTTGACGGGCTTTCGACGCGGGCGCTGCTCACGGAGCCAGCGATCAAGCTGCTCGATCCGGAACGTCAGGCCGCCGCGGTGCGTCGCGCTCATTGGACCCTGATTGGATTCGTGCTGACCCAGCTGTTCGAAGCTGTGGCGCTGTTATATCTTTGGAGCTCCGGCGGCGCCGCGCGTCTACGCGATTGGCTTCGGCGCCGTCTCCAAAACGAGTGGAACGTGCGCTTCGCGTTCGGCGCAATGCTCGCGCTGGTGGCGCGGCTGGCAGCCTTCGTTCCGTCGTTTTACCTGTATCGCGTCGACCACGCCTTGGGAGTGACGTCGGAGCTTACGCGAATCTGGGGCCTTTACTGGCTACTTTATACCGTCCTTGCGATGCTGGTGGCCGGCTTGATCGCCGCGATTGTTTTGTGGTTGGCGGCGCGGACGCATTTTTGGTACCTCGTTACGATCGCGGGCGTTCTAGCCGCAAGTGTGGCCTGGTCGTACGTCAGTCAAAGCGCGCAGAGCCAAAGCCTGTCTGGCATGACTGCCGGCGAGATACGCTACGCGCAAGCCTTCGAACTCGGGCGGATCGTTCAAGGCGATGCGGTTTCGATCGCGCTCATCGAAGGCGGAATCATCATCGTCTTTTCGGCGCTGGCAGTGGTCATTGCCGATCGCATCGGCTTTCGGCGGGACGACGATCCGCTTTCGCGTCTGGCGATCGTCGGCGCGCTGCTCGCGCTGGTCTATCTTGCCGCGGTGCCGGTTCGCAACGCGACGCTGCGCTCGTACGATTTTGGCGACGACGCGTACGCCGTGACCACGACCCGCGATCCTGCCGGCGCAGTCCGCGCGCTCATTCGCCGAGGCGATCAGCGGATGCAGGAAGTCTGTCCCGAGCCTGCCGCGATGCTGTTTCTCTATACGACGCCGGGCATCGGCGCGCGCGTCGCCGCAATCAATCACGTCCCAAGCGGCTGTCCTTAATCGCCGGGCGTCAGCTCCCAGGTGTTGACGAACTGCATCGCCGGTTCGATTCCATCTTCGATCCAGCGCTGCACGCCGTCGGCGGCCGCGACCACGATCTTCGGCAGATCGCGCCGTTCCTCGTCGCGAAACGGGCTGAGCACGTGATCGACGCCGTCGTATTCGGGGCGTCCTAAGCCGACGCGAACGCGCGGGAAGCCTTCGCCGATCGTCGCGATGATCGAGCGCAAACCGTTATGTCCGCCGTGCCCGCCGAACGGGCGCATTCGAAGCTTCCCAAATGGAAGATCCATGTCGTCGCTAACGACCAGCACGCCTTCGGGCGGCGTGCGGTACCACGACGAGATCAAGCGCACGGGCGTGCCGGAGAGATTCATGAACGTCACCGGTTTGACGAAAACGATGCCGTGCGCCGCGTCGAGCGCCTGCTGCGCGCCGTCCTTTTTCTTCCAGCTGGTTACGCCGAAACGGCGGGCGACCTCGTCGATCACCATAAAGCCGACGTTGTGGCGGGTCGCCGCGTACTCGGGGCCCGGATTGCCCAGGCCGACGACGAGCCGGCGATCCGGCAGCTATTCCGCCTCGGGCGCGGGTGCGGGCTCGGCGACGGCCCCGATGACCTCCGGCTCGGCGGCTTCCTCGGCCGGCGCGGCGGCTTCTTCGAGCTCGCGCGCCGTGCGCGACAGCTCGATTGAAACGACGATCGTCTCGGGCGGCGTCAGCAGCTTGAAACCGGCGGGCAGTTTCACCTCGCCGGCAGTGACGTGTTCGTGAATGCCGAGCTCGGTAACGTCGATCTCCAGATGCTCGGGAATCTTGCTCGCCGGACCCTCGACCTCGAGCTCGTGGGTGATGACGTCCATCACGGCACCGGCGCTTCTCACGCCTTCGGCAACGCCCACGGTGACGATCGCGAGCCGCGCGTCGATCGTTTCGTCGGCCGAGACGCGCTGAAGGTCGGCATGGATGATGCGGCGCGAAACGGGATGGATCTGGATCTCGCGCACGAGGGCCGTTTGATGCTTACGGGGACCCTCGGTCAGCGTGATGATCGCGTTGCGCCCGGCCCGGTGAATCAGCTCAGCGAAATCGTGGGCGTCCGCGGCCAGATGCTCGGGCACGAGTCCGTGGCCGTATAGCACCGCCGGAACCTTGCCGGCGGCGCGCAGTGCGTGCGCTCCGGTCGTGCCGAGCTTAGCCCGGCGCTCGACCTGGAGCTTGAATTCTTTGGCGGCCACGGCTTCCTTTATAAACGAACAGGCTATACGGCCGCAACCGCTTCGGTCGGGGCGCCCAGTAACGCTTCAGGAGGTTCCTCGCCGGCAAAGAGCTCGGAGACCGAGCGATTGGTTGTAATACGATTGATGGCATCGGCGAAGATCTGGGCGATCGAGAGCTGTACGAATTTCGGATGGGCTGCCCCATCCTCGAACGGAATCGTGTTGGTGAAGAGGACCTTCTCGATTGCCGAGTCTTCGAGCACTTCGACCGCCTCGCCGGCGAAGATGCCGTGCGAAGCAACGGTATATACGCTGGTAGCGCCGCGCGCCTTAATCGCCTCCGCCGCCCTGGCAAGCGTGCCGCCGGTCGAAATCATGTCGTCGACGACGACGGCGACTCGTCCGGAGACGTCGCCCACGATGTCGGTCACTTCGGCGACATCGGGCTCGGGGCGGCGCTTGAAAACGATCGCGAGCGAGCTGTTCAGCCGCTTGGCAAAGAGCTCGGCGCGATGCACGCCGCCGGCGTCGGGCGAAACGACGACGATCTTGTCGTCGCAGAGGCCTTCCTTTTTCAAATAATTGCAGAGCACCGGCATCGCCATCAGGTTGTCGACCGGAATGTCGAAGAAGCCTTGAATCTGAGCGGCGTGCAAATCCATCGTGACGATTCGGCGCGCGCCGCTGACCTTGAGCAGATTCGCAATCACCTTGGCCGAGATCGGCTCGCGCCCTTTCGTTTTTTTATCTTGCTTGGCGTAGCCGTAATACGGAATTACCGCGGTGATCCGCGCCGCCGAGGCGCGGCGCAGCGCGTCGATCATCAGGAGCAGCTCCATCACGGCATCGTTGACCCCTTTGCCGTTGGGCGCGCGGCAGATCGACTGAATCACGAAAACTTCAGAGCCGCGGACGTTCTCGCCGATTTCGACCCTGGTCTCTTCATTGCGGAACTCCGAAACGAGCGCCTTGCCGACGTGCAGCCGCAAGCGCTTGGCTATCTCTTCGGCTAACTGTGGATTCGAGTTGCCGCAAAAGAGTAGCGGGTTCTGGGCCATGCTCGCTCGTTCGCTGGCTGAATGGTTCGGCCCTAGGAACCAATGTGCTCCGAAGGCTGTTTGTGAAGGCAGTGGCTGAAAAGTTTACTCTGGTTTCACCTTTCGCGCTGGCGGGCGATCAGCCCAAAGCGACGGAAGCGCTGGGTGATGGGGTCCTGCGCGGGGACCGCGCGCAGACGCTGCTGGGCGTCACCGGCAGCGGCAAGACCATGGCGATGGCGCGCACCATCGAGCTGGTGCAGAAGCCGACGCTCGTGCTCTGCCACAACAAGACGCTCGCCGCCCAGCTGTGCGCCGAATTTCGCGAGTTCTTCCCAAAGAATGCGGTCGAATACTTCGTTTCGTATTTCGACTACTATCAGCCCGAAGCGTACGTCCCATCAACCGATACTTACATCGAAAAGGACAGCTCGATCAACGACGAGATCGAGCGGCTGCGTCACTCGGCCACTCAGTCGCTGCTGACCCGCCGAGACACGCTGATCGTTGCCTCGGTCTCGTGCATCTTCGGCTTGGGCTCGCCCTCGGACTATATGGAGATGTCGGCGCGGGTGCGGGTCGGCGACACGATCGACCGCGACCGCCTTCTGCGTAAGCTCGTGGACATGCAATACCGGCGAAACGATCTCAACTTGGTTCGCGGGACGTTTCGAGTCCGCGGCGATACTTTGGAATTCGTCGGCGTCGACGAGGAGCTCGTCTATCGCATCGCGTTCTTCGGCGACGAGATCGAGGCCATAAACGTCGTCAACATGCTGACCGGCGAATACCTCGAGAACCGCGACGAGCTGACGATCTTCCCGGCCAAGCATTTCATCACGCCGGAGGAGAAGTTGCAACGAGCGCTGGTTTCGATCGAGGCCGAGCTCGACGACCGCCTAGCCTACTTCAAAAGTCACGGCAAGCTGCTCGAAGCGCAGCGGCTGGAAATGCGGACGCGTTACGATCTGGAGATGCTGCGCGAGGTTGGCTATTGCAACGGGATCGAGAATTACTCGCGCCATCTCACCGGGCGCGAACCCGGCTCGACCCCGTGGTGTTTGATCGATTTCTTCCCCAAGGACTGGCTGCTGTTCGTCGACGAGTCGCACGTGACGCTTCCGCAGGTACACGGCATGTATGCGGGGGACCGTTCCCGCAAAGAGATTTTGGTCGAGCACGGCTTCCGGCTGCCGAGCGCTCTGGATAACCGCCCGCTTACGTACGCCGAGTTCGACGACCACATCAACCAGGTGATCTACGTGTCTGCGACGCCCGGAACGTACGAAACGGGCCGTAGCGCGCAGGTGGTCGAGATGATCATTCGCCCGACGGGCTTGGTCGATCCGGAAGTGGACGTGCGTCCGACTCGCAATCAGGTCGACGATCTGATGGAAGAGATCGCGCAACGCGCCGCCCGCAAGGAGCGCGTGCTGGTGACGACCCTCACCAAGAAGATGGCCGAAGACCTGACCGACTATCTGCTCGAGAACGGTTTTCGCGTGCGCTATCTGCACAGCGAGATCGACACGCTCGAGCGCGTCGCAATCCTGCGCGACCTTCGGGCCGGGGTCTTCGACGTTTTAGTAGGCATCAATCTGCTGCGCGAAGGCCTCGACCTGCCGGAGGTTTCGCTGGTCGGAATTCTCGACGCCGACAAGGAAGGCTATCTGCGCAGCGGGACGTCACTCATTCAGACAATCGGCCGCGCTTCGCGCAACGTCGACGGCAAAGTCATCATGTACGCCGACGCGGTAACCGAATCCATGGCGCGCGCGATCGGCGAGACGCGGCGCCGCCGCGAGATGCAGCTTGCCTACAATCTCGAGCACGGGATCGAACCGAAGTCGGTGCGCAAGCAGATTCACGACATCCTGAGCATGGTCGGCGCTACCCAAGAAAATACTGCCAAGCTCAAGCTGGAGCGCTTGCCGCGCGACGTCGCAACCAAGATGGCGCGCGATTTGGAACGCAAGATGCGCGACGCAGCGGCCGGGCTGGAGTTCGAAAAGGCGGCGGCCTTACGTGACGAGCTGATCGAGCTTCGCAAGCAGATCGGCGGCAACGAGAGCATCTTGTTCGGCGGGAAGGCGCCTAAGATTTTTGACAAGGCCTTAGCGGAGCTGGTTGAATCGTAGGGGAAGGTTCCCTGACCGTGCGGCAAACGACAAGTTCGGTCGTCACGTTATCGGCGTTGCTGGGCGAGCTGCTGATCGTGGCTGCGGTTATGGCGGCGTGCGTGGCGCTTCACGCCTATCTGCAGCACCGGTTCAAGAGCGAAGTGTTACGCCGCCACAACGACGTAGCCGGCTATCTGTTCTCGGCGGTCGGCATTCTCTACGCCGTCGTCCTCGGCTTCGTGGTAGTCGTCGTCTGGCAAAAGTACGACGACACGGTCTCCAACGTCGAAAATGAGGTCGCTGCGACGGCCGACCTCTATCACGTCGTGGAAGGCTATCCCGAGCCGTCGCGCTCGCTTATCCGGCTTGATCTGCGCCGCTATATTGCGACCGTGCTGCACGTGGAGTGGCCTGCGATGGAACAAGGCGAACGCATTCCGGAACTGGGAGCGAACACGTTCGAGGATGCTTACAATCGCATCAATACGCTGCTGCCGGCGAATTGGAGGCAGTTCGCGGCGCAGCAGGCTGCGATCGTCGACGAACAACGGCTGTTCGATGCCCGCCGCGTCCGGCTGGTGCACACGGTCCCCTCGGTCCCCGGGATACTCTGGTTTGCCTTAATTGCCGGGGCAGCCGCGATGATCGGGTTCTGTTTCCTCTTCGGCGTCGAGAACCGCCCCGCGCAGCTGGTCATGACGGCCACTTTGGTCGGCCTCATTGGTATACTCTTCGTGGTGGTCAATGCGTTCTCGACGCCGTTCTCAGGCTCGGTGAGAATATCGTCCGATGGCTGGGCATATCTTCAGCAACGCCTGCCATATATACGCTAGAACGCGAATTTTGAAAGGAATCGTCATGAATCGCTTCACGGTCACCCTCGCTGCCGCCGCCGCGCTCTTGGCGGGCACGGTCGCGGCCACGCCGCCTACGATGACTCAGGGCGCGGAGCCGCAACCGGTCAATCAGGCGCCGCCTCCTGAAGCCAACGAGCCGGCCGCGCCCGCGCCCAGCGCCACGACCAACCCGCAACTGCTGGCGACGGCAAAACATTGGTTTGCGCAGCTGCAAGCCGGCAAGATCGACAAATCGCAGTTGGAAGGCGGACCCTATAGCAATATGACCGATGCCAGCATCGCAAACGCGCAAAAGATGGTCGGTAGCCTCGGTCCGCCGGTGAGCTTCGTCCAGCAACAATACCAATCGCAGGGTAACGTAACGGCCGCGATTTACTTGGTTACGTTCAGCAACGGCGAAAAGGTCGACTTTCTGTTCGCGCTCGACCAACAAGGCAAGGTAGCGGGCTTGAGCCTCGGCACGCCACACTAAGCACGGTGCCGTCCCGGTGTCGTCGTGAGCGAAGCCCCATCGTGTCGTGGTAAGCGAAGCCCCATCGTGTCATCCTGAGCGGAGCGAACGTAGTGAGCGTAGTCGAAGGACGCCCGGAAAGCAACCGTTTCGAGCTGGTCCTCTTCGATTTGGACGATACGCTGCACGACGATACCTACGCCTATTCCAACGCTGCTGAAGAGGTCGCGCGTGAAGTCGCGGCGGAGCACGGAATCGATGCGCTCGCGCTCAAAGCGGCGTACATTGCCGAGTCGGAGGGTTTTTGGCATCGTCTTTCGCCGCTCGACCTAAAGGTTAAGCTGGCGAGCCTTCGCGCAAGCATGTGGCAGACGGCGCTGGAGACCGTCGGCCTGAACGACAGCGAGATCGCGCAGCGCAGCGCCGAACGCTACAATGCCTATCGCGCCAAATACTTCACGCTCTTTCCGGGCGCAGTCGATCTTTTGCGCGCGCTGCGCGATCGCGGCGTGAAGCTCGGCATCGTAACCAACGGGCTATCCGAAACCCATCGCGAGAAGATCGCGCTGCTGCGGATCAGCGAGTACTTCGACGCAATCTTTCTCTCCGATGAAGTTGGGATGGTCAAGCCCGATCCATTGCTCTTCGCGCATGCCTGCCATCAGCTGGGGGGCGCGCCCGCGCGCAGCGCCATGGTCGGCGACCGCTACGACCGCGACATCGCCGGAGCACTGCAGGCCGGGCTCTACACGATCTGGCTCAACGTGCGGGACGAGCGGCTGCCGCCCGGCGCGCGCCCCCCCGACGCGACCTGCGCCACGATTGCGGAGGCCGGGCGCATACTTCTCCAGCCGGCCGGGGTCTGGTAGTTGGCGTGTCGTTAGATTCCATCGTCATTAAGGGCGCGCGCGAGCACAATCTCAAGAACGTCGATTTGGTGCTGCCGCGAAACCGGTTGATCGTCGTGACCGGGCTTTCGGGCTCCGGGAAATCTTCGCTCGCCTTCGACACGATTTACGCCGAAGGGCAGCGGCGCTACGTCGAGTCGCTCTCTTCCTATGCGCGCCAGTTTCTGGGTCAGATGGAGAAGCCCGACGTGGATTACATCGAGGGGCTCTCGCCGGCGATCTCGATCGACCAAAAATCGACGTCGCGCAACCCGCGCTCGACGGTTGGGACCGTGACCGAGGTTTACGATTACCTGCGCCTGCTTTTCGCGCGAATCGGTACGCCCCATTGCTACCAGTGCGGGCGCGAGATCAGCTCTCAATCCTCCGAGCAAATCGTCGATTCGATCGCCGAGCTCCCCGAAGGCACGCGGATCGTGCTGCTCGCGCCGATGGTGCGCGGACGCAAGGGCGAGTACGCCAAGCTCTTCGAGGAGATCGCGAAAGAGGGTTTCACTCGCGTGCGCGTCGACGGCCAAACCAAAGAGCTGCGAGAGAAGATCGCTCTCGACAAGAAACGTAAGCACACCATCGAGGTCGTCGTCGATCGGCTGGTGATGAAGCCGGATATTCGCAAACGGCTGGCCGACTCGGTCGAGACGACGCTGCGGCTGTCGAGCGGGATCGTAACCGTGCTCGCCAACGACAAGGAACTGACCTTCAGCGAGGCGTTCGCGTGCGTCTATTGCGGGCTCTCGTTCGAGGAGCTGGCGCCGCGCTTGTTCTCCTTCAACTCGCCCTACGGCGCGTGTCCGACGTGCGGCGGGCTGGGCGAAAAAATCGAGATCGATCCGTGGAAGGTGATCCCGGATCGCAGCCGCTCGATCGCCGACGGCGCGATCGTGCCGTGGAGCCGGAACCTCGGCAGCGGCCGCTATCCGTCGATGAATCCGTACTACATGCAGCAGCTCGAGCGCGTTCTGCGCCGCTATCGCGCGCGCACGACCACGCCGGTGGAACAATACTCCAAAGAAGTGCTGGACGTCGTTCTCTACGGCACAGACCGCGAGCAGACGTTCGAATATACGTCGCGTGGCGGCAAGACGTGGGAGTACCGGTCGTCGTTCGAGGGCGTCGTGAACAACCTGCGGCGCCGTTACTCCGAGACGTCGAGCGAGTACGTCAAGGAAGAGATCGAAAAGTTCATGTCGGCTTCGACCTGCCCGGCTTGCAACGGCGCGCGCCTGAAACCCGAGGCGCTTGCCGTAACCGTAGGCGGACGCAACGTCGACGATTTGACCCGCATGTCGATCGAGCAGCTGGAGCTTTTCTTTCGCGAGCTGACGCTAACACAGCGCCAAGAGCAGATCGCGCACCAGATCGTCAAGGAGATCCGCGCGCGGCTGGGGTTTCTCACCAACGTCGGCTTGAACTATTTGACGCTGGCGCGGTCGGCGACGACGTTGGCCGGCGGCGAATCGCAGCGGATTCGCCTCGCAACGCAGATCGGCAGCGCGCTGGTCGGCGTGCTCTATATTTTGGACGAGCCGTCGATCGGCTTGCATCAACGCGACAACGACCGGCTGCTCGCGACGCTCAAAACACTGCGGGATCTCGGCAATACGCTGATCGTCATCGAACACGACGAGGACACGATGCGCACCGCTGACGTCGTGGTCGACATCGGGCCCGGAGCCGGCGCCGAAGGCGGCGAGATCCTGACGTCGGGAACGCTTGCCGACGTCATCGCCAACCCCGTTTCCGAAACCGGCGCGTATCTTTCGGGCCGCAAGTTCATTCCGATTCCACGCCGCCGGCGCGAGCCGCGCGGCTGGATCGAGGTGCGCAACGCCACCGCCAACAATCTGCGCGGCATCGACGTGCGCGTCCCGGTCGGGGTTTTCGCGGCCGTAACCGGCGTGAGCGGAAGCGGCAAATCGACGCTCGTCAACGAGGTTCTGGTCCGCGCGCTCAACCAGCATCTGCACCGTCAGCCGCCGGGCGGCACGTACGGAATGGTCAAGGGCGCCGCACAGCTCGACAAGCTCGTCGTCATCGATCAGTCGCCGATCGGCCGGACGCCGCGCAGCAACCCCGCCACCTATACTGGCACCTTCGATCACGTCCGCGAGCTGTTCTCGCTGACTCCCGAGTCGCGAATGCGCGGCTACACGCCGGGACGGTTTTCGTTCAACGTCAAGGGCGGACGATGCGAGGCCTGTCAGGGCGACGGAATCATCAAGATCGAGATGCACTTCCTACCCGACGTTTACGTGCCGTGCGAAGTCTGTAAAGGCAAGCGCTATAACGCGCAGACGCTCGAAGTGAAATATAAAGGAAAGACGATCGCCGACGTGCTCGAGATGCGGGTCGACGAAGCGGCCGAGTTCTTCGCGAGCATCCCGCGAATTCGCACCAAGCTCCAAACGATCTGCGACGTCGGCCTTGGTTACATCAAGATGGGACAGCCGGCCACGACCCTCTCGGGCGGCGAAGCCCAGCGCGTCAAGCTCGCGACCGAGCTGGCCCGGCGCTCGACCGGCCGGACGTTCTACGTGCTGGACGAGCCGACCACCGGGCTGCATTTCGCCGACATCCACAAGCTGCTCGAGGTGCTGGAGCGTTTGGTGAAGCTGGGCAACTCGGTGCTCGTAATCGAGCACAACCTCGACGTTATTAAAACCGCCGATTATCTGATCGATCTCGGCCCGGAAGGCGGCGACCGCGGCGGGACCGTGATCGCAACCGGGACGCCCGAAGACGTCGCCGGCAACCAGGTTTCGTACACGGGCGCTTACCTCGTGCCGGTGTTGCGCGACCAACGCGCCGTCGGCCATCACCGTCCCGACGATGCGGAGCTCGAGCGCCTGGAGCGCGAGAATCTTTTTGCGCTGCACGAGCTGGCGGAAAGCGGCAGAGTGGCAGTCGAGGCTTGATGGCGCGGTTTTCGATCGTGATGCTCGTCTGTTCCGATCTCGCGCGTTCGCGGGATTTTTACCGCGATGTCCTCGCGCTGCCGGTGATCCAAGATCTCCCCAAACGGCCGGTGCGCTTTAAACTCGGTAACGATACGGTGCTGAGCCTGCATCGTAAGAGCGACGTGTTGGCGGTGCGGCCGGGGTCGCTGCAGCTGGGTTTTACGGTCGACGACGTGGATCGCTTCGTCGGCGAGTGCGTCGAGCGCGGCATCCCGATCTTTCAAGATCCCTACGACGAACCGTTCGGGCGAATCGCAACCGTTGGAGATCCCGACGGCTATCCGCTGCAAGTAGCAACGCTCAATAAGCGATGAGCCTCGAGAGCCGAGCCGAATCGCTTCGCGAGCAAATCGAAGAGGCGAACTATCGCTACTACGCGCTCGACGATCCCCAGATAACCGACGCGGAGTTCGACGCGTTGCTGCGCGAGCTCGTCGAGCTCGAGACCGCGGATCCCAAGTTGCAGACGCCCGACTCGCCGACTCAACGAGTCGGCGCCACGCCCTCGCAGCGTTTCGCGCCGTACGCTCATGCGCGACCGATGCTCAGCCTTGCAAACGCCGTTACGCCGGAAGAGCTGCGCGCCTTCGACGAGCGGGCGCGCAAAATTGCAGGCGGTGCCGTCGCGTACGTGTGCGAGCTGAAGATCGACGGTCTGGCGATCGCGCTCGATTATGCCGGCGGCTCGCTCGTGCGCGGAGGAACGCGCGGCGACGGCCTCATCGGCGAAGACGTCACCACTAACTTGCGCACGATTAAGACGATTCCGCTGCGCCTGCGTCAAAGCGATTCGGCAAGGCAGCCTGTCGAGGTGCGCGGCGAGGTGTATCTACGCAAAAGCGATTTCGAGCGCCTGAATGCCGCGCGCGAGCGCGAAGGATTACCGGTCTTTGCAAATCCGCGCAATGCCGCGTCGGGTGGAGTGCGGCAGCTCGACCCGTCGCTGACCGCGCAGCGCCGCCTTTCCTTCTTTGCATATCAGATCGTTTCCGATGGCGGGCTGCGCTCGCAGTGGGAGGCGTTGCGCAAGCTCGAGGCTTTGGGCTTTCCCGTCAATGCGAACATCGCCCGCGCCGAAAATCTGGATCGGGTGCTCGAGTATTGTCGCCAATGGGAAGACCGGCGCGACGAGCTCGACTACGAGATCGACGGCGTGGTGGTCAAGGTCGACGATTTTGCCGTGCAGGAACGCCTCGGCGTGGTCGCGCGCGATCCCCGCTGGGCGATCGCCTTTAAATTCAAGCCGCGCGAAGCCCGCACCAAGCTGCTCGACATCGTCGTCAGCGTTGGCCGCACGGGCACGCTCAATCCAAACGCCGTGTTGAAACCGGTCCAGATTGGCGGCGTCACGGTCAAAAGCGCGACGCTGCACAACGTCGATTACATCAAGAGCAACGACATTCGGATCGGCGACACGGTGCTGGTGACGCGCGCCGGCGACGTCATCCCGCGCGTCGTCGGACCCGTGCTCGCCGAGCGCAGCGGGAAGGAGCGCCGCTTTCGGATGCCCGACCGCTGCCCGGTCTGCGGCGCCGACGTGGACCATCCGCCCGGCGAGGCGATGTCGCGCTGCACCAACGCGGCTTGCCCGGCGCAGGTCTACGAGCGCTTGCGCCACTTCGCGTCGCGCGGCGCGATGGATATCGAAGGCCTCGGCGACGTGATGGCGCAGCAGCTCACCGAGCTTGGGCTGGTACGCGACATCGCCGATATTTATAAGCTCGATGCCGCGGCGCTCGCCGAGGTGCCGCGAACCGGAAAGAAGAGCGTCGAAAATTTGCTGCGGAACATCGAGTCCTCGAAGACGCGCGGCTTGGCGCGGCTGCTCTATGGATTAGGCATCCGGTTCGTCGGCGCACAGACGGCGCAGATTCTCGCCGGCGATTTTGGAACGATCGACGCGATCGCGCAGGCTACCGAAGACGAGCTGCAGCGCAGCGCAGGGATCGGACCCGAGGTTTCCGGCAGCGTCGCCTTGTTCTTCAAGCAGCGTGCGAACCGCGAGATCGTCACGCGCTTGAAACGCGCCGGCGTCGACGCTACCGCGCCCAAGCGGGCGCGCGCCGCGGAGGGAAAGCTCGCCGGCAAGACGCTGGTCCTAACCGGCACGCTTGCATCGCTGACGCGCGACGAGGCGACCGAGCTGATCGTCGCCGCCGGCGGCAAAGTGACCGGCTCGGTGAGCAAGAAGACCGATTACGTCGTCGCCGGAGACGAGCCCGGCAGCAAACTCGCCAAAGCCGAACAGCTGGGCGTTCCGGTGCTCGATGAATCTGCGCTTCGCAAGCTGTTGTGAGTGACGTCAGCGTGCGCGTCGTACCGGCCGACGTGCTCACTCCGATCGGCGCGTATGCGGCGCTCGCGCAACCGCAAGCTTCGTGCCTGCTCGAGAGCGTCGAGAGCGGCGGGCGAATTTCTCGCTATTCCTTCATCGGCCTGGACTACGTCGCGGTCTCCGATTTTGAGGCTGACGCCGCGCTCTACGATCGCGTGCGCGCGTTCGTCGCCGCGCACCGCGCCGGCGACGGAGAAGGCGCGCGCGGCGGTGCGCTGCTAGCCTTCTCCTACGATGCCGCTCGCTCCGACGCGCGGCTGCCCGCGCGCCCACAATCGGCACCCGCGATGCCGGCAGCCTACGTCGCAATCCCGGCGACGTGGCTGATCTTCGATCACTTCACCGATCTGCTGACGATCTGGTGCCGCGGCGGCGATGCGGCGCAGCGCGCGCGCCGAATCGACGGCTACGTCGAGCGATTGCTCGCGGGCAAGCCCGCTTTTCCGCGACCGCTACGCGCGCTCGGTCCAATGAGCGAATCGCTCGATCGCGCCCGCTTCCTCACGCTTGCCGGCGAAGTCAAACGGCGGATCTTCGAAGGCGACGTCTATCAACTTCAGCTCGGGATTCGCTTCGGCGCCCAGCTCGACGGCAGCGCTTTCGATCTCTACCGCGCGCTGCGCCGCGAGAATCCGTCGCCGTACATGTTTTTCGTCGACACGCCGTTCGGCGAGCTGCTTGGAGCCAGCCCGGAGTTCTTAGTGCGACTGGAAGGACGCAAAGCGCGCATCCGCCCGCTGGCCGGAACGCGCTGGCGCGGACGCGACGACGAAGAAGACGCGCGAATTGCCGCCGAGCTGCTCGCCAACGAGAAAGAACGCGCCGAGCACGTGATGCTGGTGGACCTCGGGCGCAACGACTTGGGCTCGGTTTGCGAGTACGGCACGGTGCAGGTTGACGAGCTGCTGCAGATCGAGCGCTACAGTCACGTGATGCACATCGTCTCCAACGTGGTCGGTCGCTTGCGCACGGATTGCGACGCGCTCGATCTCTTTCGGGCCGGATTTCCGGCGGGCACGGTTACCGGGACGCCGAAAATCCGCGCGATGCAGCTCATCGACGGACTCGAGCCAGTCACGCGCGGATTCTACGCCGGGAGCATCGGCCGCTGGTCGTTCGGCGGCGATTTCGACTCCTGTATCACGCTGCGCAGCGTCCACGTTCGAGACGGGCGCGCATGGTGGCAGGCGTCGGCGGGAATCGTTGCCGATTCGGAGCCCGTCGCGGAGTACGAAGAGGTCTTTCACAAGACGCGGATCGCGCGCGCGGTGCTCGGAATCGAATGAACGTTCTGTTCGTCGACAACTTCGACAGTTTCAGTTACAACATCGTGCATCTGCTGGCATCGGCGGGCGCGCCGCCCGACGTGCTGCTCAACGACGACCCGCGGCTTGCGCCGGAAGTGCTGGAGGGTTACGATGCGATCGTCGTCGGCCCGGGCCCGGGGCGGCCGGAGCACGCGCCGCAGATGATGGAAATCGTTCGCGCCGCGGTAACGCGTGAAATGCCGCTGCTCGGGGTCTGCCTTGGGTTGCAGGCCATCGGCGAGACCATGGGTGCGACGGTGACGCACGCGCCGCGTCAGATGCACGGCAAAACGTCGAGCATCGAGCACGACGGGAGCGGCATTTTTGCCGCGCTGCCCCTGCCGCTCGTTGCGACGCGCTACCATTCGCTCTGCTTGGATCCGGCGACGATCCCCGAGCAGCTGCGCGTCACCGCGCGCAGCGACGATGGCGTCGTGCAGGGGATCGCGCATCGCGAACTTCCGGTGCACGGAGTCCAATTCCATCCCGAATCCGTCCTGAGCGAACACGGCAAACAGCTGGTCGAAAACTTCCTTCGCATGGTGCACCATGTGTCATCCTGAGCGGAGGGCCTGCCATGTGTCATCCTGAGCGGAGCGCCGTAGGCGCGTAGTCGAAGGACGAAGGACATGCTCGACTTTCCAATTCTGCTGCGCCGATTGCTCGCGGGCGAAAACCTCTCGCAAGACGAGGCTGCGTCGCTCGTCGGCGAGATCATGGATGGAAACTACACCCAGGCGCAAGCCGCGGGTTTGCTCGTGGCGCTGGCTTCGAAGGGCGAGAGCGTCGACGAGATCGTCGGCGCGGCGCGCGCTATGCGCGAGCGCAGCCTAAAGGTCGAGCACGGTTTGCCGATGGTCGTCGACGTCGTCGGTACCGGAGGCGATCACGCCAACACCATCAACATTTCGACGCTGGCCGCGCTGGTCGTCGCCGCGGCCGGCATTCCGGTTGCCAAGCACGGCAATCGGGCAGCCTCGAGCGCGTGCGGAAGTGCCGATGTTTTAGAGGCGGCCGGGTTGTCGCTCGAGGTCGCTCCGGAACGCGCAGCCGCGATGTTGCGGGAGTGCGGTTTTACGTTCATGTTCGCTCCGCGCTACCATCCCGCAATGCGCAACGCCGCGCCGGTACGGCGCGAGCTGGGCGTGCGCACGATCTTCAATCTGCTCGGCCCGCTGACGAATCCCGCGGGCGCAACCTATTTGCTCGTCGGCGTCGCGCGTGAAACGCTCGTCGAGCCGATCGGTGAAGCGTTGCGCGCGCTCGGTGCGCAACGCGGCGCGGTGGTTCACGGTGCCGGCGGCGTTGACGAAGTGGTGGCCGATGACATCACGCTGGTTTATTCTTTTAACGAAGACGAGGCCCGGCTCGGGCGTTTGGAGCCGGCCGAAGTCGGGATCGGCGAACCGCTGCCGATGCCGGTCGGCGGCTCGGTTGAGGCCTCGCGCGATGCATTCCTGGAGATACTCGCCGGCGCACGCGCACCAGCCGCCGACGTCGTTGCGCTCAACGCCGCAGTCGTCTTGTGCGTCGTCGGCGCCGAGAAGAAACTGCCGCATGCCTTCAACCACGCGCGCAAGCTGTTGACCGGCGGCGCCGCTCTGCGCGTCTTCGAGCGCGCCAGAGAGATGGCTGCGCATGGCTGAAACCTGGATCAAGTTCTGCGGGTGCACCGCATGGAGCGACGTCGAACTGGCGATCGAGGCCCGCGCCGACGCCTTTGGCATGATCTTTGCGCCCTCGCCGCGCCAAATTTCCCTCGATGCGGCGCGGGACATCGCGCAGCGGCTTCCGCCATCGATCGAGCCGGTCGCGGTGTTCGTGAACCCGGCGCGGCACGAGGTGCAGGTCGTGCGCGAGCTCTTTCCGCGCGCGCTTTTACAGTTTTCCGGCAACGAGTCACCCGAGTTCGTCGCCGATTACGGCGAGCGCGCGATCAAGGCAATTCACGTAGATAAGTCAGCGAGCGGTATCGCCGAAGCGGCCGGCAACTTCCCGTACGCGCTGCTGCTGCTCGATACGCGCCACGGCGAGTTGCCAGGCGGCACCGGCAAGGCGTTTGCGTGGGAATCGGCGGTTGCGATTGCGCAAGCCCGGCGCGTGATCGTCGCGGGCGGTCTGACGGCGGACAACGTGGCCGAATGCGTCCGCGGCGTACGACCGTTCGGGGTCGACGTGCGCAGCGGCATCGAGACCGCCGGGCGTAAGGATCCGGCGAAGATGCGCGATTTCGTGGCGTCGGTGCGCGCCGCATGAAAAAGCCCGATGCGCGCGGGTATTTCGGCGACTTCGGCGGCCGGTACGTTCCCGAAGTGCTGATCGCGGCGCTCGAGCAGCTCGAGCGCGCGATCGAAAGCGCCTTCGCCGACCAGGCGTTCTGGGACGAGTACAACGCGGTGTTGCGCGATTTTGTCGGGCGCCCGTCGCCGCTGTACCGCTGCGAGCGATACGTTTCGGACGTGTCGCCGGTGCCGCTGCTGATGAAGCGCGAGGACACCAATCACACCGGCGCGCACAAGATCAACAACACCGTCGGGCAAGCGCTGCTGGCGCTGCGCATGGGCAAGCGCCGGCTGCTGGCAGAGACGGGTGCCGGTCAGCACGGCGTTGCAACCGCGACCGTCGGCGCGAAGTTCGGTCTTCCGGTCGACGTGTACATGGGCGCGCGCGACGTCGAGCGCCAGGCGCTCAACGTACACGTGATGCGGCTGCTCGGCGCAACGGTGCATCCGGTTAGCAGCGGGACGCAAACGCTCAAGGACGCCACCAACGAGGCGTTTCGGGTTTGGGCCGAGCGCGTCGAGGATACGTTTTACGTGATCGGCAGCGTGGTCGGCGCGCATCCCTATCCGTATCTCGTGCGCGAGCTGCAGAAGGTCGTCGGCATCGAAGCGCGGCGGCAGGTCTTGGAAAAGCATGGACGCTTGCCCAGCGACGTGGTCGCGTGCGTGGGCGGCGGCAGCAACGCAATCGGCATCTTCGCCGGCTTTGCCGGCGATGCGGATGTGAAGTTGTGGGGGGTCGAGGCCGGCGGCGAAGGCGTTGCAACCGGTAGAACCGCGGCCTCGCTGGGTGCCGGCAGCGTCGGCGTGCTGCACGGCTCGCGCTCGTATTTGCTGCAAGACGACGAAGGCCAAGTCTTGCCGACGCACTCGATCGGCGCTGGACTCGACTATCCCGGCGTCGGCCCCGAGCACGCGTTCTTAAAAGAGAGCGGCCGCGCTACCTACGTCAACGTAACCGACGCGCAAGCGGTCGAAGCGTTTCACGAGTTCGCGCGTGCCGAGGGGATCGTTCCGGCGCTCGAAAGCGCCCACGCGATTGCATTCGCGCGGCAGCTCGCCGCGCAGCGCGGCGCCAGCGATTTGATCTTGGTCAACCTGAGCGGGCGAGGCGATAAGGATTTAACGCGATGAGCGGGCAGCTCGCTGCCGCTTTCGCTCGCGCGAAACGCGAGCGGCGCGTCGCCTTCATTCCATACATAATGGCCGGAGATCCGGATCTTGGGACGACCGAGGCGATTCTCACCGCTCTGAGTGAGGCCGGCGCCGACGCAATCGAGCTCGGCATCCCGTACAGCGATCCGCTGGCCGACGGTCCTACCATCGCCTCGGCCGGCGCGCGCGCCCTTGCGAACGAAACGAGGCTCTCAAACGTACTAGAATTGGTGCAGCGGCGGCGATGGGGGAACACGCCGCTGCTCCTCTTCACGTATTTCAACCCGGTCTACCGGTTCGGGATCGAACGATTTGCCCGCGAGGCGGCGCGAGCCGGCGCGGCCGGCACGATCGTTCCGGATTGCGCGCTCGAAGAGTCGGAAGCGCTGCGCGCGGCGCTGCACGAAAGCGGCCTCGAAATGCCGCTGCTGGTTGCGCCTTCGACCACGCGCGAACGCGCGACGCGAATTGCGGCCGCCGCAACCGGCTTTGTTTACGTCGTTTCGCGCTTGGGCGTAACCGGGGCGGCAAAAACGCCGGACTTCGCGCCGCTTCGCGCGCTTTTAGCGATGTTGCGCGAGCTCACGGATAAGCCGTTGGCGGTTGGCTTCGGCTTGAGCCGGCCTCGCGAAGTGCGCGAAATCGCCGCGCTCGCCGACGGCGTCGTCGTCGGCAGCGCATTGATCGATGCGTATGAAGGCTTCCTCGGTGCCGAGGCCGCCGAGCGCGTAAAGGAATTCGTCAGCCCGCTGATCGCGGCGACACGCAACGTGTCATCCTGAGGTTGTCATGTGTCATCCTGAGCTCGTCACGTGTCATCCTGAGCTTGTCGAAGGATGACAATGAGCAATCCTTAGAACGTAATCGTGCCGGACCAGTCGTCGTGGTACCCGTTTGACCCCAAGCATTCGAACGTTATCGAGCCGCTTCCGGTTGCGTGAGCAAACCTTCCGGTTCCCGACGTCACAACGAAGGCCATAAAAGTTCTGCTTTGGGCGCACGGGTCTTTCGAGCCGTTAGCAAGACGTAACGTGACGGTAATAGAGTTGCCTGCGTGACCCTCGACGCTGAGCATTGCCGTTCCGCTCCAGGAGCAGTCGTTGCCGCCTCGCTTGTCCGTCATGCTTCCGCGCTCCCAGTTTTTGTGAAAGAACTTGGCGAACCCGTCGCCACTGAACTCGAAGCGTCCGTTCCTGTGCGCCGTGCACCGGCTCGAGACGGGTACGTATCCATCGTGCCGCGCGGTGAATGCTCCTCCCCCGGCTGCGGTTACGTTAGGCGGCTGAACCGAGCCGGGTGTCGCGAAACGTTCGTTGCTGCCGCACGCGGCCAGAGCACCGGCCAGCAAGACCGCGGTTATCGAGTCAAAACGGCGCGACGATTGCATAGCCGCCTCCTAGCTAATCCGAACGAGCATGTTTGAATCCGACGGTTCGGGCAGCGCTCCTCCCAGCGATTCGGCCACGTCGCGGGCGATCACGCCGGCACGCCGTTGCGCTTGTGCGCGCCGGCCCGCTAAACCGTGCCAATAGGCGCCCTCGCGGGCCGCATCGACCGGCGATAGCCCCTGCGAGAGTAGCGCTGCAATGATGCCGGTGAGCACGTCGCCGGTGCCGGCGGTTGCAAGAGCATTCGTTCCGGTCGGATTGATATGCACCGGTCCCTTGCCATCGTAAATCAGCGTGTCGGAGCCTTTGAGCAGCGTGGTTACGCCGGTTCGATCGACGAACTCCCGAATGCGCTCGACGCGCGTTCCCGGTGCAACGGTTCCTTTTCCCGACAAGCGCGCGAACTCGCCGGCATGCGGCGTGACCACGCATGGCTTGCCGCGCAGAAGCTCGAGCCGTTTGCTCAAATGGAAGAGCCCGCTCGCGTCGATTACGACCGGCAGCTCGTTGCGCTCGATGAATTTCGCAAAGATTTTTCCGGTGCGATCGTCCAAGCCGAGGCCCGGTCCGATAGCAACGGCGCCGCTGCGCCGGGAAATGTCGAGCAGCTCGTCAACCACCGATTGCGGGCTCGCATCGTCGCGCAGCTCGACGACGACCTGCTCGATGAGATGCATGCGCAGCGCCCGCGCTGCCGCGCTCGGCGTCGCGACGGTTACGTAGCCGGCGCCGGCTCGCGCCGCGCCGAGCGCGCAGAGTATGGCGGCTCCGGGAAACTGTGCCGAGCCTGCGACGATCAACGGCGCCCCCGCCGCGCGCTTCTCGGTGTCGGGTTTGCGTTGCGGCAACAGCCGCAAGAACTCTTGCGCGTCGAGCGCCGCAAACTCGCGCGGCCCAGCGGCAAGCGTCGCATCGTCAATTCCGATCTCCGCGCACCACAGCTCGCCCGCGTACTCCCGCCCGGGCTCGAGCAGCAGTCCCGGCTTCACCGCCGCAAGCGTGACCGTAACGGTAGCGCGGACCGCATCGTCGCTGGGCGCTCCCGTCAGAGCGTCGACGCCGCTCGGAATGTCGATCGCGAGCACGCGCAGTTCCCGCGCGTCGAGCGCGCGGGCGAGATGCCGGTATGGTTCCGGCAGCGGAAGCCGCGCGCCGGTTCCAAATAAGCCGTCGACTCCGATCGCGCCCTCGAGCATTGCCCGCGCCTCGTGCTCGTTCTCGGGCAGCGGCACCACCCGAACGCCCGCATCGGCCGCCCGCGCTTCGGCTGCCGCCCGCGCGGCCGAGCGCCGCGCAGAAGGGTCGGCTGCAATCGTACAATCGTATTCCGGCGCGAGCTCGGCGAGCGCGGCAAACGCGTCGCCGCCGTTGTTTCCAGGACCGGCGAATGCGACGATCGGAATCTGCGGCGAGGTCATCGCGCGCAGACGGTCGGCGATGCGCCGGCCGGCGTTATGCATCAGCGTGTCCTCGCCGCTGCGAGCGATCGCGGCAGCATCCGCCGCGCGCATCGCGTCGGGGGTGAGAACGTAGATCACGATTCCAAGATAACGACGGCCGCGGCCACGCTACCGGTGTGCGTGATGGTCAGGTGAATCGTGCGCACGCCTCGGCTGCTCACCAATTGCTGCGCGCGTTCGCGCAGCTCGATGATCGGCTTGCCGCTGCGTTCGTGGGCGACGCCGACCCAACGCCACGGAATCGCGTGACCGAAAGCCTTGCGCGTCGCTTCCTTGGCGGCGAAGAATCCGGCCAGCCGCTCGGGCCAATTGCGCTTGCGCATCGCATACGCCATCTCGCGCTCGGTGTAAATCTTGCGCGCGAACCACGCCAGCTTCGCTGCGTCGAAGCGATAGCGGTCAACGTCCGCCATGTCGATGCCGACCCCAACGATCACCACAACGCCTTCGACGCACGATGCGTCTGTCATCTTAAGGATGATTATCGTCCTGCGCGGCAAGTTTTTTTTCGGGCGGAAGCGAACTAAGGAATCCCGAGATGGACTCCAATATCCGCATCGTGCCGATCAACACCATCGACGCAGCGTTTTTGGACCGTCTCGCGACCTGCCTCGAAGAACGCTTCCTCGCGAGCGCGCGCGTCGAACGCTCGCTCGTCGTCCCGCGCAGCTCGCTCAACGCGACCCGCGGACAGCTTTTCGTCGGGACGCTCAATGCCAAGGTGCAGCGCGCCCACCCCGAAGCCGAGGCGGTCTTGTTGGCGATCACCGACTTCGACCTCTACAAAACCTCGCATCGCTTCATCTTCGGCGACGCCGACGATGCCCAAGGTCTGGCGGTGGTCTCGACCCATCGCCTGCGTTCGGAATTTTACGGCGAGCCGGCCGACCCAAACTTGCTCTTTCAGCGAACGCTCAAGGAATCGATTCACGAGCTGGGCCATGCTTTCGGCCTCAAACACTGCTACAACGCGCGCTGCGCGATGTATTATTCGAATTCGATCTTTGAAACCGACAACAAGATGCCGCACTTTTGCGAGATCTGCGACCGGCGCCTCACGCGCGCCCGCAACGAACGCCCCTAGCCTGTCACCCTGAGCCTGTCGAAGGGCGAAGGACCCGAGCGTCGGCGAGCGAGACCGTTTCTTGCGCGCCGTTTTCACGCACGACGCGCAAACCGCCGCCGTTTGCGAGCCCTCGCGCGACCGCTTCGAACGGTTCGGCTTCGCCGTCGAGCGCGATGCGGTAGGGCCGTCCGGGCAAATCGGCTGCTTCGTCCCAAGCTGCAGCGATCCGTTCGGGTTGATCGAGCATGAACAGCGAGCGCTCGTACTCGCGCAGGACGGCCTGCAGCAATGCGGCTCGTTGGACCGGCGCAACGTCGTCGCAGAACGCGGGCGGCGGATCGATTCCGAGATCGGCGCCCGGACGGAGCACGTTGATTCCAACCCCGCACGCCACGCGTGCGGTCGACGCGACGACGCAAGACTGACAGAGAATGCCGGCCAGCTTGCGATCCCGCAGCAGTACGTCGTTGGGCCATTGCAGCGCCGTGACGACTCCGAAGTCGAGCAGCGCTCGCCGCACCGCAAGCGCCACCCAAAACGGAACCGCCCACAGCTTCTCGGTGTCAATCGCTCGCGGCAAAATCGTGGTAAACAGCAGCGCCGTACCTGCCGGCGCGAGCCAAACTCGTCCCTTTCGCCCCGCGCCGCGGCTTTGATACTCGGCGACGATGGTATGACCGCCATAATTTTCGTCCGCCAGCAGCGCCGCGGCGTCGGCGTTGGTGCTCTGAGTCTCTTCGACATACGCGATCGACGCAAACGGCGTCCCCGCCAGTTCGCGCGCCACCGCCTCGTACGGTCCCGCCGCTAACACTCCGCAGCTCCTCCCTCGAAGGATGACTACGACGCTTACCCCAAAGGGGCTTTTATGGCTATCGAACGCACCCTCATTC
Source organism: Candidatus Babeliales bacterium (assembly GCA_035654155.1). GTDB lineage: Bacteria > Vulcanimicrobiota > Vulcanimicrobiia > Vulcanimicrobiales > Vulcanimicrobiaceae > Cybelea. The sequence continues at coordinate 45,000 of DASRXM010000006.1, forward strand.
TTCTCAAACCCGATGCGGTCTCGCGCGGGCTGATCGGCGAGGTCACCGCGCGCATCGAAGCGCGGGGCTACATTATCTCGGCGATGAAACTGATGCAGCTCGACGGCGAACGCGCGCGCGCTCATTACGCCGAGCACAAAGGCAAGCCGTTTTTCGATGGCCTGGTCGCGTTCATCACCAGCGGCCCGCTCGTGGCGATGGCGGTCGAGGGGGAACGCGTGATCGACGGTTGCCGTCAAATCATCGGCGCGACGAACCCACTCGATGCCGCGCCGGGCTCGATCCGCGGCGAGCTCGCGCAGACGATCGGCCGTAATCTCGTTCACGGCAGCGACGGTGCTGCCAGTGCCAAGCGGGAGCTCGAGCTGTTCTTCAGCGACAACGACTTCGTGTCGCGGCGTCACGACCTCGAGCGCTGGATAAAGGAATAAGGATGACGCTCGAATCTCTGCGCGGCAACGGTACGCCGCTGATCGAAGCGGTGCACGCGCGCGAGGTGCTCGACTCACGCGGCAATCCCACCGTTGCGGTCACCGTAGCGACCAGCTTCGGTGCCGTTGAGGAGGCGATGGTTCCTTCGGGCGCTTCGACCGGCGCGAACGAAGCCGTCGAGCTGCGTGACGGCGACGCGCGCTATGGCGGCAAAGGCGTGCTCAACGCGGTGCGCGCCGTCAACGACGTCATCGGCCCGGAGATCGAGGGCCTCGACGCCACCGCTCAGCGCGAAATCGACGCAAAGCTGATCGAGCTCGACGGCACGCCGAATAAATCGAATCTCGGCGCGAACGCGATTCTCGGCGTGTCGCTTGCGGTCGCGCGCGCCGCCGCAGTGAGTCTCTCGCTTCCGCTGTTCCGTTACCTCGGCGGCCCGTCGGCAGCGACGCTTCCCGTTCCGATGATGAATGTGATCAACGGCGGCAAGCATGCCGAAGGCGCGCTCGAGTTTCAGGAATGCATGATCGTTCCAATCGGCGCGCCCACCGAAGCCGAAGCGGTGCGCTACGGCGCCGAAGTCTTTCACGCGATTGGAAAAATTTTGCGCGAGCGCGGCTTTCCCACGCTGGTCGGCGATGAGGGCGGATACGCACCGCCGCTGCAGACGCCGGATCAGGCGCTCGACCTGATCGTCGCCGCGATCGAGCGCGCCGGTTACCAACCCGGCAGCGATGTGGCGATCGCGCTGGACCCGGCTTCGAGCGAATTCGACCGCGACGGCCTATACTATCCGCTCTCGCGCGATCGTTCGGCAAACGCCGGCGACATGATCGCGCTCTACGCCGGCCTCTGCGATCGCTATCCGATCGTCTCGATCGAAGACGGCTTGGCCGAAAGCGATTGGGACGGCTGGCGGCAGCTTACCGCAGCGCTTGGGCAGCGCGTTCAGCTGGTCGGCGACGATCTCTTCGTAACCAACATCGCGTTTCTGGAGCGCGGCATACGCGAGCGCGCAGCAAACGCCATTCTGATCAAGCTCAACCAGATCGGAACGCTCACCGAAACGCTCGATTGCATCGCGATGGCGCAACGGGCCGGCTTCGGCACCGTAATCTCGCATCGTTCGGGAGAGACCGAAGACACGACCATCGCCGATCTTGCCGTGGCTACGGGCGCCGGCCAGATCAAGACCGGCTCGCTCTCGCGCAGCGATCGCACCGCAAAGTACAACCGGCTGACGGCGATCGAGGAGCAACTCGGACAAGCCGCCCGCTACGCGGGCAAATCGGCCATTGCGACCACTAACCCGGCCTGAGTTTGAACGGGTCGTCGAAGAAGCGCTGGAATCGCTCCCCAAACGGTTCGCGACGCTGATCGAAAACGTCGTGATCGCGGTCGAGGAAGAGCCGACCGACGAAGACCTCGAGAGCGACGCAGGCGCGGAAGACGATTCGGAGCTGTTGGGCATCTATCGCGGCGTTGCGCTTACCGAGCGCACCCACGACATGCCGCTGCTGCCCGACGAGATTGCGGTGTTCCGCGGACCGATCAACCGCGTCGCTCGCACGCGCGCTGAAGCAGTCGAGGAAGTGCGCGAGACCGTGATTCACGAGCTGGGGCACTACTTCGGCCTCGACGAAGACGAACTGCCCTAGGAATCCTTGTCATCCTGAGCGGAG
>DASRXM010000007.1:0-40655 GCA_035654155.1 Candidatus Babeliales bacterium
GCTGACTATTTTTGACCGCGCGACGGAAGTCAACCGCTTCATCCGTCCGTACGATGCCTTCCCCGGGAGCTTTCTCGGCCCATTCGATTTAAGCACGGCGCTCTATCGGTTCAATTGGGACTCGCCGATTGCGTTCGCTCCGTGGGACGGGCGCATCGGTTGGTTCGGCGGCAACGTCGTCTTTCAGTCCAGCGACCGTGGGCAAACGTGGAGCGCGATCAGCCCCGACCTGACGCGCAACGTTAAAACGCATCAACTGCCGTCGGGCGGTCCGCTTGCGAAAGACGTTTCGGGCGCGGAATACTCGGATACGATTCTCTATATCGAGGGCTCGGGGATCGATCGCGGCGAGATCTGGGTCGGCACCGACGACGGATACGTACAGGTGACTCGCGACGGCGGCGCTCATTGGCAGAACGTGACGCCGCCCGGTACGCCCGAGTACGCGCGCATCGAAACCGCAGCTCCCTCGCCGTTATTGCCGGGTACCGCGTACGCCGTAGCCGACAACCATCGAATGGGAGATTACGCTCCGTACGTCTACGTGACGCGCGACTACGGGGCAACCTGGACGAAGATCGTCGACGGGTTGCCGCCCGATCAGTACGTTCGCACGATACGGCCGGATACGCGCAACTCGAATCTGCTCTACGCCGGGACCGAGGACGGCTTGTGGATTTCCTTCGATGCCGGCGCGCACTGGCAGAACTTCCGCCTCAACCTTCCGCCGGCTTCGGTGCGCGACATTCGCATTCAGCCTCAGTTCGACGATCTGGTGCTCGCAACACACGGCCGCGACGCGTGGATTCTCGACGATCTCGACTCGATCCAGCAGCTCGGCAACGCCGAACGCGCCGGCACCATGTTCTTCGCGCCGCGCCCCGCGTATGAGTACCACTACCACTCCAACGATCTAGGAATCTACACGCGGTTTGCGGGCGAGAATCCGCCCAAAGGCGCGATCTTCGACTTCTATCAAACCGCCGCACAAAAGACGCCGCCGGCCGTGGAGGTGCTCGATTCGGGCGGCCGCGTGATTCGCACCGTCAAGGGCTCGCACAAAGTCAAAGGCAAAGACGAACCCTACGTATCGAACAAAGCGGGCATCAACCGATACGTTTGGGACTTTGCCGAGGATCCGCCGACGAAATGGTACGGCGCGGGCAGGGAGGAGTACCAAGGCCCCAAGACCGGACCCACGGTCGTGCCGGGCACGTACACGGTGCGCGTTTCGCTGGGGAGCTCGACGCTGCAGCAAACGGTCGCCGTGAAGCCGGATCCGCGCGACGACTGGACGCAGGCGCAATATCAGGCCGGCTACGACTTCGCCCACAAATACTCGGTGATTTACGGCAAAATCGACGAAGCGCTCAACAATCTCGATGCGATCAAGAAATCGCTTGCGAATGCAGCCGGCGCTGCAAAGAACGATCCGGCCCTCGCAAGCGAGATTACGACCGCTCAAGCAAAATGGCAGACGGTCTTTGCGGCGTTTACGGCGGATTATAAGAACGACGAGGATTCGATTCAACGCCCCGGCTCGCTGCGCGAATCGGTTCCGCGAACCGGCTTAGGCAGTTCGCAGCTTCCGCCGACACCGGCGCAGCTCGATTATTCGAAGCGCTTCGATGCCGCGTATGCCGCAGCCATCGCCGGCTACAATACCTACGTCACGTCGCTGCAAGCGCTGCAGGACGCGCTCAAGCACGCGGGACAGAAGCCGCTCGCCGGACTCAACGCGCTCACGCCTTAGCGACGCCGGCGCTTATTCGTAGTCGGGTGCAAAATAGTTGGAGTCGTCGTATTGATCGATGAAAAACTTTGGCGGTAGAGGAGCTTTGATCTTGACGAACGGTGCGGGCGCTTGCGAAAAGTCGAAGCAATCGGCGGCCGGTGAGGTTGCGCGCCGGTCGGCGTCGGCCATCTGAGGCAGGCCCCAGAGATCTTCGGCAAATCGCAGCACGCTAGCCGTCTCGTACTGGACGTGCGAGACGCGGCCTTCTCGCGCGTACGGTGAAAGGATGATCAGCGGAACGCGAAAGCCCAGAGAGTCGCGGTTTCTGTAGGGCGGCGGAACGTGATCGTAGAGACCGCCCCAGTCGTCCCACTGAATGAAGATCGCGGTCGAGTTCCAGAACTTGCTTTGACCGACGGCGTTGACCAGCGCCGAGACCCACGACGGCCCATAGCCCTTGGGGCAGTTTACGTGGTCGGAGTCGTCGCAGACCGGCGTGATCCACGTGAAGTCCGCGAGGTAGCCGTGGCGCACGTCGGTGATGAACTTCCAGTTCGGAGAAATGACGTCTTTCTTCCAATCGGGTCCGTCGTAGATGTGCCGGATCGCTTGATACGAAGACCACTCCGCGCCGGTCCCGCTCTCCTCGCCATAGTGGCCGGCGTAAAACCGCCACGAGAGTTTGGCCTTATCGAGCTCGTCGCCGAGCGTCACGTAATCGTAGCAGGGTTTGATGGACGAGCCGTAAGTGCGACTCTTGGTGATGGTCGGGACGCTGTCGTACGAGCCGCCGCCGCAGCCCCACGCGCCGCTCGGCAGATCGACGCTCCAGGCGGCCTGCGCCGCGATGACGTATTGATGCGCGACGAAACTTTCGTCGAGCTGCGACTGGAACATCCGATCGGCTAAGACACCTTCGTGCGCCATGTCGAAATACGGCTTTGACTCCTCGTGCGGCACGTAGACGTACTGCGGATTATTTGGGCCTCCAAAAGACATCTCGTTGTTAAAGCCGTTCATTCGGCAATCCGTGCCCGGCAGTTTTCCGGTCCCGTTGCATGCCTCGAACATCGCCGCCGCAGAGTGGTCGATGTCGTACGGCACCTTCATCGAACGCGGCTGCAGCACGATGGTCTGACCCTCGGAGTTCTGCCCTTCGGAAACGGTGTCGGCCCCGGGATAGCCATGGAACATGTTGTCGAAGCTGCGATTCTCCTGGACGATGTAAACGATGTGCGTGATTTTGCCCGCGCCGCTGGAGTTGAGCGAGCGTAAAGCGGCGCCGCTTTGCATATACGGCAGTGCCGGCTGCGCTCCGAGCGAGCACCCGGCCAGCGCGACGGCCAGCGCGGCCGGCGCTGCGCGGCTACTCATAGTCGGGAGCGAAATAGTCGTCGCCGAACTGATGCATGAAGAAGCTCGGCGGCAGCGGCGCCTTGATCTTCACGAAGGGACGCGGCGTTTGGGAAAAGTCGAAGCAATCGACTGCGGGCGACGTCGCGCGCTTGTCGGCCGCCGCCATTTGAGGCAGTCCCCAAAGATCCTCGGCAAAACGAAGCACGCTTGCCGTTTCGTAGTCGACGTGCGAAACGTAATCGTGCTTGGCATATGGCGAAATCACGAGCAGCGGCACCCGGAAGCCCAAGCTGTCGCGGTTCTTGTAGGCAGGCGCAACGTGGTCGTAGAGACCGCCCCAATCGTCCCACTGAATGAAGATTGCGGTCGAATCCCAGAACTTGCTCTTGCCGACCGCGTTGACCAGGGCCGTAACCCACGAGGGTCCGTAACCGCCCGGGCAATTGACGTGATCGGAATCGTCGCAGACCGGCGTAATCCAGGTGAAGTTCGCGAGGTAACCGCTGCGCACGTCGGTGATGAACTTCCAGTTCGGCGAGATGACGTATTTCCAGTCGTGACCGTAATAGATATGGCGCACGGCCTCGTAGCTCGACCAGGTTCCTCCGGTGCCGCTCGACACGCTGCCGTACTGGCTTGCGTAGAAGCGCCACGAAAGTTTGGCTTTATCCAGCTCGTCGCCAAGCGTCGTGTAGTCGAAGCAAGCCTGGATGGCGGGTCCGTAGGAGTTACGGGCTTTTGTTATCGTCGCAACGGTGTCTTCGGGGCCACCCTGACAGCCCCAGTAGTAGCTGTTGGGAAGATCGACGGCCCACGCGGCCTGGGCGGCGATGATGTATTGATGCGCGACGAAGCTTTCGTCGAGCTGTGACTGGAACATTCGATCGGCTAAGACCCACTGGTGCGCCATGTCGAAGTAGGGCTTCGACTCGCTGTGCGGGACGTAAACGTACTCGGGATTGGTTGGGCCGCCGAAGTTTTCTTCGTTATTGAAGCCGTTCATCCGGCAGTCGGTACCCGGTAGCTTGCCGGTGCCGTTGCAGGCCGCGAACATCGCGTCGGCGGAGTGGTCGATCACGTATTGTTTGTTCAACGGCCAGGGCTTGAGCTTTATGGTTTGGCCCTTCGAGTTCTGCCCTTCCGAGACGGTATCGGCCCCGGGATAGCCCTGGAACATGTTGTCGAAGCTGCGGTTCTCCTGCACGATGTAGACGATGTGGGTGATCTTGCCGGCGCCGGTAGCGTTGAGATTGTTCAGCGGCGCGCCGCCCTGCATGTACGGCAGCGACCCGCTGGAACACGCCGGCAAGACGAACCCAAGCACGCAAAACCATGCGAGGCGGGAAACGCAAAGATATTTCATGATGTCGTGCACCTACTCGTAGTCGGGAGCAAAATAATCGCTTGGAAGCGAGCGCATGAAAAACTTAGGCGGCAGCGGCGCTTTGATCTTGACGAACGGACGCGGCTTCTGCGAGAAGTCCAAGCAGTCGGCAGCGGGCGAGGTGGCGCGCCGGTCGGCTGGAGCCATCTGCGCCAACCCCCATAGATCCTCGGCGAACCGCAGCACGCTGGCGGTCTCGTACTGCACGTGGGAGACGTAGTTCTGCTTCGCGTACGGCGAGATCACCAACAGCGGAACACGGAACCCCAGGCTGTCCCGGTTCTCGTACGGCGGCGGCACGTGGTCGTAGACGCCGCCCCAATCGTCCCACTGCACGAAGATGACGGTGGAGTCCCAGAACTTGCTCTTGCCGACGGTGTTGACGAGCGCCGAAACCCAGGAAGGCCCGTAACCGCCCGTGCAGTTGACATGATCGGAGTCGGCGCAGACCGGCGTGATCCAAGTGAAGTTCGCGAGATAACCGCTGCGTACGTCGGTGATGAACTTCCAGTTCGGTGAGATGACGTCTTTCTTCCAGTCAGGACCGTTGCGGATGTGTTCGATCGCTTCGTAGCTGGACCAGGTGCCTCCGTCGTCGCTCGACTTGGCGCCGTACCGGCTTGCGTAAAAGCGCCAGGAAAGCTTGGCCGCGTCGAGTTCGTCGCCCAGCGTCGTATAGTTGAAGCAGGCTGAGATCGGCGAACCGTTTGGATTGCGCTTTGGCGTTATCGTAGAGACGGTTACGGAGCCGTAATCGCAGCCCCAATATGCGCTGTCGGGCAGATCGACTGCCCAGTCGGCTTGCGCGGCGATGATGTACTGGTGCGCCACGAAGCTCTCGTCGAGCTGCGACTGGAACATCCGATCGGCTAGAACCCACTCGTGCGCCATGTCGAAGTACGGCTTCGATTCGCTGTGCGGCACGTAGACGTACTCGGGATTCTTCGGACCGCCGAACGTCTCTTCGTTATTGAAGCCGTTCATCCGGCAGTCGGTACCGGGCAGTTTGCCGGTACCGTTGCAAGCCGCAAACATCGCGTCGGCGGAGTGGTCGATGACGTAGGCCGGCGATAGGCTGCGCGGTTGCAGTTTGATCGTCTGGCCCTTGGAGTTCTGCCCTTCAGAAACGGTGTCGGCGCCGGGATAGCCCTGGAACATGTTGTCGAAGCTGCGGTTCTCTTGCACGATGTACACGATGTGCGTGATTTTGCCGGCACCGCTGGAGTTCAAATTCCGCAGTGCAGCGTCGCTCTGCATGTACGGCAGCAACCCCGTGTCACCCTGAGCTTGTCGCAGGGCGGCCGAGCACGCGGCAAGTGCGAATTCAAGCAGTAGCATTGCGGCAACGCGCGCAGTGCAACGGTGCTCCATCAGGGGCGCACTATTCCGCAGCCGGGAGCCCTTCCTTCTCATTCTTAGCTACCTTTAAGGTTACGCTAAGGTTACGCGAAAAAACGCTTCAGGAACGCGTCGTGCCGGTACGAGGAGCTCTTTCCGAATCGAACGATCGCGAGATCCAGCGACGGGACGAGATAAAGCGCTTGCCCGGCCGCGCCGCTTGCGTAAACAAGGTCGCTCGGGGCGCCGCGCGCACCCAGCCACCATCCCAAACCATAACGAAGGTTGACTGTAGTTCCTAAAAAACAGGGGCCAAGCTTTGCTCGCTCGTGCAAAACGAGGCGGCCATAGGCCAACCAGTCGCCGGGGCGCAGCGAAGCACCAGTTGGAAGCGGGCAGGTGCCGTCTTGTAGCGTGCGCCAGCTTGCAACGCGCGCACCGGCCGGATCGAGGACGCGGCGGTAGAGGTATTCGTGCGGAGTCAGCTGTTGCGGCGCGAGCTTGCGCGTCAAAATGGCCCCGAAGACTTGTAGCGGAACGCCACCGTACGTGAAGCGCGTTCCCGGTTCGTTGCGAAGCGGGGTCGCGAGCGCTCGTTCGTACGTGGGAACGCTCGCGCCCAAGCCGCCGAAGCCAAAGCCGGCCGTCAGTGAGAGGAGCATCTCGATAGTAACGCGCCGCTTCCACGGATCGTCTCGCCATGACGCGATCGTGTCGGCCACGGGTTCGTCGAGCGCAAGTAAGCCGTCGTCCCGTGCCACGATCGCGACCGAACCCCAAAAACTCTTCGTTCCGCTGTAGATCGGATGGGCCGCATCGGCATCGAATCCGCCGCCGTATTCCTGCGCAATCCGTTCGCCGTTTCGTTCGACCACGAGCGCATGCAGTCCATGCGCGCGAGCGTACTCAAATGCCGCCGACGTCCGTTGCGCAAACTCCATTTGGAGGAGCGTTCGGCCGGGGCTCGCAAAAGCGCCTGCATGCGAGCCTACGTGCTGTTGGTTGCATCGGTTGCCGCGCTGGGCGGCTTACTCTTCGGATACGACACGGGCGTAATTTCGGGCGCCATTCTCTTTATCACGAAGGATTTCGCGCTGCCCACCCAGTTGCAGGCGTTCACCATCAGCGTGGTCCTTCTTGGGTGCATGGCCGGCGCGGCAACCGCCGGCGGGGTCGCCGATCGCTTCGGGCGCCGCCGGACGCTGTTGGCTGCCGGCGTCATCTTTTTTTTGGGTGCGCTCGTCTCGGCGCTCGCGCCGAATGAGGGAGTCTTGCTTGCGGGCCGCTTCGTCGTCGGCATCGGCATTGGATTCAGCTCGGTCGTAGCGCCGCTCTATATCTCGGAAGTTGCGCCGGCAAACGCGCGCGGCGCGCTCGTTTCGCTGTATCAATTCGCGATCACACTAGGAATTTTGGCGGCATACTTAGTCGACTACGGCCTGTCAGGGAGCGCGCAGTGGCGATGGATGTTGGGACTCGCCGTCGTTCCCTCGCTGGTTCTCATCGGAGGTATGATCGGACTCCCGGAGAGTCCGCGCTACCTTTTCAAAATTATGCTCGGCGATCGCGCACTAGCCGAGCTGCGGCGCATCTACGACGACGCCGCTGCGGCACAGCGCGAAGCGGATTCGATTCTCGACAGCTTGCAAACCAAGAGCGCCGGGTTCGCGGCGTTCGCGCAGCCGGCACTTGCCATGGCGCTTTTCATCGGCGTCTCGCTGGCCGTGCTGCAGCAGATCACCGGCATCAACACCGTCATTTATTATGGACCGCAGATATTCCAGATGGCGGGAATCGCTTCGGCGAAAGCGTCGATCCTGGCGCAGTCGCTGGTAGGCGCCGTCAACAGCAGCATGACGCTGATCGCAATTCTTTTCGTGGATCGAGTTGGGCGCAAACCGTTGCTTTACGCCGGACTGGCGGGGATGTTCGTCGCACTAACGGCGTTGGCATACGCGTTCGCGCGGCCGCATCTCTCGGGATCGCTCGGAACGATCGCGCTTTCGAGCATGATGCTGTACGTCGGATGTTTCGCCTTTAGCCTCGGGCCGATCGTGTGGCTGTTAATTTCCGAGATATTCCCACTGCCGGTGCGAGGGTTGGGAATGTCGATTTCGACGCTGGCCAACTGGGTCGGAAACTTTCTCGTTTCGCAGTTCTTTCTTACGATGGTCGAACGGTTGGGCAGGTCCGCGACGTTTTCGATCTACGCGCTGCTCTGCGTCGTAACGATCGTCTTCGTGCGCGCAATGGTCCCGGAGACCAAGCAGGAGTTGTTGGAGCGCATTCGAGTTCGGACGGGCTAGATTGCCGCAACTCAGCGTCGTCGTTCCGGTCTACGGCAACTGGTGGCTGACCGCGCGTTGCCTGCGCGAGTTGGACAGGCTGCGCGAGGCCCGCACGGTGGAGTTCGAAACGATCGTCGTCGATAACGCCTCGTCCGACGAAACGCCGGATTCGATCTCCGGCTTTCCTTGGGTGCGCTACGTACGGCTCGAGGCAAACCGAAACTTTGCCGGCGGCTGCAACGCAGGTGCCCGTTTCGCCGAGGCGCCGCTGACGCTCTTTCTCAATAACGATGCCTATCCGCTTGGCGATTCCCTAACGCCGCTGACCCAGGTCTTTACCAGGCCGGAGGTCGCCATCGCCGGTGGCGCGCTCTTCTTCGAGGATGGGGTGACGCAGGCGGCGGGGCTCGTGTTGCTGCGCAACGCGCACTGGCATTATTCCTGTCGCAATCTGCCGGCGAACCTCGATGCGGTCATCGAGTGGCGCGACGCGCTCGCCGTTTCGGGAGCGGCAATGATGGTCCGCACGGAATGGTTTGTCGCGCAAGGCGGTTTCGACGAATCCTTCGTCAACGGCTTTGAGGACGTCGATCTGTGTTTGAGAGCCCGCGCCCAAGACCGGACGATCGTTTACGCTGCCGGCGCGCGGTTCGCGCACTACGAAGCCGCTTCCGCCGGCCGGTTCGCGCGGGAGACTGAAAACGAACGCCGGTTCTACCAGCAGTGGTCCGAGGCACTCGCTTCGCTTCCGCGGACCGCCCGCGGCGAGGTCGGCGCGATCGGTGTCGCGGCCGACGACCCGAACTCCCTCGTTGCCGCCGCTCGCAGCGACCTCGAAGATGCGCTGATAGCATTCGGCCATCCCATTGCGCGTGGCCCGGTCGCACCGTGGCGGCGGTTCGACCCGCGCTTTCGCCGCGACGCCGCAATCGCGTGGTTTACAAAGGAAACGCCTCAGCCCGGTATCGCAATCCGCGGTCGGCCGCTTGCGTCCATTCGTACGCGCGGAGCAGTCGAACTGGAGGTGCCGTGGCTTCCCTGCGCGGCGGTCGAGCGGGTCGAACGTTTGCAGCTGCAGACATCCGAAGCGCCATCCTGCGACACGATTGCGGTCGCGGGCGACGACGAGGCGTTGCACGCAGCCTTAAGCGAGCGTTACTCAATTCTGAGGCTAACGCCGCAAATGTTGTTGGAGGGCGTCCGCGCCGAAGTTGCCTGCATCGTCCATGCCGGTTTAACGGACGAGGCCGCGTTCGGAAGCGTTCTGCTTGCACAGGCCGGCGTTCCGGCCGTCGTAGTCGCAAGCGACGCGTTGCGGGGACTCTTTGCTTCCGACGTTGCGCTTGTACGGCGAGCCGACGAAATCCCGGAAGCGATCTCCGCGATGATCGCCGACCCGCAGATGCGGAGCCGTTATGGAAAGTTGGTCGCCGCTGACGCGCGCCGCCGTTTCTCGCCGCGTCGCAGCGCGATTCGCGTGGTCGACTTGCTGTGCGCAGCTCGATTCGGTTTGGAGCGTCCGGCTGAGGCGCGCAGCAACACACCACTCTAGGTGCTGTGTATCACGCCGAGCGGAACGAGCGGCTCTTTGGGTTGGTGCGTTTGAGCGCTCCAAGCGAAGTCTCCAACTTTCCCGCAAAAGACAGGATGTCGTATTTCCTTTGGCGTTGCGGGAAAGTGGCGAAGCAGGAGCGCCACAGGATGTGGCGCGAGGAGCGTCTTCGCGGGAGCACTCAAACGCACCAACCCAAAGAGAGCGGTCGCTCCGCTCAGGATGACACAGTGCCGTAGCCGCCGCCGCCCGGCGTCTGGATCGTCAGCACGTCGCCCGGATTCATCCGCAGGCTTGCCTTCGCGCGGAGCGGCGCTTCAAATCCGCGCCGAGCAAAGCTATGTGCTCCGCGCGCACCGGGCTCGCCTCCTAAAGCGCCGGGAGGCCGGCGCGTGTGGCGATCGGCCAGCAGTGTCGCTCGCGCGGTACCTTCGACGAGCTCGATAGACCGGATCAATCCGTCGCCGCCGCGATGACGACCGGCGCCACCGGTGCCTTCCGCGATTTCGTATCGGACGACTCGCAGCGGATAGTCGCGTTCGATCGCCTCGATCGGCGTGTTGAGCGTGTTGGTCATGTGGCAGTGAATCGCGTCGATCCCATCGCGGGTCGGGCGCGCTCCCATTCCGCAGCCGTTGGTTTCATAGAACGCCCAAACGCTGCCGTCAGTGCGCGTTCCGCCGAGCATGACGTTGCTCATCGTGCCGCCGCTGCAGGCGGGCACGCGTTCCGGCGCGGCCAGCGCGAGCGCTTGAAGCACGACGTCGGCGTTGCGCATGCTCGTTTCTACGTTGCCGCCCGAGACCGGCGCCGGCCTGCGCGGGTTGAGCAAACAGCCTTCCGGCGCGATGACCTCGACCGGCCGAAAGCAGCCGGCGTTCATCGGGATCGTGGGGTCGGTGACGGCGCGCAGCGCATAGTAGACTCCGGAGAGCGTTACGCCGAAGACGGCGTTGAGCGGAAAGCTAACCTGCTCTGCGGTGCCGGCATAATCGAAGCGTGCGCTGCCGTCGTGCAGCTCGAGCCGTACGTGAATCGCAATGCACGCTTTTCCGTCGAGATCTTCGAGATAATCGGTTGCCTCGAAGATTCCGTTGCCGAGCCGGCGCAGTGCGTCGCGCATCGCGCGCTCGCTGTCATCGAGCGCGGCGGCCATGGCCGCTTCCAACGCATCGGCGCCGTAACGGGCGCAAAGCTCGAGTAGACGACGCTCGCCCGTATAGTTGCCCGCAACCTGCGCGCGCAAGTCGCCCATGCGCGCATGAGGCGTTCGCGAATTTGCGCAAAACAGCGCCACGATCTCGTCGGCGACGCGATCGTCTCGCACCAGACGCATCGGCGGCACCACGAGTCCCTCGGCGAAGAGCTCATTTGCATCGGCGGGCATCGAGCCCGGCGCGGAGCCGCCAACGTCGGCATGGTGCGCTTTGTTTGCGGCAAACCCGATCAGCCGGCCGTCGGCGAAGATGGGCCGCAACAGAGTGACGTCGTTGCAATGCGTGCCCGCCACGTAGGGATCGTTGGCAACCCACATTTCGCCTTCGCAAACGCCGCCGCGCTCCCGCTCGACGATATCCAGCATGCGCCGCAGTCCCCATGGAAGCGAACCGAGATGCACGGGGATGTGCTCGGCCTGCGCGACCAGACGCCCGAAGCGGTCGAAAAGCGCGCACGAATGGTCGAGCCGCTCTTTGATATTCGGCGAATAGGCCGCGTTGCGAACCGCGATGCCCATCTCTTCCGCCGCGTAGGCGAGCGCGCTCTTTACGACTTCGGCTGCGATTGGATCGATCACGGCGGTTGCCGTCGCTCGAGGACGAGCAAATCGGTTTCGGCGGCGAGCGACCAGCCCGGCGCGACGTAGGTCGTGCTGTCGTAGGCTTCGACGATGGCCGGACCTTCGAAGCGTGCCGGCGCAGTTTCGCGCGGGAAGACCGGGACCTGCGTATATCGGCCGTCCAGCCAAACGGCCCTGGTCGCCGGTAAGTCGTCGTTTGGCTTTCGCCCTTCGACTTCGCTCGCCGCCCTCGCTCCGATAGGCGGTATCTCGCCGGTCGCAGTCAGCCGCGCGTTGACGATCTCCACGAGCTCTACGGGAGCGTCGTAGCCATAGCGGGCACGATGGGCTTCGTGGAAGCGCCGTGCAATGGCGTCCGGTGACGAATCGAAGGAGATCGTAAGCTCGAAGCTTTGACCACGATAGCGCGCGTCGTACTCTCGCCGAAAGGCGATGCTGGCCGCGGCGGCGCCTTGTGCCCGAAGCGAGTCCGCGGCAGATCGCTCGCGAGCTGCAAAGGCCCGCTCTTCGGCGTCGGAGTCGAGTCCGCCGGCGGCGCGCAGCACCGAACGCACGTCGCTGACGTGCAGCGAAGCGCCGAGCAGACCCTGCGCCGAGAACAAGCCGGGATGCGACGGTACGAGCACGCGCGTAACCGCAAGCTCCTCGGCGACGGCACAGGCGTGAAGCGGACCGCCGCCTCCAAACGCCACGAGCGTAAACTCGCGCGGATCGAGACCGCGCTCGACCGTGACGATCCGCAGCGCCTTTGCCATCGCCGCATCGATCAGCGTAACGATGCCCGCCGCGGTGGCTTCGATGCTCATGGCCAGCGTTTGCGCGAGCGCTTCGATCGCGACGCGTGCGCGCGCCGCATCGATCGAGAATTCTCCACCCAATAAATGTTGCGGATGCAATCGTCCAAGTACGACATTGGCATCCGTCACCGTCGCGCGATCGGAGCTTCCATAACAAGCCGGGCCGGGGTCGGCGCCGGCCGAAAGCGGTCCCACCCGCAACGCGCCGGCGCCATCGATCCATGCAATCGTCCCGCCCCCGGCGCTGACTTCCGCCAGATCGACGAACGGAAAGCGGACCGGATAGCCGCTCCCTTTAACCGCGCGTCCGCTGTGAGTTTTGCCGGCCGCTTCGAACTCCATCGCGACTTGTGCGCGGCCGTCGTCGATCGTGCCGGCCTTCGCGGTGGTTCCACCCATGTCAAACGACAGCAGGCGGCGAGCGCCGATCCGTCGCCCAAGCTCGGCAGCGGCAATCGCGCCGCTGGCCGGTCCGCTCTCGATAATCGCTGCGGGTCGTCTGCAAGCGTGCTCGGCGGAAGCCATACCGCCGTCGCTGCGCATCACGTAGAGCTGGGTCTCGACGCCTTGCGCGCGAAGCTCGCGCACCAGCCGCTCCAAGTAACGCTCGACGATCGGTGCCAACAGCGCGTTCACGACGGTCGTCGAGGTGCGCTCGTATTCCCTGTACTCGGGATCGATTTCGGACGAGCGGGTGACCGGCATGCCGGGAAGCGCCGTTGCGATTGCTTCCGCAAGCCGGCGCTCGTGACAATCGTTGGCATACGAGTGAAGTAAACAGATTGCGACGGCACCGACGTCGCGGGCGCGCAGTTGCTCGCAGACGGAAGTGACCGATTCTTCGTCGAGCGCAACGAGAACGTTGCCTTGGTAATCGATCCGCTCGTTTACGGTCAGCCGATCGGCGCGCGACACCAGCGCGGGCGGACGCTCCACGAATAGATTATAGAGCTCGCTGCGATTCTGACGCCCGATCTCGAGGACGTCGCGAAAGCCGTCCGTCGTGACGAGCGCGACGCGAGGCAGCTCGAGCCCCAGCTGTCCGAGCAGCGCGTTGGTGGCGATCGTGGTCGAATGCGCGAGAAATCCGACTTCCGGAAGCTTCTCGTAGCGCGCGAGCAGGGCGACGAGTGCCTCGACGACCGCGCGCTGCGGCGCTGCGGGCGTGCTCGGCACTTTGCGCACGACGATCCTGCCGGTCCACGACTCGGTCGCCACAAGATCGGTAAAGGTTCCCCCGACGTCGATTCCCACGCGCAGCACGCGCCGCGTCATGGCAAGCGCTGTGCCGGCGCTAGGAGTTTGTCAGATGACAAACACCTAGAATGTCAAGGTGTAAGGACGCTTGGCCGGACAGTTGATCCCTTGACGAACGTCGACCGTGAAGTTCAGCGTCGTCGATCCGGAGGCGGCGTCGATCGCGCGCTGCCAGGAATACGAGAAGTGGGCCGAGCTGCCGAGCTCTAGCGGAGGAATCCCGCGCGCATCCAGCTTCACGCCGTATTGCCAGATGTCGACGAACTGCAAGGTGTTGGAAGACTGCGCGGAGCTTCCCACGTTGGTGACCGTCCCGACGAGATGATAGACGTTCACGAGCCCATTGCTGGTATGGGATGCGACGACCACGGAGCCAATGGCGGGTTTTGGCCCGACGCAGGTGGCGGACGCCGCCAGCGGCGCAAGCGCGAGGACGAGAAATCCGAAAATGAAGCAACGAACCACTCTCTTCAAGCTCCTTCCTGTAGCGAAGGCCGTAATGCGTGCTGCACCGGCCTGCTTGAGTAAGTAGCCGTCCCGTTCTTACGGTTCCTGCCGGGCGCTGGTACGCCGGCTGGTGAGCACCGGAAGGTGGACGGCCGGCAAGCCGGTGAGCGCCTTTGAGTCTGAGTCTTTAACGATGATCCGCGTTCGCGCGCAGTTCCGCAAGTTCGCGAGCTTGTCGGCCGGCGAGCCTGCGCCAATGCGCGAGGTCGCGCTCGATGCGAGCGCTCTCCAAATGGTCGTACGCGATTCCTGCGGCTACGCCCACCGCTTGCAGCGACTCCGCTTCGTCGGGATCGATATCTTCGCCATTCGTGTGAGGGCCATAAACCGCGACCGCTTGCAACCGCGAACGCACGAAGACCGGAACGGCCAAAACGCGATCGCCGTGATCGAGGCGCAGTGCCTTACGTTTGCCCGCGAGGCGCAGCGGTATGCTTGCGTCGAGGACTTCGCCGGTTTGCACGTAGTCGCCGGCCTCGTTGCGTGAGAAGAGTGCGGCGGAATCGAGCGCGTAAGCTTGCACCGGTTCGCGGACGAGTGCGTCTTCGACGGCGCCGGAATTCTCCGCGTACGGAAGACCGGCCGCTATCCCGGCGAGTTGTTTCTCTGCCAGATGACGCTTCCGGAAGACCGTCCGCTCGACGAATTGTTCGGACCAGCCGTAGATGGCGTGGAAGGAAAAGCCGACAGCGAGCGCGCTGAATGCAACCAACGCGACGGCGACGCCGCTGTGCTCGACGATCCGGCCGGCGAGCCACTCGACGAACGTTATAAAGCCGAAGATGATCGCTGTGACGATCGTATAGATCAACGTGCGGCTTACGACGAAGGAAATTTCGAAGACGCGCTGCCGAACCACCGCGTACGCGATCGCAAACGGCGCGCACGCATACAAAATCGTGGCCGTCCACACCAGCGGATCGGAGCTCGCGATCCCGTACGTCGTCGACCAGTATCGGGCCCAACTCGAAGCGTAACTGAGCAGCGTGATCAGTACGCCGGCGATCACCCACTGAAAACGCTGGCGGTCGGATGGCCGAGCGGCAAAGTAGGTGGCGATCAGCGTGATTGCCGCGATTGCGATCAAGACCAGCGCTCCCAGGGTCGAACCGTATGACATCCATGTTGAAGGAGGGGTGCCGAACAAGAGCGAGGTGCCGTCCCAGGCGAGATTGGGAATGGCGAATAGCGCGCCGATCGGAATCGCGAGACGATCGAGCCACGCCCGCCACCCCGACGCGCCGTCGTTTGGAAAGCGCGCGGCGAAGATGACGAGCCCGATCGGGCCGGCAATGTCAAGAATATCGGATGCCAGCTGCGCAAATGGAAAGATCGCGTCGGGGAAACGGTAGATCGTTACATCCGTTGCCGAGACGAGATAGAGAAAAAGCCCCCACGTCATGCGGGTGGGGCGCCTGAGCAGAATCATAAGCGCGACGGCAATGTAAACAAAGCCCGCCAACCGCGAGAACGCGCGGAGCGGCGACAATAGCGCCTGGCGCGACTCGCCCGGCGTGAGCAGCCCGGCCCGTAACGTAACGCGCTGCCGCCCCTTTTCACCAGCAATTATGAACGTCACGCTTTCACCGGGGCGTGCCGGTTGATACGCCAGCCCGATGATACGATCGTGCAGCTTCGACTTAGTGAAATCGAGATGGTCGCCGGCGGCGACGCCCGCGCGAGCCGCGGCCGTTTCGGGGTCGACGCCGGCGACTTCGAAGCCGTTGGTATAGATGAGTTGGTAGCCGAAGGTGGTCTGCGGCTCGAAAAGCTCTACGCACGCCGCGAGGTTGAGCGCTAGCGCAACCGCGGTTGCGAACAGTGCCGCGAGGCGTTCCCAACTTCTCACGGCTTTCCCCATTCGTTCTGCCGCGGGCTGCAACCCGGCGCCTCATAACCGGCTCTAAAGCTTACGTGACCGACGCATACGAGCGTTTTCGCGCGCTGCACGAGCGAACCGAAGCTTTCGTGATGCCCAACGCCTGGGACGCGGCATCGGCCGTGCTTCTCAAGCGTGCGGGGTTTGAGGCCTTAGGCAGCACGTCGCTGGGCCTGGCGCTTTCCCTGGGCCGGCAAGACGGACGTCATGCGGTATCGCGCGCCGAAGCAATCGCGCACGCCGCGCTGCTGGCCCGCGTGAGCGAGCTTCCCGTAAACGGCGACCTCGAAGACGGCTTCGGCGCGGAGCCCGAAGCGTGCGCCGCAACCGTGAGCGCCGCCGTCGACGCTGGCTTGGCCGGGCTCGGAATCGAAGATACGACGGCCGACGCCGAGCATCCGATTCACGAGTTCGACCATGCGGTCGCGCGCGTTGCCGCCGCCGCGCAGGCGTCGCGCGGCCGAATCGTACTGACCGGCCGTACCGACAATTTCCTCAACGGCCGCGAGGACCTCGACGATACGATACGCCGTTTGAGCGCCTTCGCCGAGGTGGGCGCCGACGTATTGTATGCTCCGGGCCTGCCGGACATGGATGCGATCGTCGCGGTTGTGCGCGCGGTGGCACCAAAACCGGTGAACGTGCTGATCGGTCGCGACGACGGGGCCGTGCCGCTCGCACGGCTGTCGGAAGCCGGCGTTCGTCGCGTTAGCGTGGGCAGCGCGCTCTATCGCGTGACCATGACCTCGCTGGTCGAAGCCGCAAACGCATTGCGCGCGGGCGACCTCTCCGTTGTGACCGGTGCGATCGCCGGGAGCGAGATAGCCGCCCTTTTGAGATAGCCCTTTTAGGGTAGAAGCGTTCGGATGGCTAAGCGCATCCGAAGGTTCTTCGCGAGCCTAGGGCCTGGACTCATCACCGGGGCTGCGGACGACGATCCGTCAGGAATCTCAACCTACTCGGTCGCCGGAGCGGCGACCGGATACTCCATGCTATGGCTGACGCTGATTTCCACGCCGATGATGGCAGTGATTCAAGGCATGTGCGCGCGCCGCCGCCCGTCTCGTGGTGCCGCTTCCGATCGACGCGATGGTCTTCTTCTTTGGAATCGGACTGATCGCGGCGCAGACCTGGCTGCAGTACGCGGCGATCACGAAGATCTTCAAATGGTTGACGCTCGCACTGTGCGCATACATCATCGCGGCCTTCGTCGTGCATCCACCCTGGGGCACGGTGCTCGCGCGCTTTGCGATTCCGTCCTTGCGTTTCGACTCGGGCTGGCTCTCGACGATGGTCGGCGTGCTGGGCACCACAATCACGCCGTATCTGTTTTACTGGCAATCTTCGTTGATGGTCGAGGAAGACAAGAAGGCGGGGAACACCAGCATTGCTGCTCGGAGGGGGACCGATGCGCGTGCGGTTGAGGTGATGCACGCCGACGTGACCGCCGGCATGATTTATTCAAACCTGGTGGCGTTCTTCATTATCGTCACCACTGCGGCGACGCTTGGAGCGCACGGGCGTAACGACATCGAAACGGCCGAGCAGGCTGCTCGAGCGTTACGCCCGCTCGCCGGTCCATTTGCGGAGCTGCTCTTCGCCTTGGGCATGGTCGGCACGGGGATTCTTGCGGTGCCCGTGCTTGCGACCTCGTCGGCGTATCTGGCTGCACAGACGTTTCGCTTTCGCGAAGGCTTGAGCGAGCCGATCCATCGTGCCGGGCGTTTTTACTTGGCGATTGCGTTCGGGATCTTGATCGGCATCGCGATGAATCTTCTTCGCATTAACGCCATTAAGGCGCTGTTTTGGTCGGCCGTTCTCAACGGGATCGCAGCAGTGCCGCTCATCGCCGTGATCGTCTGGCTCGCGTCAAATCGAACCATCATGGGGCAATGGAGGAGCTCGACGGCGGCGAGGGTCTGGGGCTGGGCGACGTTCGTCTTGATGGGCGGCGCGACGGCCGGAATGTTCTACTTCATGGCGCGGCCTTAAGGTTCGAAGCCGGACCCTACAGGAACCGCTAACGGCGCCGTCAGAGTGCTTCGCCGTGCACTCACTTTTCGACGGCCGCAGCTCGCTGCGCGAGCCGTCCGAACGGATCGCGTTCTGGCTAACGGCGCTCCTCGCGCTTCCGGCCGCGCTCGCGATCGGATACGCGCTGCACGAATCCATCGGCGCGTCGCAGGTCGCGCTGTTCATCGTCGTTGCGATGGTCTATGTGACCCTCGCGCGCGGACGCCTGCTCGGTTCGAGCGTGCGCGTTCATCAACGCCAGTACCCGCGCGTTTTCACGATCGTTCGACAGGCTTGCGCGGCGCTTGAAATTCCGATGCCGCTGATCTTCGTGCGCGAAGACAACTTCGTGCCGGTCGTGGCGCTGGGCTTCGGCGAGCCCTACGCGCTGGTGCTTTCCAGCCACTGGATCGAGCTGTTTGAGGACGACGAGTTGGCTTTCATGATCGGCCGCGAACTGGGACACATCGCCGCGGGCCACGCGCGCTTTCAATCGCTGCTGAGCGTCAACGGCAACGAAAACCCGATCGTTTCGCTGATCTTCGGCGCCTGGCTGCGACGATGTGCGCTCACCTGCGACAAAGTCGGGGTGCTCTGCTGCGGTTCGCTGGACGCAGCGATCCGCGCGATGGGCATCGCCGCCTTTCACGCCTTCGGCCGTCAGGTCGACTATGAGGCCTTCGCCGAGCAGCACGCCGAAGTGCAGTCCGATTCCGTGCTGCGCTGGGGCGAGTGGCTAAGCGCCGAACCGTACGCGACGCGCCGCATCGCGTCACTGCGGGGCTTCATGGCGTCGCAAAAGTATGCCGTAGCCGAGGCCTGGTTCTTGCGCGAACGCGGCGAGGAACCGCCCGCGCTGGTTGCGCCCGGCGAGGTGCACGTCGTGCCCCGGGACTGTGCGGGCTGGTGGCGCCGCTTCGCAGCGTGGAGCATCGATGCCGTCGTCGTGAGCGCGATCATACTTTCGTTCGGCGGTAGCGTTGCGGGCGGGTCGCAGTCCGACGCCGACGTGAACGTTACTCCGGGCAACGTCAACATCTCGGCTCCGGGCATGGGAACGTTGCGCGTGGAAGGCAAGAAGCACGCCGGCGCATCGGGGGCGCGTCAGCCGGAATGGCAGTGGACGAATCCCCTCTACAAATCGGCTTCGTCGACGCAGCCTTCGCCCGCACCGACCGACGTCGCCACACTTGGACCGTTGAAGGTTTCGAATCAAGGCGTTGCAATGAACGTTCTCGGCGTCGAGGTTCCGCTCTCGGTCGACGCCCTGGTACGAGCCGTGCACGGCGTCGTCAACCGGTTGGGATTTGCGTTTTGGTTTCCGGTCTATCTCGCGCTGCTCGTAATCGTTGCCGGACAAACCTTCGGAATGATGATTTCGGGTCTGCGCGTGGTGACGACGGATTATGCCAAGCCCGGCATCGCGCGCACGATCGCGCGCTATCTCGTCGTCTTCTTTCTGTGGTGGCTGATCGTACCGCTGAGCCTCCTCTGGCACCGCATTCTCCTGCACGATCGTTGGACCGGGACGCGCCTGGTGAAGGTGGAACGGGTGGTCGCTAGAATTACGGGAACTACTTGAGATGAGATGCGTCGCAATTGTCGCGGTCTTTCTAGCGCTTGCGCTCGCGCCGGCCGGCGCGAGCGATCCGCTGGCTTCGTTGCGATACTTGGTCGGCACGTGGAAGTGCACGTACGATGCCGGAAAGGTGCGGGCAACGTACACCGCGACGTTCGCGTACGATATGAATGACAACTGGCTGCGCGAGCGCGATTCGTGGAACGGAGGGGGCGGCGACTTCGGCCTGTTCACGTACGATCCGAAAGGCCAAGTTTGGACCGAACTGGTTGTCGAGCAAGAGCGCACGACAACGCTCTTTCGAGGTAAGGGGAGCGACCCAAACCATGTCGTCTACCGCAGCATCTATCCCGACGCGAGCATGACCGACATATTCGACCGAGTCTCGCCGGCCGAGTACACGCTGCACTTCACGCAAGTGGCTGCCGGCAAGACGACTCGGTCGACAGACACCTGCATGAAAACTTAGGGAGCTGCCCCTTACGGCTCGGCCGTCACCGTCAGGCGCACTGCGACGGTGCCCGAAATTACGTGACCGACCGAGGCGTTTTGACTGACCGAATCGATCTGAAGCTTGCCGACGTTTTCGTTGACGTGCAGCACCGCGTGCGTCGTCGGATCGACGAGCGACTTGGCCCTCACGATGTCGAAGATCTGACCGGCCGCAACGCCGTTGTTACTGCCGAGATCGATGATCACGTTGTGGCCGTCGATCGCGGCGACGTGGCCCGTTAGGAGCGGTGCCGCCGGGCCCGAGGTAAAGCGGCTCGGGTCCATCGAGGCGACGATCTTCGCGGCTTCATCGTCGATGAGGTGCCCCATGTCGCTGTTCACGAACTGCGTGTTGCTGTACGAACCGCCGGTGTAACCGGCGAATCCGCCCGCGCTCCACGACGTTCCCGACCGCGTCTCT
Source organism: Candidatus Babeliales bacterium (assembly GCA_035654155.1). Taxonomy (GTDB): domain Bacteria; phylum Vulcanimicrobiota; class Vulcanimicrobiia; order Vulcanimicrobiales; family Vulcanimicrobiaceae; genus Cybelea. The sequence goes on from DASRXM010000007.1 coordinate 20,397, forward strand.
TCGTCGGAAAAACTCTGCACGATCTGGCCGGTTCGCGCGTCGATTACGCGCACCGCAACCTTAATCGTCACGCGATGCGTCGAGACGCCGCCGGCCGCTGCCGCGAAAGGTCCCGGCAAAAAGCTGCCGGCGTTGGCGCCGCTTGCGCCGGTTTGGTCGAGCTGCAAGACGTTTCCGGTGACGAGGTAACGCGCGCCGATCATCTTTCCGGCGCTGACGGCCGTCGCCGGGTCGACTTCCCCGCTTGCAGCCAGCTGATGTTCGCCCAGCGTCGACGTGAGATGGGAGCGATCCACGACGTTGTACCGTCCGTCGTTGACCATCCGGTCGGTGACCAAGTCGCTCAACGCAACGCCGGGTTCGAAGCTGCCCCACCAGTCCGAGGTTAAGCCTTGGGTCGAAAAATTGAGCACCGCGACGGTCGGCCGGCTAGCCGGCTGCTGCGCCGCGGCGGCCAGCGGCCAAGCGGCGAATACGGCCGCGATTCCAAGAGAAAGAAGACGCACAAACATAATCGGTCCTCCACGAAAGAACGGGAAACTCATCCCATTATGCCACACTTTGAAAAGCCATGTGCGGTCGATTCACGTTGACGAAACCCGCGGCCCTGGCGGCGGCATTTCCGCGTTTTCGCTTCCCCGAATTCAGCCAAATCCGGCTGCCTCGGTACAACGTTGCGCCGGCTCAGGATGTGCTGGGCGTCCGCAACGACGGTCGTGGCGTCGCCGAAGCGTTGCACTGGGGCATACGCGGGCGGATCAACATTCGCTCGGAATCGATTCTTGCGCGGCGCGCTCCGATCCGGCGCCGCTGTATCGAGTTCGCCGACGGCTTCTACGAATGGCGCAACCGCGTGCCGTATTACTACACGCTCGAGTCGCGGGAGCCGTTCGCTTTCGCCGGGCTTTGGGAACCCGACAACGGTACCGCTTCGTGTGACGTTGCAACCTGCGAGCCCAACGCGCTGGTCGCGCCGGTGCACGATCGCATGCCCGTCATACTTGCGAAAGCCAACGTCGACGTTTGGCTCGATCCCGAACCGCTCCCGCCCGAAGTCGCCGCCGCGATCCTGCAGCCGCTCGACCCCGCCCTCATGCAGGTCCGCGAGGTCTCGCGGCGCGTCAACAACGCAAACTACGATGCGCCCGACGTGCTGGAGAGTCCGGATCCGCGATTGCTTTGAAGGATCAGCACGAGGCCGGTGGCAACGAGCCACACGGCGCTGGGGATCGCACCAAGAAGTCCCGGCCCGATCTCGCCCGGAGACGTGCCGATCCCGGTTGAAAAAATCGAGAGCGTTGCGAAGGCTGCCCCCAAAGCCGCCAAATAACCGAGCAGCGCGAGCCACGAGGGCGCCCGTTCGTGGCGGCGCATGCTGTGGGCCGCCGCAAACAGGAAAATGGAAACCGGCGCGTAGCCCAGACCGCCCTGCGTAAAGATATATGCATCGTACGCGCCCGCCAGGCCGTTGGCTTTGAAGACGTCGGGCGTCGCGTACGCGGCGGCGGTCAGCAACGACGCCGCTACCAGCGACGTCGCGACCATAACGACGCCGGCGATCATGGCAAACGTCGGCAGCCCTTCTTGACGCCCCGCGGCGTGACTTAAATAACTGCGCAAGCCGACCAAGAACCAGAGAAAGAAGGCTCCGGCCGGAAACGTGAGCCAAGCGGCGCAAAGCGCACCGAAGCGGTGGCTATCGATGGCCAGAGCCGCCTCCCCCGGTCGCGACACCAGCGACGGCAAACCGTTCGAAACAAACGTGGCGAGAACGAGGACCCCAACGTAACAAAGGACCGACCATCCGGCCGAACGCTCCGCGTAGACGTTCTCCATGTCGTTTTGGTGAGACTATGGATTACGCGAATCCTCCCGGCGCTCGCTCGGGCACGAAACTAAAGCCCGTAATACTTTAGAGCGGGCCACATGACGGCCAGCGGTTCGCGCGGCAGCGTGCAAATGTAAATCGGCAGCGGGCCCTCGAGCATCCAGCGATAATCGTTTCGGTACACCGCCACTTGCCGGACGCTGCCGAAATGTCGCAGCAGCAGATAGTAATCGGTGGCGCCCACCGCCAAGACCGACGCTCCTGAATAGCCGCGCGTGCCCCACAGATAGTAGTTGTTGTTCGGGCTGATGACGACCGGCAGACCATAGCGCGGACCGTAGAAATCGAGGGCTCCCGCGTACGCGTAGCGGTCGGCAAAAACCGCGGTGATTCTGCGTTGCGCGGCCGGCAACGCCCAAAATGCGCCGGCCACGGTTTGCGTCATCGTCTTCCACCCGAGCTGATCGGCGAACATTGGGTTGATGAGATGGCTGGCGTTGTCGGGCGGCGCGGGGCGGCTCAAACCGATCGCGCGCTCGTAGGCCATATACGCCGGCAGCGGCAAGACCGGCAACGACAGCGGGAACATCGGCAGGCCGGCGACAAACAGCGCCGCGACGATCGCGCCCCTCTGCCATGCCGCCCCGGCGCTCAGAGCAGTCTCAATTGCAACCGCGCCTGCCGCAAACAACGCGGGATAAAACCCTTGAATGTAGTAGCCGCGCCCGATCGTTAAAATCAGCATTCCAAGCAAGATCAAATACGCGATCGTCAAGAAACGAAAAGAACCCTTCCAAAGCCATACCAGCCCCCAAATCCAAACCGGCGCGAAGAGCGGATTTTGATAGGCGAATTGCAGACCGAGCATGTAGAGCGCGTTGATCCATCGGTTCGGCGATTCATCGGCCATGCCGTTGGCGAGCGCGTGGCGGTTGAGCTGGTCGTTGTGCAGCACTTCGAGCATCGGGAGGCCGTGTCCGACTTGCCAAAGCGCGTTGGGCAGCAGCAGCACTACGGTCAGCGCAACTGCAAAGGCAAGCCGTCGCGAGCGCAGCAAGTCGGCGCGGCCGGTGAGCAGCAAGCCGATTGCCAGCGCGATCGCGCACGCCGCAATCGTGTACTTGGCGTACATCGCGAGTGCTACGACGAACGCGATCGGCCAGTAGTAGCGCGTGTCGTTCGTCTTTACCAGCCGAATCGTCAAATAAAGCAGCGCGGTCCACGCCGCGGGCGACAAAAACTCGGTCGAAAGGCCATACGCGATGCCGATCAAGCCCGGCGCGAGCACGATGGTTAGGCCGGTTATCGCTTGGGCGAATGCGCGGCCTCCCAGCTCTCGCGCGATCGCACAGCCCAGAAGAACCGTTACGCCCGAGAGCAGGCCCGGAAAGAACCGCAACCCCCAGACCGGATATCCGAACGGCGCCGTCAACCACGTGACGAACGGCGCCAGCGGAGGCTGGTCCACGTATCCCCACGCCAAGTGCTTGGCGCAGTCGATGAAGTAGAGCTCGTCCCGGTAGTATCCGAAGCGGTGGCAAAAGCCGAGGTGAAGCGCAACCGTCGCAAGCGCGAAGAAATACGCGCTTGGATGGAGCCTCATGCAGAGCTAGTGTGCGTTCCTGCTAGCAAGAGCTGACCGATGCAGAGGCCGACAATTCCTGACTCGACGATCGAGCCGTAGACCCAGCTGGCGTCCCACCACGTGCCGCCGAACATCGGGACTGCGAGAGCAAAGTAGGCCGCGAAATATGCCGCCGGCACAACGAAGCCGAGCAGCCGAAACGCGTTGGGATTGCGTGCCGATGGACGGAGCTTGGCGTTGATGAGGTCGCCTGCCAATCCGGCCGCGACCGACGCCAGCACGATCAGCAATAGCTCCATAAGATCGCTCGAGAGCTCGCCGCCGATCCACAGCTTTTCGGCTACGCAAACGACGATCAGTGCCCCGAAGGCCAGCCGCTTCCGCACGCACAGATAGAGCACCGCTGTGGCCAGCAGCACGCTCTGCCAGATATAAATCGATATCTCGAGGGCTTGGCGATAGAACAGAAAGACGGAGAGCACGAACTGCTCGCGCTGGAACGCAATTTGCGACAGCGGGTGGTCGCGCATCAGTGCTTCGGGATAGAAACCATACTGCGTGACGAACTGCACGATCTCAATGGCAAGTGCGAACGAGATCAGCATCGGAAGCTGTTCGACCAGGCGCGGTGCGTTGGGGCGCAGGAATGCGCTGCGAACCGGGCCCGTGATCAGGAAGAACAGGCCGGCGAGCAAGAACAAGTGGGGCGGACTCATCAACAGATCGAGTTGGTGCTCGAAACCGAAGATCGAGTGCCAGACGAAGTCGCAAGCGCCCCCAACAAGCAATCCTGCAACACCGAAAACGCTGAGCAGATATCCCTGCGGAATCGCGTCTAGAAGGGACTCGCCGGGTTTGCGGTTGCGCGCAATCGCGATGCTTAAGACCGATGCGGCAAAAATCGCCCCGGTGTACATCGTGACGTGCCATGGGTTGAAAAACGATTCAACGGCGAGAAAGAGATGCTGATGCGCGTCGATGAAGAGGCCGGTCATGATCCAGACGGCCGCCAGGGTAATCAACCAATCAAGCGAGGTCGGCGCACTGGAACGCTCGACGCTTAGGTCGAGACGCGGTAGCGCAGGCTGCGCTTCCACCCGAGGTGAAAGCAATTCCATCAGGTTCTCAACGCCTTTTCGCCGCTTCCCTTTAGTATTGCCCGCCGGGGCATTTGCGGTGCTGTGTGCGGCCTGTTCGCCGAGACCCGTAGCGATTCCGCCGAATCTCACGGTTTCCGCGAAGCAACCGCAAGCATGGCCGACGCCCCCGGTCGCGCTTCCCAACGCGCCGCCGAAAATCGTTCGAATGTGGTTTTCGACGCTCACCATCGTCCCGGGCACGTGGTTCGACGGGACGATTGTCGTGAGCACCAACGTCGCGTCGGTCGAAGTACGCACCGCCGCATTCTCGATCAACAGTACGCACGTCGCACCCGGGCTGTACCGATTTCATACGCACGTGCTCGAGCTGCCGCCGCTCTCGCGCCGCCATTGGTACCAGCTATATATCATCGCGCGCAATGCGTCCGGCGTGGAACAGGTGGAAGAGGCCCCCCTGCGCGTCGAATAGCAGTCGTCATAACAGCGGATCTAAGAGAGGATTTCATCGTGCCGAAGTATCTGGTCTCGGCGAAGTACACCGCCGAAGGCGCAAAAGGCATTCTCAAGGGCGGCGGCTCGGCGCGCCGCAAGGCCGTCGAAGAGCTGCTCGCATCGGTCGGCGGCAAGCTCGAGTCGTTTTACTTTTCGTTCGGTGACGAGGATGCGATTCTGATCGTCGATCTTCCGAATAATGAGTCTGCGCTCGCCATCGGCATGGTGGTCGGCGCGTCGGGAGCAGTACGCAGCCGGACGACCGTGCTGATACCGATCGAGGAAGTCGATCGCGCCGCGAAGCGAGAAATTCACTTCCGTCCTCCCGGAACGTAATTTAAAAAATGCGGACCGAGGTGCCGCGGCGCTCGATCAGTTTCCCCCAGACACTGCCACCTCGCCACGCACGGCATCTCAGACCGCTATCTAAGGTTATCGGCCAAGCATGAAAAAAGCATGAAGACGGTCTCGGGTTCGCCGGGCGCCCGCTTGCAGTAGGTCGCACTCGCCTGCGAGAAATCCTCAAAGCCTCCGCGCACCCGCTTGCGGGGTTTTTTGAGGAAAGGAAATCGCATGACGGCTTCTTCATACCGGGCTGCGTTGATCGCGCTCCTGTCGATGATCGCCGCGGTCTGTGCGTTCGGTCCGTCTACGGCTCGAGCAATGGGCACAATGACGATCCAACAAAGTAACGGCGTTACTAACGTGTATCGCGACGTCGTGATTAAGGTAATCCACAACGCGCTGTACATGACCTCGGCGGACGGGAAGGGCACGCTGGTTATTAATCGGGCGGCATGCTCGTACCAGGGCGACCTTATGGTTTGCTTTGCAACCGGTGCGACGCTCGTTCAGGCCGGTCAAACCAGCTCTCTCGATTTCAAGCACGGAACGTTGTACGTGAATTCCACCGACGATGCCCAGCAATTGGCGCTCTCGACCACCAAGGTTCCGGCGCACGGCATTCTTCTGTCGTTTTCCACTAAGATCGGAACGTACGTCAGCTTGACCGGGACGATCGACAAGGTGGTGAAGTAAATGAAAATTATCTGCTGGATCATGGTCGGCGTTCTCGCGCTTGGCCCGGCCGCCGCTTCGGCGCAGCGCGCCGGCGGCGGAGGCGCTCGAGGCGGAGGAGCTCGAGCCGGCGGCGGCGCGCGACCGTCAGGCGGTGGCGGCGCACGACCGTCAGGCGGTGGCGGCGCACGACCGTCAGGCGGCGGCGGTTTTAATCTCGGACGCGATACGCGCCCTGCCTCGCGCCCATCTGGCGGCGGCAACCGCGGCAACGCCGGCAACGGCAACCGCGGCAACGCCGGCAACGGCAACCGCGGCAACGCCGGCAACGGCAACCGCGGCAGCGCCGGCAACGGCAACCGCGGCAACGCCGGCAACGGCAACCGCGGCAACGCCGGCAACGGCAACCGCGGCAACGTCGGCAACGGCAACCGCAACAATATCAACAACGGTAACCGCAACAATATCAACACCGGGAACCGGAACAACGTCACGATCAACAATCCGGTCTACGTCAACGGTGGGGCCTGGGGATGGAATCACGGGACCGCCTGGTATCCCGCGACCGGCTACTGGGGAGGCGGTTTTTGGGGCGCGATGGCGATCGGCGTGACCTCGGCCGCAGTTGGCGCCGCAGTCTACGGGTCGGTCGTATCCAACGGGGTTACCTACAACTCGTATCAAGTGCAGGGCAGCAGTCCCGGCGCCACCTTTCTCTCGGACTATCAGCTCACACAAGTGCAGTGCGGGCCCTCAGGGCTGGTAGTCGTCTATGGGCCGGAGAATAGCGTGATATGCGCAACCCCGAATCATCTCGTCGCCGCCGGCAACTACCAGTTGAACGCCGAGACGCTCTCGCTCACTTCGATGTAGCGATAAAGCGCAGCGCCGCCGCATTCATAGCGGCTGCGCTAGCGGGCTGTTACGGCGCCGGAATAGGCCAGAATATGCCGCTCGTCGGATCGGCGGCCGGCGGCGCTGCGCAGACGAGTAGCGTCGAAAAGGCGTATGAGTTCTTGCGCCTGATGATGGACAAATACGCTACCGGCTCGACCACTCGTCTGGTGCAAAGCTTTGACGGCGGCCCGCTTAAGCATTTCAGGGATGCGGTAACGTACGACGACGCGCTTTTTGTCGACGCGGCATTGGCGCAGGGGACGCCGAACGACATCGCTCGATCGAAAGTCATCGGCAACGCCTTTCTTTACGTTCAAGCGCACGACAAGGCGGGCGACGGACGCCTGCGCGCCGCATACGCCCCAAAGCCGCTGCGCGACCCTAGCGACGTCGTCGTTGACGACAACACCAGCGACGTCGGCAACATGGCGTGGGTCGGCCAAGCGCTGGTGCAGCTCTACGCGAAAACTTCGGATTCCGTCTATTTAGACGGGGCGCTGCGGATCGCGCAGTGGCTGCAGGCCAATACCTACGATACGCGCGGCCACGGCGGATACACCGGCGGCTACACCGCGCGCGGGCAGAAGATCGAGTGGAAATCCACCGAGCACAATATCGACATCTACGCCTTCTTCACGATGCTTGCTACCGAATCGGGTCAGAGCGAATGGACGTCGCACGCCGCCTGGGCGCAGCGATTCGTGGCCTCGATGTGGGATAGGCGTGCCGGCCGCTTCTACGTCGGAACGCTCGACAACGGGATTACGCCCAACAAGCCGTTCAAGCCCGAAGACGTCAACTCGTGGAGCTACCTTGCGTTTCAAAATCCGGCTTGGGCGGCTTCGCCGAGTTGGGACGTGACGCACTTAGCGGTGAGCAAAGGGGGCTTCAGCGGCGTAAGCTTTTGCACCGGCGATCGCTCCGGCGTTTGGTTCGAGGGCACCGCTCACCTTGCCGACGCCCTCGAGCTGCGAAATCACCCCGGCGATTCGCAGCAGGCGCAAAAGTATCGCAACGACGTGGCTTACGCGCAAACCAACGGCCCAAACACCGACGGATTGGGGATCATCGCGGCATCGATCAACGGACTAAAAGACTGCGACGGCGACAAATACTTCGCGTCCCTGCACGTCGGCGCCACCTCGTGGTACATCATGGCGGTCGGCCGGATCAATCCATTCCTGCTTTTTCCCGCTTCGAGCCGGCACTGAACGTCGAGCGCGACGGCTTCATTATCAGCAGCGATCCCGGCCGTTTCGATTTCGGCGCGATCGAGCGGCTTCTGCGGAGCAGCTATTGGGCCGGCGAACGCTCGCGTCAAGTTATCGAGCTGTCCATAAAAAACTCGCTTTGCTTTGGCTTGTACCGTGCAGGCGACGGCAAACAGATCGGTTTCACGAGAGTCGTCACGGACTCGGCCACGTTTGCATGGATCTGCGACGTGATCGTCGATCCTGCATACCGTGGCCGGGGCCTAGGCTCGTGGATGATGGGGCACGTGCTCTCCGATCCGGACTTGCGCTGCGTGAGGCGCTGGATACTCGCGACTCGGGACGCACACGATTTCTACGCAGTCCACGGTTTCACGCCGCTGGCCAATCCGGATCGTTGGATGGAACGCGTCCGCCGATAAGGCAGCCGGCGCACATGCTGCCACCCAGTTGGCACCCGGCTTGCCTACCTTGGCGGCATGGAGCTGGAGCGTTTCTGCGTGATCGACGTTGAAACGACCGGATTGCGTCCCGCGACCGATCGGATCGTGGAGATTGCCTGCGCGCTGGTCGACGGCGAACGCGTTGTCGGGCGATGGGCGACGCTGGTAAATCCGAAGATGGCGATCCCGCCGAGCGCGACCGCGGTGCACGGCATCACCGACGAAATGGTAGCGCGCGCGCCCGATGCAGAGAGCGCGTTGCAACGGGCCGGCCGGCTCTGCCGAGGCCGAGTGATGGCGGCGCATTGCGCGGGGTTCGATCTGGCGTTCGTCGGCGCAGCGGTCGCCGCCGAGGCACTCTGCACCATGCGTCTTGCGCGAGCTTTGATTCCGGAGGCACCGAACCATAAGAATCAAACGCTGCGTTGGTTCCTTGGCGTCGATCGAGTGGCGGGCGGAGGTTTGCGCGCACACCGAGCGCTTGGAGACGCGCTCGTCACCGCTTACATCCTAATTGCTTGCCGGCGTCGCTTCCGTGTCCGGCGTCCGCTGGAATCCTGGGAGCGGTTCGTTCGCGGCAATGCCCTCGTGCCGGGGGAGGGGACCGCTTCCCGCTCGGTTTGAAGGTTTACCGCGGGATGAGCGAACTCCAGGGCCTGCGCGTCGCCGCCGCTCAGAACGAGCGTGCGCTGCAGATGCTTGCGGACGTCCTGCCTCAAATCGTCTGCACCGCTGGACCCGACGGAAGAATCGATTATTTCAACCGCCGCTGGTTTGAATTCACCGGTTTCGATGAGGCGCGAACATTTCATAAGGGCGGCTGGCGCGATGCCGTTCATCCTAACGATCTGGCCGGGCTGGAGGCCGGGCTGGAAAAAGCCGTGTCGCACGGCAGCGACATCTCCATTGAACTTCGCGTTCGATCGGCCTTCGGCGACTATCGCTGGTTTCTGGTGCGAGCGGTGGCGCTGCGGGCCCCGGACGGAACCGTGATTCGTTTCTTCTCGACGGCAACCGACATTGACGAACAGAAGCGCCATGAAGAGCGCGAAGCATTCCTGTCGCACGCCAGCGACGTGTTGGGCTCGTCGCTCGACGTTGGAACGACGTTGAACAAGATTACCGAACTTTGCGTGCCGGCGTTTGCCGATTGGTGCCAAGTCCAATCGTTCTCCGGAGAGGAGCTGGTGGTCGAAGCGGTTCGCCACCGTGACCCGAAGCTGAACGAGCTGCTGGAGGGCCTGGTCGGACGCAGCGTGGTGGCGATTCGCGATGCGTCGTCGGGGTCGCCGCTGGTGCTGCGTCTATCGGAAAGCCGCAGTCTCGATCACGAAGAGACGCTGCGCGCGGTTCGAGATAACGTACTGAATCCGGCCGATCGCGCAATCTACGAAGCGGCCGGCCTCGGCACGGCTCTCATCGTTCCATTGGTCGTGCGCGGCGAGGCGCGCGGCACGCTGCACCTCATCGACATGGATGCCGCCTCGCGCCGGCCGGCCGATGCGCTCGAAATCGCCGAGAAGCTGGCGCGCCGGGCCGCGCTCGCTATCGACAACTCCCGTTTGTACGAGCGAGAGCACCGCGTCGCCGCTGCCTTTCAACGCGCCGTCCTTCCGGCGCATCTGCCGTCGCACCAACGCGTAGAGCTCAGCTATGCCTATCGCCCGGCCGAACGCGAATCGCAGGTGGGTGGCGACTGGTACGACGCGTTTCTCATTTCCGAAGATCGGCTTGCGATTTCGATCGGCGACGTTGGCGGTCACGGTCTGGAGGCCGCGGTCACGATGAGCGAGGCGCGGCATGCGCTGCGGTTGAGTGCGCTGGAGGGATTGACTCCCGCGCAAACGCTGCGCCGCGCAAACGGGGCGCTCATGCTCGACGAGGAGCACCCAATCATCACCGCGATCTTCGGCGTGATCGAAGTAGGCCGCTCACGGTTTCGGTATTCGTGCGCGGGGCATCCGCCGCCGGTGATCGCACCGCTGTTCGGTAAGGCCCGCTACTTACCCGGCGGCGGCGTGCCGCTTGGCGTGGACGTCAACTCGCTTTTCCCTGCACGCGAGGTCGAGCTCGAGCCGTATACGACGCTGCTGCTCTACACCGATGGACTGATCGAGTATGACCGCAACATCGAACGTGAAAGCGCGCGCCTCCTCGATGCATTGACGGCGCGCGTGCAGGACGGCACTGCCGACGGCGCAGGGGCGCTGTTGCGAAACGTGCTCGACAATCGCCAGCTCGATGACATCGCGGTGCTCGCCGCAACGATTCTCCCGCAACGGCCCGAGCCGGTCGAGATACGGCTCCCCGCGGCGCCGGCATCGGCGGCGATCGCGCGCCGTTTGGCGCTACGTTACGCGCGCGTCGCCAAGCTCACGCCCGAGCGGACGTTCGACCTCATCATCGCCGTGGGCGAAGCCGTGGCAAACGCGGTCGAGCATGCTTATCGCGGAACGACCGGCGACTTCGTTTTTCGATTGTCGGCGCGCGATGGCAGAATCTTCGGCGAGGTACAGGATTTGGGAACGTGGCGTGAGGGCGAGCCCCCGACGGATCGCGGAAGGGGCCTTGCGATCCTGCGCGCAACCACGCAGCGCTTGGAACTGAACCGTACGCCTAGCGGAACCACGGTCGCGTTCGCGGTGTAATCGCCCATGGCTCGCGGTGCGGCTGCATCCTTGGCTTTACGCCTGCACGCGACGGTCGCGGCGCGCAGAGCGCAGCGCGGCGAGATATATCGCCGCGATTTCTTGGCGGGACTTGCAGCTTCGCTCGCGCTGGGTGGGTGCGGCGGCAGCGGGCTGCCGAGTGCGTTCGGGCCGGGCACCGCATTCTCGCGGGCGCGCAATCGGCCGCGCGTAATCGTCGTCGGGGCGGGCGTCGCCGGGATCACGTGCGCGTATCGGCTCTTTCAGGCCGGCGTAAATAGCGACGTATTCGAAGCCAACTCGCGTAGCGGCGGGCGAACCTGGACGCTGCACGGATTCTTCGATGACGGCGAGTATGCCGAACATGGCGGCCAGCTTATTGCCTCAACGCATCACTACGTGCGCCGGCTCGCGCACGAGCTAGGCTTGAAACTGACCGATCTCAACGCGCTCTATCCGGCGGACGCCATCGACACAAACTTCATTTCCGGGCAACGGTATCGGCAGCGTGAAGCGGTCGAGGATTACGACCAGTACGTCTACGATCCGCTCGCACGAGCCGCGCGAGCCGCCGGTCCGGTTACGACCTTCTACAAGCACACCGCCGCCGGAGTTGCGCTCGACCGGATGAGCGTCGACGAGTGGCTAAACAGAAACGTCCAGGGTGGCATCGGCTCGAAGATCGGGAAGCTGATGCTGCTCGCCTGCCTGGACGAGTACGGTGGCGAAACGCACGCTCAGAGTGCGCTTAACCTGATTTACCTATTCGCAGGCATGCGCCATGGCAGGCTCAATATTTCCGGCACCGGCGAGGACGACAAGTACACGATTTCCGGCGGCAACGACCAGCTCGTCGCACGCATGATCGCCAAGTTGCCTCACGGCTGTGTTACGCTGAACAACGCGCTCGTAGCCCTCGCGCGCAACGACGACGGTTCGTACGTCTGCACGTTTTCCGCAGATGGGACGACCAAAACCGTGCCGGCCGACGTCGTCGTGCTCTCGATTCCGTTTACCGTGCTGCGGTTGGTCGATACCAAGGCGGCCGGCTTCTCCGCGCGCAAGCGCCGGGCAATCGCGCAGCTCGATCTCGGCTCGAACGCCAAAGTGCATCTGCAGTTCACGTCGTCGTATTGGTTCGAGGAACGTTATACCGCAACGGCCTACGCGACCGAAGTTTTTCAAGGCGCTTGGGACACCAGCATCGGGCAAGCGGGGCGCGCCGGCATGTTGGTTTGCTTCCCCGGCGGCGCGCAAGGGGCGCGGTATACGGGGCCGGTGCACGGCCCCGCGCCCGACGCAACCGTCCAAAGCTACCTGCGCTCGGTGGAACCGGTGCTGCCCGGTGCGCTGCGCGCGTTCAACGGCCGCGCCTATCAGGACTTTTGGATCGGCGATCCGTTTACGCGCGGAGCGTACTCATATTATAAGGTGGGTCAATACACGACCCTTTGCGGCGAAGAGAAGATCCCCGAGGGCCGCGTCTACTTCTGCGGCGAGCAGACCTCGATCGCGTGGCAGGGCTACATCAACGGCGCGGTCGAGTCGGGCGAGCGGGCGGCGCGGGAAGTGTTACAAACTCTCGGCCTCGCGCATCCACTCGCGAGCTAAGGGAAGCTCTTCGGCCTTTTCCACGAAGGCGCAGAGCAGATTGACCAGTGCCATCTGTGCCGGGTTGCGGCAAGCAACGTCGAGCAGGCCCGGGCTGCAGACCAGCATGCTGGCCGCGCGAGCGCGTGAGATCGCGACGTTGAAGCGATTGCGCTCGAACAGAAACTCAACGCCGCGCGGCACGTCCTCGCCGCTCGACGTCGCCATCGAGTAGAAGACGATCGCGGCCTCTTGACCCTGGAACTTGTCGACGGTGCCGACCTGCACGTCGTCTATGGCGGCTTGGCGCAGCTTCTCCGAGATGAGCCGGCGCTGCGCGTTGTAGGGCGTGACCACGATGACGTCGCGTACGGGCGGACGCGAATCGATGACCTGCCCATGCGTCCGCAGCGCTGAAATCCAGGATACGATTGCGTTGGCTTCTTCCACCGAGCTCGAGGCGTTGCCGTCGTGTTCGATCGGCAGAAAATACAGACCGGCCAGATCGCCGTCGGGCATCACGACGCGATGCATTACCGTCGAGTCGGCGGGCCTCAGCCGGTTCTCGTACATTGCGCGGGAGATGAATTCGCAGATCTTCGGCTGCATCCGGTACGAAACGCCGAGAAAAATTCCGCGCCGTTCCGGTACGGTCTGCTCGTCGCCCAGCAAGTGCTGCAGGACGGAATCATCGGCGTGCAACGGATGCCGGCCTTGGCTCACTTGGGCGAGCTGCGACGGATCGCCGAGGAGCACGACGTTCTTAGCGCAGAGCGACATGGCGAGCGCGTCGGCCAGCGAGACTTGACCCGCCTCGTCGATAAAAAGGTAATCGAATCTGTCCGCGAGCTCTTCGCGCGCTAGCAGGAAGCCCGTACCGCCGGCGAGCTGATAATCGTCGCCGTCGAAGGACTTGTTTGAATTTACCGACTCGATAAACGGCGATGCTAACTCCGAACGGTACTCGCTGCCGTTGCCGCTGTGCTTGTAGCGTCCGCGAAAGCTGCCGTTGCGCTCGTGCGTGCACTGCTCGACCTTGTGCAGCAGGTTGTGAATCGCTTTGTGGCTCATTCCGGTGACCGCGACGCGCTTTCCGTGCTGGAGAAGATCGCAGATCACGTGCGAGCCGATCGTGCTCTTGCCGCTGCCGGGCGGTCCTTGGATGAAGAGATAGCTATTGTCGAGTGCGGATGCAACGGCGGAAACGGTCTCCGCGGTAATGTGCTCCGGCTGTACGACGCGATCTCGAGGGTGCCGAAGGACGGGGTCGCGGTTTTCCAGCAGACCGGCCGTGGCCGGATACTCGTGCGCGAGCGTCCCGTTCAAGAACGACGGGCCGATGCGCGTTAGCGCGCCGCGTTGGGCCTTTGGGGGTGGCGGCCCGGAGGGGATGAGCTCGGTGATGGTTTGCGCCGCGTCGAGAGTGGCCGAGGTTTTGAGCTCGAGTATGTTCGCATCGTCATCGATGCGCGCGATCGTTCCCGCCTGCTTGCGCGTGCGCGGATTGTGGACGCTGTCGCCCGCGCCCAGCTTGTGGAGTTGCTCGGGAAACACGTAGGTGTAAACGAGACTCTGCTTGTCGGGCCAAGGCTCCACGTCGACGCGCAGCCGAAGCTCGGCGATGGAGTCGCGGTCGAACTCGAACAGCCGGTCGACGTTCTCGCAGCGATCGTAGTATGCCCACCAGGCCGGCTTTTCTTCGCGCCGGTGGTAGGCCATGAGATTCGCGAGGAGATATCGCGACCGCCGGTCGGCGGCCATCTCGCGGTACTCCTGCTCGGTCTGCGGAAGCACTACGTTCGCAAGCAATTCGCGCTCCAGATCGGTGCGGCGCAAGTCCTCCGCATCGGGCTTCTCTTCTTTGGGAACCTTTGCGTCGCGCCACGGCCGGTCATCGCCGAACTTCGCCATGGCTTCGATCCGCCGCTCGAGCAGCCACTCGCGCAGGCCGTGCGCGGAGCGGCAGTCGTCGCGGTTGTAGCTTTCGATGTCGTTGAGAATTTTCTCGTCGCGCTCGAGCAGCCAGCGCTCGAATCGCACGATCGATTCGTCGCCCTTTTTAACGATCGTTTCGCGCTGGAGATCGTAGAAGCGCTCGAGGTTCTTGAGGCCGTAACGCTCCTCGGAAATCATGAGCGAACGGCGAACGACGGCAAAGAGATCGACGAGCACTTCGCCGCGCAGCAGCTCGTCAACTTCGTTCTCGCGCGTACAGTGCTGCTGCGCGAGTCGGCGCAGCGCGCTCTTTTCGTAACTTGCGTAATGATAAACGTGCATTGCCGGGTAGCGGCGGCGCCGCTCCGTTATGAAATCGACGAATTCCTCGAAGGCGCGTTTCTCGGCCGTGCGGTCGCGGCCCCAAAAGGCGAGGTACTGCGGCTGGTCGTCGGGCATCCAGCAACCGAAGAGGTATTCCAAACCGCGGCCGGGCTCGTAAAGCGGGTCGCCCTCCATGTCGAAGAAAACGTCGCCGGCCGCCGGCGCGGGAAGCAGCTCGAAGCCGAGGCCGGGATCGCGCGGCAGCACTTCGTGGATCGGCCGCGTGCCCGCGCGTCCGGCAATTTGCAGCGCCGCTTGGCGGCGCAGCTTCGTAAAGATCTCGTCGCCCATTCCATGAGGTCGCCGAACGCCGGCTTGCGCGAGCTCACTGACGCGACATATTCCGGCTTCTTCCAGCTTCGCAATCTGGTCGCGACGAATTCCCGCGACCAAGCTCAAGTGATCGTCGTCGCGGCGCTTTTGCTCGCATGCGCCGTTCCACGGACAAATCGCGCAATGGCTGCGCTCGAACGGATACTCGCGCGGATCCTCGATGGCGGCGAACTCGGAAACGAACTCTAAGAACCGGGCTTTTACGCGCCGGTAGTATGCGAGGTAATCGTGCAGGCGGAACCGTCGCTCCTCGCCGGATCCGAGAACGACGTGCCCCCAGGTGGGCATCCGGCCTTGCAAGCGCTCGAGGTGCTGGCTGTAATTGCACAACTGCACGAGGTAGTAAGGTTTGGGTTGCAGCCCGAGCTTGGTATCCACGATTTCGTACCCATAATCGCCAAGGTTCGACGCCTCGGAAACGCGGCGCAGGAAGTCGGCTCGTCCGTAGAATCGGCCGTCGAAAAAGGTGGCCTGGTAGATAACGGGCACGCCGGCGCGCATCGCGGCGAGCGTTTCTCGCTCCGCGCGCTCGTATGCTTCGATGCTGCGTTCGGGAGACTCGAACGTTACGACGCCGTCGCCGTGTCGACGTTGGAGAAGCTCGAGATGAGCGCGTTCGTGCTCGTCGCCTTTGCGCCGTAAAAGCTCGGCATGCGGGTCGTCGGTATCCGGGCGCTCGAGCCGGCCGCGCGCCACGAGCATTTCCAGCTCGGTAAGCCGCCGGCATTCGAGGTACGCATTGAGATCGCTGGCGGCATAGATGAACCGCCCATCGAGGCGCTGCATGGCCATAGGATGCCACGGCGCTGTGCCACACGCCTGGCATTGCGCGGACGGTTACTACGGCGTGTAGGACTGGACGCAGGCTTCGCTGGCGTCGCTGACCATCGGCTGCATCGTGTACGACTTGCTCCCAAACGGGTCGTTTGCGATGTTCTCGCCGGCGCAATAGTCGCCGATTTCACCGTCGACGCCGTACCACGCAGTATAGGGGTCCGGATCCGTGATCGTTTCGCCGTACTCGTGGCCTGCGTAGATCGTCATGCCTTCGTCGTCGCCCGACTCATCGGAGGGCGGCGATACGATGTTGGCGAGGCACTGGCTGCCGGCATCGGGCATGTACGGCAGATTCGCATACGGCACGAGCTTCTTTTTATAGTACGTATTGCTGTGGTAGGAGCACCAATGAACGCCGAATCCCGCCTCGCTGTGCTTGTGGGCCGTCATGACAACGTAAACGCCGTTGGCATCGTAGCCGAAATGGACGACCGCGGCGAGAGCTTCTTTTGCAATCTGCGGGTCGCTCGGGCTGTTGGGAATCGGCGAATTATCGAGCCAGCTGCCGCCGTACTGATCCGACGGGTTGGTGATATACGTGGTTTTGCCGCTGACATCTTGGTAGTACTGGATTTCGATGTTGTTGTGACCGCTGCCGCCCATGCTCTTGGTATACGTTTCGAGCAGCGTTTGCAGTTTGTCCGGGTCGCCGTACTTCTTGTAGCCCCAGAAGATCAAGTAGAACTTGGGGTTGACGATCACGTGGCCGCCCGGATGGTATGGCACGTAGGCCGTGAGCGGCGAGATCGCGCGCTCCATCGATAACGTAGGCGCGTAGTGCGGGTGCGAAAAATATGCGTCGTGCGCGCTCGCCCAAGCGCCGCCGGAGACCGGCACGCTGGAGCCGCCCCCGGAGCAACCCGTGGCCAAGCCCGCTAGCGACGCTAGCGCTATGACGGCGATCTTGTTCAAATCGCCTCGATCTTCGCCATCATTCCTTGGTCCTCATGGTCGAGAATGTGACAGTGGAACACGAACTCGCCGCGGATTACCGGGTCGCGGAAATCCATGAGGAGGACGACCGAACCGGGAACGCTTTTCTTGCCGGTCCCGGAACGGTGCGGCACGATAATCGTGTCGGCCCAGTGCGGGTGGGTTTGCTTAACGCCGTTGACGTTCTCGATGAGGAAGTGGAGTTGATGGATGTGGAAGTCGTGTATTTCTTGCGTGACGTTGACGATGTGCCATTCCTCGACGGTCCCAACGTGCACCACGAACATCGGCGGCGCTTTGATCGAAAACGATTGCCCGTTGATGAAGAATCGCGGCTTTGAATTCTCGCTGAGCACCACCAGACGTTTGGCCGCCGGCGGAGGAAGCGCTGCCGTATAGGCGTTCAGCGGGAGCGGCTCCCCGGCGCGCAGCGGGCCGGTCGTAAAGTCGCCGCCGTCTTGGCGGTCTTTGGGCGACACGAGATCGCCGAGCCAAAGATTTGGATCGGGATCGCCGTTGGGCCCGGTGTTGTAGCACAGGGTGCGCAATTTCGCGCGGCCGCTCGCCGGGCCGGTGACGACGAACTCGGCCCGCCCGGCCGGCGGGATCACGACGGTCGCTTCGGTCAGCGTCGGCGGCGTGCCCGGGTAGGTGTCGAGCGCGAAGCCGTCGATTGCGACGACCTCGACTTTTTCGCCTTCGATGTTCAGCGCCAGCGTCTTGTGGCCGGTCGCGTTGAGGACGCGGAAGAACTGCCGTTCGCCTGGGGAGATCGTTATATCCGGGTGGCTGACACCGTTAAGCGAAACCTTGAGGCCGTCCTTAGTCGTGCACGGCGCGGGATTGGTGAGAAGCGGCTGCGCGCTTTCCGAGTCGCTGTCGCTTGACGCGTTGTCGCTTGAAGCGTTGTCCATCGCAGACATATCGTCCATCTTCACGGCGTCCGGATCGTCGGCGCCGATGCCGGTCGCCCGCACGATGATGAGCCGCTGTTTCATCTTAGCCAGCTCGGGGAGATGACGCGCAAGACCCTCGACCACGATCGCGCCCGACATTCCGCTTTCGCCCACTTGATAGTTCACCTCGCCGTGGACGTGCGGATGATACCAATAGAGTCCGGGCTCTTGATTTTTGGGAACGTGAATGACGTAATGCAGGCGTTCGCCGGGCTTCGCAAGCACCGTCAGGACGTCGTCGCCCGGCTTCAGCGGCGACACGCCGAGGCCGTGAAAGTGGAGGTTGACGTCTTCCTGCAGCTCGGGCGATGCGGGCGGCGGCACTTTCGGCAGCTCGTTCTTTACATCGACGACGAATGTTTCACCGGGATTGATGTCGATCGTCGGCGCGACGTCCGGCATACCGTTGAAGACGAACTGCGGTTGTCCAGTCACCGAATTGAGATCGACGTCGAGTTGAACCGTCGCAACGCCGTTGACGGCCCGCACCACTGGGGGTTCGGGCAGCAGGTTGGAAGCGCTTGGTTTGACGCCCTGCAACGGAAGCGCTAGCTGCGGCATCGCGCTGGTTGGGCCGCTAGCACGGCCGCCGCATCCGGCGAGCCACGCACACACCACCACAAAGGCAACGAGGCGACGCCGCATGGCGCTGGCTTCGGGCGGCTGTGCTCGCGCCCCTTGACCGGGACTAACGCTTTGCTGTACAAAGTATTTAACTTTGCAGTACAAAGTGAGGGCGGGCAGTATGGAAATCCGGCGCGCGCTTTCCGATCTGGAGGAGGTCCGCGACCGGTTGGTCGCGGTGCAACGATTCGAAGGCTACTCCGCCGCGGCTGCGGTCGCCAGCGGCCTGGCAGCGGTCGCGGCGGGCTTTATTCAACGACAGACGGTTGCGCTGCCGGTGACCGCCGCGGCGTTGCACCGCTACGTCCTCATCTGGATGATCTGCTTGGCGGTCGCGCTGGCGCTCAATTACGGCGCAGTTATCGCGTGGGTTTGGAAGAACCGCGGGCCGGGCGCGCAAAGCCGGTTTAGATCCGCAGCTCGGTCGATCGCTCCCAGCATCGTGCTTGGCGGATTACTCACGGTCGCGCTCATCGATCGTGGCGCGTACGAGCTGTTGCCCGGGACTTGGTTTGCGCTGTACTCGTTGGGACTGTTCGCCTCGCGCGGCGCGGTTCCCGAATCGACCTTCCCGATCACGTTGAGCTTCGCTGCGCTGGCTGCGCTGTTTCTCATCTCGCCGTTGCAGGCCGTTGCGCTGGCGTGGTGGGTGATGCCGCTCGGCTTCGGGATCGGTCAAATCGCCGTCGGTGCGCTGATTTGGCGGGACCGCGCGCCGTGAGAGAAGTGCGCGACGCGCCGTTTTCCTATCCGGGCTTGGAGCGCATCTTCCACGAGCGCGGACGGCTGGCGATCTGCACCTGTTTGATCGCGCATCCGGACGGCCTCAGCTTCACCGAGCTGGCCGCCGCCTGCGACCTATCCGACGGAAATTTGAATCGCCACGTTCATGCTCTTGCGGAGTTGGGAATCGTGACGACCGAAAAGCTGCGCGCGGCCGGGAGGCCGCAGACAGTCTACCGCATCACCAAACGCGGTCGCACGCGATTTCTCGCCTACGTGGACGAGTTGGAGAGCGTCGTACGCGACGTCCAGGAACGGTCGCGCCGCACCGGCGCGCGCGCGAAGCTGGCGCCGACGTGACTCCGCAGCACGTTGCCGTCATCATGGACGGCAATCGCCGCTGGGCGGCGCGGCGCGGATTGCCGATCGCCTGCGGATACCGCAGCGGCATCGCGGCCTTGCGCCGCACGCTGCGCGCCGCCAGCGCGGCGGGCGTGCGCGTTTTGAGCGCGTATGCTTTTTCAGAAGAGAATTGGGAACGGCCCGCCGGCGAAATCGGCGCGCTGATGCGGCTTTGCGCGCGCGCGGCCCGCGGCGAGCTTCGACGGCTTTCCAAGGAAGGCGTTCGCGTCCGTCTCTGCGGCCGGTCGGATCGTTTGCCGGCGAGCACCCGCGCCGCGCTCGAACGACTCGTCGAGGAGAGCTCGAGCAACCGCGGGATCG
>DASRXM010000008.1:0-16648 GCA_035654155.1 Candidatus Babeliales bacterium
ATAATGAAAGACCGCTGCGTGGTGCGTTTTCGAGAAAACCTGTTGCGAAGAGGACTGGAAGAGCATGCCGCTAGCGATAAACTCTGACGTCTCGAACGAGCTCTGGCAATCCGCACTCGACACCCTTGAGCGAACCTTCTCTAAACCCGTCTTCGAAATGTGGATCAAGCCGATCCGCTTCATCTCGTTTCATGGAAACGAGCTTCACCTTGCCGTTCACAGCAAGTTTGCCCAAGATTGGGTCGGCAGCAAGCTGCGCGCCCAAATGATCGGCGTGCTCAGCGAGCTTTTCGGCACCAGTGTAGAGCTTCGGCTATCGGTTGCCGAGCCCGCCGAGGGTGCGCGCACCGTTGTAGGCCTTTCGCCGCGACCGCTTGAGGAATTCCGGACTGCCAATCTTAATGCGCGTTATACCTTCGAAGAATTTGTCGTGGGCAATTCCAACCGCTTCGCCCATGCCGCCGCGCAAGCGGTCGCCGGCGCCCCGGCGCACGCCTATAATCCTCTGTTCCTCTACGGAGGCGTCGGTTTGGGCAAAACGCATCTTATGCACGCGATCGGTCATCGCGTCATTCAGGATAATCTTGCCGCGAACGTCGTCTATGTCACCTGCGAAAAGTTCACCAACGAGTTTATCATCGCGCTGCAGAACAACCGCACGCCGGAGTTCCGCAATCGCTACCGTCAGGTAGACGTTCTGCTGATCGACGACATCCAGTTCCTCGCCGGAAAGGAAACGACGCAAGAAGAGTTCTTCCACACGTTCAACGCGCTGCACGAATCCGGCCGCCAGCTCATCATCTCGTCCGACCGCCCCCCCAAAGAGATCCAAACGCTCGAAGCTCGATTGCGCTCGCGGTTTGAGTGGGGTCTGCTCACCGACATTCAAGCGCCCGACTTGGAGACGCGCGAAGCGATCTTGCGCAAAAAAGCGGGAAGCGAGAACATCCCGGTTCCCGACGAGGTGACCTCGTTCATCGCCAAGGTGATTCCGTCGAACATCCGTGAGCTAGAGGGCGCCCTCATACGCGTGATCGCCTACGCGTCGCTCACGAAAGCGCCGATCACCACCGACCTGGCTGCCGACGTCCTCAAAAGCGCCGTCGCCCAAGCCCCGTTGCACCGGGTAACGATCGCAAAGATTAAGGAGACCGTCTCCAGCGCTCATGGTCTTACCGTCAAGGAGATGGACAACGGCCGCCGCGATCAGAGGCTGGCCGCTCCCCGGCAAATCGCGATGTACATCGCCACCGAGCTGACTCCATATTCTTTGCCGCAAATCGCTCGAGATTTCGGTAAAAAAGATCACACGACGGTTATGTACGCGCGGGACAAAATTAAGGAGCAGATGCAGCGCGACGAGGCGTATCGCAATAAGATTCGACAGCTTATCGCGATGTGCCAGAATCCCTGAGGATATACCGGCACGGCCACAGCGGCGCGTGGAAACGTGTATCCTTCGGCACCAACGATTCACAGTTTATCCAACGGGAAAAACCGCGTGCGGAAACGCTGCAAAAGGAGTTATCCGCAGAATGAACCGCCCTACTACTGCTGCGGCTTACTTTCTTTTTTCTCCTAGGAAAACGAGCGCCGGCGACCAACGGTGGAAATGATGAAATTCACCTGCGCAGCGAAGGACATCACGGCGGCCGTCGGCGCCGCCAGTAAGGTGGTCAACGCGCATACCACCGTGCCGGTCCTATCAAACGTCCTGCTCCAAGCGGATGGCGGAAGGATCGCGGTGCGCGCAACGGACCTGGAGCTTACGCTGGAGCAAGCCTTTTCGGCACAGATCGCCGAGGGCGGGTCGGTCACGATCCCCGCCAAGCTCTTTGCGAGCTATCTGAGTAACCTCGGGTCCGGGACGGTCGAGCTCACCGGCACGCCGACGCGCGCGAGCGTGAAATACGAGCGCAGCAACTACGACTTCCACGCACTCCCTCCCGAGGAATACCCTCCGCTGCCAGCGGCCGCGCGCGGCTCGCAGTTTACCATAAGCGGGAAGCGTTTCCGGGATGGGATCGATGCCACCATTTTTGCGGCGTCGAGCGAGGAGGCTCGCGGGGCGGTATTGATGGGCACTCTCCTCGAGGTGGAAGGCAACGCCCTGACCATGGTGGCGACCGACGGCTACCGGCTTGCTAAGTTTGTCACGACGCTCGACGGCAGCAGTGCCGGCGAGAAGTTCATCGTACCGTCACGAGCCCTCGCCGAAGCGGCGCGCAACCTCGGTGGCGGCGAGCAAATTGCGATCTCCGCGCTCGGGGCGCAAAGCAATCAGCTGCAAATGACCAGCGGCGACGTAACCATCACGGTGCGGCTTGTAGATGGCCAGTACCCCAACTATCAACAGGTCATACCGGCCAAGTTCGATCGCACGATTACGGTGAACACGCCGATGCTGATCGCAAGCCTTCGCCGCGCCGAGCTCGTTGCCGGAGATCGCGCGAGCATGGTCAAATTGGCGATTGCAAACCAGACCCTCGTGGTAACGGCCAGTTCCGACGTTTCGGGCAATGCCTACGAAGAGCTGGAGATCGAGCAAACCGGCGAGGACCTAACCATTGCGTTCAACGCGCGCTATTTGGTCGAAATTCTTAATCACCTTAAGAGCGAAAAGAGCGTGCTGGAGTTTCTCGGTCCGCTCTCGCCGGCTGCGATTCGTCCGCTGGAACCGCTTGAAACGGGGCAGCAACTCTACGTGCTCATGCCGCTACGGCAATAATGTGCGGGTTGCGCACTTAACGTTTTCGAATTTTAGAAACTACTGCGAACTCGAGCTGGAGCCGGCTGCCGGACTGAACGTTTTCATTGGCGCCAACGCACAAGGAAAGAGCAATCTGCTCGAAGGCATTGCCATGCTCGGCACGGGGAAATCGTTTCGCACCGTGCGCGAGGCCGACACGATTGCCAAAGATTGCGAGCGCGCCGTGCTGCGAGGCGAGGCGCTGCGCAACGCCGGAACCGTCGAGCTCGTCTGCGCGATCGAGCGATCGAGCCGGGGCGCACTCAAGGCTTACACCGTAAACGGAAGACCGGTTCGCTATGCTAGTTATCTCGGAAGGCTTGCGGTCGTGACGTTCGTTCCAGCCGATCTTGAACTGGCCGGCGGCGCTCCGGCGGCGCGACGCGCGTTCCTAAACGTCGCGCTCTCGCAGAGCGAGCCGCGCTACTATTACGAGCTAGCCCGCTACCGCAAAGCTTTGCAACAAAAGAACGCAATGCTGCGCGGTGCGATCGAATCCGATCCGGAGCTACTGGCTACCTACAATCGCGCGTTGGTCGAAGCCGGCACCGAGGTCATGCTGGCGCGCCGGCGGCTCGTGAACGCGCTTGGCCAGGCCGCGCGTGCCGCGCACGCGCGCTTTTCCGGCACCGAATCGCTTGAGGTCGCGTACCAGCCTGACATCGCCTTTGAAGCGCCGCGGCACGACGCGATCGCGGAGGCATTCGAAGCGCGTCTGCTGCAAAGCGCCGATGCCGAGCGCGCGCGCAAGAGTTCGGTTGCAGGTCCGCACCGCGACGATCTGAAGCTCACGCTCGACGGCGTTTCGCTGGCCGCGTACGGCTCTCAAGGACAGCAACGGACGGCCGTACTGGCCCTGAAAGTCGCCGAATATGCGGTTATGCGCGAGCGTTCCGACGAGGCGCCGCTGCTGTTGCTCGACGACGTTCTTTCGGAGCTCGACGAGGCCCGCGCCGCGGCATTTCTGGCCGACGTCGGCGCGTACGAGCAGGTGTTTATAACCGCGACGCAGCGCCCCGCGGACCTCCCGGCTGCGTCGCATCTCGCTCGCGTTGCTAACGCGCGGGTCCAAGCCTTAGTAGCGTGCTGAAACTTTCGCAAGCGCTCGCGGGATGGGCTCCGGCGCAACCCGGCACGGCCGAGCCGCTCGTGCTGCTCGAGGCGGGATGGGTTCAGATCGTCGGTCCGGATGTGGCGCAGAATTCGCATCCGGTCGGGATCGCGGGAGGCACGCTCACGATCACCACACGATCGAGCGCATGGAGCCACCAGCTCACGTTTTTAGCCGAACAGGTCCGCGAGGCGGTGTCGGCGCGCTTGCGCGGCGTCCGGATAGAGCGGCTCCGTTTTCGCGTCGGACGAATCCCGCAGCGGGAGGGTCCGGCTCCGGTCGTTCGCACGGGCGCGCGGCGGGCCGGCACGCGGCGCACCCAGCGACCCGCCGCGGCAACCGCAGCCGAAGCGCTGGAGCGATTTAAGCTCGACGTCAACAGCGAACGCCGGACGCGGCGGTCGCAGGGCTGGAGGGGGTGCGCGGGATGCGGGGCGCTGATCGTCCCCGCGGCCGGCCCATTATGCTGCGCCTGCGTTGCCGCCCAATCGGAGCGCCGCGCAGCGGCTACCGCGCGACTGCTTTTCGAAGCGCCCTGGCTTGGGTATGCTGGAACGGCCGCGCTCGTCGACGGGTTACAGAAAGAGGAGTACGAGCTCGTTCGCAGGCGGATGCTACGGCATTGGTGGACGATGCTTGCGCAAGCGCGCGCCGCTCAACGACTCTCGCGCGACCGGCGCGAGCGGGCGGTAGCGAGCTCGTACGTGGTATTGCAGAGTAAGCTTCCGCCCGAGGAAATACTCCCCGAGACCGTTGCCAGCATCTTAGGCGACGAGCTCATGGATCTGTTGTATGGTGAAGCGCTCGAGGGCGGCGTCGAAACGAAGAAAAAACGAAAAACATAATGTCAACGAACTATACCGGCGAGCAAATTGAAGTCTTACGGGGGCTGGAAGCCGTTCGCAAGCGGCCCGGCATGTACATCGGCAACACCGCCGAGCGCGGGCTCCATCAGCTCGTATACGAAGCGGTCGACAACGCGGTCGACGAAGCTCTCGCGGGATACGCCCACAACGTCAAAGTCGTCTTGCATAACGATGGCTCGTGCTCGGTCGAGGACGACGGTCGCGGCATTCCGATCGACCTGCACGCCGAAGAAAGACTGCCCGCGGTCGAAGTCGTGATGACGATTTTGCACGCGGGCGCAAAATTCGGCAAGGGCGGTTACAAAGTTTCGGGAGGCTTGCACGGGGTAGGCATCTCAGTCGTCAATGCCCTCTCGGAATGGATGCTGACCCAGGTGAAGCGCGACGGATTCATCTGGCAGATGAGATTCGAACGCGGCGTCACCGTGCAGAAACTGAAGAAGATCGGCAAAACCGACGGAACCGGAACCCTGCAGTGGTTCAAGCCCGATCCGGAAATGTTCGAGGTCAAAGAGTTCCACTGGGACATCCTTCAGAAGCGCTTGCGCGAGCTTGCTTTCCTCAATCGTGGGCTCTCGATCACGCTGCGTGACGAGCGCGGCGAAAGCGTTCGCGAGCGCACCTACACGTTCGACGGCGGGATCGTCTCGTTCGTGGAATGGCTCAACGAAAAGAAGGATCCGCTGCACCCGATCATCTCGACCCATGCGGAGCGCGACGGCGTCGACGTCGAGGTCGCGATGCAGTACACGGACACCTACGCCGAGCAAATCTTCTCGTATGCGAACAACATAGGGACGATCGAAGGCGGGATGCACCTTCAAGGCTTTCGGCAAGCCGTTACCAACGCGGTCAATACCTACGCGCGTAAGCGCGGCGCGCTCAAGGAGTCAGACAACTCGCTCTCGACCGACGATATCGTCGAAGGGCTGACCGCCGTAGTCTCGGTGAAGCTACAGGATCCGCAGTTCGAAGGCCAGACCAAAACGAAGCTCGGCAACGCCAGGGTTCGCAGTATCGTTGCGGGACTCGTCTACGAACGGTTGGAGTTCTTCCTCGAAGAGAATCCGAAGTATGCCCGAGCGATCGTCGAGAAATGCATGCAGGCTCAACGAGCGCGCGACGCGGCGAAAAAGGCGCGGGATCTCTCTCGCCGCAAGAACGCGCTCGAAGGCTCGGGACTGCCCGGGAAGCTCGTCGATTGCAAGAACGCCAACGCCGCCGAGAGCGAGATCTTTTTAGTCGAAGGCGATTCGGCCGGCGGCACTGCAAAAGGCGGTCGCGATCCCAACACGCAGGCGATCCTTCCACTGCGCGGCAAAATTCTCAATGTCGAGAAGGCGCGTCTCGACAAAGTTCTCGCTAACGAAGAGATTCGCACGATGATTACGGCGCTGGGAACCGGCTTCGGCGACGAATTCAACCTGGAGAAGCTGCGCTATCACAAGATCATCATCATGACCGACGCCGACGTCGACGGCTCGCACATCCGGACGCTGCTGCTCACGTTCTTTTACCGGCAGATGCGGCCACTGGTCGAAGGACGACACGTCTTCATCGCCCAGCCGCCGCTGTACGGAATCCGCAAAGGCAAAAAGCAGTGGTGGGCATTCACCGAGTCGGAGCTGAAGTCGATCGTCGGCGAGGACGGTAAAGATTTCGTGATCCAGCAGTATAAGGGATTGGGCGAGATGGACGCCGAGCAGCTCGCTGAGACGACGATGGAGGTCGGCAACCGGCGGCTCAAGCAGATCACGGTCGAAGACGCGGTCGAAGCGGAGCAGATCTTCACCGACCTGATGGGCGACAAAGTCGAGCCTCGCAAGCAGTACATTTTCGAGTACGCAAAGAGCGTAAAGAATCTGGACCTCTAGGAGTCTTTTGGGTTATGTCCGCCTTGGGACTCCGCAAGCGCGACTTCGCGATTTTTTCGGGCCAGCCACGGATGGCTGTTTCAAAACTTCGTTTACCCGAAAAAACGCGAGAGCAGGAGCGGCACATGGAGGTGCCGCGACGAGCGCTCGCGCGATGGAGTCCCAAGGCGGACATAACCCCAAAAGACTCCTAAACGCGGCTAGCTTCTTTTAGAAGCTGCTTAGCCCGGCGGGGCCTTGCGGTGGGCAAAGGGTATAGAAGCCGCGAGAGCTCTCGTGCGCAATCGTCTGGCGATCGGCCTGGTGGCCGCTATAATCGTTTTCTCACTCGTGGTCGCAAGGCGTCACGAGTTGCTGCGCGTTGCCGTCCAAACGGGCGGAACGCTTGCGAGCGGTCAGGCCGTGGAGATCGCGCAACTCCGCGTAGGCTGGGACGCATCGGCTTTGTATGGGATACGCGTCGGCACCGCCGGCGAGCCGCTGCTGCAGGTGAGGCGCGTGGTGCTGCGCTACAGCCTTCGGGATCTCTTGCCCGCGAGTCGCCATCGCTTTGGACTTCTTGCCGTCGAGATCGACGGGGCCAGGCTGACGCTCACCCGCTTTCGCGACGGAAGCTTCAACCTCAAGTTCCCACAAATCGCGGCCCGTCCCGCACCCGAGCGGATCAACGCGGTGCCGGTACGTTTCTCGCTTCGCGTAAGCGATTCGCAAGTTACGCTGCGCGAGCCCTTGGCCTTCGACCCCAGCGCGAAGATGCTGCGTGTGAGCGGAATCGACGTTTCAGGCACCTTCGACGGCGCCGGCGTGACGCAGTACCGCGTGCGCGGAACGTTCGACGCGGACCGGCCTGCGCCGTTTACCGTCGAGGGCAAAATCGACGCTCTTGCCGGATACGCGACGCATCACGCGCACGCGGCCTCGTTTCCGCTTCGCGCGCTGGCCAACTATCTTGCCGATACGCCGGCCATTCGGGTGCTAGCGGCCGACGGACGAAATCTCGATGCGTGGATTTACGCGCTCGGCGTCGAGCCCAACGAAAACCCCGCGTATCATGTCGGGATGCATCTCGACGTAGACGGCGGGCGCCTAGCGTTGCAAGCGCTCGCAGCGCCGGTGGAAGGCCTGCAGGCGCGCGTCCAAGTGATCGACAACGCGTTCTTCGTGCGCGGCGCGCGCGCAGCGCTCGCCGGCATCCCGTTGCGCATCGACGGCGGAGGGTACGACTTAACCGGCGCGCTCACCGGACGCGCGCAGCTTCGACTTGGCATTTCCGGAGAGGGCGATCTCTCGGCATTGCGACAGGCGTTTACTTTTGCTCGCGATCAGCCTCTCGCCGGAGCAGCGCGCCTCGGCGTTCTCGTGCACGGACCAATTGACGATCCGGTCATCGTCGCGCGGGTTGCGGCGCCGCGCGCGTATTACCGCGCGTTGCCCTTCGATTCGCTCGAAGCCGGCGTGGTCTATCATTCCAACGTCGTCGCACTTGCGCCGCTACGAGTCGCTTACGGCGGTATCGGGTTGCGCATCGACGGGACGTTGGACATCGGCCGACACATTCGCTCTCGCTTTGCGCTTCACGTAGAAGGCCCGGCGGATCGCCTTCCCTATCTCGACGAGATGCTGGGAGCCGAACCGATGGTCGTCGACGCTTGCGCCACTGGAAACGATCTGCTCTTCCACGTTTCGGGCAGCGCGGCATCGGCGCGCGGCATCGCTCGCATGGCGGCCATCGTAGACACGGGCCCGAGCGGTACGATATCCGTGGATCCGTTCTGGTTCCACACCGAGCGCGGCGATTTCGACGCGGGCTACCTCTTGGATCGGCCGCACGGCACCAGCGCTTTTTGGTTGCGCTCGAACAGTTTACGCATGCGCGTGCCGCAATATGCGCCGTTCCCCGGACTGAGTCTCCCGCAGATGCCGGCGATCGACGGACGCACGGTTGCGATGACGCTCGCCGGCGGCGGCGCCGGAGCCGATCTCGTGATGGCGGGCAAGATGAGCGCCGGCGGCGCAACGATCGCCGGCGTGCGATTCGATCGCGTTACGGCGGCCTTTGGCGGCACGCTGCAAAACTCCACGATTAACCTGTTGCGCGCTTCCGGCCCGTGGGGATCGTTCGATGGGCACGGCGAGTTTTCGTCGCAGCAATTCGTTGCCTACGGCGGGTACGCGGGAACGTTTGAGGGTCTGCAGCCCTTTCTCGGTCCGGCGATTCCCGGGCACGGCCGGCTCGCGGGAAGCGTGGGCGTCGCAATAGAGCCGCAACGCATTCTCGTCGTGGGATCGAATCTTGCAATGCGCGGAGCGACGCTCCACGCCGTGCCGATCGATCGCGCGAGCTTGACGCTCGGCATCGAAGGCAATCGTTTGCGTGTGTATTCGGCCGATGCGAAGGCGGCCGGAGGAGAACTGGTAGCAGCCGGCACGTTCTCACTTGCGCCAGGAGGTTCCGCCGCGCGCAATTCCGATGCAATCGCACTCGTCGCCAAGCGGCTGCAAGCCGCGCAGCTGCACGGCATCGGCTTGCCGCTCGACGGCGGCACGCTCTCTGCCGCCGGCGAGCTTGCGGCAGGAGTGCCGCTGCCGAGCTTCGACGGTGCCGTCGCCGTGAACGACAGCCACATCGCGAGCTTTCCGATTACGGGAAACGGCGACATGAGGTTGCAAGGCGATGCCGTCGCACTGCATCGCACGCTCGGGGCGCTCGGGGGCACCTACGCGCGCGTCGACGGTCGCATCGCCGCGCTCACTTCGGGGGCGCCCCAGTACGATCTGGGCGCGAACGTTGCCGCGGCACGGATCGCAAGCGCGCTGCACTCGTTCGGTTTATCCAACTATATGACGGACGGCACGTTCAACGCGCGGTTGCACATTGCCGGACGCAGTGCCGCACCGAGCGTCAGCGGCGACGTCGGGGTGCCCGCCGGCGAGACCAACGGGCTGCCCTTCGTCGATGGTAGCGCGCGGTTGTCGGCCGATCCGCGCGGCGTCGCGATCGATCGCGGTTCGGTGCTCGTCGGCACGACCGCAACCTACTTCGCAGCTGTTTCGAGGCCGTACGAGAATGCCGTCGACGTCAAGGCGCCGCACGCCGATCTCGCCGACTTCAACAACTTCTTCGATACCGGCGATACTTTGAACGGCATCGGAAGCGTGAAGCTTGCGGCGGCCGCCCACGGCCCGCAAATCACCTCGAGCGGCAACATCGACGTGCGCGGATTCCGATATCGAAATCTTCCGATCGGCGATACCAAAGCCGCCTGGTCGAGCGCGAACAACGTGGTTAGGGGGTCGCTCGCGGTGGGTGGAGACGAAGGCGTGCTTCACGCGCGAGGCTCGATCGCGTTGACGCCGGCGCGCGCATGG
This sequence comes from Candidatus Babeliales bacterium, assembly GCA_035654155.1. GTDB lineage: Bacteria > Vulcanimicrobiota > Vulcanimicrobiia > Vulcanimicrobiales > Vulcanimicrobiaceae > Cybelea. The sequence continues at coordinate 9,970 of DASRXM010000008.1, forward strand.
CAATCGGCATTGATGCGGTCCGGCTTTAACCTCGGCGCCAACGTCGACAATCTCGATCTATCGCTGTGGATGCCCGCACTGGGGCTGCAGAACGTACCGCTCACCGGGCGCGCTTGGGGCGAAGCAACGCTGCGCGGTCGCTTTCCTCAGATCGACGTACGCACGAGCGCGCGTGTCACCGGGGGGACGCTCGGCCCGCTGACGCTCGACCGCGCCGAAGTCTCGCTCCACTCCGCAGGTCGCAGTATCGTCATCGATCGCGCCGAGATGACGACGCCGGCGCTCTCGGCGTCGGCGTCGGGCTCGATGAGCTTGGGCGTAAACGGACCCCTCGACGTTCAAGTTCACGCCACGACCGATCATCTCGCGCAACTCGTGTACGACGCCTCACGGCTCAAGCTTCCCCTGCACGGGTCGTTCGAATCCACGCTCAAGATCGGCGGAACCTATAGGGCCCCGACGTTTTCTGCGGGCGTTGATGCGACCAACGTGACGGCCTACGGAATACCGATTGCCTCGCTCTTCGGCGAGGTCCGCATCGAGCGCGGCGTGCTCGTGATTTCCGATGCCGGCGCGGTCTTCGCGCACGGGCAAGCATCGCTGGCAGGGTCGTTACCGCTGCAGCTGTCGCCGCTGCGCCTGGCCGCGCCGGATCAGCCGATCAGCTTCGATCTCGACGTCGTTGGTCTGGATCCCTCAATCTTCGACGAGGCGCTCGGCAACAACACGAAGATGACCGGCTTGATCGACGGTCACATCGGTCTCTCCGGTACGATCCGCAACCCGCTCGTCGTGGGGCGGGCGTCGCTTGCGAACGGATCCTACGTGAGCGATCTCGAGCGCGTCCCCATCGCGCAGATCGCCGCGGCCTTGGCCTTCAACCACACCTCCGCCACGATCTCGCGAGTGTCGGCGCACCTCGGAAACGGTACCCTTCAAAGCTCGGGCACGCTCGGCTTTCCGAACGGATTCTCGCGATCCGGAGCAACGGCACAGCTCAATGCCTCCGCTCGAGGCGCGCAGTTCGATCTTCCCGCCTACGGGAGCGGCACGCTCGACGCGCTCGTCGCTCTCGCAAAGCGGCCTGCCTCCGACGCGATCCTCTCCGGAAACGTCAGCCTGAGCAATGCGACGCTTCCTTTTTCCGCTTTCGTGAGGGCGGCGCAAAGAGCCGGCTCGTTGAGCGGGCCGTCGCTCCCGCTGGCGTTCGACTTGCACGCCACCGCCGGAAAGAACGTGCGCGTTCGCGGAAGCGGATACGGCGCCGGCCTCGACATCGGCGTTACCGGCTCGGCGAGCCTTGCGGGAACGCTGAGCGCGCCGACGCTCTCGGGTGCCTTTTCGTCAACTTCCGGCACGCTGACGTATTTCGATCGCGCTTTTCGCGTTTCGCAGGGCAGCGTGACGTTCAGCCCGTCCGATGGCGTCATCCCGAACCTTCACGCGGTGGCCACCACGAGCATCGTCAACCCGGATCCCGACCGGGCTCGCAATCCCTATGGCACCGCAGACATTACGATTCGGGTGGACGGTCCGATTTCGGGGCTCAAGGTTGGCCTTACCTCGAATCCTCCGGGTTACTCGCAAGACCAGATTCTCGGGCTAATCGCTCCTTTCGGCGGATTCATCAACGGGATCGCCTACAGCCAGCAAGGCGTGTACGCGCAACAGCAGCCCAACGGAATCACGCCGTTTGGGTCGGTATCGCCGATTCCGAACGTCGCCCTGGCGCAGCGCAGCACGATCACGGTCGGTCAGGAAGCCTTCAATCTCCTCAACGCGCAATTCACCGCCGGATTGTTGTCGCCGGTCGAAACGACGCTGGGTCAAGGGCTCGGCTTGTCGAGCATCAACCTCACGCTCGGCTACTACGGGAGCGTCGGTCTGACTGCCACGCGGCTGCTCGGCAAAGCCGTAAGCGCGGTCTATGCCGTGACGTTCGGCATTCCGCAAATCCAGTCGTTCGGTCTGAGCGTGCTGCCGAATCCGGAAACGTCCGCGACGCTGAATTTTTACTTGTTGAGCGGCCCCACCAAGCTCTTGCAGTTACCCAACGCGCCGGTTGGGTATAGTGCGACGTATCTCACCAACGAACCGCTGATCGGAAACAGCGGCTTTAGTCTTACCTTTCAACGATATTTCTGGTGAAGATTAACCGCTCGTTCAGGCTTTCGGCACGCGCAAGGACCCCGGGCAAAGGGGGCGGAACAGGGCGTGCCGGGTCGCACGCGATGCGCGGGCGCGCGGGTCATGCGCAGGCCCAGGACCTCTCGATAAATGAGGACGATTTTTTCACATGACCTTTGATCCCGAGCGCACGGTCGCGCCGAGACGGTACATGGCGATGCTTTGGCTGATCGCGCTCGTTGCCCTGAGCGTCGATCCGGCGTTTGCGGCGCCGGCCGGGCCGAAGATCGTCTCGGTCGACGTGACGGGCAACCTGCACGTTCCGACGTCTACCATCATGGCGGTCGTCGCGTCGCGGCCCGGCCAAGCGTACAATCCGAAGGTCGTCCAAGAGGACCTAGCCCGTATCAACGCGCTCGGCTATTTCGCAGACATAGCGCCGCCGCTGGTTCGCAGCCGGCCCGGCGGCGTCGCGATCACCTACCGGGTCGTCGAGAATCCGGTTCTAACGAAGATTCTCTTCACTGGGAACCAGAAGGTGCCCAGCGACACGCTGGCGGCGCTGATGGACCTTTCCGTGGGGCAGGTCTTCAACACGAACACCTTCCGCCAAGACGTGCTGAAAATCAATAATTATTACGAACGGATCGGTTACGGCGGCCAAGTGCCGACGCACGTCAAGGACATCAATCTCGACTCGCGGACCGGGGTACTGACGCTGGTGATCCAGGAAGGGCTGATCGTCACCCACATCATCATCGGCGGCGACCCGTTGCTGCCGCCGCCCTACATTCTGGAGAATCTAACGCTAAAGAAGGGAAGCGTTTACTCCGACGCCGTTCGCGACGCCGACTACAAAGCGTTGCAGAAACTCTACGAAGACAAGTTTCATCTCGAGCTCGGAAATTTCGAAGGCGGAATCGTGCCGTCCTCGATCAATCTGCAGGCTGGAACCGCCGACGTAAAATACAACATTTACGTCGCGCGCATCGCGGTCATCGAAATCACCGGCAACACGCGCACCAAAGACCAAGTGATTCGCCGGCAGTTGCGGGAGACGCCGGGAATGGTGCTCAATACCGACGCGATCAAGCGCGACTACGAACGTCTCAACGCGCTTAACTTCTTCTCCAAGGTCGAGCCGGACGTCAAGCCGGGGCCGGATCCCAAGAAACCGCAGGACGTTACGCTGGTTTGGCACGTGACCGAGCAGCGCACGGCTTCAGCGTCGGTCGGATTCGGATATTCCGGCGGACTGACCGGGCTAGGACTGTACGCGACGCTCGGCTTCTCCGACAACAACCTGCATGGCACCGGTAATTCGGCCGGCATCCAATTCGAAGAAGGCGCGCGCGCCGGGATCGCGCAGCTCACGGTTTCGGTGCCGTATCTCAGCAATACCCCGCAAGGCGAGAAATACACGGCCGGCGGCCAAATCTTCTCAAATCACACGACGTACTACTATCCGATTTACGGCGTCTCCGGCAGCGGCACGTCGATCGCGAGCAGTTCGCAGATACCGATTCCGGTTACGCTCTACCCAACTTCGACGACGTCGGAAATCTCAGGCGTCGTCGCCACCAGCGTTTCGAGCGCAAACGGTGCCACCGCCAACATCGGGCGGCGGTTGAGCGATTACACGATCCTGTCGCTGGCCGTCACCGGCGAGAAAATCCGCTACGATACGACGGTTCCGTCGCCATACTACTTCCAAGGCAATCAGCCGAACATCTTCGTGGGACCGACCCCCAGTCCGATCAGCTCGACGCCGTACAACTACGGCGGCTCCTTCGGTATCGCGGCGTCCTCGATCGCCAACGTCAACACCGGCGCGCCCTACAATCTGGCGACGACGGGTTTGAGCTTGCAGACGATCACGCTGGACGACCCCTTCAATCCGCGCAACGGTCTCAAAGCCTTGCTGAGCAGCACGTTCTCAACGCCCGCGATTGGGTCGAATTTCTCGTACACGGAGACGACGCTCGACCTAGCGAAATTCTTCCCGGTGCTGCGAGATGCGACGCTCGGCATTCACGGTGCCGCCTACGATTCCACCGGCGTGATCCCGCCGAGCTCGCTGTTCACCTTCTCCGACCAGCAGATGCGCGGATACAATCAAGTCTTCTATGCAACCAACGCCTATCTGGGGCAGGCCGAGCTGCGTCAGCCGTTGGCGCTCGATCGCAGGATCACGCTCGCGGTCTTTGTAGACGAACTCGATTATCGCATTCGGGGCGCGTATCCGCTGCTCAATCCGTATACGAATCGGATCACCGGATATCCATCGGACTGGGCGCTCTACGGAGACGCCGGCTTCGGGATACGTTTCGACGTTCCGCAGCTCGGTCTGCGCACCGTTCGCATCGATTTCGCCAAAGGGTTGAACGGCACGCATACGAGCTTCGGGATAGGGCAAAGTTTCTAGTTGTTGGAGTCCACTAAAAGAGCGATATGAAAGTTAGGTCAGCGGTTCTTTTTGTCGCCGCAGCCGCGCTCGCCGTATGGATGGGGCGAGGTGCGCTGGCGGCCGACCTCACGGACGTCGGCTACATCGATCAAGCCGATCTCGCCAACATGCCGATCTTCGTCGCGGCGAACCGGCAGCTGGCGAACTACAAAGCGCAACTCGATGCGCAGTACAACAATCAATTACGCCGGGCTCGCACCGACGCCGATAAGCAGCAAGTAACCCTGCAGTTCCAGCAGCAGCTCAACGACAAACAACGCGAGGTCGTGGGCCCGCTGTTCCAGCGGGCGCAGCTTGCGATCGCCGCCGTGAGCTCGACGCGTAATCTCTCGGTCGTGGTCGACAAGCGCATCATCATCTACGGAGGTCAAGACATCACCAAGGACGTCGAGGCGGTATTCACGAGCCCGCAAGCGATTCAGCCGCCCGCGGCGACGCCGCCGCCCTCGGAAATAGGCTACGTCGACCAGACCGTGCTCGACGGCGTGCCGAAAGTCCAGTCGGCCAACACGGCGATGAATCAGTTCGAATCGACCGAACGGCAGGTGTACTCGGCGCGGATCGCTCAAGCGCGCAGTCCTAGCGAAAAGCAGCAGCTGCTTCAAGAGTACAATAAGTTGGTTTCCGATAAACAGGACCAGCTGCTCAAGCCCTTAGTGGACCAGACGCGTTCCGCCACGTCCGACGTCGCTCGAAAAAAGGCGCTGCTGCTCGTCATCGACAAGGCCGACGTGATCTACGGGGGGACGGACATCACAAACGATGTCCAGAGTCAGCTTACCAAGTAGCGTAACGATACTGAGCTGCGCCGCACTCCTATCCGCCGCCGGCTGTGCGCCCAACGTGCACTCGCAGGCCATTCGCGGAACCGGGTACGTGCGGATCGACGAGGTCGTCAAACACGATCCGCTCTACCCGCAGCTCACGCAGCTCGACGACGCGATCGCCGCCATCAACCTTCAGTCTTCGGGGCCGCAGGTTCCGCTGGGGGCCGCGCAGATCGCGGCCCGGACGGCTGAGCTGAACCGCGAGCTGCACGCCGCACAGATTCGCGCGAACGAAATACTGGCTCAAAAACAACGCGACTACGAGCGGCGAGAGCAGCAGGCAATTGCGACGGCACTCGCGGCAGCCGGAATTCGAAATGCCGGCGCTCTTGCGGCGCAGCAAATGAGCGGCGCGTCGGCGACGCAGCTGCAGCAAGCCACGCAGGCCGCAAATAGCGATCTGGTGGCGTATCAACAAAACGTCATCGCGCAAGACAGCGCGGCGAGCTCTTCGGTCGAGCGGCAGCTGCAGGCCCAAGCGGCCGAGAAATATCGGGCGAAGGCCGAGCAGCTGCAGCAGAGCGAAACCGACCTTTCGCTGCGGTTGACGCAGCAAGACGCCGCCTCGCGCCTAGCCATCAAGATGCGGCTCTCAAACTTGGCATTAGACCCGAGCGCTCGGAAGGACGCCGAATCCCAGCTCGCGGCGATCAACGCAAAAGAGACGGCCGCGGTGAACGCGCAACGTAACGCGGACGCGGCCACGCTGCGAGCGTACCGCGCTGAGTTGGACCGGGAGACCGGCGATGCGATTCGCAATCAGGTCGGCGCAATTCAGCAGCAGACGCGAGTCAAGCTCGAAGAGCGCCGAAACGAGGTCGGCACGCAGCTGCGAAGCCTCGGACCCCCGTCGCTTCCGGCTAACCTCTCGCCCGGCGTTCAAGCGCGGCTTGCGAGCATCCATCGGCAGTTCGTCGCTCAGTTCCAAGCCGACGCAGCCAAGACGGTGCAAGACTATAACGATACCAAGAACGATCTCGATCGGCAGTTCGCGGCACTGCACGGAGCCGACGTCGGTGCTACCGGCGCCGTGGGAAAAGAGCTCGATTCGTTACAGAAGCGTCGCGACGAACTCTACCAGCAGATCGTGGCTCAAGCCGAGAAAGACGCCGAGCGAATCGCAAGGGACCGAGGTTTCAGCATCGTTTTCGTCAATATATGGGCTGCCGCGGGCGGCTACGACCTAACGAATCAAGTCATCCGAGACCTTGAAAGCCAACACGAGTGAAGAAAAAGACGCTGACCATGCTCCTCTTCG
>DASRXM010000009.1:0-86960 GCA_035654155.1 Candidatus Babeliales bacterium
CGACCGGCTGCGTCACGACTACCGTGCGTGCCGCGGCGAGGATGTCGTCGGCGGTCACGCGTCCGTTGGCGCCGGTACCGCTGATGGTTCGAATGTCGACGCGGTGCTCGCGCGCCAGCCGTCGAACCGCCGGCGAGACGCCGCGCGGGGCACTCTCGGCCTCGGCGCTCTCGGGCGCGCTCAGCTTGGCGCCGTTTGGCGACGGCGGCTTGAGCGGCTCCGACGGCGCAGCCTTCGGCGCGCCTTCGGCGGCCGGCTGGGCCGCGCCGGCCTCGTCGATGACCGCAATCGGCGTCCCGGTCGCGACGGTCTCGCCCTCTTTAACGAGCAGCTCTCGAATCGTTCCGGTAACGGGCGACGGAACCCCGGCGTTGACTTTGTCGGTCGACACTTCGACGAAGTCTTCGTACTTGTCGACGCTGTCGCCGACGGTCTTGAGCCATTGCGCGACGGTGCCTTCGGTGACCGTCTCGCCCAGCTGCGGCATCGTAATCGTGGTTGCCATTAGAAGCGCACCAGCTCTCGCATCGCCTCGGCCATTTCGGCCGGCGACGACATGAATTCTTCCTCGAGCGGCAGCGCGTAGCCCATTGCCGGAACGTCGGGACCGCACAGCCTGCGAATCGGAGCGTCGAGGTGGAAGAGCGCCTCTTCGGCAACCATCGCGCTGATCTCGGCGCCGATGCCGCCGAACTTATTGTCTTCGTGAATGATCAGCAGTTTGCGCGTCTTTTCGACGCTGCCGAGAATCGTGGTCTTATCCATGGGACGGATCGAGCGCAGATCGATTACCTCGACCGAAAGCCCCTCCCCCTGGAGCTGACGAGCGGCGTCGAGCGCCCAGTGAACGTAAAGGCCGTACGAGATCACGCTCAGCTGCGTGCCTTCTTTGAGCACGTTCGCCTTACCGAGCGGAATCGTGTAGTGTCCGTTGGGCACTTCGCCTTTGATCAGGCGATAGGTCTTCTTGTGCTCTAGGAAAAGAACCGGATCGGGGTCGTCGATTGAGGCGTTGAGCAAGCCTTTGACGTCGGCCGGAAAGGACGGCGCGACGATCTTCAACCCCGGCACGTGATAAAACAATGCTTCGACCGAGACCGAATGCGAGAGCGCGCCGCGCACGCCGCCCCCGTACGGCGTCCGGATCACCAGCGGACAGGTGTACTCGCCGTTGGAACGATACCGGATCTTGGCTGCCTCGCCGACGATCTGATTGAACGACGGATAGATGAAATCCGCGAACTGAATTTCGGCGATGGGCCGCAGCCCTTCCATCGCCATGCCGACCGCAATGCCGACGATCGAGGCTTCGGCAATCGGCGTGTCGATCACGCGCTCGGGACCGAATTCGCCGATGAAGTCTTTCGTGATGAGGAAGACGTTGCCGCGCGCACCGACGTCCTCGCCGAGAATAACGGTGCGATCGTCGTTCTTCATAGCCTCATAGAGCGTCGCGCGGACCGCTTCCACGTTGTTCATCACGGTGGAGTTTGCGCTTACGACTGCCACGGCTGCCACGCTCCTTCGTAGACGTGTACATAAAGATCGGCCGGCGTTGGGTACGGCTGGGCCTCGGCCGCGTCGGTCGCCTCGTTGGTTTCGCGTAAGACGGACTTGCGCATCTCGGCGACGTCTTGCGGGTTCATGATGCCGTGTTCGAGCAGCACTCCTTCGAAGGCGGGGACGGGATCCTGTTTGCGACGTTCCAGCACCGCTTCGCGCGTACGGTAGGTCATGTCGTTGTCGTCGGTCGAGTGTGCCAGATACCGATAGCACGTCCCCTCGATCAGCGTCGGACCGCCGCCCTCGCGCGCGCGATCCATTGCCTCCTTGACGGCTGCGTACGTCGCGATCGGATCGAATCCGTTGAAGCGCCGCCCGGGGATGCCGTATCCTTCCGCGCGTTTCCAGATTTCCGGCTCGGCCATCTGTTTGTCGAGCGGCGTCGAGATCGCCCACTCGTTGTTCTCGACCAGCATCACGAACGGCAGCTTGTGCACGGCGGCAAAATTCATCGACTCGTGCCACTCGCCCTCGCTGGTGGTTCCGTCGCCGCACGTTGCCAACACCGCGCGCCCGATTTCGCCGCGGTACTTGATCGCGTATGCCGCTCCGACCGCGTGCGGGAGATGCGCCGCCAAAATTGACGAAAACGACATCAATCCGGCAGCCTTTGAGGAATAGTGGTTAGGGAATTGGCGACCACCGTTGTGATCGGGCGCCCGCGCGAAGATCGAAAGCATGATTTCGTAGGGCGAGAGTCCGATCCCCAAACAAAGCCCCAAGTCGCGATAGTACGGCGCCAAGATGTCGCGGCCGCGATTGAAGGCCATCGCCGCGCCGGCTTGGAGCGCTTCGTGTCCCTCGCTGCCTAGCGCAAACGGAACCTTGCCTTGCCGGTTGAGTTGAAACCCGCGGTTATCGAGCTGGCGCTGCAGCAGCATGTTGCGGAACATCGCGCGCAGCCGTTCGTCGCTCAGACCGTGGCGTTCGAGGGTTCCGGTCGCGAGATCGGTGCTAGCCATCGTTACTTTGCCCTCACTTACGTCCAGGGTTCCCAGCGCTGATCGTAGACCCGCTCGAAGAGGTCGTGCGCGGCCGGATACGCCATCGCTTCGGCCCGGTCTGTGGCATCGTTAACTTCTTCGAGGACGGAACGCTTCAATGCTTCTACGCCGGCCGGGGCCAAGATCGAACTTTCTTCGAGCAGGCGCTCGAACCGAGGCACGGGGTCGTCTTTGCGGCGGGCCTCGACCTCCTCGCGCGAACGGTATGTACGATCGTCGTCGTCGGTGGTGTGCGATAAGAAGCGATAGCACTTGGCCTCGACCAGCGTGGGACCGCCGCCGCCGCGCGCGCGCTCCAGCGCTTCGCCTACGACCGCGTAGCACGCGAGCGGGTCCATTCCGTCTACGACAACGCCGGGGATCCCATACCCGGCGGCACGCTTATAAATGTCGGGTTGGCCCATCTGTTTGGAGAGCGGCGTCGAAATCGCCCACTCGTTATTTTCGCACAGCAGGACGACCGGCAGAGCGTGCACTGCCGCAAAGTTGACCGACTCGTGCCATTCGCCTTCGCTGGTGGCACCGTCGCCGAAGGTCGTGAGGACGGCTCTCCCGCGTTGCTTGCGATACTGCAACGCATAAGCCGCGCCGACGGCGTGCGGCAGCTGTGCGGCGATCACCGAGCTGATGGTTTGCACGCCGAGCCGCCGGCTCGCGTAGTGGTGCGGGAACTGCCGGCCCGCGGAGTGATCCGCGGCTCGCGCAAAGAGCGAAAGCAGCACCTCGTAGGGCGTGACACCGATTCCCAGCGCTAGTCCAAGATCGCGGTAGTAGGGGACCAGGATGTCCCGACCGCGTGCGAAGGCCATCGCGGCACCCGCCTGGACTCCTTCGTGGCCCTCGCTCGCCGATGCGAACGGAATTTTTCCTTGGCGATTGAGTTGGAACCCTCGGTTTTCGAGCGTGCGCTGCATCAACATCGTGCGAAAGATCGCGACGAGCTGTTCGTCGGTCAAGCCGTAGCGCTCGAAGGCATGCGCCTTCGCCGCGCCGGTGTTTTTGACGGCCACGCGGCGTAGTCGCTCGTCGCCGCCGCTAAATCCTGCGCGGAGGTAGGAAGCGAGCCTTCGCCCAAGGACGAGCGCCATGATACGCAAGAGCGCGGCATTTCTTGCGGCGCTGGGCTTCTCGTATGCCCCTGTGCGCGCGGCCGATGGTTCCGCCGCAACTTGGAAGTACGACAATCCGTTTTGCTCGGTCGTGGCTTCCGTGGCGCCTATTCCCGCCGTTATTGCGGCCGTCACGCCCACCGGCGGCGAGTGGCGATACGTGCTCGCGCTCTTTACGCGGACCGGAACGACGCTTGCGGCTCACGTGACGCTCGTAAGCGATGCTGAGGCGTACGATGCGGCCGTTTCGGACGGCGACCTGTCGGGAACGACGGAAGACCGCAAGCTCGAACCGGTCGTGGTGACGCTGCCGCACCCCGACCAAATCTCCTATTTCTTCGTCGACTCGTATTCGCTGGATCGTAGTGCGAGCGTGACTTGCCCATCGTACGTGTTTCCGGTCGGCGAAACGTCATCGGGCGTACCGACCGGCCTGCGAACGATCGAGGCGCGGCACGTTCAATCGCTCGGTTCGCTGAGTTGCGGCCACGCTTACATTCCGGCCGAGCTCCGTGGAGATCTACAGAGCCCGGTCGGCCGATACGGCGGCAAGCCGCTCACGGTTAAGGCACGGGCTTACATTGACTCCAACGGTTATAGCCTGCGCGAAGAGATCGTGCAATCCAGCGGCGTCGATGGGATGGATAAATATCTGCTGGGTGCGATCAGCGTGCACCAGTTCAATCCGGCGCAGTTTCTGTGCGTTCCCGTCGTCGGCCTCATCGAAGTCGAGTTGAGGTACTTTCCGTGACGACGGAACTTGTCGTCTACCGCCGGCACTTTCATAGCCATCCCGAGCTTTCGCTCGAGGAACATGAAACCGCGGCCTTCATCGAGCGCGAACTTCGGAGTTTCGGTTTCGACGAGATTCGCACCGGCGTCGGCAAGACCGGCGTGCTGGCGACGTTGCGCGGCGGTAAACCCGGTCCCGTAACCCTGCTGCGCGCCGACATGGACGCGCTGCCCGTGCAGGAGCTCAACGACGCGCCGTATCGTTCGTGCAGCGCCGGCGTCATGCACGCCTGCGGTCACGATGCCCATATGGCCATTTTGCTGGCCGCGGCCCGCGAACTCCACCGACGCAAGACCGAGGTGCCGGGCGCGCTGGTCTTTTGCTTTCAGCCCGGCGAGGAAGGCTACGCGGGAAATAAGCTGATGATCGACGACGGCGCGCTGGAAAACCCCCACGTCGACCGCACCTTTGCGCTGCACGTTTACAGCGGTCTTGACGCAGGGAAGATCGGCGTGCGGGACGGCGCCTTCTTTTCATCTTCGGATCGCTTCGACATCGAGCTGATCGGCAAGGGTGGCCATGGGGCGATGCCCGAGAAGGCGGTCGATCCGATCGTGGGCGCGGCGGAGCTGGTCGTGCTGCTGCAAACGATTCCCAGCCGTGAAATTCCCCCCGAACAACCGGTCGTCGTTACGGTCGGCTCGCTTCACGCCGGCACGACCTTCAACGTCATTCCCGAGCGCGCGCAGCTTCAGGGCACCGTGCGTGCCTTCGACGATGGCGTGCGCAAGTCGCTTCAGGAACGAATCGAGCGTTTGCTGGAGGGCCTCTGCGCCGGGATGCGTCTCGAGTACAGTCTCGATTATCGTTGGATCTACCCGCCGACCGTCAACGATCCAGCGGCTAACGCGGTCGTGCGCGACGTCGCGCGGCGGCTCTTTAGCGCGAAAGACGTGGTCGATCCGCATCCCATCGTGATGTGGTCGGAAGACATGTCGTTCATGCAGCAAGAACGGCCCGGCGCGTATTTTTTGGTCGGAGCCCGGGGTCAAAGCGTCGGCAGCGAGCCGCATCATAGCGCCCGCTTCGATATCGACGAACGCGCGCTGCAAGCCGGCTACGAGATGATGGTCGGCCTGGGTCTGCATGGATAGCGCCGTCAGCACCGACGTCCGCCGCTACGTCATCATCGGCAACGGCTTTGCCGGGACCACGGCGGCCGAACAATTGCGCAAGCACGATTCGGCCTGCGAGATCACGCTCTTCGGCGACGAGCCGTATACGCTCTATAATCGGATCTCGCTGCCGCCGATGCTGCGCCGGCAGATTCCCGAAGAAAAGGTCATGATTCGCAATCTGGCGTGGCACGAAGAGCATCGAATCACGCTGCACTTGAGCACCCACGTAGAGCGGATCGTTCCCGAAGAGCGCGTCGTCGAGGTCGACGGCAAGCGTTACCCTTTTGATGCGCTGCTAATTGCGACGGGAGGCCGGCCGAACCCGACGGGCAAGCCGGGCGGCGAGGGCGCGGCCAATCTTTTCCCGTTTCAGTATTTGGACGACACGCGCGCGATCTCCGAGCAGATCGATCGCAGCCGCGCGGCCGTTGCGATCGGCGGTTCCTTCATCGCATACGAGCTTGCGGAGGCCTTCGCATCGCGCGGCATGGAGACGCATTGGATCATGCGCGGGCCGCGCGCGCTGCACCGAATCATCGACGAGGAAGCGGGGGCGCTGGTACACGAAGCGGCGCAAGCCGACGGCGTGCACATGCACTACGGGGAAGAGGTCGAGGCGTTCGTTCGCTCCAACGGAGCGATTGCGAAAGTCCGTACCAGCAAGGGCGAGGAAATTGCCGCCGAGTGCTACGCCTACGGCTTCGGCCTAGCGATGAACACCGAGCTGTGCGAAGGCTCAGGAATCCACACCAGCCAGAACGGGATCCTCTGCGACGATCACCTGGAAACGAATGTCAAAGGCGTCTATGCGGCCGGCGACGTTGCCGACTTCTACGATCCGATTCTGGAGATTCGCTATCGGATGGGCACCTGGAACAATGCCGGCGCGCACGGCAAAGTCGTCGCACTCAACATGCTGGGCGGGAGCGAAAAATACCACGACGTTCCCGAGTACTCGTCGCTGCTCTTCAAGGGTCAGACCATTACGCAGTTTGGCCTGGGTACCGATCTTCGACCGGATTTGGAGATCGCGCGCAAGATCGACCGCGAGAAGAAGTGGTATCGCGCGCTCTTTTTTTGGGAAGACCGTCTCGTCGGAGGGCTGATGCTCGGTAAGGGCAACCGCGCGGGCAAACGAAAGTACGTCGAGGCCATCAAGTCGAAGCAGCGATTCCCCAGGCCGGAGTGGAACGCGATGCTCGACTGGACTGCTTGACGAGATAGGAGCGCGCCCGTGAGCGAGGATGCTTTCGATAAGATCGCCGAGTTGCTTCACCAGGCCGGCGAAGTCCATCACGCCGTATTCGCGGACACCGACGGCAGCGACGACGACTGGGCCAGCTTTTATGCGGACTGGCTTCTTAGCCATTCGGACTTGCCGCGCCTACTCGCACGCCGCCCGGTGCGCAGCCACCTTACGCGCGACTTGGTCGAGCTCGACGAGCAATACTCGAGCGCGGCGCCGGCGCAGCCTTGGCCGGTTTGGTACGCCCGGCGGCTATGCGAAAAGTACGAATGATATTGAAGGCGTCACTACGACGGTTTATCAAACTACGCTTAAACTGGTATCCGACTCGATGTCGGGGCACTAGCACGTCAGGACTTCAGCGCTTTTTCGATACAGTCGGCGAAATCGTCGACGTCCTGCGGAGTGGTTGCCCAGTGCGTCATCCAGCGCACTTCCGGAAGCGACTCGTCGAAAACGTAGAAGAAGAACTCGCGCTGGATCCGCTCGATCGCGCGCCGATCGAGGGTCGCAAAGATGGCGTTGCAGCGGACCGGGCGCGTTACGCGTACGCCTGCAATCTCGCCGATCCGTTCGTTGAGCCGGCGCGTCATCGCATTGGCGTGGCCCGCGTAGCGCGCCCATAGATCGCCGCTCAGGAGCACCTCGAATTGCGCGGCGACGTAGCGCATCTTCGAAGCGAGCTGCAACGCCTGCTTGCGCACGAACGGCGCCGCCCCGGCATGAATGGCCGGATCGAAGAAGCAGCAGGCTTCGCCGAACATCAGAGCGTTCTTCGTGCCGCCGAAACTCAGAACGTCCACGCCGAGATCGGCGGTCGCTTCGCGCAGGCTGGAGCCCAGCGCCACAGCGGCGTTGGCGATACGCGCACCGTCGACGTGAACGATCAGCCCGCGCTCGTGCGCGAACGCAGCGAGTTCGCGCAATTCTTGGAGTTCGTAAAGCCCGCCGTACTCGGTGGATTGCGAGATGGAGATGACTCGCGGCTGCACGTTGTGGACGTCGTGCGGAACCCGCAGGTACGGCTCGACGTCGGCCGGCCGGAGCTTTCCGTCGGCGGTGCGGATCGCGAGTATCTTTGATCCCGCGAAGCGCTCGAGCGCTCCGCACTCGTCGGTCTGCAGGTGAGACGTCGCCGGCGCGATTACCGCTTCCCAGGGACGCAACACCGAGCTGAGTGCGGCCACGTTTGCGCCGGAACCGTTGAACGTGAGATAGACGTCCGTGCCCTCGCCGAACTGCGCTCTAAACCGCTCGACGGCGCGCGCCGTCCACGGATCGTCGCCGTAGCCGATCGCGTCGCCGGCATTGCAATCGGCCAGAGCTTGCAGGATCTCGGGCGCCACAGGCGCGTTGTTGTCGCTTGCAAAGCTGCGACGCGATAGAGACTTCACGGGTTTTAGGGTGCGTGATGCAGACGGGCGGAACCTACCGCGAGCTATTATGCCGCTGGGAAGCGGTGGAGGCACGCGGCGACGTGCGCGTGCGCGAAATTGAATGCGAAATCCCGCATCGCGCGCTGCTCCGAGCCGAAATCGGTGCCGCGTCGGAACCGGTGGTCGCGCTTGCCGCCGGCGTCCATGGCGACGAGCCGGCCGGTCCGTGGGCGTTGCTGGAACTCGTCGAGGCGCGCGCGCTCGATCCGCGTTGCGCGTACCGGATCTGGCCATGCCTAAATCCGGCCGGCTTCGAGGCGCGCTCGCGGACGAGCGCCGGAGGCGTCGACTTGAACCGCACGTTCCAAGCCGCCGGAACGTCGCCTGAAGCGAGCGCGGTGCTTGCGGCCAATCGTCAATGCGCCTTTGCGCTGTCGCTCGACCTGCACGAGGATAGTGATGCAGACGGGTTCTATTGCTACGAGTACGGTGGCGGCGCGATCGGCGCGGCAGTGATTGCAGGACTCGAGCGCGATGGATTTGCGATCGATTCGCTCGATGAGACCTTCGCGATGGCCGGTCCGCTGGACGAATCGTGCTGCAGGCGCGAGCGGGGACGCATCCTTGCCGATCCCGCGCGAGAGGCGATCGCGCTCGGAGGCCTTTCGTATACCTTGGCACTAGCTCGAGGGGGCGCTCGCCATGCGCTGACGTTTGAGACGCCGTCGAAGGCGCGGTGGGGAACGCGCGTCGCAATGCACCGCGCCGCCGTAACGGCAGCGATTGCGGCGCTGCTTGAGGAGTCCTCTTCCGAAACGTGTAACTAACCGCCATGCCCGAGCGCGACCGCCTCGAAGTTGACGTTCTGTTCGTCGGCGCCGGACCGGCGAGTCTTGCCGGCGCGATTCGGCTCGGGCAACTCGCGCAGGCCGCCGGGCGCGCGCTCGAGATTCTCGTGATCGAGAAGGGCGGCGAGATTGGGCATCACGGCATCTCGGGCGCGGTCATGGATCCGTGCGCCCTCGACGAGCTTCTTCCAAACTGGCGCGAAAGCGCGCCGGTCGAGTCGCTGGTAACTTCCGACGAGCTTTGGTTTCTGACGTCGCGGGGCAAGATCAAGGCTCCGTTCGTTCCGCCGCCGCTTCGGAATCACGGCAAGTACGTAACGTCGCTGCAGAAGCTTTGTAAATGGCTGGGCGACGTCGCCGAGCAGAACACGGCGCAAGTTTTCCCGGCGTTTCCCGGTCAGGAGCTCTTGTGGTACGAGAACCGCGTGATTGGCGTGCGGACCGGCGACAAGGGACTCGATCACAACGGCGCTCCGAAGTCGAATTACGAACCCGGAGCGGATATTCACGCGAAAGTAGTCGTGCTCGGCGAAGGACCGCGCGGGACCCTTGCCAAGCAGGCCGCTTCGCGGCTAAACCTTTACGATGGGCGCGAACCGCAAGTCTATGCTGCCGGAGTCAAAGAGCTCTGGCAACTGTCCGACGATCGCTTCAAGGCCGGGGCGGTGATTCACACGCTGGGCTATCCGCTTCCGCCCGAAACCTTCGGCGGCGGCTTTATCTACGGCATGGCCGGCAACGTCCTCGACATCGGCTTCGTAACCGGCTTGGACTATAAAAACCCGACCACCGATCCGCACAACGAGCTGCAGCGGATGAAGCAGCATCTGGCGATCGCGCGAATGCTCGAGGGCGGGAAGCTAATTCGCTACGGCGCGAAGGCAATTCCGGAAGGCGGCCTCTTCGCGATGCCGCGCGCCTACGCCGACGGATTGTTGATAGTCGGCGACTCGGCGGGTTTTTTGAACGGCATGCGATTGAAAGGCATCCATCTGGGCATGAAATCCGGCATGCTCGCCGCCGAGACGATTTGGGACGCACTCGAAGCGGGCAGTTGCGACGCCGCGGCGTTGTCGTCGTTCGAACGGCGGTTCAAGGAGTCGTGGGCCTATGCCGAGTTGCGCACGGCTCGCAACTTTCACCAAGGATTCCGCAATGGAATGCTCCCGGGATTGATCAACGCGAGTCTCGCCACGGTTACCGGCGGCGCCGGGTTCGGGTTCATCGACAAGCTTCCCGGCGAGCCGGGATACGAACGCATGGCGAAGATGGGCTTCAACCCGCCGCCGACGCCGCGCGCGGCGATCGACAACGTGCTCACGTTCGACAAGCTTACCGACGTTTATAACAGCGGCACGATGCACGAGGAGGACCAGCCGTGCCATCTGCTCGTCTCGGACACCGACATTTGCCGCGATCGCTGCACCGTGGAGTACGGAAACCCGTGCCGTAATTTCTGCCCGGCGGCAGTTTACGAGCCGATGTTCGAGCAAACCGGTGGCAAGTTCCAAGGACGCTTGCAGATCAACTTCACCAACTGCGTGCACTGTAAGACCTGCGACATTGCGGATCCGTATCAAATCATCACGTGGGTGCCCCCGCAGGGCGGCGAGGGACCCGTTTATCTAGGGATGTAGCGACTAAGGCGCAGGCCGCGGCGGGGCTGGCTAGAAGCTATTTTGCCTACGGCTGCCCCGTACGACGCTCCCGCGGAGGCCTCCGAGAGGTGACTCTAAATGCTAGTTCTGATCGGCATTATAGTGGTAACCGGTCTTATTGTGTATCTTGTCACACAGCGAGATCGAAGCTATCCAACGGCAGAGACCCTTAGGGTCATTAAATCGGCAATGCAGAACAAACGCCGGCTACGGATGACGTATTTTACATACTCATCGAAGAGGTTTAGTGACAGAATCGTAACACCTCTAGATCTCCAAGGCGACGTCTATCTTGTTGCTCAGGACTCGCTGCGCAATGCGGAGCGGACATTTAAGGTATCGCGGATCAGGTCGATCGTCGAACTACCATGATTCGAATCATCGCATGAAAAAGCGTGCGCAGTTAACCTGGTTCGGAACGGCGACAGCGGGGCGCCGGAACCTACGAGCAGAGATAGGTGAATAACGACTTCGCTAAGATGGCGATCGACGAGCTTGAGGCGGCCTTTCGCGCCTCGGCTGGCGATCTTGCCAACCTGCGAAGAATCCGAGACGCTCTGCTGAATCGGAAGACGCATCGCGCTCGCGAGCTCCTCAACGACGTGAACGCGGCACTGCTGCGCCAGGACCAAGGAGCAACGCCAGCTTGCCCTTCTTGCAACGGGCCAATGAGACTCCGTACTGCTCGGAAAGGGAAACATGCGGGGCAGCAGTTCTGGGGATGCGCGAGCTATCCGCAGTGCGAGGGGACTCGCGAATTGCCGGGTGCGAAGCTAAGCGGTGAGAGTGCATGTTCGGAATCTAGCATTTCGGGCGCTGAGATGCGCCCGGATGCGGCGTATCAACAGGGGGCCGGGCATTCCCTTCCGGTACGATGGTCTGACGCTGCAACGCGCGCAAATTGGATCGGCGAATACGTTCAGATTGGAGCAATACCCGGACTTGTGCGGGGCCACCTGGATTGGAGTGATGGGGTCGTCAGGCGTTGTCTCGGTGGAACTGTTATCCTTACGCGTCGCAATAAAGCCAGAAGGGCCTCGGAATCCACGCGGATTGCGAGCGCCGTTTTGGTAAAGCTGCTTCAACGGGGTCACCTTCCGTTAGCGACGTTGAAAATGGAAGCCCGTGCAATCGAGGACAACCTTCTTCAACACTGTTGCGACGATTCGCTTAAGGAGGATGGCGAGTGTGGATGGCGGCTGCTTCCTACCAGAGGTCACCTCTCCAGGGGAGAACTGCTCCGAGCGGCATGTGAGCGGGCCCCGTTGCAGCTGGACGGTGAGATCGAAGGTGGCGGCGATGGGCTATTCGGCAGTCCTCAAGAGGCGGTCTTCCTCAAGGAGTTAGTACCCCGAGTTCTTGGGCCTGAGGCGGCTCAGTGGTTCATTCCGCAGGCTAGCCTTGATCGACTCGTCGAGGGACGGGGACTCCACTTTGAGGGCGACAGACGCGTCGACTTCCTCTTTTCGCACCCTGGTGGCGAGGCTTTTGTTGTTGAGATCGATGGCCCTGAGCACGCGGGGGAAGTGGCAGACGACCGTAAGCGAGATGACGACCTTGCGAGGGCAGGCTTTGGCGTGCTTCGTGTGCCGAATGAAGAGATCGACCGTGGGGAAGGCGAGGCGTTGAGCGAGGTCTTCAGGCGCTGCAAGTCTGCACTCGACTACGTTGCGAGAGAACAGCTGCATTCGCCAGACCTTGCCGCCGCAGTTCTCGATTGCGCGGAAGGAGCGAAGGTGCAGTTTGCCGTCGCTCGCGCGATAGCTTCCGGATGGCTGGACCCGGGCGACGGGTGGTGCATCAAGCTAGATGGGACCCATGCTACCTCCGCTGTCGCGGTCATAGAATTGTGCGAAGCAGTGGAGTGCCTAGACCGCTTATATGGCCTTGGAAGTGCCCCGCGAAGCTTGGAACTGTGGCTGAACGGTACGTTTTTCGGCTCGTTCGCCTCAAAAACCGCGGGCGATTGGACCGAGCAAAGTCGCCAGAACTCGACGGGAAGCGCTCTGCGCGTGCTTTGTGAGCGCAACAGAGGTCCTTACGACGAGGTCGCCGATCAAGGATACGACATCGTCATCAGGTCGGCGTATCTTCCGATCAACCTTGCCGTTGACCACAGCGTCGGAGTAGGGCGAAAGAGAAGTTCCGTCCCGTCAATTCGCGACGCCCAACCGGCTCTTCTGTACTTCCTTCGCCAGCTCTTCCGAAAAACTGAGTTTCGCGAATTTCAGGCCGAAGGTGTGTTCAATGCATTAAGACACATCGATACGATAGTACTGCTCCCTACAGGAGCCGGCAAAAGCATCATTTATCAACTCGCGGGGCTGCTGATGCCGGGCGTCACTCTTGTCGTCGACCCGATTATCTCCTTGATCGAGGACCAGGTCGATGGCCTCGCCCAGTACGGCATCGATCGCGCAACGCCCATAACGAGCGGGCTAACGACTCGGCAGGAGCGCGCGCAGCTCCTGCAGCGCATTGAGCGAGGAGAGTTCCAATTCGTTCTGCACTCTCCCGAGCGTTTACAGTCTCCCGAATTCCGCCAAGGGCTCCTTGCTCTTGCGGAATCCTCCTTGATCAACCTAGCGGTCATTGATGAAGCGCACTGCGTGTCAGAATGGGGCCACGACTTTCGCCCGTCCTACCTGAACCTAGCCAGGAACCTTCGGCGGTTTGGCGCTGACAAGCTTGGGACACCGCCACCGCTGCTGGCGCTGACAGGAACCGCCTCACGTGCGGTTCTCCGTGACGTTGTGGTCGAACTCGGCATCGACCGCAGCAGAAGTGACTCTCTGATCCGTCCAAACTCGTTTAACCGACCTGAACTCACGTTCAGCATTACTCGCACGTCGCCGACTCAGGGAGAGCAGGCCGTGCTCCGCGGAATTCTTGTTGCGTTGCCGGCTGAATTCAGCATCCCCCGGGAAGAGCTTTATCGGCACGCCGGCCGACACACTTACTCCGGTCTGATCTTCGTGCCGTTCGCGAACGGCGCAATATTCGGAGTGACAAGCGTTGCAACGCAGGTTCGCATTGCTACATCGAGCCAGGTTGGCATCTACTCGGGGACCGCTCCGAGGGGTATCGATGCTACGGCGTGGGGACGGACGAAGCGAGCCACTGCGCAGTCGTTCAAGGAAAACAAGACGCCCATCTTGGTTTCAACCAAGGCGTTCGGGATGGGCATCGACAAGCCCAACATCCGCTATACGATTCATTTTGGGCTTCCTGGCTCTTTGGAGAGCTTTTACCAGGAGGTCGGGCGAGCCGGGCGTGATCGCCGGCCTGCGCAGTGTAAGTTGATCTTTTCGGAATACGACGCAAATCGAAGCGATCGCCTATTGGACCCAGACATAAGTCTTGGAGAGCTGCACACTCGGTATGAGGAAGCCAGGCGACAGCGTGACCTCGAAGACGACGTGACTAGACAACTATACTTTCACGTTCGGGCGTTCGCGGGCGCGGACAAGGAAAGGGCAGACGTAATCAAGATATTGGAGGCTTTGCCGGATCTCACGCGTCGAGATCGTGTAAGTCTTCCTTTCTGGCCGGATGAAGAAGATTCAAAGAAGCAGGAAAAGGCTATACTCCGCCTCGTCCAAGCAGGAATATTCGAGGACTATGAGGTCGACTACGGTGCGCGTCATTTCGTCGCGCACTTGCAACCGTTTGATCTTGGACGAGCTCGTAATCGCATACTGGAGTACGTTCAAACCTCGCAGCCCGGGCGAATTAGGGCCGTAGCCAGAGAACTCGAAAATATTCAAGATGATCAGCCGCGAGGCGCAGCAGTACGTCTCGTAGACTCATTGATCGCGTTCACTTATGACGTCATCGAAAGGGCTAGGCGGCGGGCACTTCAAGAAGCGGTCCAAGTCGCTCGAACCGCGGCGACCGATGCAGCCATCCGGGCGCGTCTGCTCGACTACCTGCAAGAGGGAATCGGAACTGAGCAGTTTGAGCAGCTGCTGAGAGAAAATGTCGTCCGTCTTGAAGCGTGGTTTGCATTTATTGACAAAATTCAAACCGCAGTC
This sequence comes from Candidatus Babeliales bacterium, assembly GCA_035654155.1. Classification (GTDB taxonomy): domain Bacteria; phylum Vulcanimicrobiota; class Vulcanimicrobiia; order Vulcanimicrobiales; family Vulcanimicrobiaceae; genus Cybelea. The sequence continues at coordinate 14,750 of DASRXM010000009.1, forward strand.
GATGCTGGCGAACTGCGCGGCCTTGCAATCCGCGCACTCGAGTCTTACCCGGACCACCCGGGCTTGCTTCTCCTCCGTGGAGTGTCCGAGTCAATGTGCTCCGACAGAACTGAAAGAGTCGTGGCTGAATCTTTGTACGCTTCCTTCAACGCGGCGCTGAGGCGGTACGATGTTCAGGAGGGCGAGGTTCAAAAGACAGTTCAGGTGCTCAGCGATCTTGCCAGCGCAAAGGCCACCGCTTTGGCGATGCCCTTCACTATCGCCCTTTGCAGGCTAAACGAAAGCAGTCCCAACCTAACCTGGCTGCGCGATTCAATTCGATCTCTGGTTGTGGAGAGTCGGAGTCGGGGCGCCATGCTAGCCACTGGAATATTTGAACTCGGCAGGCTCGTTGAAACAGTGAAGGCCACCGAGCATCTTGCCAGGAGCCGTTGGCTCGCCATAAGTTGAACTGCGGAGGTTTTGAGCGATGATCAGTGACTTTGACGATGTAGCAAGGAAGTTAGTAGAAACTGCGGATGACGTCCAGAGCATCATTCAGCGATTAAGCGATCTAGCAGCAGCAGAGGCTGCGCTACAGAATTCGAGCCGCTCCCTTTCGGATGCCGGTTCGGCGCTCGCCAAGCTAACTGGTGACGTTGGAGCGACAACGACCGAGTTACGGCAGGCTATCGCTGGGTTGCAGGAAGCCATCGACGCGATAAAAGCCAGCGATCCTGCGGTAGTGCGCGACACAGTAAGGGATATGCGATCTCACCTCAGCGCCCTCGATGAAGCTGTCGCAGAGGCGAACAAGTCGATAACCGCCGCTTCGTCGGATATCCGAGCTAGCGTTGAAGAAGGAGGTAAAGATGTGAAGTCGCAGATCGCGTTGTTATCCGGGGAGCTCGAAGCTCGGGGACAGCAGCTCCTCACCCGTGTGGACTCTCTTCGGCACGCAGGGCGGTATGGGCTTGTCGTTGCTTTGGGCATCCTAGCAGCGTGCCTCGTTTCACTATCGCTGACTCTTGTTTGGCACGCGCACTGATGAGGCCTCACCTCCCGAGTTCTGCTCCCGAACGAGCGAGCACGGTTGCTTGAAAGAGACCGCCGTGTTATAATACCTTCTAGAAAGGCAAGGTGAAAGTGACCTGGGAAGTCAAGCCCCGCCGCTAGGCTAACAGTTAAGCAAGAGATGAACTAATCCCCCGCTGAACGCAAGCGGGGTTTTCTTTTTCCCAAGGCGATGCTTTCGTTTTAAGGGTTTAAAGGTTTCTAATGCTGTCCGAATACGCGATAGGCCTTATCTACTGGATCGCGGCGATTATAGCCGTGGGCTCGTCCACCTGGATCGGTTACGAGGCTGGAGTGAATCCTGGCGGGAATTACTGGCATCTGGCTCCGATCATCGGCTCAGTCCTTGTGGCACTTGGCTGGATCGTGACAACGCAAACCATGATGAAGACGAACATGCGTCAGCACACAATCACGGTAATGCTGCATTATGACACAGCCAACGTAAGCCAGAGGCATCGCAAGCTTATAATCGAATACCTGCCAAGCTTGGAATCGCTTGTTGTGCCCGGTGACAGAATCCCGACGTACGATGACGAGGGGAGCCCGTTCTACGAAGCCCTTGATTACGAACTAAATTACTTCGATTTCATGGCAAGCGGCGTCTTTAAGCAAGTCCTCGACGAGCAGCTCCTAAGAGATTCGTTCAACAGCAAGTTTTTGTACTTCTACCGTTGTGCGAGGCCTTATATAGATCATGTCCAAAACACCTACGGTAACGAGCGGATTTGGGGAAACTTTTGTTCGCTATGCGAAAAGTGGGAGAAAACCCCAGTTGTGACGGCTTATCAAAACATCATCGGGAACCCCTACAGTATGTTCAGGGCCTTGGCTGATCCATGAATGGGCTCTAGAGTTAGAGCCGGGCCAAAGAGTACATCCGGACTTTCGAGGTCTTGTGCGCCGGCTCGTAGAGCTGCAGACCTATTGTGAAGGTCGCTAATCGAGGTTCCAAGCCCAGGGATAATCTAAGCCGTAAGGGCAAGGGATATGCCATAGGCAGACTTTTCCTGTCACAGGGGCCGCCTAATTCCTGCCCGACAGCTCGACCTTCTGATAGTCGGTTTCACAGTAGACGCGGCTAATCTCATGAGGCAGAGCTGTCGCTGGGTTATCTGATAAGAGATGGATGAATCGAACGACGAGGCGGCTTTTTGCCCCGACAGCTGTTTGTAACGGAGGACATAATGCCCGAAACAGAGGCTCGGCTTCAGGATGTTCAGCGCGCAATAAATCGAATTTTGCGCCTTCTAATGTCTCAGGGAAATTCGATGCTTGAGATGGGAGCGCAGGAGATATTAGACGATCTTTTGAGTCGCTCAGGTTGGAGCCGCGAGCCTTAACCGCATCGCCTATTCGTCGCCTTTCCGCCTTTGGCTCCGGCACCAGGGTCGGATTTCTCGGGCACTATGGGCGCACGACTCTGCGAGAACTTCCACGTATGTCATGTCCAGAGGGATATCGGGGTATCTCCGCGTGGCGCCGGCTGGACTTGATGCGGGAGGCGTCAAAGCTACTTCCATGGGCTCGCAAAGCGGCGACGTGATCGTCGTCGGAGCAGGGCTGATCGGGCTTTCGATCGCGTTCGAGCTCGCCGAACGCGGAGCGGCGGTGCGCGTTTACGATCGCGCCGAGCCGGCCCGGGCAGCGTCGTGGGCCGGCGCCGGAATGCTGGCGCCGTACACGGAGCGGATTACCAATGAAGCGCTGCTCGCGCTTTGCGCCTCATCGCTCGCAGCGTACCCCGCGTTCGCAGGTCGCGTTCTCGCAGCAAGCGGGATCGACCCGCACTTGCGGATTGAAGGCGTGTTTTATGCAGCCTTCGAGGATGAAGGACTCGATGCGTTGCGGCGGCATGCCGAGCAACTCATTGCCCGCGGCGTCGCGTGCGAGATGCTCGATCGTTCGCGGGCTCTCGCCGCGGAACCATGGCTCGGGGCGGCGCTCGCCGGCGGGTTGCTCAAGAACGGCGAAGGCTATGTCGACAATCGGCGGCTCGGGCGAGCACTGGTCGCGGCTTGCGAAGCGCGCCGCGTTCGCATCGAGCAAAGCTTTAGGACTCAGGTCGAGTGCGATTCGCGGCGCGTCTTGGGCGTGCGCACCGACCGCGGATTCAACGGAGCACGCGCCGTCGTGAACGCCTGCGGCGCGTGGGCTTCAGAATTGCCAGGAGTTCCGCACTCGTGCGTTCCACCGATCGAGCCGATCAAAGGGCAGATGATCGCGCTGAACGTTCCGATCGGCTTTGTGCGCCGCGCGACGTGGGTTCCGGGGGCGTATCTCGTGCCGCGCGACGATGGACGCTTGCTGATCGGAGCGACCGTCGAGTCGACCGGCTTCGACGAGCGCGTTACCGCCGAAGGGATTCACGAGCTCCTGCACGCGGCGCTTGCCGCGGCTCCGTCGCTTGGCGGCTTTACGATGACCGAAAGCTGGGCTGGAGTGCGTCCCGGGACTCCGGACACTCTCCCTTGCGTGGGACCTACGCCGATCGAGGGATTCTTTCTCGCGACCGGCCACTACCGCAACGGCATTCTCTTAGCGCCGGCAACGGCGTGCTTGATCGCCGATGCGATCGAGCACAACCAGACCGCGGCGCTCGAACCGTTTTCGCTCGGTCGCTTTGCCGTTCGAAAGACTCAGGATGACACGGAAGAGCGAGCCTTGGAACGAATGACTCGAGCGTGAAGGCAACGATAAACGGACGCGTCCGCGAGCTGCCGGACGAACTGACCGTGAGCGCGCTGCTCGATCTGCTCGGTTCGGCGCGTAAAGGCATTGCGGTGGCGTGCAACGACCGGGTCGTACGGCGGACCGAGTTCGAAACGCAACGGCTTTCCGAGGGTGACCGCGTCGAGATCATCGAAGCGGTTGCGGGAGGCTAGCGACGTCATGAACGGCGACGCCTTCAAGATCGGCAAGTACGAGTTCGCCTCCCGCCTGATCGTCGGCACCGGCAAATATCCGTCGATGGAGGTCATGCAGGCCGCGCACGCAGCCAGCGGCGCTGCAATTGTTACCGTCGCGATCCGGCGCATCAGCCTTGACAACGCCAACGGGAAGACGATGCTCGACTACATCGACCGCGAACGGTACACCATTTTGCCAAATACTGCCGGATGTTACAGTGCGAAGGAAGCCGTGCTGACGGCGCAGCTCGCCCGCGAGCTGCTCGAAACCGATCTCATCAAGCTCGAAGTTATCGGCGACGCGCAGACGCTGCATCCCGACACGATCGAGACGCTTGCCGCCGCCAAGCAGCTCGTACAAGACGGGTTCGCGGTGTTACCCTACATCGGCGACGATCCGATCGCGTGCAAGCAGCTCGAGGAGCTGGGCTGCGTCGCCGTCATGCCGCTTGCCGCTCCGATCGGCAGCGGACTGGGCGTATGCAACCCGTACTCGATTCGGATCATCAAGGAACGCGCGAGCGTACCGGTCGTCGTCGACGCCGGCGTCGGTACCGCGTCCGACGCTACGATTGCGATGGAGCTCGGCGTCGACGCTCTCTTGATGAACACCGGCATCGCGCGCGCTCGCGACCCCGTGCTCATGGCGGCGGCGATGAAGCACGCGGTGATCGCCGGCCGTCAGGCCTTTCTCGCCGGACGCATGGAAAAACGGCTCTACGCCAGCGCTTCCAGCCCGATGCAAGACCTCATCGCAACGAAACGCTGACGGCGGCGCTCGTCCTTCGACTTCGCTCGCTGCGCTCGCTCCGGACTGCGCTTCGCGCAGGCGCAAGGGAACTTAGGTGTGTCATCCTGAGCGAAGCGACCGCAGGGAGCGGAGTCGAAGGACGGCTCCGGCGCTCGGTCAGACGGTCCTCGACGGTACGTAGCGCTCTGCGTCGCCTCGCTTCGCGTTAAGCGTCAGTTGGATGAGATCGTCCAGCTCCACGCGTTCCAGAACGTCGAGCCGAACGGCGCCGGCGCGATCCCGTGCACGTACGTCCGGTATGCGTCGGGGATTCGCACTTGCCAAAGCGTCAGGATCGGAAGCTGGGCAACGATGGCCCGCTGGACGATCGCGTAATCGGTCTTGCGCCGTTTTCGATCGACGTTTGCCAGCGCATCGCGTATCGCGGCATCGGCGCGCGGATCGCACCAGAACGAGTAGTTCAGGCCCGCCGGCGGACGTTGACTGCAGGCCATGTTCCACGAGTCGTCGGGATCGCTGCCCAGCACCCACCACCCGTCGTAGGAGAGCGTGAAACGGCCGCCGGCCAACACGCCGCCCGCGTTGGCCGGTCCATACATCATCGCGCTGGGGTATTGCTTGACGATCGCGCGGATGCCGATCCGGTGCAAGTTTTCTTGAACGACGGCGGCGACGAGCTGCGAGCCGTTGATGATTTGCGGTGAAATTGCGAGCGTGATTTCGGGCGTTGCGCCACCGAGCAGCCGTCGCGCACGAGTGGGATCGAATGGAATCGGTGGTGTGCTCGGGTCGTACGCCCATCCGTTGCTTGGTTGATCGGCGTCGACGAGAATGCCGCTGCCGTGGGTCGCCGCCGCCAGCAGCGTTTGACGATCGATTGCCATTGCGATCGCGCGCCGAACGCGCGCGTCGCGCAGGGTCGGATCGCGTAAGTTGAACCGCAGAACGTGCAAGTCGTTCACCGGCGTCAGCGCGATCCGGACACCCGGGATCGTGCGAGCCTGCGGCAGAAGCTGTGGGTCGACGTCGAAATAGGCGTCGGCCTCTCCGGTTCGGAGTTGCTCGAGGCGAGTATTCGGATCGGGAACGATGCGGTAGATGAGGCGATCGATGCGAGGTTTTCCTCGCCAGTAGTACTCATTCGAGGCCAGCGTAATGCTGTCGGCGTGTCGCCACTCGACGATGCGATAGGGCCCCGATCCGATCGGGCGCTCGTTGTACGCCGCGTGATTGAGCACCGGAGTGGCTTCGAGCAGATGAGCGGGTATGAGCGCTCCGACTCCCTGCGGTCCAAAGAAGTACTGCGCGAACGGCGAAAACCGGCGGCGAAGCCGAATTACGACCGTCAGCGGATCGGTTGCGCGGATCGCCTCCACCTCCTGGTATCCTACGCGCGTCGCGACGGCGTTGCGCGGATCGATGAGAACGCGATACGAGAAGACGACGTCGCGTGCCGTCAGCGGGGCGCCGTCTTGCCACCGCAGGCCGGGCCGAAGATGGTACGTAATCGTCCGTTCGTCGCGCGATATTCCGCCGTTGGCGAGGCTGGGAACTTCCCGCGCAATCTCGCCGACGGCGTTGCCGCGATCGTCGTTCTCGATCAGATACGACATGTAAAGGTGGCTGAAGTTGAGCTCGTCGGCTTCGTTGGAAAACATCGGGTTGAGCGAATCCGGCTCGCCTGCGAGGCCGCTGAAAACGAGCGTAGACCCGGACGTATGACGGCTGCCGGCTTGAGAGCAGCAAGCTAAGCAAAACGAGAGCGGCAGCAAGAAATAAACGATCCGTCTCATCGCTTGCGGGCGACCGCAAACCAGTGGGCCGCGCCGGTCAGCGCTTGCGTTGAGTGCGCCCACCGTCCGGCGACGTCGTCGACGTTTCGCAACTCGAGCGATTCCACTTCGAAATCAAGCCGCAACAGCGCGAGCAGGAGCTCGCGATCGAAATACGCGTGCGCGACCCCCCGCTCGTCGCCGTGCGCGGGCGAGAACGTCCAGTCGTCGATACGCTCGCCTTGGCCGAAGCGGGCGTCTCGCGTCGATCCAAACGTAGCATAGAGCAATCCGCCCGGCTCCAGCGCTTGCGCGATCGCGCGCAGGCGAGCGGAAATCGATTCCAGGTTGCCGTGGAGCAGCCCATGCGAGGACACGACGGCTGCAAATCGCCGCGTTACGTTCGCCAAAGCCTCGGTGCCGGCGGCGGCATCGTCCGGCACGGCGACTACCGTAAATCCGGCTTGGCGCAGCGCGTGGCCGTTGCGTCCGCTGCCCGAGGCGAAATCGAGAATGCAGCCGCGCGGCTCGTCCTGCAGGCGTTCGATGAGGCGCTCGGCCAATGGATGAGGCTCAAACACTTCCTTCGGAGTTCTAGGAAAGGCCGAAAAATGCTTGGCGAAGGCGATCGACTTCCCGCTGTGACGCTGCTCGACGATGCCGGAGTTTCGGTGACGACGACCGATCTGCTCGGTGGACCGTTGGTTCTGTATTTCTATCCCAAGGACGACACGCCCGGATGCACGAGCGAAGCATCGCAATTTCGCGACGTTTACCATCAGTTCAAGCAGAAGAACGCGCGTATCGTGGGCGTCAGCCGCGACTCGGTCGAATCGCACCAGCGCTTCAAGAAGAAGTTTTCGATACCGTTCACGCTGCTGGCGGATACCGAGTCCAAACTCTATCGGGCCATGGACGTCAACGCTCGTTCGACGTTCCTTATCGACGGACAGGGAAAGATCGTCAAGGTTTGGCCGAAGGTAAGGGTCGACGAGCACGCCGAGGAGGTGCTTGCATCGCTGCCGGGGAGTTCTTAAGCGTTCGAGTCGTCGGCTCGAGTCCGGCAATGCCGCGGCCGGGCGGCGCATGCAGCTGCTATCTCGTTCGCAGCCGCGACGCTGCGGTCGTGTTGGAGCTGGGCTCGGGCGCGTTCGCGAAGCTCCAGCTTGCGATCGAGTATCCGTCGATCGACGCGATCGTCGTTTCGCACATGCATGCCGATCACTTCTTCGATCTCGTTCCGCTGCGGTACGGCCTGAAGTATGGTCCGCTCGTTCGTAAGGCGCGCCTTCCGCTTTGGCTCCCGCCCGGAGGCCGAACCGCGCTCGAGGCGCTAAGACGCGCGGTTGCGCCGGACGCGCCGCCGGATTTTTTCGACGTCGCGTATCAAGTCGCCGAATACGACCCATCGCAGCCGCTCGAAGTGAACGATTTGCGATTGACGTTCCGCCGCACGCGCCATTACGTCACGGCCTACGCGGTCCGCGCGGAGTGCCACGGCGCAAGCATAACCTACTCGGCCGACACCGCTCCATGCGACGCGGTCGTCGAGCTCGCCGCAAATACCTCGCTTTTCCTGTGCGAAGCGGCGCTTGGACTGGGTTCGGAGACGGGCAAGCGCGGTCACTCGTCGGCGCAGGAGGCCGGAGCCATGGCGCAGCGCGCCGGCGCGGGCCGTCTCGCGCTTACCCATTTTGGCGCGGCGTACTCACCGGAAGCGCTCGTCGCGGCGGCGCGAACTCAGTTCGACGGCCCCGTGATTGCAGCGGCGGACGGCGATCAGTTCTCTGTTTTGGGCTCGTCACTTGGGAGCGAGAATTGAATTAACGCGCGAACCGGCGCGAGCCCTCGGCTGATCACGGCGTAAGGCGTCACTCGCAGGTCGAGCTGTCGCAGGCGCGATGCTGCGGCAAGCAGCTCGCCGCCTTCCGTCACGACGTCTTCGAGCAAGAGCACGTGCTGGCCCGGAGCGTACGGGCCTTCCACGTATTCGTTGGCAAAGGCGCCGTAGGCTTTGGGTTTCTTTCGTACGGCCAGCAGCGGCAGGCCGGTCAACTGCGAAACCGCCGTAGCGACGACCACGCCGCCGAGCTCGGTCCCTGCGATCAGATCCGGATTGAGCTCTGCAACGATGGGCGTAAAAAGGCGCGCGATCCGCCGCAAGACGTAGGGATCGGAGAACAGCCTGAACTTGTCGATGTAGTAATCGCTGCGCGCTCCTCCGGCGAGGAGATAATCGCCTCGTGTCAGCGCCCGTTCCGCGATGACTTTGCGCAGCCAGTTAAGCTCCGGAAGCGCTAGATGCTCCATTGCCACGCATTCCACGATTCAACGACCGGATTGGGATCGAACCCGCGGAAATCGTCGCTGATCGGCTCCATCTGCCGGTACCAGTACGTGAAGAGCGCGGGATTATCGCGAAGGAGCAGCTGCTGGATCTCGTAGTACGCGCCTCTGCGCGTGGCGCGGTCGTAATGCGTTAGTGCGATCGCCTGCGCGGTTTGCATTTGTGCGCTGCAATACCGCGAATAGTTGTAGCCGCTCGGGGGGAAATTCTCGCAAGTAAATTGCGTGCTGTCGTCCGGATCGATCCCGGCGTACCATCCGCTGACGGTCAGATCGAACCTTCCGAGCTGCAAGATGCCGCCCATTCCCGCGGGAGCGTACAGCACGTCACCCGGATAGTTTTTCACCTCCGTCTCGATGCCGACCTCGCGAAGCATCGCCTGGACCTCGAGGGACTCACGTCGCCGGGTCGCGCTGGAGTTGTTCGTCACGAGAACGAGCGAGAGAGCCTGACCGCCTTTTTGCATGATGCCGTCGGGTCCCGGGGCCCATCCGGCTTCACGCAAGAGCGCGCGAGCCTGCCCCGGGTCGTGCGGATACGATCGAAGGTGCGGATTGAACGCCCACATCCAATCGGGGATGTCTGCCGTCGCAACGGTCTGGGTCCCAAAAGCCAGCGTCCGTACCAGCTCGTTCTTGTCGACCGCGTAGGCGAGTGCCGTGCGAACGCGGGGGTCCTTGAGGAATGGGCGTGCGAGATTGAGCTGCATGTAGGCGTATCCATTGACGTTCACCCACACGATGTGGACGTCGGAAGCATGTCGCAGCGCTTCGTAGTTCTCGATGGAAGCCTGAAAAATATAGTCGATATTATGCGATCTCAAGAGGTTGACGGCCGTCTCCTCGTCGGGCACGATCCGCACGTCCACCCGGTTCAAACGCGGTCTCCCCAAGAAAAAAGCGTCGTTCCTGACGACCGAAACGTGGTCGCCGTGAATCCACTCGGCAAACTTGAATGGGCCGTCGCTGACCGTCGGCGCGTTATTAAACGGAACTTGATTGATGTTCGGATACTTGGCGAGCAGGTGTGCCGGCGCGATCATGTACGGCTGGTCGCTTTCCGCAAAGAACGTATCGACGAAAGGCGCAAACCGTTGCTTCAAGCGCACCACGACCGTGTAAGGGTCGGGCGTCGCTATCGCGGCGATCGCGTCATAGCCGTGTCGCGACACGACGTTGTTATTCGGATTCATGATCGCCTGCCACGTCCACTTAACGTCCTGCGACGTCACGGGCACGCCGTCGCTCCACTTAACGCCGCGGCGCAGGTGATAGGTGACGGTCAGGCCGTCTGCGCTAATGCCGCGGTTCTCGATGCTGGGCACTTGCGTCGCCAGCATGGGTAGCGGATTGCCTTTTGGATCGGCCGTGAGCAGCGGCTCGAACATCAGCCGCTCGACGAAGACGTCGGTCGTGTTCGAGTTGAGCAGCGGATTCAGATTCTTGAAATCGCTTTGCACGGCGACGCGCAAAACCCCGGCTTGCGTCCACGAATGGCGACCGCCGATCGGCCCGTTGCCAACCTTTGTGCACGCCGCCACCGCCAACAGAAGAAGGGCAAGCCCACGCGTTGGACCCAATACGCGGCGCTGAGAAGCGTCCAGTTTTTTCCGGCACCACACGGATGTGGTCTTCAAAACTTCGTTCTCCGGAAAAAATGGGCGAGCAGGAGCGAGCAGGATGCGAGCGACGGGCGTCTTCGAAGCACCGCGTATTGGGTCCAACGCGTGCGCCGGCCTAGTCGCTTCAGACTGCTGCTTTCGGCGCGACCCGGTTGCCCGGGACAGGATCGTAGCGTTCGTGGCGCCAGCTGTACGTGCCGCGTCCCTGGGTCGCGGTTCGAAGTTCGGTGATATAGCGCGAGAGCTCGACGGCCGGTACGTAGGCTTCGACGATGTCGAAGCCGGCGCGTTCGGCAGGGTTCATGCCAAGGATCTGTCCGCGCTTTCCGGTGAGCTGCTGAATCACCGTCGACGTGTACGACGTCGGCACGGTCACCTGAACCTGCGCAATCGGCTCGAGGACGACCGGATTGCACTTCGGAAGCGCTTCGCGCACGCCCATGCCCGCTGCGGTTTTGAACGACTGCTCGCTCGAATCGACGTCGTGATACTGACCGTCGAACAGCGTGACGTGTAAATCCGTCACCGGATAACCGCTGGGGCCGTGCGTGAGCGCTTCGCGCACTCCCTTCTCGACGGCCGGAATGAACTGCCGAGGTACGACGCCGCCGACGATCTTCTCTTGGAACGTGACGCCCGCGCCCCGCTCGCGGGGTTCGAAGCGGAGCCAAACGTCTCCGAACTGCCCGTGTCCACCGGTTTGATGCTTGTACCGGGAATGAATCTCGGTTGGGCCGGTGATCGTCTCCTGATATGGAATCGTGGGCGCGGCCGTTTCGACTTCGACCTTGTATTTGCGGGCCAGGCGTTCGACGGCGATCGAAACGTGCTGCTCGCCGCTGCCCAGCAGGAGCAGTTCGTGCGTTACGTCGGCGCGTTCCAGACGCAGCGCCGGATCCTCGTCGACGATGCGCGCGAGCATCTGCGAGATTTTGGCCTCGTCGATTCGCTCCTTTGGCTTGATCGCAACCGCAAAAACGGGCTCGGCGACCGCAACTTGGGTCAGCAGGACCTTATGGCCGTTCGAGGTGAGCGTGTCGCCCGTCGACACGGTGTCGAGGCGGCCGAGAGCGACGATCGATCCCGGGCCGGCCTCCGCGATGGCCTCTTGTTTCTTGCCCTGGAGACGATAGAGGCCGCCGAGGCGAACCTTCTCGTCGCGCTTGCTGATGTTGGTGAGCGTTGCGTCGGATTTGATGGTTCCCGAAAGCACCCGCACGATGGACAACTTGCCGCTTTGCGGATGGATTGAAGTTTTGACGACCCGCGCCACAACGGGACCGTTCGGGTCGGGAAGAATAGGACGTCCCTCCGCATCGAGATGGGGTGCATGCAACGGCGACGGGAACCACTTTTCGATGGCGCGCACGATCGCGGCGACGCCCGCGCCCGAAGCGCCCGCGGCCACGAGCACCGGAACGACTTGGTCGTGCGAGCATTCACTGCAGAGATCGCGTTCGATCTCATCCAGCGGCGGCTCGATGCCTTCGAGCAGCTCTTCCATCAGATGATCGTCGAAGTCGGCGATCGCTTCGAGCAATTCGACGTGCATGCGCTGGGCGTGCTCCTGCGAGTCGGCCGGCACCGCTTCTTGACTTTCGGAAAGCGCGCCGCCGGCTTGCACGGCAAAGCGATAAGCCTTCATCTCCGCTAGGTCCACGTAGCCGCTGAAGTGCTCGGCGCTTCCTAACGGCAGTTGCTCGGCGACGACGTGGCGCCCGTAGGCGTCTTGCAGCGCGGCGAGCGTTTGAGGAAAGTCTGCGCCGGGACGGTCCATCTTATTGACGACGAAGATGTGCGGCATGTGGGTCGATTCCAGATGGTCGACGATCGCTTGCGTCTGCACGACGCGGCCGGGATCGGCTTCCACGACCACGATGGCGGCGTCAACGCCCGCCAGCGCTTGCTTCGTCTCTTCAAAGAAATCGACGAATCCGGGCGTATCGACGATCGTGATGTCGATCCCGCCCCCCGGCGCATGCGCGAGTCCGGCCGTTGTCGACTGAAGATGAGCCGTGTCCTCCGGCTCGTGATCCGTAACGGTGGTGCCGTCGGCGATGGTGCCCCGCCGCCCGATTGCGCCCGTGTGGGCGAGAATCGTCTCCACGAGCGTCGTCTTGCCGGCGTGGTGCGGTCCGACGAAAGCGATATTCCGTAGGCGCTCAATTTCCGCCAAATTGCTGTCCCCTATCGAAAGTGCTGGCTAGCCGCGCTTCGCGGCGGTCTTTTTCTTTTTGACGCTCTTCTTCGCGTACCCGGCTTTGCGCCGCATCGGCTTCGGCGCACTGCGCTTCGTAGGCCTTTTTGTTGCCTTTTTCTTGGGCGCCGTCTTCTTGGCGCCCGTCTTTCTGGGCGACGTCTTGCCGGTAAGAGCCCTCGCGCTTGGCTTTTTCCGGGCCGGTCGTTCCGGCCGGGGCTTTTTCCCTTTCCCGCCGGCCGCGCGCTTCTTAGCAGCCGGCCTGGCGCGAGCCGCTTTGCTTTTCCTCGATGCCGACTTACTCCGCGCAGCTTTTGCCTTGGTTGAAGACGACGAAGACTCCGCGCTGCGGCGGGACGTGCCGGTGCCGGCAGCTTGAGCTGGGCGTTTGGTCGTTCGCGCCGAATCGCTCGCGCGTTTCTTTGGTCCAGCGGCGCGCGTCGCGCGGCCGGCGCGCAAACCGGCGGCCTCGATCTGCTCCGGAAGGCCGAGCTCGGCGCGGCCGTAGCCCGTAATGCTGCTTCCCGGCGCGGCGGGCTGGCGTCGCGCTTGCGCTTGCGCTTCGAGATGCTCCCGCGTGGCGCGCAGGGCGACTCGCGCCAGCCGGCCTCCGACGGGGAAGACCACTTCGTTGATGCGGGCTTCGTCGAGCAGCTTGAGCACCAGGTCGAATCCGTTGCCCTGATCTTTTGGGCTGTGCGCGTCGGAGCCGACCGCTATCCCGACGCCGCGCGCCCTGGCTTTGCGAATCAGCCTCGCGTTGGCTTCCAGGTACTTTTTCTTTCGGTCCTCGGGGTGATCGCGATAGAGAAAACGCGTGTTGACCTCGACGGCTAAGCCTCGGCGATGGGCGACGTCGAGCATCCGGTCCTCGTAGTCGTCGAGCTTCTTATGCGCCGGCCACCGTCCCAAAGTTGCGGGCGCGTAAAAATGGCCGACGATCTGCGCCGGCAGCTTTTCGAGATCGTCCAGAAGCTTTGCGATGTACAGCTCCCAAAGTTTGTCAATTTCTACCGTTTCGTAGAGCGAGCTGAACTCGTCGTTGTCGAACGGCCACAGCCAATCGGCGCCCTTTTCCGGGTGGGTGATCGGCACGAAGTGCACGGAGCGGATGATGCCGTCGGGCCGCATCGCGTCGATAATGTTTTGGGCGTCGGGACGCGCGCGCGGGTCGTTGTCCATCTCCGCTCCAATGGAGAAGCGCATACCTCTGCGCAGACCCTCGGAAACGACGGCCGCGTGAGCGATGTCAACCCCGGCAGTTTCGGCCGCTCCCAGGAGATCGCCGGCCTGCGCGAGCTTCAGGGCGCGGCGCACGGTATTGACGGCCCCGGGGTCCTCGAACGTTAAGTAGTTCGCATGGTCCGCAACCATCAAGAAGCGCGGCGACGCGCGGCGGCATGCGTGATAGAACCAAAGAAAAAGCATTCGCGCGGAATACGCGATGGGCCGCTCCTCGGAGTATGGGCGATGCTCGCCCTTTGCGTGGCCATGAACGTCGGGAATGGCCGCGATCCGAGGGTCCACCTTTGTTAAGGTTGGCGTCTAACGGCGGTAGCCCTCCATCTCGAGAAGCCGAGCTTTCATCTCAACGCCGTAATAATAGTTGTGGAGATCGCCCGACGAGTCGACGACGCGATGGCACGGAAAAAGGAAGGGCAACGGATTGCGCGCCATGACTCTGCCGACGGCGCGCGCGGCTTTCGGCCGGCCAATTTGCATCGCGACCCACGCATACGAGCGCACCTCGCCGGGAGGTATCCGAGCGGCCGCACGCAGCGCGGCTTGTTCGAACGGCGTCAGATCGCTGATATCGACGGTCGCGTCGTCGACCGTCCATGTATTGAAGTACCGGTCGAGCGCGCGCACGACCCAGGCGGGTGCGTCGCCGCGCACGACACGTCGATGCAGACGCCGCTGCGCGCGCTCGGCCACCTCGTGGGGAGACTCTCCGGTATCGAGACTGACGTAAACGATCCGATCGGCCTTGAAGCCGACGTAAAGACGGCCGACCGGCGTCGATACCGCCGAGAGCACGATCGGCGCAGAGAGCTTGCCCTTGAGCGCCGCGATATGCTGGATGACCTTCTTTGCCAAGTCGCACGATGGCTGGGGCAGCGGAAGGCAGGACAGGCAATACGCCACGCCCTCGTATTGTTCGTACATCACCTGGCAGGATGGGCAAGCGCGCAAATGGCCGTTGACGGTCTCCTTGAGCGAGGCTTGACACTCGCCGCGAAGCTCGTCCCACAGCGCCTCTACGTCACGACATCGCATGTAACGGGACTCCTTCAGAGCTGAATCGTCCGATCTGCGGGCCCAGGATGCGACGCAGGATGCGCACCGCCCGGTGGACGTGGGACTTTACCGTCCCGATCGGCTGGTTGAGAATTTCGGCGATCTCCGGATGGCTGCGTCCCTCGATGAAACGCAGCGTCGCGGCCGCGCGCAGATGCATCGGCAGTTGCAAGAGCGCCCGCTCGACGAGCGCAATCTCGCTGTTCTGCTCGACGATTGCCTCGGGCTGGGGCGGCCCTTCGTTGGACTCCCGTAAGATTGCGTCGGGGTCCGCGAGCGCGTCGAGCGCCACGTTCGAAGGGCGTTTACTGCGAAGGCGATTGCGGGTCACGTTTAGCGTGATCGTGTAAAGCCACGGCTGGAGACGGAGCTCGGCGCGCTGCTGGTCCGACATCTTGCCGAGCGCACGGTAGGCGCGGACGAATGCGTCCTGGACGATCTCTTCGGCGTCTTCGCGGTTGCCGGTCATGCGTAGCGCGAAGCCATAAAGCCGTCGCTGGTAGTCGTCGACGATCCTCTCGAAACTCATCACGCTCGGGGCGGAATCCGCCGAAGACCGCATGGCCGCGGGTCGTCCGGGCGTCATAGCTGACGGCACGTGTACTCCCGTAAGGAGTGGTGCGATCGCGCTCATACAGTGCACCGAACCACCACTGCTCAGGCCGTGGTTTCACGCCGGCATCGAAAACTCCTGAGCGCCGCCTCCAGGGCGGCCCCGACGACAGCGTCGCACGCAGGGCCCTTCGCCCTTCGACTGCGCGCCTGCGGCGCTCCGCTCAGGATGACAACATCGGTGGCCTAAGATGACAGCGTCGAACGCAGGGGATTCTGCAGGCGTTCCTAAAGCAACGCCATGCCGCTTTTGCTCGGGCGTCAAGCCCGGAAACGTCCTAAAACCGCTTCGCTCATACCGAGATAAGCGGTTTTTCTTTGTGCCTTCGTCACAAAAGTAAGGAGAGTACGGTCTATGCATCAAGCCCTCGACCCTACGGAGATTTCGTTGGACGCATACACCATGTGCAGCTTCTTGCCGGACCTTAACTCGGCGCGAGCCATTCCGCTTGCGCTGATCGGGTATCGCCAGAGCGAAGATCCGTGGTTCGTGTGGCTAGTTCCCGGCGACGGAGTTGATCCGGCCGGCTTGACCGAGGATCCGTACTACGCGAAGGTCTTACGCGATCCGCGCGCCTATTTCAAAAAGAAGTTGGCGAAGTACGTCGAGGAGACCGGCTGCGTCAAGCGCGGGATCGAGATGCTGATCGATTGTCATCAGAACCATCTCGCATTCACGCCGCTCACGGAGTTGCGCGAGCAGCCGTTCCGTCACCCTTTGCAAGTGGAGCTCGTGGGGGCGTTCTAGGCGCGACTCGAATCGAGCGGACGTAGACGATATGCAGCGGCACTGCTGCAGCCGTGCCGCTTTGCGCGAGTTGCGCGTCGAGCGTAAGCGTTACGCGGAGCGCCATCAGCATCGCGCTCTCGAGCGCGTAATAGGCGGTTCCGTCCATGCGAATGTTGCCGGTGACGAGCGCCGTCGTATCTCCCGGTAGCGGGCCGTTCATCGTCCCCTCGGCTTCAAATCGCACCGCGACCGTCGGCCGTCCCGAAATCGGGCCGCCGGTGCCGGGCCGGAGGAATCCGCGGAGAACCGATTCCGCTCCGAGCGGCGAGGTTGCCGAAAACGGCACCCGCCCGCGCAGCGCGCGCAGGTCGCGCAAAGTCGCTGCGTCGAGCCGGACCGCAAACGGCTGGTTGAGGATCGTCAAGAAGTCGGGGTCGTCGTCGCTGCGATCCTCGAAGCTGCCGTCGGGGAGCTGAATCTGGACGAAGTCCGCCTCGCCCCGGTCGTTACCGTCGGGACCGATTCGGGTGTAACGAGCGTGCGCGTGAAAGCGCCAAGACTTTCCCTCTTCCCGCACGGATAAGCTCTCGCTGCCGTCGTAGGAAACGCGCGAAAAGGCGCCTGCGGGCTGGATCCGATAAACGTCCTGTCCCGAAGTCTCGTATTGGAGATCGGCATAAACGGGTCGCGTTACCGAGAAAAACGCGGCAACCAGGACAACGCTGAGTTTGATGTCGAGCTCCGTTTCTTGCGGGCGAAAACTGCTTTATTCTACAGTAGCACTCGCCGCAAGGGCAGGACTTACCGGCGGTGAATCCCCGCGCGACGGCGCTGGGTCAGGAAGAACCGGACGTCGGCCGTGCCGCTGCAGACGATGACGGCGTCGGGATCGGCGTAACCGCGGCCGTCGACGTCGACGATGAAGTCGCCCCCGCTCAGGCCCGCCAGCGTGCGCGCGATGCTGCGCGAGAACTTATCCTGCGGCGCTCGCGTGCCCAGCGCTTCGCGTACGGCAAACGCGAGCAGATCGCGGACGCGCAGCGGAGTGGCGAGCGCGAAGGCTCCAGAGCCGCCGGCTGCGACGGCATGGAGGTCGAGCGGGACCTTCACGCGGATCATCAGCCGTCATTTTCTGCCGCATCGAGGAGCTGCCTGCCGACGGGGATAAATGATTCGGCGAATGTCCTTCGGGAACGTACCCGCCGATATGCTGGTGGGCGCAGTCGAAAAGCTGCTGGCAAAGATGAACGAGACCGATCTCGCCGCCTTCTTTGACCGCGAGCTTTCAACGATGCCTCCCGAGGCCACGCGCGAATTCGTCGAGGCGCTATTTGCGGCATTTCGCGATCGCGGAGAGTCGTCCGAAGATGCCGCCGAGGGCGCCGGTACCACGCTCGAGCGCATCGCGAACAGCGAAGGCGCTGCGGTCAGTGCATTGCTTGCGTACGCGCGCACCAGCCCAGACTTACTGAAAGAAGCGACGACGATTTTCGTCGAGCAGCGCCCGGATCTCGTTTCGGCACTGCCCGCTTCGCTTCGCGACGCGCTCGCGCAGCGGCTTCGCGTTTGAACGAGCCTCCGCGCCGTCGCCGTTCCGATGACAGCTCACCGCGAAGGGGGGGACTACCTTTGTTTCCACTCGTGCTCGTCGTGATCTTGGCCGGATTACTGTTGGGGGGTGCGCTCGCGCACTTCTTCGGAGGAACCAGCAGCGCGGCACGCAGCGCGCCGACGGTTGCGGCGCTGCCCGCGCAGGCTGCAACGCCGCAGCCGGTTTTGACGTCGCCTGCTCCGACGGTCACGCCCGCCGCGAGTCCCACGCCCGTATCAACGCCCGTTCCCACGGCCTCGCCAAAGCTGCAACCGTCACCGGCGAAGCCCGTTGGGCACGCGAGGGCGGTACCTTCGGCCGCGCCCGAGCATGTGGTGGCGGCGCACTCGGCAGCGACCTCCCGGCCGGTAACGAACTCGGCGCCCGTGGCGACCTCGACGCAGGTAGCCGCGGTCGCGCCGGCAGCCACTTCGCCGCCGGTAACCGTGGCCGCGAATAACAACCTGCCCGTGACCGTTGTCCGCTCGTATCTCGGCGCGCTGCAGCGCGGCGATCGAGCGATGGCCACGACCTATCTCGCCAGCGGTCTACCGACTGAAACTTTCGTCAACGCGCAATCGCGCATCGAATCGGTTGCGTCGCAAAACCTCAGCGCCCATCAGTATCAAGTGAACGCCGACGTGCAGACTCCGACGGGCGAATACTACCTGACGTTTACCGTCGAGCAGAGCTCGTCCGGTTTACTGATCACGAGCCACACGTACGTGAAGATATAAGAGGGTGTAATACGGCTTGACTGCCCGCGTCACTCCTCGTCGGGCCAGCCGGCAATCCGTCCGATCGCAGCGCTGCGCAGAACGCGTAGCCCGAGCATCGCGCACTTCATCCGTGTGGGGCTGATTCCGATGCCAACGTCCTCGAGAACGACGTCTTTGGAGAGCTTGGCAATCTCCGAAAGCTTCATCCCCTTGATGCGCTCGGTGAGCATCGACGCCGCCGCTTGGCTAATCGCGCATCCCTTGCCCGAGAAACGAACGTCGCTGACGACGCCGTCATCGAGCTTGAGCTGCATCCGGATCTGATCGCCGCAGAGCGGGTTCAAGTCTTCGGCTTGGGCGTCGAAACGGTCCAAGCTGCCGAAGTTGCGCGGGTGACGGTAGTGATCGAGGATGTAATCGCGGTAAAAATCGTCCACGAAGGTGTCAGATACCAAAGATGCGCGCCGCTTTTTCGATCCCTGCGCACAGCGCGTCGACGTCCGCTTCGGTGTTGTAAATGTAGAAGGAAGCGCGAGCCGTGGCAGCCCAACCCATTTTTTCCATCAGCGGCATGGTGCAGTGATGGCCTGCTCGAATGCAAATGCCTTCGGTATCCAAGATCGAGGCCAGGTCGTGGGCGTGAACGTCGGCCAAATTGAATGAGATGACGCCTGAGATCTTGCCGGCGTCGCGCGGACCGTAAATTGCCAGACCGCGCGTCTCGAGCCCGGCCAGCCGGTCGAGAGCATATGCCGTCAGCCGGCGCTCGTGTTCCCGCACCCACTCCATACCCACGTGCTCCAAATATTCGACCGCAACTCCGAAAGCGATGGCGTCGGCGATGTTGCTGGTACCGGCTTCAAATTTTCTGGGTGGATCGTTGAAGGTCGTGTGCGCGTACTCGACCTTGCGGATCATGTCCCCGCCGGAGAAGAACGGCGGCATCGCCTCGAGCAGCGCGTGCTTGCCGTAAAGCACGCCGATTCCGGTCGGCCCCAGCATCTTGTGTCCGCTGAAGGTATAGAAGTCTGCGTCGAGTGTCTTAACGTCGACCGGAAGGTGCGGCGCACCCTGGGCCCCGTCGACCAAAACGACCGCTCCGGCGGCGTGGGCCCGCGGAATGACCGTCGCTAACGGAAAAATCGTGCCGAGCGTGTTGCTGACGTGCGCGAGCGCGACCAGCTTGCAGCCGTCGAGCAGCTCGTCCAAATCGTCGAGCACGTACAAGCCCCGGTCGTCGACCGGAATGAACCGCAGCTCGGCGCCGCTTCGTTGCGCCAGCAGCTGCCACGGAACGAGATCGGAATGATGCTCGAGCTCCGTGAGCAGAATCGCATCGCCGGCGCGCAGGTTGGCATTGCCCCAGGAATACGCCACCAGATTGATGGCCTCGGTGGTGTTGCGAACCCACACGACTTCGGGTACGTTCGCCCCGATGAAGCGCGCAAGCTTGACGCGGGCTTCCTCGAACTCCGCCGTGGCTCGCGCGGCGATCTCGTAGACTCCGCGGTGAATGTTCGCGTTGTATTGCTCGTAGTAATCGACCAAGGCTTGGATTACCGCTCTGGGCTTCTGCGACGTCGCTGCCGAATCTAAGTAGACCAGCCGCTTTCCGCGCGACGTCGGCCGCGCGAGAATCGGAAAGTCTGCGATGATTCGCTCGACTTTTTCATCGGGCTGCGGGCGCGCCCGAAGGCCCGTAGTCGACCGCGTCACGAGAGCTTCTGTGCAAGCGCGGCGCGGATTTCGTCGCGCAAGCTCGACGAGGGAAAACGCTCGACGGCGGGCTCAAAGAATCCAAGGGCGATCATGCGCTCCGCCGCCGCTCTTTCGATTCCGCGGCTCGCCATATAAAAAATTTGCTCGGCATCGATCGCGCCGACGGTCGCGCCGTGATAGGCTTTTACGTCGTTGGCTCCGATTTCGAGGGCCGGCACGGAATCGACGTGTGCCGTGGGCGAGAGCAAGAGCGCATCGTCGCGAAGGCGCGCGTCGCTTCCCTGCGCGTGCGGCGCAATCCGAATGTTGCCGAGAAAGCGCGCCTGACCGCGATCGCGCGCTGCAGATTTCACGAGCGTTTCCGAGGTCGACTCGCCGGCGGCGTGCTCGACCGTGCTGACGAGGTCAACATGCTGGGAAGCTCGCGGAAAAAAGAGCGCGGTTACGCGCGCGTCCACGCCGGGATGATCGATTGCAACCCGAATCTCGCCTGCGGCGAGCTCGCCGCCAAGCTCGGCGGACGCCCACGCCACGCGCGCGTCGCGGCCGGGACGCGCCGCACGTTGTACGATCACCCGGGTTCCTTCGCCGGCTTGCTGGAGCGTCGCGTACGACACGTCCGCATGTTCTTCGGCGACGATCTCGGTCGCACCGCAAATAAACGCCTTCGCGTCAGCCGCAAGATGTTCGACGATCGTTACGCGAGCGCCGCGCTCGGCGAGGACGACGTTCCAGGGAAAAATCGCCGCACCGGCCTGGACGTTATAGCGAAGCACGATCGGTTCGTCGCAAGCATGGTCGGGCGGAATGTGGATAAAAACCCCGCGACCGGCAAAGGCGTTGGCAAGCGCGCCGAACTTTGTGACGCTGATACCCGTGGTGTCGAACGCGCGACCGAGCAGCTCGGGATGCTCGCGTGCCGCCGTCGAAAGGTCGAGCACGGCAACGGCCGGATCGCTATTTTCGATCGAGGGTGCCAACTCGGCGATGTCGATCGCCCGCGCGTCGGGAACGATCGACTCGTAGTCGATCCGCCAGAACCGCCCCGGCTTCTCGCGCCCGCTGGTAAGCGCAAAGAATCGGTCGAGCGCCATCCGCCGCCGGCCGGTCGCGATCAGCGCGTCGTCAAATGCGGCAAGCCGTTCGTACAATTCGGGCGGTTGGGTCGTTACGGCCGCGGCGGTGCTAGACAGCAGCACCCGTCCCCAGCGCCGCCGCTGCAGCCTGTTCGCGAAGCTTGTCATAACCTTCGCGCTCGATGCGATGCGCGAGGTCGGGTCCGCCGGTCTCGACGATGCGCCCATCGATCATCACGTGAACGACGTCCGGAATCACGTACTGGAGAATCCTCGGATAGTGCGTGATGATGAGCAACCCCATCGCACTTCCCTCGGAACTCTCCCGCAGCGCTGCGATGCAGTTGCCGACGTCTTTGAGCGCGTCGATATCGAGACCGGAATCGGTTTCATCCATGATGGCGTATTTTGGTGCGAGCACGGCAAGCTGCAGCATCTCGAGCCGTTTCTTTTCGCCTCCCGAGAAGCCGTCGTTGAGATAACGTCCCATGAACGACGGGTCGATGCCGAGTTGGTCCATCTTCTCGAGCAGAAGGGCGCGAAACTTCGCAGGCGGCAGATCGCCCGACTTTTCCGCCTGACGGGCCGCGTGTAAGAAGTTGGCCACCCTCACTCCCGGAATCGAGGCGGGGTATTGAAAGGAAAGAAAGAGGCCGGCACGTGCTCGCTTGTCGGGCGTCAAGGAGAGCAAGTCCTCGCCGTCGAGCTCCACGGTGCCCGTCACCTCGTAGTGGGGGTGGCCGGTCAGCGAGAACGCAAGCGTTGATTTACCGCTTCCGTTGGGCCCCATCAGCGCGTGAACGAGCCCCGGCTCGACGGTAAGATCGATTCCCTTTAAGATCTCGTTGCCGGCGACTCGGCACCGGAGATCGGCGATACGAAGGCCTTGGTCGGGCATGCGATTTATCGTAGCCGAGCCAGTCTTAGAAAGTCAAGGAGAAACTTTACTATCTCGCAGCATCCGTGATAATATGCGCCTAGATGCACGCCGACCGGTTCTTTCAGACGACTCGCGGAAAGATTGTGAGCGAGTTGCGGCGCCGCGGCTCGGCTTCGGCCACCGATTTGGCTCGCTCGCTCGGCCTTTCGCCCAATGCGGTGCGCCAGCAGCTGATGGTCCTGGAGCGCGATGCTCTGGTCGCCGAGACCTCGGTGCGGCGCGGGCCGACCAAGCCGACGTACGAATTTTCCTTAACGCACGATGCCGAGAAGCTCTTTCCACAGGGGTACGACAAGATGCTCACGGCGGTGCTGCGCGAGCTGCGGGCGCAGTTCGGGCCGGCCGGCGTCAAGCGCGTCTTCGACGGTCTTTCGCAGCGAGCAGTCGAGCGCGCCCGTTTGGCAGTGACCGCAAGCGATCCCGAGCAACGAGTCGCGCAGCTCACCGAAATGCTGCGCAAGAGCGGCGTCGTGGCCGAGTACAGCCTGATCGATGGCGGCTTCGAACTGCACGAGCACAACTGTCCGTACTCGAGCGCCGCGAAGGAGCATCCTGAGGTCTGCCGAGTGATCCACGACGTAATGGATAAAACGCTCGGCGGCCAGCATAGCCAGACCGAATCCCTCGCGCACGGCGGGAAGGAGTGCCGCTTTGAGCTGCGCCCTGAAGTGGTTCGGTCGTGACACTTTTTGTTTCAGGCCCTTTGGGAATGCTGCCGCGAAGACGCTCGTCGCGCCACATCCTGTGGCGCTCCTGCTCCGCCACTTTCCCGCAACACCAAAGGAAGTACGACATCCTGTCTTTTGCGGGAAAGTTGGAGGCTTCACTTGCAGCACTCCCAAAGGGCCTGAAACAAAAGCTTCCGGAACGCGGCTTAGGGCTTCGTCAAAACGGAGATTATAAGTAGCAGTGGATTTTCCGAAGTTTCAGCGATTGGTCGAAGAGCGCACCGGTTTTCGCACGATGGAGAACCCGACAGCAAGCGGCGAGTACTTCAGCGATTCGTGCGGCGACATGTATAATTTCTTCCTGAGGGTCGGGCCGGGTGCGGTGATCGAGGACATCTCGTATTTCACGACCGGATGCGGCTTTGGAACCGCGACTTGCAGCCTCGTTGTGGCGCTGGCGAAGGGAAAAACGGTCGATCAGGCTGCGGCGATTACGGCGGGCGACATCGAGCGCGAGCTCGACGGCTACCCGGAGAAGAAGAAAGATTATCCGGAGCGGGCGCTCGAAGCGCTGCAGGTTGCAATTGCGGATTATCGTGGGCGAGTTGCGTCCGGCGCAGTGCCGGATTATGCGGCCGTGCCCGCAGCTTCGCAGCAAGCTTCGCAACCCGACCAGCCTGCGCCGGCAGTCTCGTCAAACGGTGCCGCGGAAGGTAAGCGGCTGATCAAATTGCGCTAAAGCGCTGCGGTGGCGACGATTTCGTAGCGCGAGGTTTTTCGCGCGGGATCCGGCAGCGACTCGAAGAGCGCGAGCCCTTGGATTTCCACCGCCGTCGGTGCGACTTCGACGAGCGGAAGCGGACGTTTGGCTTCCTTGACACGGGCGATGGTGACGTGCGCAACCGCATCCTCCTTGAATTCGAAGCCCATCTCGGCGAAGGTTTTCCGGACGCTTTTCGCCAGGTTACGGAAGCCCGCGCCTTGATCGCGCGCCCCGACGTAAATAACGCGCGGTCTACGCTCGTGCGGAAACGCGCCGAGTTTGTCGAACGTAATGCGAAACCGCTTCGAGCCCGCGCCGGCTCGTGTCAGACCGGCCACGATTTCGTCGAAACGCGAGGGATCGACGAAACCGAGGAATGCGAGCGTCACGTGCAGCTTTTCGGGCAACTCGTATCTCGCGTCGAAGCCGGTCTCTTGCAGCGCTCGAACAACCGCGGCGCAGCTCGTGCGCGCGGGTTCGTCGAGCGCGACGCCGACAAACAGACGCCGTTTGCGCGCGGCCGGCTCAGCCACGATCGAGGTACGGATTCGAACGGCGCTCGATACCGATGGTGGTGAACGGGCCATGGCCGGGAACCACCGGCGTTGCATCGTCGTAATCCATGAGCTTGGAGCGGATCGACGTGACGATGTCTTCCATGGAAGTACCGCCCAGGTCCCAGCGGCCGATGGAGCCGGCGAAGAGAGTATCGCCGGTTAGCAGCGTCCGGGCGGCGCCGTCGCCGACCTCGAAGCAGACGCTGCCGGGAGTGTGCCCGGGAGTGTGCAGCACGCGGCAGCGGAGCGCTCCAAGCGTCAGCTCGTCGCCGTCCTGCAAGTCCGCGTCGAGCGCGACCACGCGAGGCGCGCGCTCGAGTCCGAGCCAGCGAGCTTGGAGCGGGAGCGAGCGGTAGAGCGGCAGATCGGCGGGATGAAGCAAAGCGCGCGCGCCGGTAAGCTCGCGCAGACGCCCGAGGTCACCAACGTGATCGATGTGAGCGTGGGTATGGATTAAGTATCGTGCTCGCCAGCCGTTGCGGTCGAGACGTGCGACGACCTCCTCGACGCCGTCACCGCCGTCCACGACGATCGCATCGCCGCTGCTTTCGTCGGCAAGAATACTGCAGTTGCATGCCAACGGTCCGACCGCAAAGGTTTGCGAGATCAAGGCCGCGTCGTCAATCTACGTGTATGCCGAAGTCGTGGAAGCCGCCGTTGAAGTATCCCAGCGGCGAGCCCGGACGAGCGGCGCACGAAACGACCTGTCCGATCAAGATCGAGTGCGAGCCGAACCGGTACTCTTTAGTCAACGCGCAATCGAAGTGGGCGATGGTTCCAAGCAGGACCGGCGCGCCTGTCGCGTCGACGCCGTATCCGATTTCGGCGAACTGCCGCTCGCGGACGCCTCCGGAGAAATGCTGGGCCAGCTGCCGTTGATCGCCGGCAAGCACGTTGACGCAAAAAACCCGCGAGCTGGAGATGAAAAGGTAGCTGCGAGCTTCGCGATTGATGCAGATCAGGAGCGAAGGCGGCTCGAGCGAAACGCTCGCGAACGCATTAACGGTGATCCCGCGCGGCTCGCCTTCCTTCAGGGTGGTGACGACGGTCACGCCGGTCGGAACGCGTCGCATCGCCTGACGGAAAGCTTCGGTCATTGCCGGCGAGCGCCGATCGCGATGCCGAGCGGCAAGATCGTGGCGACCAGCGCCGGATGCGTGAGGAAGCGTTGGGTAAAATCGCGCATCCTCAGACAGTCGTTAAAGATCGCCAGCCCCGACAACTTGAGCATCGGGATCACGAGCTCGAGGCAGGCGCCGTACTCCGTTTCATTACCGTTGACGAACGCGACGTCGAGATTGCGGTGGCGGAATTTTTGAAGCAGCTCGAGTGCCGGGGTGTTGAAGACCTCGATGTAATCGTCCTCGGCCGCCCGGCTAAAGTACGAACGGGCTATGTCGGTGCGCGCGACATCGGGATCGATCGTCCAGATCCTGCCCACGCTGGGCTGCGCCAAGGCCATCCATAACGTTGCGTATCCGTAACCGGTGCCGACCTCGAGAATCCGGTTCGCCTGCATGGCGGTGACGATCGTCGCGAGAAACCGGCCGATAACCCGAGAGACCAGCGGGACGCCGGCCTTGCGAGCGCGCTGCTCGAGTTCGACGAGCAGCGGATGCGGCGGCGGATGCAACGCCTCGAGGTCGCGCGTAAGCTCGTCGGTCACTAAAGTCCGCTTAGCGCTGCGAAGGGCCCGCGCCTTCCGCTGCCTCGACGACGTTTTGCAATAGCGCGACGCTCGTCACGGGGCCGACGCCGCCGGGAACGGGGGTTATCGCTCCCGCGACGGCCGCGGCACTATCGAAATCTACGTCGCCTTTGAGCGCGCCGTCGACGGGCGTTGTGCCGACGTCGATCACGGTTGCGCCAGGCTTGAGATCAGTGCCGTGGATCAACGCGGGGACTCCGGTCGCGGCGACGACCACGTCCGCTGCTTGCAGGTGCGGCTGCAAATCGCCCGATTTGCTGTGGAGGATGGTCACGGTTGCATCCGCGGCCAGCATGAGCATCGCCACCGGCAGCCCAACTACGGCGGATCGGCCGACCACCACTGCGCGCCGGCCCCGCAACGGCCAATGCGGACTGCGCTCGAGCAAAAACATGACGGCCAGCGGCGTTGCAGGCACGTAGGCGGCCTGCGCGCGCCCAAACAGCAGACGCCCTTGGTTCGCAGGATGCGTACCGTCAACGTCTTTGGCGATCGCAATGGCGTCGGAGACTTCGCGGATCGACAGATGCGCGGGCAGCGGCTGTTGTAACATGACGCCGTGGACGTTCCGATCGGCGCTCAGATTTTCCAGCCGCTCGCGGATCTCCGCCGCGGTCGCGCGTTCCGGAAGACGATCGACCGCAACGTCAATGCCCAGGCGGGCAGCAGTGCGGTTGAGGTTGCGAAGATAAGCAAGGCTCGAAGCGTCGTCTCCGGCGATCACGACGGCGAGCTTGGGCGCAATCCCCGCGTCGCGCAGCGCGCGGGCACGCAGCGCGAGCTTCGCGCTCAAGTCGGCGGCGAGGCTTCGACCGTCGAGAACTACTGCAGCCACGCGGTCGCGATTCTTTCGCCCGCGAAGAGATACCTCGAAGGGCTGCGCGACGGCGGCGCCGCAGACGATTTCAGGAATGTCCCGTTACGTCGTTTGGGCGACCGCGGCCATTGCGCCGGTAATCGCGTTCTTCATTCTCGAGCCGTTTTTCTTTTCGCAACCGGCGCGGCCCGGCGGCCCGGCGAGCCTGGTCGGCGAAGAAGCGCCGATCGTCTCGCTGCACGACGACCAAGGAGCTCCGGTTTCGCTCGAGCAGTACCGCGGGCGAGTTATCGTCATGAATCTCTGGGCATCGTGGTGTCCGCCTTGCCGAGCCGAAATGCCGGATCTGCAACGCCTCGCGAGTCGGTACGGACGCACCGGAATTGCGGTCGTCGGCGTTAACGAGGGGGAATCGCCGCAGCGCGCCGCCGCGTTTGCGCGATCGCTCGGAATTCATTTTCCGATCTGGATCGACCCGGCGCAGCGATACGGTCGAACCTACGCCGCGCTTGGGCTTCCCACGACGGTGATTCTAGACCGCCGCGGCATCGTCGTCCGAGGTTTCGACGGGCCGCTTACGTTCGATCAGATGGAAGCGGCAATTGAGCCGTTGTTGCGGTCGCCTTGACCGGTCTTATTGCGGCGGCGCTGGCCGTTGCGGCCGCCGTGGTCGTCGAGATCGCCGTGCCGGGACGCCCGGTCTACCACGCGGGCTGGTATAACGTGCTGCTCATTGCGTTGGTTGCGGTTGCGTGCGTCGCGGGGCGGCGAGGTCTTGCGGCGCCGCACCCTCGCGCTCGAATTGCGTCGACGGCGATCGTAGTCGGCACACTGACCGCGGGATTAGCAGGAGTCGTCAGCGGCCTGTTTGCGCCGGACGCCCAAACCTTCGTCGGTGCGCCAGGCGAGCGAATGGAGGTCGAGTCGGTGGGTACTCTGGTCTTTCCGTTCGCCGCGGAGACTCCGGCGAGTCCTCTCGTAAGGCTCGAGCGTCCGCGTCGCGCGCCCGTCAACATCGGCGAACGCCCGCGCGACGTCGGGAATTTCATTCTTCGAACCGTTTCGCGCGACGTCGTCTACGTCGTAGCGCGTGACCTCGAGGGCAATCGCCTGACCATTACGCAGCCGGCCGGCTCGGCATTCCTTTCCCCGGTGCTCTTGATGAATCACCGCCAGACGCTGGCCGGGATCGATTTGCCGTACGACTCGTTCGACGTTCCGGCCACGCGGCGCGTGGTTAAGGCGGTATTGTTCACAGCGGCGCAAGCCGCGATGTTAGCGCGCGGCGGTGCCGAGTTAGGCGAGCCGGCGGTGCTTTTCGCCGTCGACGACGAAAACGAGCGGCCACTTCCGCATGCGATCGCGCTGAGCTCGGGCGGGCGAGCGGTGCGAGCCGGCGGCTTGCTCTTGAGCGGTACGGTCGCGTCGTATCCGGCAATCGAAGTGGTCGCTGCGCCGAACGCCTTGGCAGTCGTGCTCGGCGCGCTCCTCATGCTCGGCGGAGTAGGGGCGTTGATTCGCGCGTGAGTCGTTTGTTGTCCGGCGACGACCGCACGCACGTTTCTCAAAACGATGCTCCCTTGCGAAAGCTCGATCCCTTTGGGCGGCAGCACGTAGATTGCCATCAAGCGCGCCGCCTGCGTGTCGGGCGGAAAATGCACGGTGACGTTTCGCCAGCCCGGCTCGCCGAGCTGGGTAGCGTCGAGCAAGACGTCTTCGTCGATTTCGTTGCGCACGCTCACTCGTACGCGCGCCGCGCTTCCGTCGTCGAGCAGGTCGAATTCCAAACCGATCGTGTCGGGCGGCAGCGCGACGTCGCCGAACGCATACGCGGCCCGCTCGCCGTTGCCAAAGGCGTACGTCAGCCGGATGCAGCTCCCGCATCCGACATCTCTGGCCAGGCTGCCCTCGCCGCCGCGGCGCGCGGTTACAAAGCGCGCTCGCTCGGCAAAGGGCAGGGCGACGTCGTGAGATCCCACGGTAACCCGCGCGGTCGCGACCGTTTCCCCGATTCGAACGGAGACGTCGGCGTCGTGCGTTCCAGCGTGAAACCGCCCGGCGGAGTCAATCGAGCCGGCGGTAGAGCTCCAACGCAGAAGCGACGGTAGCGCAAGCGGGTAACCGTGCGCGTCGTACGCGCGAGCGGTAAGTGCGATGTCCGCATTCAGATCGACGTTGGGTCGCGCCGGCGTTATTCTGCTGCGAGCCGGCGTCGCGTCGATTTCGATCGGGACGCTTCCCCGCAAGCTGCCGGCGCGCAACTCCAAGCGCCCTGTGCCGGGGCGGAGCGCCACAAACGTATCGTTGCGAACGAATCCGAGTCGAGCAGGCGAGACTTCGGCGCGCACGACGTCGCCGGTTTCCGCGACGTGATAGGCGGCATCGACGGCAGCGACACGGATTGGAACCTCGGCGCCGTCGACGGCTCGAACCGTGCCGGGGCGCGCGACCAAACGAACGGCCGGCCCCGCCGGTGCGGTGCTGTAGACGAAGATGCCGTCGGCGACGGGCCGCTCTTTGCCGTCGGACGGCGAGTTGACGACGCCGGCAGCGCTGTCGCCGAGCCGCCGAACGACGAGTGTCGACGAGCCGCCGCCGTCGAACAACAGTCCTTCCGTCGCGCCGAGCGTCCGCATCAGCGCCGCGAACTCAGGACGCGTGAGCCCCACGCTTAGCTCGGGCTGGCGTCCGTCAACCTCGATCAAGAAGAGCCTGCCGTCGGGCGCGATCGCGGCACCGGAGCACGGCATGCGCCGCGAATTTTCCTCGCGGTTCGGTGCGTCGGGATCGTCGTACCATTGCCCGTTGTGAAGCAGCAGCGCGCCGCCGCCCACCGCCGCGCTGATCGAATCGAGGCCCAGCGGTGACACGTCCCCGCTCACGGTCACGAGCGAACCGGGTTCGGGCACGTCCACGGCGTTATAGTCGTTGAGCCCGATTGCAACGTAGTAGCCCGGCGGCTGTGGGCTTGTGTTGTCGACAACGCCGCTCACGCGGTAGCGCGCCAGCGGCGGAATGCCATCGAGCTGGGAGAGTGCCACGAGCGTAACCGTGTCGCGCGGCGGCACTCGTCCGTAGAGCGGCGTCAGCAAGGAGATGCCGCCGCCTGCCAGTTCGTCGATGCCGTCGAGCGAAAATTCGCGTTCGCCGATCTGAATCTGGCCGGAGAACGTGAACTCGGCGATGTGCGGCGATTCGTCGTGCGCGATCGCCAGCACGTAACGTTTATACGGCAGCTGCAGCAGCACGCCGTCGCGCACGACCATGTTCACCGGCCGATTGGTGTTGCCGATGTCGAAGAAATCGCCATTGATTCCTGCGACGGCGCGCGTTCGTTGCGCCATCGACCCGACAGTTTCGCCGTGGGAGGTCAGAGCGTCGTCGGCCGTCACGGAACCGATGCGAACGTCGCTGCGGTGCGGCGCGACTGCGACGACGTGGATCGCGAGCGGGCCGGCCGCGGTTTCCAGCTGGTAGTCGGCGTACTCGACGCCGGGCGCGATCTCTTCCGAGGCCGGCGCTTCCTCGAGGATCCGAGGAAAAGGCGCGCTCGGCTCGAGCCGCGAGGGAAGCTCGTCGGCACTTGCGCACGCAAGTGCGCCCAAGAACAAAAAGACGGCGCAAGCGAACGTGCGTGTCATTGCGGATGCCATACCGCAACCGCAAGCGGATAGCTCCCGGTTGGAAACGGCGCGCCCGAAACCCGGCGCAGCGTGCGCTCGTCAAACGCATCGATCGCGTTGGCGCCTGCGCAGGGGACGTAGAGACGTCTGCCGGCGGCGTCGAGTGCGGGTTCCCACGGTGTTGCGCACGTGCGCAGCGGCGAGCGACGGGGACGCAGGCTGCGCGCGTCGAGCACGTAGACGCGGCCGGCCGCCTCGTCGGTGACGAACAGCGTGTGCGTGGCCGCATCGAGCGCGATGCCGACTGGGAACTCGAGATCGGCGCTTCGGGCGATGACGCGTGGAATCGCGTCGCGCAGGGAAATGATGACGGCCGCGCCGGCCGCGCCGAACGGAGAGCCGGTGCTTTGGTTGGATATCCCGTACAGTCGCAGGCCGTCGGCCGACAGCGCAAGTGAGAAAATTCGGCTGACGGCATGGAAGCGCCGGGCGACGCGCATCGTGCGGGCGTTCACGACGGTGACGGTGGCGTCGTTGGCATTGGCGACGTAGACCATTTGGCGAACGTCATCGATTGCGAGACCTTCGGCGGTCGCGCCGGTTGCCACGCGCACGACGGCGCCGTTGCGATCGACGCGCGTCAGCGCTCCGCTGCCGTTCCAATCGCGGTCGGTGACGAAGACCGCGCCGGTCGTGCGATCGATTGCTATTTCGTCCCCCAGAACGACCCCATCGACGTGAGCGACGCTCCACGGCGAGAGCGTGGCAATCGTAAGGGCCGTGCCGTCCGTGTCGGTAGTCGCGATTCGTCCAAGTGCATCGACGGCAACGTCGCTTGGCGTCCCACCGGTGGCGAGCACGCCCAGCGCCCTGAAATCTCGAGCGTCGTGAAACATAAGGCCGTCGTCGTAGGACGCCACGATCACCAGCGCGCGGCCGGCCGGCGGCGGCGGCGCGGTGCGCAGAGTGACGGTCGCGAGGACCGCGCCGTTTCCCGCGACGAGAAGCGCGCTTGCGTCGGCGGATTGCGCCGGAACTTCGTAAATGCCGCCGGGCAAAAGCCGGCCTGGTCCGAGCAGCACGGCTTGAAAGGGCGGTGAGAATCCGTTGATTCGCAACGGAATAAGACTTCCGCCGAGGTATGGCCACGCCGCGGCCACGATCCTTCCGGTTGCCAGTTCGGCATTCGGTTGCCGCGCTGCAGCCGCGCCAAGCACCAGCGATGCTAACAAGCCAAGGGCGATGCGACGAATCAACATCGGTGTTGGAGACGCCACACTATCGGCTTTGAATGAACCCGACGGCCAACAGCACGAGCCCCACCCCGCTCAACGCGCAGCCCAGCGGAAGAAAAATTCGAGTGCGGGTAAGCGCCGAAATGGCAACGAGCACGATCGAGATTTCAAAAAACGTCGTAGCAAACTGCAACGTTTCGTAGGATCGAAGAATCCGCCCCGAACGTTCGTCGTCGCGCACCGCTTCCTGCTCGAGGCCCTTGGCTTTTTGCAAGACGGCCGGAGTCGAGGCGCGTTCGCCTTCAGCGATGGATTCCAGCCGTTTTCGGTTCTCCGAGTCGCGCACGAGATTGCTGGCGAGCAACGCGCTGTAAATATTATACCGGATCTGCTTGGCCTCGTAAGCGTTATAGGTGTCGGTTGCCCGGCCTTGCGTGAGAATCGCTTGATTCTTCGCCGAGAGGGCGGCGATCGAAGCATGATGGGCATAGAGCGTACCGAGCGCCGCAAGAACGGCGATAATCGCCGCCGCGAGCGAAACGAGGCGATTGCCGCCGGCCTCTACGTGCGCCATGCTAGCATCGCGTCGACGCCAGGGTTTCGACATGGGCCAAGCCTTCGGCGACGTCGGTGCCGGGCGCGACGACCGTCTCCTCAGTCTTGCGCGGGTCGAGCGTGAAGCTGGCCAAGCGGTAGTCTTCGAAGGTCCCGGCAACGATCGCGCCATCGGGATCCACGGCGAACGCGTGTCGGGCCGCCCGGTCGAAGACGACGATGTAAAGACGAAGCTCGAGAGCGCGCGCGCGCGCAATCGGTCGGGTCCAACCGTCGTTCAGCTGAGCCGTCCAGCAGATCAATCGATAACCGGCGCGGCGATAGGGAACGAGCCCAGCCGGGTCGAGGACGACCTCGTCACCGACCAGGGCTGCGGGCAGCACACGATCCAGCGCGGCGAAGCGATCGCCGTCGTCCGGCGAGAGCGCGAACTGGTCGTCGAGCGTTTCCAGCCGCGCGTCGACGTCGCCGGGTAGCGGATCGAACGAAATCGCCAAACGGAATGCTTCGCGCAGCCGCATTGCGCGCGGCGCCGGTTGCGCGAGCACGGTTCGGCGTGCACGCTCGCGAGGCGGAGTCACCGACGCTTGCAACAGCTCGGGCTGATGTTCGCTTGCGATTGCGACGACGTTGCCGCTTTCGTCCACGATCTGGCTCTTGCCGCAGTATGCAACCATGCCCAGCTCGCTGCCGCACTTGTTGGCGGCGACGAACGGAACGCGATTCTCATAGGCTCGAACCCGCGCTAAAAGATCTGCTTGCACGTTCTCCAACGCGAGCGGATCGCGGCCGCTGGTTACCCACGCTGTCGGCATGACGAGCATGATCGCGCCACGATCGACTAGCGTGCGGGCGATGGTGGGCAGACGGCCGTCGGCGCAAATCAGCACGCCGAGGACGCCCAAGCGGGTGGGAATCGGCTCGAGCCGATCGCCGCGAACGAACCAGCGGCGGTCGAAGTGCCAAAGAAATAGCTTATCGGCGCGTCCGGCCAGCGATCCGTCGGCATCGACGACGATCGCGCCGTTGCGAGTGCCATCGGAGCCGGCGACGGCAATGCCCGCGACGATAACCGTTAACGTCGCGGCTGCGATCTCGCAAAGGCGCTTAACGGCCGCTTCGATCGCAGTCTCGTCGATTGCTTCGGCGCCGAGAACGTAGCCGGGGAACGTCGCCTCGGGGAGAACGACTAAATCGGCTTGCGATGCGGCCTGGCCGATGCGTTCGACGATGTGCTCCAGGCGCTTGGGAAAATCGCATCGGTCGTGCGCGCGCAGTTGTACTGCGGCTACGCGAAGAGGGGCGCTCATCTTAAAGTGATTGCTTCGCGTTCGGAAAAGGTATGCCCCCATCGCCCGACAAACGTGAATGAAGGAGATTCGCTTAACGTGAAACGGACGCTTCCCACAATCTCGCTTGCGGCGCTTACTGCGCTTGCCGGTTTTTTGGCGGCCGCGCCGCCCCCGAGCGCAGCCGCTGCGGCAACACCGGCGCCGGCGTCGACACCGACGCCAAAATCGAAAAACAAAGACACTTGCGGCGCGACGAAGAGCAAATGGGCGCACTTGCAATGCGAGGAGTTCAATAGCTCGGCGCCGGGCGACGAATACTTCGGCCGCATGAAGATGAGCTATCTTGGAATCGACAACACCTATAAGGATGGGGCGATCAGTGCGGGAGCTTATACGACCGACCCTCACTTGATTTCGAAGCTCGATTTTGCGACCGAGGCACTGCGCAAGTGGGCCGCCAAGTACCCGAACGACCCCCAGTTGGCGCGCTCGTATTTCCTCGCGATTCAGGTGCTGCGCAAAGTTTACACGCAAGGCGAGCAGCAGACGACCTGGCAGTTCATGCAACTGCTCGTCACCAAGTACCCGCACACGTACTTCGGCAAGACGATTAAGGCGAGCCTCGCCTCCGACGGTTTCACGGAGCACTGGTTTGGGATCGCGCAACTCTGTCCGACGCCGCTTCCGACCGGTGTGATGCCGTCTACGACGCCGGCCGACACGCCGACGCCATCTCCGGCGCCCGGGCATCCGGCGGTCGATATCATTACGCCGCCCTGCGTCCAACCATCGCCGGAATAACGCCAACGTGAAAGCCCCCGCCGGAAGCGGGGGCTTTCGATTTAGAGCGAGCCGGTGAAGCTAGATCTTGATACCGATGCCCGCGTACGGACCGTATTCGGAGATACCTACCGGAGCTGCGTTTAAGTTCCAGCCCCGAGTGCCCAAGAAGCCTGCCTCGAAGAAGAGCGGGAATCCCGGGAACGTGTAGCTGACGCCGAGGTCGTACTTGAGGAAGTTGTATCCCACGCTGTACGAGCAGGGTGCAGTCGGGGGACTGCAAGCTCCCGCAACGCTCGAGTAGGTACCATTGGCATCGAAGACATAGATCGCGCTTCCGTAGAACGAGAAGACGCGGTCAAGGTCGGGGAGTTTCTCGATCCCGACGCCCGCGCCGCCCTGCGACGGATAGCCGTAGTTGTTGTGCCGCTCTTCGTAGACACCGACGATGTAAATGCGCGGCTTGAGGACTCGAATCCCAAGACGAGCATCGAAGTCATAGTCTTTGCCTACGAAGCTGGGAACTTGCGACGTTCCGAGTCCGCCGATCGTGGTGACATAGCACGCCGCGCCACCGCAGTTGTGCTGCCAGTTCCACTGTGCGTACGTGACTTCCACCATGAACGGCAGGTTTGCGATCGGCACTTCGATCGCGCCGTGCAGACGGTATGAGAAGCCGCCATTGTTGTTGTCGCTGGTAGCTCCCGGAACGAATTCGTTGTAAACCCGTGGCGAGATTATGTAGTCCCCCGCGACGTAGAAGTCGTAGTAGGGTGCCGCGGTCGGCACCGGTGTCGGAGCCGGCGGCGGCGGCGGCGGGGGCGGAGCCGGCGTCGGCGGTGGCGTCGGCGGGATGTAGCGGACCACGACGAGGCGGCGATCCGGCACCCATTGTACGTAAGCTCCCATGCCTTCCGAGATGACTCGGACCGGCACGAGAACGGTTCCTTGATAAATGATCGGCGGCACGTCCAGCGGACGCGATTCGCCGTTGATGACGACCTCCGGCTTACCAACGGTTACTTTGACCTCGGCGCCGGCCTTGCTGACCGTCACGGTCTTGCTGCCTGCGTCATACGACACAGTTGCGCCCATTTGCTCGAACATGGAGCGAAGCGGGATCAGGAGCGTTCCGCCCCGCACCAGCGCGGCGAGCACGCGACCCTGCTTCAGGATATCGGGCTTGGCATAGACGTGGTGGTCATTGAAGAGAATCGGATATTGACCCGACGGCGGAGACCCGAAGTTCGCCGGCGGAGCAGCCGTCGCACCCTGGTCTTGCGCAACCGCGTTGGTTCCAATGTTGCCATGCGATGCGCCAGGCTGGGCTGCGACCGCGTTGAGTGCAAGGCCGGCCATCATCAGCCCGGCCAGGACTCCCGTGCTCAGTCGCTTCAATGTGTCCTCCTAGCTTTCAAATTACTAAGCAGGCCTAACCGCCCGGACCCTGGTGGGCCGCCGCGGTGAGTACCTTTGGCCTACCTTTCGGGAACAGGCGATTGCCTCCCCTGCAGTAGGAGCCGGGGGAGTTTACGGCCTAGGAACTGGAGTTTACGCGAGCTTCTCTCGCAACTTCGCGAGGAACTTGGCTTTCTCGATGATGTAGCGCTCGTGGGTTCCTTCGGCGACGGCTTCCTGTTCGTCGAAGACCTGGACCGCAAAGCTCACGCGCGGGCCGTCGAGCATGACCACCTCGACTTCGATGCGGACGATGAAGCCGACCGGAACCGGCTTCTTGTGCTCGAGCTCGATGTGGGTGCCGAGGGTGATCTTTCCGGCCCCCAAGATCGGCTCCATGCAATGGATGGCCGCGCTTTCAACCAGCTGAACGAGCATCGACGTAGAGAGGACGTCGACGCCCTTGTTGCCGGCCTTTTCGGCGGTCATCCATTCCTCGACGCGGCTCTGAAGGCTGTAGGACCGGCCGATGTCGAGTTTCACGGTCATCCCCCCGGGAGATACGCCCTGCAGCCGATTACCTCATGCCGAGGTTTTGGGAGACTGCCGCCTGCTACGAAGGTTCCTTTGGGCGGCATCTTTGAATCAAAGGCGGTTGGGCGCCGTATATGAGACCGATGAGGATGGATTTGCTAAAAACGAAACCCGCGCTGTTGGCGTTTGGCGCCTCGCTCGCGCTACCGTTTCTCGCCGCTTGCGGAAAACCCGCGGCCCAGGGGCCGCCGCCGCTGATGGTCGATGCGGCACCCGCTACGCGCCAGACGATCGCGACGTATCTTCCCCTTGACGGGCAGATCGCGCCGCTCGAACAGTCGACCCTCGCCTTTCAGCAGAACGGCACGATCTGGAAGATCGACGTAAACATCGGCGACATGGTTCATAAGGGCCAGCTGCTGGCAACCATCGATCCGAGAACGCTCCAAGCGCAACTCGCTCAAGCCCAGGCGCAGGCGGCGCAATACTCGGCTTCGGCGCAGGGCGCGGTGGTCGGCTATCCGGTGCAGACGCAGACCAACGAGGCGGCGGTGCAGACCGCAAAGGCTTCGCTCGATAACGCCAAACTCGTCTACGATCAAAACAAGCAGCTTTACAAACAGGGGTACGTTTCAGAGACGACCCTGCAGCAGTCGCAAGCGAACTACGTGCAGGCGCAACAGACCTACAACAACGCCGTGGTCGGCTTACGCAACAACGTCGTCAGCTACCAAAACGTGAAGGCGCAGCAGGCCCAAGCGGTTTCGGCAGCGGCGCAAGCGCAGCTCCTTAGCACGCAGCTTTCGCAAACGTATCTGTACGCGCCTTACGACGCGGTCGTCGCAAACCGTTTGGTCGACCCCGGCGCCTATGCATCACCCTCGCAGCCGGTTCTTCAGGTAGCGCGAGTCGATAAAGTCTGGATCAACGTCAACGTTCCGGACGAGGATCTCGCGTACGTGCATCCCGGCATCAACGTAACCTATCAATCGAAATCGCTGCCGGGCCGCACGTTTTCCGGCCCGGTGCAAACGGTAAATCTTGTGCCGACCGCCGGAACGCTCTCGTACTTGGCGAGGCTTGAAGTGCAGAATCCAGGCTACGTTTTGCGAGGCGGCATGCTGGTGACCGTTACGGTTACCAAAGCGCGGGCCGCAGGCGCGGTCGTCGTTCCTCTAAGCGCGGTCGCACAATCGCCCGGCGGCAATGTCGTCTACGTCGTTTCCGGCAATCGGGCGCAAGCGGTTCCGGTTCGCGTCGGCGTACAAACCGACACGCTGGCGCAGGTCATCAGCCCCAACGTGCAGCCGGGCACGATGGTCGTCACGACTCGCCCCGACGCGCTCAAAGACGGAAGCGTCGTTGCAGTAAGCAACGGCAACGCTCCCTCCGGCGGTTCGGTGCACTAAGCATGAAGCCGGGAATGTATCGCGCGCGAGCGCTGGCCGCGGCGCTCGCGCTAAATCTCTTTGCGACTGGAATTGCACTGGCCCAGACCGCGCCGAGCGGAGCTCAACTGCCGGGCGTTCCGGGTATCGTCATGCCCTCGCCGCAGCCACAGCCTACCATCAGTGGAACGCCTCTGCCATACCCGGCGTACGGAACCCCGGCTCCCGACGTCGCGCAGCTCGCGCCGAAGAAGGGCGTGCCTCAGTCTATCTCGCTCGCCGACGCGATACGCATCGCGGTCGCGCTCTCGCCGACATTCGCATCCGATAACGCGCAGTGGGCGGCGATTCACGCAAAGTACACCTCGTCGATCCAGGCGTACTACCCGGGAATTAGCGGCAACGCGCAAATGGGAAAGCAATACAGCAACGGTACGAGCGCCAGTGGAGTAGGAGTAAGCCCGAGCACCAGTCCATCGAGCGGGCCGGTTCCCGCTGCCGCTTTTGGACTAGCCACTCCGGCGCCACCCTCGCGGGCAACGACCATTAGCGAAGGTGCGACGATTACCGTTACGCAACTCATCTATGACGGCGGACGCACGATCGCCGCGATTCGCTCGGCCAAAGAAGCGGACATCGCCGGACGCGCGACGCTGCTGCGCCAGCTGCAAACTCTTGCGCTTAACGTTGCGAATGCCTACTACACGGTTCTCGAAGACAATGCGACGGTAACGGCCGACGCGCAGCTGGTGCGCGAGTTTGAGGTTAACGAAGCCTCGGTCGCCGCACAGATTCGCAACGGTGCGGCGGCGCGCTCCGACATCGCCGCAGCACAGTTCCAAACGGCGCAAGCGAGGGGGAATCTCGTTACCGCGCAAGGCACCGCGATCGGCGCGCAAGCTACCTTCGCGACGACGCTCGGCGTCGACGCCGACGCGCAGGTCGTACCAAAACAGATCGTGGCGCAGCCCGCGGCGCCCAATCCCAGCTATGCGGCCGCGCTTAAGCGAGCGATGATCATGCGCCCCGACTACATCGCCGCCGCTTACAACGTGCAGTCGGCGCAAGAGAACTTGCGCTACGCAAAGCTGGCGCGATTTCCCGTTCTGTCGGCGGGTGCCAGCGACGGCGTCTCCCGCCAGTTCATCGGCTGCTTTAACAGCTCCGCCATAACGGATCCGAAAATCTCGGCCTCGTATTGTCCGGGGCCATCCAGCTGGGAGAACACCAAGACGCTTGGCCTCAACCTTACGATACCGATCTACGACCAGGGCGTCACGAATTACAATGTCGCGGTTGCGCAATCACAGCTCGATCAGAACGTCGCCACGCTCAATTCAACCAAATTGACGGTTGAATCCGACGTGCGCTCGGCGCTTGCGACCTTGATTTCCGCTCGCGCATCATTGGTGCAGGCTCGTTCGGAACTCACGTCGGCGCAGGTATCGCTCGACGCGACGCAAGCGCAGTACAAAGTAGGCGCGACCACCATCCTCAACGTCGTGACGGCCGAAGCGAACCTCACGACGGCGCAGTCGGCTTACATCACCGCGCTCTACGGCGTGTACACGGCACAGCAGAACTACTTGTACGCCACGGGCATCAGCGACGTCCAGGTCTAGTCAGCATTATGGGAGTCCGGCGGACCGGGTTTCCACGATGCCGGCAACGATTTCCGACCCCGTCAACGCCGCGATCCTCGCGATCTCCGAGGACCGTCTGGCGGGCTTTCAAACCGATCCGTTTGGCGAAATAGCCGCGCGCAGCGGCATCGCCGTCGAAACGGTCATCGAGCGAATTGTCGCGATGCTGCAAGCCGGAACGATCCGCCGGGTACGCCAGACGTTGCTCTCGACGAATCTGGCGGCAGGCGCGCTCTGCGCGTGGGAGATACGCCCCGAGAAACTCGATAGCGCCTTCGACTACATGTTTCAACAGGATCCGTTCTCGGGTCACGTCGTCATCCGATCGACCGACGCCGTCTCGCCGGGCAGCAGCTACCGGCTCTGGACCACGCTCAAGGTACCGCAAGGGTTCTCGCTGGCCAAGCACGCGCAGTGGCTGCGCGCGCAGGTCGGCGCCGAGCGATTTCGTTTGATGCCGGCGAAGCTGCTCTTCACGCTGGGCGTCGGGCACGTGCGCCGCAGAGGTCTCGAGCCGGGCGCGCGGGCCGAGCAGCCCGCCCAGCCGCTCAAAGCCTCGGTCGTCACGCTCTCCGACCTCGAATGGAGCGTGCTCGTCGCACTCAAGCGGGAGTTCGAGCCGCGCGAGCTCGTGCGCGATCTCTGGACCCCGCGTGCTCGCGAAGCGGATTTGGATCTCGCGGGGTTCGTTCGCGTCGTTCGCTCGCTCCAGGAGCGCCATCTCATCGGAAGGTTCTCGACGTTTCTCGAGCACGTGAAAGCCACCGCCGGCAACGAGCGCGCAACGCGTTACAACGCGCTCTTTCACTGGGCGGTTCCGAAGGGCCGCGAGATCGACGCCGGATGCGAGGTTGGACGCCATTATGTGATCACCCACGCCTACTGGCGCGAGGGCGGCCCCGAGTTTCACGACGTCAACGTGATGGCGGTCGCGCACGGCATGGAGAAGCCCGTTGTCCTGGCGCACAAAGCCGCCATCGACGCCCACCTGCGGGAAGCCGGCATCGATTTTGCGTACACCAACGTCTTCTGGGGCGGCCGCAGCGAGATCAAACCGTCCGAGATCGTACCGTCGGCATATCGCGATTTTTGCCTAGCCCGCGGGATCGTTCCAGAATCGATGCGGGCCGAAGCAAACGAGGAAGGAGCATCCGCGTGAGCGTTACCTCCTGGAGAATCGTCGTAGCCGTCGCGCTGGGAATCGCGATGGCCGGTTGCACCAGGGTCTCGCAGGAAAACGCCGGCGCCGGCGGGCGCCATCCGTGGACGGTCCCGGGCGTGCTTCGCTTTTCCGAGTTCTCCGATCCGAAGGGCCTCAATCCGGTGCTCGACTCGGCAAGTCCGACGCTGGATCTCGCGATGTTCATCTTTTCGTGGACGATCCGGTACGATGCCAAAGCCCGGCCGGTGCCCGACGCGCTGCGCGAGGTTCCGACCATTGCCAACGGCGACGTCAGCAAAGACGGCCTAACGCTGAAGTACAAGCTGCGGCCGAACATCAAGTGGCAAGACGGCGTTCCACTTACGTGCGACGACTTGAAATTTACCTGGCAGGTCGTCATGAACACGCACAACAACGTGGTGACGACCGACGGCTACAAGAGCATCGGCAGCATAGACTGCTCGGACCCGCACGTCGCGCTGATCCACATGAAGCAGCTCTACGCGCCGTTCCTGCAGCAGCTTTGGAGCGTCAACGGCAACGCGCCGATCTTGCCGAAGCATTTGCTCGAGAAATACAACGACGACAAAGGCTCACTCAACACCGCGCCATACAACGCGCTGCCGATTGGCAGCGGACCGTTCAAGGTGGTGGCTTGGGACCGCGGCCAAGACGTTCGAATGGTGGCAAATCCCGATTTCTACCTCGGGGCGCCGAAGTTGAAGGAAGTCATCTACAAAATTCTCCCCGACGAAAATACCGTGCAGACGCAGCTTCTCACGCACGAGATCGACATGTTGGCCCTGGGAAGCGGCATGAAATGGCCTCAGTACGCGGCCATGGCCTCGGATCCGAACAACGGACTCGTTGCGATTCGCGTCGACTCGTTTGCTTTCTCGCACGTCGACTTCAACTTGCGTCATCCAATCGTGAGCGACCGCAACGTGCGCGTCGCGCTGGCTTACGCTACCAACCGCAGCGAGATCATCGACAAGCTTCTCCACGGGTCGGCTGTCGCGGCGGTGACCGATCAGAGTCCGCGGCTCTCGTGGGCCTACACGAACGACATCACGCACTATCCTTACGACCCGCAGAAGGCTCGTGCCGTATTCGATGCCGACGGCTGGAAGGTTGGTCCCGACGGCATCCGCGTGAAGAACGGGCAGCGGCTGGAGTTCACGCTCAGCACCCAGACCGAGTCGAGTTACGGCAAGGCCTTGCAGACGTTCTTGCAGCGGGAATGGCGAGAAGTGGGCGTGCAAGCCGACATCAAGAACTACCCGACCAGCCAGTTTTTTGAAAATTCGAGCAACGGCACGTTGCAAGGCGGCCATTACGATGTGGCCGGTTTTAGTTGGCTCGCCGCCGCCGATCCCGACGACAGTGCGATCTACTCAGCCGAAAACTTTGCGCCGCACGGGCAGAACGCCATGTTCTGGGATAACCGCGTCGCGACCAACGCGATGGACGACGCGCTGAGCACCGTCGACCAAGCGCGGCGCAAGCGAGACTACGTTATCGTGCAGCAACAGCTCGCCTACGACGTACCCACGATCATCATCAACTTCGCGCGCTTTCCCTACGTTTATAACGACGACTTGAAAGGATTCGACCCATCGCCGGTCATCTCGGGGTTTTGGGACCCCTGGAATTATTCGATTTGAAGGAGCGCTGGAACATGCTAAGACTGTCGCGTTTCGCCGTCGCCGTTGCCACGGCGCTGATCTTGATTTCCTGCACGAAAGCCGGCCAGCCGACGGCCCCGTCGCACTATCTCACCATCGCGGACGGAAGCGGGGACGTACCCACGCTCAATCCGCACCTTTTCACGGAAACGACGCTCGGTTACATCTCCCAGATGACGCAAGCCTATCTCGCCAGATACGACACCCAAAATCGGCCGTATCCCGAGCTGCTTACCGTGATTCCAACCCTCGCCAACGGCGGCATCAGCCCGGACGGCGATACGATCACGTGGCATTTGCGCAAGGGCGTACGCTGGTCGGACGGCGCTCCGTTCAGTGCCGACGACGTGGTCTTCTCGACCCAAGTGGTTCTGAATCCGTCGAACAACGAGGTCGGGCGCGACGGCTGGAACCTAATCACCAAGATCGACGAACCCGACAAGTATACGGTCGTCTATCATCTCAAACATCCCTACGCGCCGTTTCTGCCGACGTTCTTCGGCAGCGCCGGAGCCAACCCGTCGGTGCTTCCCAAGCACCTGCTCGCGCGCTACCCGAACATCAACACCGTACCCTATAATTCAAAGCCGGTCGGGATCGGGCCCTTTCGGGTGGTAGTGTGGAAACGCGGCGACAGCATCGAGCTCGAGGCGAACCCGTATTACTTTCGCGGCACGCCGAAGTTGCAGCGCATTACCTACAAGCTGATTCCGTCGCGCGACACGCTCTTGACGCTGCTGCAGACCGGGGACGTCAAGCTTTGGCCCGAGGTTCCACCGTCGTATATCGCCCAGACCAAAACGATATCGCGGGTGGTGACCCTGGTGCGGCCGGGCATTTTCTATTCGCACCTGGATTTCAACGTCACGCGGCCGCTGGTCAGCGACGTGCGCGTGCGCCAAGCGATTCGGTATGCAATCGATCGCCGCCAAATGATAGCAAAGATCGCGCACGGTTACGCGCTCGCGCAGGAGAGCTTCGTGTCGCCGGTCCTCCCTTTCGCGCCGAAGGGCATTCCGTATGTTGAGACCGACCCGGCAAAGGCGCGCGCGTTGCTCGACCAGGCCGGCTGGAAGGTAGGTCCGGGGGGCATCCGGGTGAAGAACGGTCAGCGCCTGTCGCTCTATTTTCCGTATTACACGGGAGTCTCGACGGCCGACGATATGGTGGAGCTGATTCGCCAGGAGCTTCGAGCAGTTGGAATAGACATCGAGACGCGCAAGTTCGCCCCAGCAATGTTCTTTGCTCCGTACCAGAACGCCGGCATCGTGTACGGCGGCAAATGGGACATGACGGAGTTTACCTGGCAAGACCTTCCGGTGCCCGATTTCTCCAACCTGTTCGAGTGCAACCAGATTCCTCCAAACGGACAAAACGTGCTCCGCTACTGCAACCACCAGGCCGACGCGCTCATGGAGGCGATCAAACGCACCTACGATCCAGTCAAACAGGAGCAGCTACTCGCTCAAATGGTGCGCCTGATCGTCGCCGATACGCCGACCATCGTGCTAGAGATCCTCGACACGGGCTACGCGCACGACC
Source organism: Candidatus Babeliales bacterium (assembly GCA_035654155.1). Taxonomy (GTDB): domain Bacteria; phylum Vulcanimicrobiota; class Vulcanimicrobiia; order Vulcanimicrobiales; family Vulcanimicrobiaceae; genus Cybelea. Next base: position 58,435 of record DASRXM010000009.1, read on the forward strand.
CGAATCTGACCGGGTACGACCCGGGCGCCTTCACGCCGTTTGACGAGATGATGAATGTCGATATATAGCGCAGGCGAGCAGGGCGCAGCCTAGCAGCGAGAAGCACCGAAGCAATCCCCACGCGGGGACGGCCGCGAGCAGTCCGCTCGCACGCTGCTCGGCAAGCCAGACGGTGGCAATCGTTGCGGCGCGCGGAATTTGCAGACCCGAGAGCGCATCGGGCCAAATCGGAACTGGATGCCCCGCTGCGAGGAACGCCGCGCTCGCGACCATAGCGGCGAAACCGAGTGCAACTGGGACGAGGCGCCGCAGATCGACGTGCTCGCCCAGCGACGCGAACGCGGCGAATGCGGCCGCGGCAAGCAGCGCGGATTGTGCGACGCCGGTGGGCCGTTGCGCAAGACCGAGCCAATCGAAGCCGGCGAGCAGCGTTCCCACCAGCGCAAGCACGCGCGTGGTTCCCGACGTGCGTACGGCGCACCAAATCGCTGCCGCGAATGCAACGACGAAATCGTGCTCGTGAAAGAAAAAGGCGACGAACGGCACCAGCGCCGAGACCGCCGCGAAGCGCGCGAATCGGTCCCGCACGACGACGCAAACGGCAGTGGCCGCCGCAATCGCAAGCAGCCCCGCGATCATACCGATCGACACCGCCGCTTGGCGAGGTGCGCCCAGGGCAAAGGCAATCGACGCCGGGTCGAATTGAATTGCGACGAAGCGTTCGGCGGCCCGATGCTCGACCAGCGCGCGAGCGTAGCCGATCGGCCACGTCCATCCGTAGGCGTACGCTCCGATTCCGTACGTGACCGCTGCTCCCGCCGCGATTGCGAGCGTCGTGCGGTTTCGGCCGAGCTGTGACGCAAGCCCAAGTGCGACGTTCGGCTGCGCGAAGGCGAGCGGTACCGCGAATGCGGCGGCAATCCAACTGGGTTGCGCGAGCACCACGACGAGCAACGCTCCGGCGAACGCGGGCAAAGCGATTTGCCCCAACGCCAAGTCACTCGAGACGGGCGCGAACGAAACCGCGAGCACGAGGCCGCCCGCGAACGCGGGCACGCCGAGCGGTGTCCCGGCTGCTAGCAGCGACGTTGCCACGAGCGTGAGAAGAGCGACGCCGAGCACGCTCCACCAGATCGGCACCGCGCGCTCGTAGGGCAGTCGCGCGGTCAGACTCCAGGCCGGCAAGGTATGCGGCGGACCGATGAACGGTAGCGTTTCGTTCCAGCGCGCGTCGACACCGGCGACGCGGCGCTCGGCGTTCCAGATTGCGCGTCCGTACGGATCGCCCCGGTCGTTCCAGGTTGCTCCCGCCGCCCAGTATGCTTCAAAGTCGCGTGACGGCGGTCCCGGAGTGGTCCGGGGACGCACCGCAGTCACCGCAACGGCGATTGCGATGCAGGCGGCCGCGAGCAGTAGCCACCGCGCTACCACGCCGGTGCGCCGGCCGCTTGCGGCGTTGCGATCGCGTGCGACTGGGCCATGACGAAAAACAGACCGAGCAGCGTGCCGAGGTACCAAAGACTGACGCGCAGCCGGGCGTCAAAGGTCATGTGCGCTGCGCGCGGATCGACACGTCCCTGCAGCGCCGCGATCATCGCCGGTAACCCGAGGATGCCGATGATGGCGATGAAGAGGATCGGAATGTGCAGCAACGCCGCAAACGCGACGAAGAGTATGAATCCCGCGATCCACAACGGCGGCCAAAGTGCGCCGATCACGCGGCCGCCGTCGAACGGCGGCATCGGAATCATGTTGAATAGGTTTAAAAAAGCCGAAAGGTCGGCGCACGCATACCAGAACCGGTCGTTCGTGGCGGCGCCGATTGCATAACAGACCGCGGCAAGCCCAAGACCAACCAGCGGACCCGCAAGCGCAATGTAAGCATCTTGCTCGAGATCCGCGGGAACCGCGCCCGCCGTGAAAGCGCCGAGCAACGGAACGAAGGCGGGCAGACGTGCCGGCAATCCGTACGCGCGAAACGCGAAGTAATGTCCCAGCTCGTGCGCGAGCAAGAGCATCATGATGACGACTGCCAGCTTCCAGCCGAATATTACGACGTAAATCCAAAGTGAAAGCAAGAACGTCCAGCCGATTCCGAAGAACTTGGCGCCGATCAAGAGTAGAAACTTGAACTTGAGCGCAAACGCGGCGATCGCCGCAAGAACCGCGCCAACGCCGCCGCGCCGGCGCTGCGCCGATTTGGCCGCTTCCCGATCTTGATCGGGGGACGGCGGCGGAAGGTATTCCACGCAGTCCTCTTCAACCGCATGGCGTGCCGGTCATCGTGATCGTAGGCGGCGGGTTCGCGGGAATGGCCGTCGCCCGCCGGCTCGAGCGGCGTTTGCGCCCCAATGAAGCCGAGATCGTCCTGCTGAGCCAAGAGAATTACACGCTCTTTACGCCGATGCTGCCCGAGGTTACGTCGGGCGAGCTCGAGGTGCGCCACGTCGTGACGCCGATCAGAGCTCAGCTGCGCCGCACGCGTTTCGTGCTGGCGCGCGTCGAGGAGATCGACGCGAGCAAAAGCGCGGTAAGCTATCGCCACGTCCTGACCGGCAGAAGCTTCCGCCAACCGTACGATCACCTCGTGCTCGCGCTGGGCTCCTCGACGTCCGATTTCGGTTTGCCCGGCGTCGCGGAGCACACCTGGGCGCTCAAGACGCTTGCCGATGCCGACGCGCTGCGCAACCGCCTTGTCTGGCTGCTCGAGCTGGCCGACACGATTGACGACGACGTTCGACGCGAACGGCTTCTGACGGTCGTCGTCGTCGGCGGCGGATTCACCGGCGTTGAGGCGGCCGGCGAAATCGGCGAGCTCTTTCGCGACGTCATACGGTTTTATAAGCGGTTGCGCGCAGGCCGCGTCAAAGTGATCCTCGTTGAAGCCGGGCCGGTTCTGCTCGCCGGTTTGCCCGCGAAGATGGGCGAATACTCGCGCCGGATTCTCGAGCGGCGAGGGATTGAAGTGCTCACGGGCGACGGCGTCGTAAGAGCGGACGCGCAGGGTTTGACGTTGCAGAGCGGTCGTAGAATTGAGACCGAGACGATCGTTTGGAGCGCCGGCGTCAAGCCGTCGCCGACCATCGCGAGCGTCGCGCTGCCGAAGACGAAGCGCGGCGCGATCGAGACGGCCCGCGACATGAGCGTGCCGGGATGGAGCGGCGTGTGGGCGCTCGGCGACTGCGCGGTCATTCCGGACGAAAGCGGCGGGTTCTATCCGCTAACGGCGCAGCATGCGATTCGCGAAGGACCGCGGCTGGCCGAGAATATCGTTGCTGCGTTGCGGAATCGACCAACGAAGCCGTTTCGATATCGAACGCTCGGAATGATGGCCGCTCTCGGCGGGCGCAAGGGCGTCGCTCAGCTTCCCGGCGATCTGGTCGTCACCGGTTTCGTCGCGTGGTTCTTTTGGCGAACGTACTATTTGCTGCGCTTGCCGGGGCTCGACCGAAAGTTGCGCGTTGCCTTTGACTGGACCCTCGAGCTGATCTTCCCGCGTGACACGGCCGAGCTGCGCTTCGGGCGGCGCCAAGACGACGTGTCGCACGAAGAGATGCGCGCGGCTCCGTAGAAGATTAAAAGCATGCTCCACGAACCGATCGAGCGCCTCATACGGGATCCGAAGGAGTTCACGCGCGACGTCGGCTTCCCCGACCCGGCGGAAATTCGTATCTACGACGAGACGCTGCGCGACGGCGAACAGATGCCCGGCGTCTGCTACACTCCCGCCCAGAAGCTGGAAATCGCTAAGGCGCTCGCTGCCGTGGGCGTGCATATCATGAGCGTTGGTTTTCCGGCGGCGTCGGAGGGAGACCGCCGCACGCTGCAGCTCGTGATGGATGCGAAGCGCCGAGGTCAGCTGGGCCGCGCCGAGGTCGTGGTGATGTGCCGCAGCAACCGGAACGACATCGACGTGACCGTTCGAACATTGAAGGACGTGGGCGTCGAGCCGCGTGAAGTGACGTTCTTCATTTTTACGAGCGGCAGCGACCTTCACCTGAAGTATAAGATCGGCAAGACGCTCCTGCGCTACGAAGGCCATGACGAGCGCGAGTGGCTCGAGCGTCCGCTCGAGTTCTACCGCAGGGCGAACATTCGGCTGCAATGCGATGCGATCGCGCATGCACGCGAGCACGGAGTCGAGCGAATCGAGTTCGGCGCCGAGGACGGCAGCCGCGGCGACGTTGACTATTTTATCGAATATTTCAAGGCCGGCTTAGCGGCCGGCGGCACGCGTCCGGCCTGGCCCGACACGGTCGGCACCCTTACGCCCGAGGCGACGCGCTGGTATTGCTCGCGCATCGTCGCCGGCCTCCCGCCCGGTCTGCCGATCGTCGCGCACCTTCACAATGACTACGGCTTGGGAACGATCAACGCGATTACGGCCGTATCGTGCGGGTTCAAAGTCGTCTCGGTAACGGCGAACGGGTATGGCGAGCGCGCCGGCAACGTCAAGCTGCATGAGTTTGTCGTCGCGTTGCGGGTGCTCTACGGCATCGAGCTGCCCGGATTCAAATACGAGAAGATGCGTGAGCTGGCACGCTTCATGGAGCGCATGAGCGGCATTCCCTTACAGCAGCACGAACCGATCGTCGGTTCGAAAGTGTTTGCGCACGAGTCCGGAATTCACACGCAAGCGATGCTGATCGACCGGCGCATGTACGAGGCGGTCCCCGCCGAGCTCGTCGGCGGCGCGACGACCTGGGTCTTCGGCAAGCATACCGGAGCGTCGCTGGTCGAAGACACGCTGCGCCGGCATCGCGAACGCCTCGCGCGCGCCAGCGTCGAGCCGACCGCAGAGCTGGCGCATCGGGTGACGGACGAAGTAAAACGGCTGCGCGAAGAGCGCGCGGCGTCGAGCAAGAGCGAAGAGACGATCGAGCTTTACGAAACGGCCATGCGCCGGCTCTCTCTCAACGAAGACGACGTGGTCGAGATCGCGATCGCGCTGGGAACCCCGGCCAAAGCATCGTAGCCCACCGCGGCAACGCCGGCGCTACACCATTGCGCCGAGGCGCCAGGTTGCGACAAAGGCTTTAAAGACGACGGCAAAATCGTCGTGCACGAACCGAACGCTGCGCGAGCCGGTGCGTTCGAAACCCGGAATCGTTGCGACAAGGTGTGCTTGCGCGGCGGTTACCAGCTGTACATCGAGCGTGAGCGGCGGCTCGAAGCGATAGGGCTTAGCTTTGCCGGCATCCCGCACTGCTTCTTCGGCGCCAAGCCGAATTGCGCGCCGGGCCGCGGCGGGCGTCATCGAGTCGGCGGCAAAGTTGCCAATCGACTCTTTTACGATCACGCCGCGCGTCCAGGGCATCTGTGCCTGCACGCCCTCAACCGTCGTGCGATCACCGCTCACGAGCAAGAGTGGAACGCCGTGGTGCCCCAAGAGCCCGGCATTGATCGTCGCCTCGCTGCAGCGCGTGCCGTTGATCCGAACTTCGTAGACGACGGAGGGCGTGTAGGTGTGGCAAAGCACTGCGTCCGCCTCGCCGGCGCCGCCGTGGTAGCCGATGAAGAAAGCCCCGCCGAAGCCGGCGTTGGCGTCCTGGACCATCGAGAACGGCTTGCGGTTGCCGAAGATGACGCGCACGTCGGTTGGCAGATCGTCGAGGATCAGGTTGCGCATCGGGCCGTGGGAATCGTTGATCAGCACGGCGGTCGCGCCGCCGGCGCACGCGCCTTCGATTGCGGCATTTACCTCTTGCGTGTAGTAGCGGCGGAAGATCGCAAAATCGGGGTGCGGGGTACGCGCGTCGACCTGCTCCCACGCGCAAACGCCCGCCACACCTTCCATGTCGCTGGAGATGTAGAGCCTCATGCGACGGGGTCGGCCGCGGCGGCGATGCGCGTAGCTGCGATGAATGCTTGCAGCAACGTTTGATAGTCCGAGGCGCTATAGCGCACGGCGCGGCCGCCGATGCGCGCGAATCCGGGCATCAGCTCGATGAAGTCGGCATGCTCCACCCCGGCGGTCTCGATCGTCAGCTCGAACGGGGTGTCGAAGAGAAAGGGTCGTGCTTGCGCGATTCGCCCGGTCGCTTCTCGTGCGCCGGCCCGAATCGCCTCGCACGCTGCTCGCGGCGTGAGCGAATTCACCGCCGAGAACCCGATTGCGTCCTTGACCGCGACGCCGACCGCCCACGGCATCGCGCGCGTTGTCTCATCGACGATCGCACGGTCGCCGGTGATCAGCACTACCGGCAGGCCATAGCTGCCGGCCAACGCCGCGTTGAGCAGGGCCTCGCTGCACGGCGTGCCGTTTACCGTAACGGAGTATACCGCTTCGCTAAACGTATGTGACAGCGTCGCGCAGTCGCCGGCCTTGGCGTGGTATCCGGTGAAAAAAACGGCATCAAGAGATCGCTCGAGTCCCTGCATCATGCTCCACGGCTTGGGCGCACCCGAGATCACGCGCAGGTTGTCGTCCTCGGGGAGCTCGTCGAGCAGCAGGTTGTGCATCGACCAGTGCGAGTCGTTCACGACGACTTTGCGCGCGTCGCCCTCGCGCGCGCCCTCGATCGCCGCTCGCACCTCTCGCGTCATGGCGCGCCGGAAGACCGGATACTCGTGCGCGTCGCTCGGATCGCACTGTTTCCACGAACAGACGCCGGCGGTGCCTTCCATGTCGCACGAAATGTAGATGTTCACGCGATCCCCTTCTTAGGGCTCGGCACTTCGCGCCTCGCTTGGCGCTTCACTCCGCCTTCGGCACTTGCTCCGCAGCGCCGAAGTCTCCGTTGTCGCGCCCCCACGCCACTACGCGGCGTGGGCCCCCTATTCTTTTAGCGCATCTTGCGCTTGCGCGAGGCCGGTCTGCGCGGCGACGTTATCGGGGTTGACGCGCAGAGCTCGCCGGTAGAGCGGAATCGCGTCGGAAAACTTATTGGCCGCAAGATACATATCTGCGAGCTGCGTAAGCGCTACGTCGTCGTTGGGATGTGCCGCGATACGGGCGCGCAGCGTCTGGAGCTGCGCGACGACCGGCGCGGGCGGTCCTCCTTCCACTGCGTTTTGCGAGCCTTGCCGCTCGGTCACCGCTCCGGTTTTGGAAGCCGCCTTGCCGAAAACCGAGCCGCTGACCCCGAATCCGACGGAGACGAGATACGCCATCACGGCCAGAAAGAGTACCGCGAGCACCGCAACGATTGGTGCGTAGATTCGCGGCGGCAGACCACGCGCGTCGTCGGACACGATGACTCGGTTGGACGAGCGCCGAACCAAACCTTGCGTGGTCTCCCTACTACCGAGCGAAGCAGACCTCCAGCTGCTCTTTGCTCGCCTCAACTACGAGTTCTTCAACGGCGAAGTTCCCGATTGCCGAATTCGTTATAACGAGCGCTTCTCGAATACTGCCGGGCGCACGACGTATGGCAGCAACCCGATGGCAATCGAGCTCTCGCCCAAGCATTTCCGACGCCACGGCCATGCGTTGGAGGAGACGCTCCTACACGAGATGATTCACGCCTGGTGCTATGCGAAGTTCCGGGACACCGGCCACGGCGCTCGCTTCAAGCGAAAACTCCGGGAGTGCGGCTTGACTTCCATTTATCACGATCTCGGGAACGCGGGTCCACTCAGAGAGTCGAACAGGCGTTACATTCTGCGCTGCGACAAATGTACGTTCGAGGTGCTTCGGCGAGCTCGGCCCCGCAAGGCCGCCAGCTGTCCGCGCTGCAACAAACGTCGCTTTGACGACCGCTATCCGCTGACGATCTACGAGATCGTTGAGCTGCGCCCCGTCGGAACCAGTCTCGACCTGTTGCGGGCCGCACGGAAAGGCTAGCGCGGGCAGCGAAGCACTCTAAGCATATGACGACGAATGCGGTCGAGAAACGCGCGCAGACCAGGGTCGAGAGCGACTCGATGGGTAAGATCGAAGTTCCAGCAGAGAAGTATTATGGCGCCCAAACGGCGCGCTCGCTGATTCATTTCGCCATCGGCGAGGCGGACTGGCCGCGCGACGTCATGCCGCGCGAAGTCGTCAAGGCGATGGCGCTGCTGAAGAAGGCGGCCGCTCTCGTGAACCACGATCTTGGCAAACTCGACGCCGAAAAGATGCGGCTGATCGTACGCGCCGCCGACGAAGTCGTCGAAGGCAAGCTCGACGCGCAGTTCCCGCTGCGAGTTTGGCAGACCGGCTCGGGAACGCAGACGAACATGAACGTCAACGAAGTCATTTCGAATCGCGCCATCGAGCTAGCCGGCGGCGAAATGGGATCGAAGAAGCCGGTTCACCCCAACGATCACGTCAACATGTCGCAGTCCTCGAACGATACCTTCCCGACCGCCATGCACGTGGCCGGCGCACAGGGGATGGCGCAGATGCTGCCGGCCGTCGAGGCGCTTCGCAACGCATTGCACGAAAAGGCCAAAGGCTGGGCACACGTCGTAAAAGTCGGAAGAACGCATCTGCAAGACGCGACGCCGATTACGCTCGAACAAGAGTTTTCCGGCTACGTCACGCAGCTCGACCGTGCGATCAAGGCCTGCAAAGAAGCCTTGGATCCGCTCTACGATCTCGCGATCGGCGGAACCGCCGTCGGCACGGGGCTCAACGCGCACCCCGAGTTCGGCGAGCGGACCGCCGCAAAGATTGCGCAGCTTACCGGCCTTCCGTTTCGTTCGCACCCAAACAAGTTCACGGCGCTGGCCTCGCACGACGACTTCGTCTTTGCGTCGGGCGCGCTGAAAATGCTGGCAGCGGCGTTGATGAAGATTGCCAACGACATTCGCTGGCTCGCGTCGGGGCCGCGTGCCGGAATCGGCGAGCTCATTCTGCCGGAAAACGAGCCTGGCAGCTCGATCATGCCGGGAAAAGTAAATCCCACCCAATCCGAAGCGATGACCATGGTTTGCGTTCAGGTCTTCGGCAACGACCTGGCCGTAAGTTTCGGCGCTTCGCAGGGCAATTTCGAACTGAACGTCTTCAATCCGGTGATCATCTACAACTTTCTTCACTCGACGACGCTGCTGCGCGACGCGTGCACGATGTTCCGGGAGCACGCCGTCGAAGGGCTGCAAGCCAACGAGCAGCAGATCCGCAAGTATCTCGAGGAGTCGTTGATGGTCGTCACGGCACTCTCTCCGCGGATCGGCTACGACAAGGCCGCTGAGATCGCAAAGAAGGCCCACCACGAAAAGACCACGCTGAAACAAGCCGCGCTCGCATTGGGTCACGTGACCGAGCATGAATACGATACCATTGTCGTTCCGCGCAAGATGACGTCGCCCGGTTAACCTGCTAGGGCGCTCAACCAGCAAAAGTTCTTCAAAACTCTTTTCAAGGTGACCGACGGCATGGCCGCTAACATCCCGGCCAGCCGAGCGTCGGATGCCGGCCTTTACCGAGCCCGCAAGCTTCCCGTCCAACGCTTTGGTGCGTTCGCTTGTTGTGAAAAGCGGTTTGCTTCGAGTTTTGACCTGCGGGCTCAGAATGGAAAGCAGTATGAGCATCAATCGGTGCGTCGGCCGAACCGGGGCCGCAATGGTCTTGCTTTGCTCGCTGGTCGCGTGCGCGATGCACGGGCCTTCCGGTTCGCTCGTTCCGTCCAACGCGGGCGCGGCTTGGAATCCAGCATCGCAAAACGTGTTGTCGCCCGACGTCACACCCGTCGGCGAGTTTGCATACGTGCCGAGCTGGTCTTCCGACAGAATCTATGCGTACTCAGTCAGCCTCAGCAAGGGAGTGCTCAAGGCGGTGCCGGGTTCGCCGTTCTCGACCGGTCGAACACCAACTGGTGTGGCGATCGACCGGTCCGGCAAGTACGCCTATGTGTCCGAGGGAGCTACTACTAGCGGATTCGCTGGGACGGTTGAAGGCTTCACTATCAATGCCATAACTGGAAAGTTGACGAAGCTGACAGGCTCGCCGTGGGAAGCAGGCTCCGAGCCCGGGTTGCTCGCGGTCGATCCCGCAGCCGACTTTCTCTATGCTCCCAGCAGTGGGGCCATCTTCGCTTTCAGGATCGATGCAGCGACCGGCGCCTTGAAGGATGTAGAAGGTTCGCCGTTTGTAAACCGCGGGGGTCCATATGCAATCGCCATCTCGCCCAACGGAAAGTTCCTCTACGCCGGCAATCTGCACTCGAGTGACGTTTCGGCTTTCACAATCGATTCGAAGACGGGCCGGCTCCATGCCGTCAAGGGATCGCCGTTCGCGGCGGGCAACACTCCCATTGACGCCAACGTAACACCGAACGGTAAGTACCTCTACGTCGCCAACCGCGAGTCGAAAAACGTCTCGGCGTATGCGATTAATGCGACGACCGGCGCGCTCTCGGCGGTGAAGGGTTCGCCGTTCAAAGCAGGGCACGCGGCAGGCGTCGGCATCACGCCCTCGGGCAGCTTCGCGTACTTACCCAACGCCAGTCCCGCGAATAACGTCTGGGGCTTTACGATCGGTGCCACAGGGAAGCTGACCCCGATCCTCGGCTCGCCATTCCCCGCTGGGAGGATTCCGATCGGATTCACCGTCGATGCAACCGGAAAGTCGGCTACGCGCTGAACGGCACGGGACGCAACATCTCCGCATACGCCATCGGAAGCAGCGGCAAGTTGACGGCCATAGCGGGGTCGCCATTCTCGACGGGTGCCGCTCCGCACCCGATGGCGGTCTGCGCAAGTGCGAAGGCAGTATGTAAACCGCCCGCGCTCTAAGCGCATCAAAACCTAGAGCTCGCGCCAACCAGGCGTATTCGCCGCGACGAGGAACGCGGTCGCGACAACAAGCAAAAACTGTGGCGACCGCTTCTCGGCGTCTTTTCCGAAGCTCCTCAGCTCGAGCGCCCGATGTACCGGCGGTCGCGCGTGTCGATGCGGACGACGTCGCCGGATTCGACGAAGAGCGGAACCGACACCGTTGCGCCCGTTTCCAGCTTCGCCGGTTTGGTGACGTTCGTCGCCGTATCGCCCCGAAATCCCGGATCGGTTTCCACTACCCGCAACTCTACGTGGGCCGGCAGGTCGACGCCGATCGGCACTCCATCGTGGAATTGCACGTCGACCACCATGCCGTCTCTCAAGAAATCGGCCGGATCGCCGATCAGATCGCGCTGCAAGGTGACGTTCTCGAACGTCTGCTGGTCCATGAAGTGGTAGCCGTCCGAGTCGTTGTAGAGCATTTGCATCTGCCGGTTGTCAACGGTCGCGCGCTCGAGCTTCTCGCCGGCTCGAAAGGTTCGCTCCAACGTCGTACCGGTCTTGACGTTTTTCAAGCGCGTGCGGACGAACGCCGAGCCCTTTCCGGGTTTCACGTGGAGAAACTCGATGACGGTCCAAAGCTGACCGTCCACGACGATGGTGACGCCGTTGCGTAAATCGTTCGACGAAATCATGAGTTCCCCACAGTACGGTCTAGAGGAAGGCAAGCCCTGGCGGAAAGCACGCGAGCTACGTGTGCCGGTTCGAGAGCCGAATGGCGCCCTCGGTCCCTGCCTGCAGGCGACGGATATTCTCGCGATGCGTGAATAGGATTAGCAACGCGGCGAAGACGCCGTAGGCCGTCTCGGGGAGCGAACGCGTGAACGCCCAAATCGCAAAGGGCGCTAGTATGCTGCCGAGCATCGATCCGACCGAGGAATAGCGGGTTAGCGCGGCGCCGACGACCCAGCCCCCCACAGCCACCACACCCGACGGCCAACACAGCGCAAAGATTGCGCCGAACGACGTCGCAACGCCCTTGCCTCCTTTGAAGCGCAGCCACGGCGAGAAACAGTGGCCGAGAACGGCTCCAGTTGCGATGAGGGAAGCGAGAATCTGATTCGTCGGCGGCCAGCCTTCCACGTCCAAATGATTGGCAAAGAATCCCAGGCCCCAGAACGTCGGAACGAAGCCTTTGAGGGCGTCAAGCAGCAGCACGGCGATCGCGCCGGCTCTGCCGAGCGTTCGCAACGCGTTCATCGCGCCGATGTTTCCAGAGCCCTGAGAGCGAATGTCGATTCGGTAGAAGAATCGGCCAATGATATAGCCGAACGGAATCGAGCCGACTAAGAAGGCGCCGATAAAGCAGGCGATCGGTATCGCAATCGTGATCGCCAACAGCGCATACGCGACGGATTTCGAAATCCCTATATCGCTCATCGGAGCGCCTCGATTTCCCGGCGAGCGCGAAATTCGAGCGTCAGGGGCACGCCCTCAAAATCAAAATGTTGGCGAATGACGTTCTCGAGGAAGCGCTTGTAATGAGCCTGGACGAGATCGGGGTCGTTGCAGTGAAGGACGAAGAGCGGCGGGTGCGTGGCAGGTTGCGATGCATAATAAATCCGCAGAAGCTTGCCCGACGACGAGGGCGGCGGATGTGCCAGCACGGCAGTTCGCACGATCGCGTTCAAGTTCGCCGTAGTAACTCGCCGGTCGAGGTTTTCAGCGACTTCGGCGACGATCGGCATGAGGCTTCCCAGGCGCCGGTGGGTTTTTGCGGAAAGAAACGTTATCGGTGCGAAGGCCGCAAAAGGAATTGAATCGCGAATAGCGCCCGCCAAGTCGCCCCGACTCGTATCGCCGGCTAGCTCGCGCACCAGATCCCACTTGTTTCCAACTACGACGAGCCCTTTGCGCTCCTCGATCGCGATCCCGGCGAGGCGGCGGTCCTGCGCCATGATCCCCGTCATCGCATCGAAGACCAGCAGGGCGATGTCGCAACGCGCGATCGCGCCGAGCGAGCGCAGCGCGGCGTAATACTCGATGGCGCCGTGCGCCTCGGGCTTCTTTCGCAATCCCGCGGTATCGACCAAACGGTACGCGCGATCGCGCCAGCGGAACGTCGCGTCGAGGGCGTCGCGCGTCGTACCGGGCGCGTGCGAAACGAGGGCGCGTTCCTCGCCGAGCAGCGCGTTGACGAGCGAGCTCTTTCCGACGTTGGGACGCCCGATCACGGCGAGCCCAAGCTCGGCGGTCGCTGCCGGCTCGGGATGCTGCGGCAGCAAGGCAACGATGCGATCGAGCAGATCGCCGGTGCCCTCGCCGTGGATTGCAGAAACCGCGATCGGTTCGGCGAACCCGAGTGCGCTGAACTCTGCGTAAACGCCGGCTGCGGCATCGGGAGCCTCGGCTTTATTCGCCGCCAGCACGATCGGCCGCCGCTTGCGCCTCAGAATCGCTGCAACTTCGTCGTCGAGCGCGTGGCGCCCGGTCCGCGCGTCCACGACCATGACTATGACATCCGATTCATCGGCGGCGGCTTCGGCTTGCCGTCGCGCGGCGTCGGCCAACTCGGCGCCATGGGCCATATCGGCGCGTGGATCGATTCCGGCAGTATCGACGAGGCTGAAGACGAGCCCTCGCCATTCGCACAGCGCGTAGAGGCGGTCGCGCGTTACGCCCGGCGTATCCTCGACGATCGCCACACGCTGCCCAATGAGGCGGTTGAATAGTGCGCTCTTCCCAACGTTTGGCCGTCCCACGATCGCGACCGTCGCAGGCCGAAGCATCCCTTGCACGCCCCTCACTTCTCAGCCACCTCGAACGAAACCCATCCGGGGCCGGAACGGAAAGGGCGTCAAGCGAACTGCGCTTCAGGGAACGCTAGCATGCCCAGCCTTTACATTGAAACCTTCGGCTGTCAGATGAACGAGGCCGACTCGCAGTTCATTGCCGAGCGCGCTGCCTCAGCCGGGTATAGCGTTGTCTCCGCGCCCGAGGACGCCAACGTCGTCGTAATCAACACGTGCACGGTCCGCGACAGTGCCGAACGCCGCGCGTATGGGCGGATGAACCACTTCAAGGCGCTCAAGGACCGCGACCCCCAGCTGCGTCTGGTAGTCACAGGTTGCCTCGCGGAGCAGGATCGCGACCGAATGCAACGGCTTGCGCCGCACGTCGACGCAGTCTTCGGCACGCGCGAGCTCGCGCGTCTTGCCGATCAGCTTGCCGCCTGGGAAGCTCTTCGAAGCGACGAGCAGGGCGCCGTTGCGGCCGAGCCAAGGGACGACATGCTCCGGTTTGCGTTGGGCGGTACGCCCGACGGCATCGAAAACGCATTTACGCCCCTACGCGCCTTCGTAACCGTGCAGCGGGGTTGTTCGTACTACTGCACGTTCTGCATCGTACCGCACGTGCGCGGCCGTTTCGATCACCGGCCGGCGAGTTCGATCGTGGATGAGGTTCGCAGCCGCATCGCGCTGGGAGCGCGCGAGATTACGCTGGTCGGTCAAACGGTGAATGCTTGGCACGATCCGGCCGGCGGCGCGGATTTTGGCGACCTGTGCAAAGAGATTTCGCGACTGCCGGGGATGGAGCGGCTCTCGTTCATCTCGCCGCACCCGAAGGACTTCACGGAAAAAATCCTCGACGATCTGGCGTCCGTCGCGCAGCTCAATCCGCGGATTCATCTACCGCTGCAGTCCGGCAGCAATGCGATGTTGCGGCGCATGAATCGTAAATACACGCTGGAACGGTTTCAGGAGATCGTCGACGGAATTCGCAGCCGCCTTCCGACGTGCGCCATTACCACCGACATCATCGTCGGGTTTCCGGGCGAAACCGAGCTCGACTTTCGAGCAACGCTCGACTACGTGGCTACGGGCGTTTTCGCGAACGCGTTCACCTTCATTTATTCGATCCGCCGTGGAACGCCGGCGGCTCGCTGGGAACAGGTGCCGGGCGATGTGGCTGCGGAGCGCTTTGCGCGCCTGGTCGACACTCAGAACGGCGCCACGCGCGCCTACCACGATCGAAAAGTAGGCAAGGTCGTGCGAGCTCTGATCGTCGGCGATGCAAAGAAGCGCGACGGCCGGCTGAGCGCGAAAACTCCTGATAACGTAACCGTGATCGCGCCGAAACCGCCCGACTTTCCGCTCGTGCGCTCCGGAGAACCGCACCCCTACGCCGACACGCCGTGGCTCGACGTTGCGATTGCGAGCGCGCACGTTTGGGGATGCGCGGGAACCGTTGTGGGCAAAGCGCAGCGGTTCGCGGATGTACGCGACGAGGTGGAGGCGCCCGTCATCGATCTTGCCGCAGAGATGGTGACCGGAGCCGCGGGAACGTAGCGTTTGGCGGTCTCCCGGTTCTCGCCGATGCTCGAACAGTACTTCGGAATGAAAGCCAAGCATCCCG
Organism: Candidatus Babeliales bacterium; assembly: GCA_035654155.1. Classification (GTDB taxonomy): domain Bacteria; phylum Vulcanimicrobiota; class Vulcanimicrobiia; order Vulcanimicrobiales; family Vulcanimicrobiaceae; genus Cybelea. Next base: position 73,492 of record DASRXM010000009.1, read on the forward strand.
AAGCAATCCTGCTCTCGCGCGTGGGCGATTTCTACGAAGCTTACGGCGACGATGCCGAGACTGTCGCCCGAGCGCTGCAGATTGCGCTGACGAGCAAAGAAGCCGGGGGCGGCAAACGGGTCGCGATGGCGGGCGTACCTCATCATGCGCTAAGCGGCTACTTGGCGCGGCTGGTGCAGCAGCGATTCATCGTGGCGCTGGCGGAGCAGCTGGAGGTGCCGCAGCCTAATAAGCTTGTACGTCGCGACGTCGTCAGGCTCGTGACGCCGGGCACCCTGATCGAGGAACAGCTGCTCGACGGCAAGCAGAATAACTATCTTGCCGCGATTGCGACGGCCGGGGAAACGTTTGCGCTCGCGTATGCGGACGTTTCCACGAGCTACTCCGCCGCCACCGCGATTTCCGGCGAGGATGCCTGCGACGAGCTGCTTGCGGAGCTCGCGCGCATCGGCCCGGCGGAGGTCGTCGCCGACGTACCGGCAGACGTGCGCGCACTGATTGCCGGTGCGCTGGAGTCCACCGGCGCGCGTCTAGCCGCTCCCGGCCTCACGGTCGTGGAGACACGCGACCGCGCGACGTTCGACGGATTCTCGCTCGATGAGTCGCTCGCGATTCATCGAGCGATCGAGGCGCTCGCGGCATTCATCCGGCGGACCGGCGTCACCAACGGCGAGCGCGGTCCGATCGATGCCTCGCTCTATCGGAGCCGGCACTTCTTGTCGCTCGATCCGGCGACGCGTAAGCACCTCGAGCTGACGCGAGCCCAGGGTGCGAACCCGCGTGCGACGCTGCTTGCGACCTTGGATCTGTGTGCGACGTCGATGGGGTCGCGCATGCTCGCGCGTTGGATTTTAGCGCCGCTGGTCGACCACAAAGCGATTGAGGCGCGGCAAGACGCTGTTGCGGGATTGCTTGGGGAGCATACGCGCCGCGACGCGATCCGAGAACTGCTCAAAGGCGCCTTCGACCTCGAGCGGATCGCTCAGAAGGCGCGATTTCGGCGCGCAACGCCGCGCGACTTGGGGTCGTTGCGGCGGACGCTGGAGCTCTTGTGGCCGTTGCGCCGGCTTGCGTCGCCGGCGTTAGCGGCGCTCCTCTCGCGAGTAGAGGATTTTTCCGACCTACTGAACGACCTGCAGCGCACCCTCGTCGAGGATCCGCCGGCGCAGCCGGGTGAAGGCGGCGTGATTCGACCCGAGGCGAGTGCCGAACTAGCCGAGTGCGTTTCGCTGCGGACCGATGCCCGCTCCAAGCTCTCCGAGCTCGAAGCGCGAGAGCGCGAACGCACCGGCATCAAGACGCTCAAAATCAAATACGCGAGCCCATTCGGTTACGCGATCGAGATAAGCCGAAGCTACACGGGCGAACTACCGGCCGAATACGTTCGCAAGCAAACCTTGACCAGCGGCGAGCGTTACGTGACGTCGGAGCTCAAAGAGCTCGAGCTTGCGATTTCTAGCGCTCAAACGCGCCAGGAACGGCTCGAACAGCAGCTCTTCGAGGCGCTGGTGGAGCGCGTCGCTTCGCGGGCCGGCCAATTGCTGCAAACCGCTGCGGCCGTGGCTGAAATGGACGTCCTGGCCGCGCTCGCGCAATGCGCTGCCGAACGGGGATACGCGCGTCCCGCCTTCGTCACTGAGAGCACGGTCACCATTGAGGACGGACGTCACCCGGTGATGGAAACCGTGCTGCAAAGGACGTTCGTTCCGAACGATCTCGATCTCGGCGTCGCGCAGCGGCGATTCATTCTTTTGACCGGACCGAATATGGGCGGTAAGTCCACCTACTTGCGGCAGGCGGGACTACTTGTGATCATGGCGCAGATCGGCTCGTTCGTGCCCGCCAAGAAGATGGAGCTCGGATTGATCGATCGCATCTTCACGCGCATCGGCGCAGGCGACGATTTGGCATCGGGACAGTCGACCTTCTATATGGAAATGGCCGAGGCGGCAAACATTCTGCGGCAAAGCACGCCGCGCTCGCTGCTGCTCATCGACGAAGTCGGCCGCGGAACCGGCACGCTCGACGGCCTTGCGATCGCCCAGGCAATCTGCGAGTTTCTGCTGGGGCTTGAGGAACAAGCTCCGCTGGTTCTGTTTGCGACGCATTTTCACGAGCTCTGCGCGTTGAGCGAGCATTGGAGCCTCGTGGCGAACTGCCACATTACGGCGGTCGAGAACACCAGCGGCGGCGCGCCGGTCTTTTCGCATCGGGTCCAGCCCGGCAGCTCCTCGCGCTCCTTCGGAATCGAGGTCGCGCGCATGGCGGGATTGCCCGACGCGGTCGTCGAGCGAGCCCAGGAAATCGCCGACGCTTTATCGGGTCAGGCCGATGTCGAAGCGCGCGTCCCGCTGCGTAAGAAAATGCCGAAGCGGCCGCCGCCGCAGCGCCAACTCACGCTCTTATCCTGAGCGCTTGCTGAGTAGGTAGCGAAGGTTTGCACGATGCTTCGCCGGAATCGGACGCATTGACATATGCGCTCGAAGCGATGGTTCGCCCCAGCCGTAATTGCGGCCGCTGCCGTTATCTCGATAGCGGCTGGTTTTTTCTTCTTTCGGGAACCGATCCGCCAGCAGATCGTTACGCAGACCGCGCAGCATTCGTTCGGGCGTCTCAAGCTCAATCTTTTGATTCTCGGCTATCAAGCCGACGAGGCGACGACCGATACGATAATCCTGGCGCATCTCGACGCGAGCCGGCGCACGGCGACGCTCGTATCGATTCCGCGCGACACCTGGGTCCCGGTTCCGGGAGCGGGATATAACAAAATCAACGCCGCCTACGCCTACGGCGGCGGTCACGCCACCGCGCGCGTCGTGAGCAAGCTCCTGGGCGGCGTGCCGATCGATGCGATCGTCGCATTGCAACCCGAAGGCGCGGCGGCAATCGTCGACGCCATGGGCGGCTTAGACGTGAACGTCGACGAGGCGATGGATTACGACGACAACAACGGCGATTTGCACATTCATTTGCGACAGGGCGAACAGCACCTCAACGGCAGCCAAGTAGCCGGATACGTTCGCTTCCGGCACGACGCCTCGGGTGACTTCGCTCGGGTGAGGCGCCAGCAGCAAGTCCTCAAGCTGATGATGGATCAGCTCAGCGAACCGCAAGATTGGGCAAAGTTGCCGGCCATAGTCCAACTCTCGCGCAAAGAGATCAACACGACGATGAGCAATCAGCAGCTGATATCGTTGTTGGAGATCTATCGCAACGTGCCCGACGATAACATTCGTTCCTTTACGTTGCCCAGCAAGGTGGGTTGGGTTGGCGATGCATCGGTCGTCTTTGCCGACCCGCGCTGGGCAAAGCTGATCGGTGCCGTGCTCTTCAGCCGCGAGGATCCGCCACAGGACGAGGTTCTGGTTGCCAACGCAACCGGCAATTCGACCTTCGACGGAACGCTTGTCGGCGCGCTGCGCGGTGCCGGCTGGAACGTCCCGACTTTCATCGAGAGCAAGGTGAAGCGAACCAGCGTGGTTGTGGGAACGTCGCCGGCCGCGGCAGTTCTCGCAAGAACCTTTGCGACCGCCATTCGACCGGGCACGAAGACGGCGCTCGTCATCGGCGCCGACCTGGCTCCCGATACGGAGTGAATCGCTAGGAGTTCGCCCTACTCCTCGCCGCCGTTTGCGAGCTCGCCGCTCTCGAGCCCCCCGATGCGCCAACTCGCGGCGACGATCGAAGGATCGAGACTCAAGCGGCCGACGATGCGCTCGAGCTTTGCATCGGCGCGGCTCGTGGTGGCAAGCGCAGCCGTCACCTTCACCCGTCCCGGCTCGACGTTATGGCTCTCCAACGACCGTAGGAACAGCGTAGTCGCGCGGAACTGCGCGAGCATACCGGCGCGGACGGCTTCCTCATTGGATTCCGCGCAGGTCACCGAAATCTCGTAGAGCTGCGACAGCTCGGTTTGGTCGAGGGGCTGTCTATTAATCCGCTGCACGATGGGTCGAAGAACGACATTCGCCGCCACGACGATCGCGGCGCCGATCAAGGCTTCGCTAACGAATCCGGAGCCGCAGAGCGTGCCGACCGCGGCGGTCGCCCAGAGCGTAGCGGCCGTGTTGAGACCGCGCACGTTGAAGCCTTCCTTGAAAATGACGGCGCCCGCCAGAAAGCCCGTTCCGGAAACCACATAAGCGGCGACCTGCGTCGCATTCGCCTTTGCGTCCATCAGGATCGAGATCGATGCAAAGAGCGCGGCACCGACGGCGACCAATGCGTTCGTGCGCAGCCCGGCCATTCGTTGGCGCCACTGCCGCTCGACGCCGATCGCCGCGCCCAGCAGCAACGCCACGATAATGCGCTCGGCGAAAACTGCGTCGGATAGCATTGCTAACTAGCTCCCTAGCGCCGGAAAGACGATTTGCGCCGTCGACACGAGCGTCAGCAGGCCGACGATGATTGCGGTGGCCCAGGCGATGATGTTGAACGCGGGCCCGTTGGTCCACTTGCCCATGAGGCGTTTGTTGTTGATCAACAGCAGCATTAGCACCAGCACGATCGGGAGGAGCACGCCGTTGAGCACCTGCGAGTAGAAGATGATTGCCAGCAGCGGGGCCCCGGGGACGATCACGGCGCCGGCGCCGACCGCGATCAGCGCGAGGTAAAAGGTATAGAAGATCGGGGCGTCGCGGAAGCGGTGGTCGATGCCGCGCTCGAAGCCGAACGCCTCGCAGACGTAGTAGGCCGTCGAGAGCGGAAGGATCGAAGCCGTGAATACGGCCGCGTTGAGCAGTCCGAGCGCAAAGAGCAGCGCGGCAAACTTTCCCGCGAGCGGTTCGAGGGCGACTGCGACGTCGCCCACGTCGTTGACGACGATCGGATGCGCCGCATGAAGGTTGTGAATGAAGATCGTCGCCGCGCACGAGACGATGATGAAATAGGCGATCACGTCGGTCCATATGCCGCCGGTCACCACGTCGAGGCGCGAAAAGGAGTAGTCTCCTTCGCGAATATTCTTATCGACCACCGCGGCCTGGATGTAAAATTGCATCCAGGGAGAGATCGTCGTTCCTATGACCGCGATGACCATGATGATGTAGGCTTTGGAGGCTTGGAAGTGCGGGATGATGCTCTGCCGCACGACGTCGCTCCAATCGGGCCGAACGATGAAAGCGCTGATTACGTACGCAACGTAAACGAAGCAAAACACGAAAAAGACCCGCTCGACGCCGCGCGCGTTTCCGCGAGTTACGGTCACAAACACGAAGACTGCCGCACCAATCACCAGCGCTATCTTGAACGCTTCGGCGCTGGCTACGTGCAGATAGCTGCCGAAGATCGGAGCCGACGAGGCGACGCCTGCGAACTCCGTCGCCGTATTGCCGACGTCGCCGAGCACGAAGAGCAGCAAGCACCAGAACGTGACCTTTACGCCGAAATTCTCTCGAATCAGGTCGGCCAGCCCCTTTCCGGTCACGGCCCCCATTCGGGCGCACATCTCCTGCACCACGACGAGCGCGATCGTAATCGGGACCAATAGCCACAACAGCGAGTAACCGAACTGCGCGCCGGCTTGAGAATAGGTCAGGATTCCCCCGACGTCGTTGTCCGCGTTTGCCGTAATGATGCCAGGCCCGACGATCGATAGAAACATAACGATCGAGCGCCAGGCGCTTGGGCGCGCGAGCTGCTTCAGCGATGAGGTCGCGGCTTCGGTGCTCATTGTGAATCCTGACGGTTCCACCAGCCGCCGCCGAGCGCGTCAAAGAGACCGGCCGTGTCGCTGTAACGAGTCGCTTGCGCTTGCACGCGCGCGATGACGGTCTGCTCGTAGGTCTGTTCCGCGGTCAGCGAAGCCACGCTCGAAACTTCGCCCACGTCCCTTTGCGATACGACGATATCGAGCGCTTTGCGCGCCGTACTTTCGGACCGTTCCGCGGCGACGAGCTCGTCGGCGTCGTTCGTAAGTGCGATCACCGAGTTGGCGACGTCCTCGAAGCCGCTGAGAACCGTCCCTCGGTACTGCGCCACCGCTTCGTTATACGCTGCGACCGCGGATTCTTGACGGTGCTTGAGCGTCCCCTGATCGTAGATCGTCGTCGCTATCTCCGCAGCTAACGCGGACAGCAACGAACCCGGACCGAAAAGTCCGACGAATTTTAAGGCCTGAGTCGCAACTTGTGCGGTAATTGGGAAGTTCGGTAGACGATTGGTGTAGGCCACGCCGACCGCTGCCGCGGCCTGCGCGAGATTCGCCGAGGCCGCCGCGACGTCAGGCCGCCCGGCGATGAGCTTCGAAGGAAATGAGAGCGGAAGAGTTTCGGGGAGATGCAGCGCGGCGAGGCCGAAATCGACGGCCGGCGCATTGCTGGGGGCGCGGCCCAGCAGTCGGGCGAGCTGCGTGCGAGTCTGTTCGAAAGAACTTTCAAGCGGCGGCAGAGTTTGCTCGGCTTGGCGCAGCGCCGACTCGGCGTTGAGTACGTCGAGCCCGCTGGCCTGCGCGTTTTGCTGTTGTGCCTGGGTGAGCCGCAGCAGCTCGTCATCGATGGCAATGATTCGCTTCGTGGCATCGATCTGATCTCGCAAGCTCGCGGCTTGTACCGTCGCGGCAACGACATTTGACGTGAGGGTCAAGTAGGTTGCCTCGAGCTGATAGCGCTGAGCCTCGGCCGCCGCTTCCGCCGAGCGCGTTTCATAGCGAAGATTACCGAAGACGTCCGCCGTGTACGAGACGTTCAACGATACGGTATGCAGCCAGTACGCGTACTCGGTACTCGAGACGCTCAGGGGCGGAGCCAAGAACGTCGGGAACTCCTGCGGGCTCACGCTATAGGAGAGCTGGGCGTTCGGGTATGCCGACGTCCGTTGCGCATACGCGGTTTCCCTCGCCGCTCGCAGCGCCGCCTGCGCCGCATCCACGTCGGGATTTCTTGCCAGCGCTTCGTCGATGAACGCGTTGAGCTGGACCGAGTGAAACAGCTGCCACCACTGCCCCGGCACGTCCATGTCGCGCAAGAAACGCTGGGCCGCGCCTGCGGGCCCCGGCGCCGCCGCGGTCTGCGGTGGAACGTTTCCATAGCCCCCTGACGGTGGCGGTGGAGGCACCGGGGGCGGCGTCGGATTGTTGCACGCGCTCGCGCCGAGCGCGGCTGCGAGCGCAAATGTACGCCGAAATCCGAGTGGAAACATCTTGCGCCGCTTCATCGCTGCGCCACCTCTCTTGCGTATTTGCTCGGAATGAGGTTAATGAGCACCGGCAGGATCAGTAAGATAAGGATTGGAGCGAGGAAGCTGCCGCCCACGACGACAACCGCCAGCGGCTTTTGGACTTGCGAACCGATACCGGTAGAAACTGCTGCCGGCAGCAACCCGACGCACGCCGCGATACAGGTCATCAACACCGGCCGCAACCGCATGTCGCAGGTCGTGCGAAGCGCTTGGGTCTTCTCCATGCCCTCTCGCATGTGCTGGTTGAACGTGTTGACGACGATGATACCTTCCATGATGGCGATACCGAAGAGCGCGACGAAACCGATCGCAGCCGAGACGCTGAAGATGGTCCTCGTAAGGAAAAGCGCGAGCGTTCCGCCGACCAAGGTGAGCGGCAAGACGCTTGCGGTGAGGAGCGTTTCGCGCATGCTCTCGCAGTTGAAGTAGAGCAAGACGAGGACCAGCAGCAGGCTGAGCGGCACGATGATCGCCAAGCGCTTGATCGCCGCCCGATACTCCGCCAGCTCGCCGACCCATTCGAGATGGACGCCGGCCGGCAGCTGCACTTTTGCGGCCACCTGCGCTTCGGCATCTTGTACGGCCCCGCCGAGATCGCGGTCGCGAACGCTGTATTTGACCGGCACGTAACGCTCGTGCGACTCTCGATAAATCTGGGATGGCCCGGTGACATACTTCACGTCCGCGACGTCGGAAAGCGGTACCGGAAACGTTCCGGTGCCGCTCGGGCTGGGAGCGTTGACCGTGAGCCGGCGGATTTGGTCCACGGTGCTGCGGAACTGCGGCGCGTCCCGAACGATGATCGGGAAGTTCCGATCGCTGCCCGTCTCGTAGACGTTATTGGCGGCAGCGGTGCCGCCGATCGCGGTCTGCACGACGAGATTGACGTCGCCGGTCATCAGCCCGTATCGCGCCGCCTTCTCGCGATTGACCGTGATGTTGAGCGTCGGCTGGCGCATCGAATGGAAAGCCGCCAAATCGGTGATTCCGCGGACGCCGGACATGACCCGCACGATCTCGCTTGCGATTTTATCGTCGGTGCGCAGATCTTGGCCGTAAACCTTTACCGAGTTCTCGCCCTTAACGCCCGAGGCGGCTTCCTCGACGTTGTCTTCGATGTTCTGCGAAAAGCCGAACGCAACGCCCGGAAAGCGGTCGGTCAACGCTTTGCTCATTTCGTCGGCGAGCTGGTCCTTCGTAAGACCGCGCGGCCACTCGTCCCGAGGTTTCAGCGGCACGTAGAACTCGTTGTTATATGGACCGCCCGTATCGCTCCCGTCGTCGGGTCTCCCATGCTGCGAGGTTACGGTAATGACTTCAGGAAACGACTTCATCACCCGGCGCATGCGGTTGACTTCCGGGAGGCTTGCTTCGAGCGAAACCGATTGCGGCAACGTTGCCCGAATCCAGAAGTTGCCTTCCTCGAGATGCGGCAGAAACTCAGTGCCGAGCTGCCTCGCCGCGAGATATGCGATCCCCAACAGAATCGCGGTGCAGCCCAGCGTCAAATAGGGGTTGAGCAGCGTAAAGTCGAGCAACGGCCGGTAGACGTGCTTGATGAAACGAACGACCGGAGTCTCTTCCTCGGCCAGATGTCCCCCCAACAGGAGCGCGCACAGCGCCGGGCTGACGGTAAACGTCGCAATCAAACCGCCGGCGATTGCGTAGGCGTAGGTACGCGCCATCGGTCCGAAGATGTGGCCCTCAATGCCTCCCAGCGTAAAGAGCGGAATGAACGACACGATGATGATCAGCGCCGCAAAAAAGATCGAGCGGGTCATCTGGTGGCCGGCATCGCCGACCGTCTCGACTCTTTGAGCGACGCTTGCGGCTTGCGCCAGCGTAAGCCGGCGGAAAATGTTCTCGACGATGATGACGGTCGAATCGACGACCAGTCCAAAATCCACCGCTCCGATCGAGAGCAGATTGGCCGATTCGCCGCTCAGCCGAAGGATGATGATCGCGAAGGACAGCGCGAACGGAATCGTCAGCGAAACGATCACCGCACTGCGGAGATTCCCGAGGAAGATCCATTGAATCAAGAAGATGAGGCCGATCCCAAAAAATAGGTTGTGCAAAACGGTATCGGTCGTCACCTTGACGAGGTCGCGCCGATCGTAGATCGTCTGCAAATGAACGCCCGGCGGCAAGACTCCGCCCGCGTTGATCTTGTTGACCAGGGCCTCGACGCCTTCGACTGCCGGAAGCGTCTTCTCACCGCGTCCCATCAATACAATGCCCATCACGATGTCGGGGTCGTTATCCTGACCGGCGATTCCCAGGCGTGGAAGATGATTGACGTTGACGTCGGCGACGTCGCGCAGAAAGATCGGCGTTCCGTTGTTCGACGTGACGACGCTTTTGCTAAGGTCGTCCAGATTGCGAATCAAACCGACCCCGCGCACCGCGACCCCCTCCATGCCGAGGTTGATCGTTTGACCGCCGACGTTGACGTCGCTGTTGCCCAGGACGGTGAGAATTTGCGAGAGGGAAAGGCCGGCCGCGTTCATCTTGTTCTGATCGACGTCAGCTTCGTATACTTTCGTCTTCCCGCCCCATCCCGCAACGTTGATGATTCCGGGTACGGCCGAGAATTTGCGAACCAAGACCCAGTCCATCAGGGTCTTGAGATCCATCACCGAGTATCCCGGTGGGCCGACGACCCGGAAGCGATAGATCTCGCCGATCGAGCTCTCCGGCGAGATACCGGGCTGTGCTCCATATGGAAGCGGCGCGAGGCTCGAGGGCCCGAGGTCGTTGAGCACGCGCTGGAGCGCCTCCTGGAACGAAAACGCATACGTGAATTGAACGTGAACGTCAGACATGCCGAACTGCGAGACGCTGTGGATGTCGGTGACGTTTGGAATTCCGGCGAGCGCCGTTTCGATCGGGATCGTGAAATCCCGTTCGATCTCTTCGGATGCGATGCCGGTCGCCTGAGTGACGATCTCGACTTGCGGAGGAACGGGATCCGGATACGCCTCGATGTTGAGATCGCGAAAGGCCACATAGCCGCCGATAAGAACGGCCACCAAAAAGGCGACCATCAGCATCCGGTTTTTCAGCGCGAAGTCGATTAGCGCGTACATGCCTATTCGTCGCCGCGAAGCGCCCGGTCGATGAAGACGGTACCGCTCGTGACGACCCGATCGCCGGCACGCAGTCCGGAGAGAACCTGGACCATTCCGTCAACGGTTTTCCCGGCGCGGATGTAGCGCAGTGCCAGCGTTTTGTGGGGGCCCGTGATCCAGACGCGCGCGGTGTTCTCTTCATAAATGACCGCATATTCGGGAACGGCCAGGCTCCGGCTGGACGGTCCGGTGTAGATTCGAAAGGTTCCGAACATGCCTGGTCGCAATGCGCCGTCGGGATTGTCGACGGCCGCGCGTACCGCGATACGATGCAAAGTTGGATCGACGCTTGGCGATATGTAGCGAACCGTTGCATCGAAGGCCCTGTCCGGAAACGCTTGCAGTCGCACCGCTACCCGATCGCCGACGTGAATTGACGCAATCGCGGTTTCGGGGACTTCGGCCACGAAATAAACCGTCGACAGATTGTTGAGCGTAAAGAGCGCGGTCGTGCCTCCGTTCGTGGCGCTTCCGATGTTCTGGCCGACGCCGACCGCGCGCGCCGTGACGTAGCCATCGATCGGAGCGGGAACGGTTGCGCCGAGCTTGACCGCAGTGCTGCCGTTGTGCGCAAGAGCGCCAACCTGCGACTCACTCTGCCCGAGAATGCGAAGCTGCGCCCGAACGAGATTGACCGCGATTTCGTCGCTTCTGACCGCCGCCTGAGCGGTCGCGAGATCGACGGCACTCTGCTCGACGTCCTTGCGCGCGGCGCCGCCCGTGGTAAGCAAACGCAGCAGCCGCGCGCGATTCCGCTGTGCGAGAGCCAGCGTCTTTCGAGCGACGTCCAGCGTGTTGATCGCCGCCTCGAGGTTGTTCTGCGCTTGCGCGTACTCGCTCGCCGCGACCGAGAAGAGCGGCTGGCCGGCGCGCACGTGGTCTCCGGTCGTCGCGTACACTTCCGTGACGCGTCCCGAGTAAGGCGAGAAGACCTGGACGGCGTTCTCGTCGGCCGCCGCAATCGTCCCATCCGTGTCTTCGACGGTCGCGAAGTCAATCTCGCGGACCGGAGCGAATTGCATGCCCGACCACTCCAAATCGCTGATCTGAAAGAATCCCTTGGGCAGCGGGGGTGACGGCGTGGACGTTGCTATCGGATTAGCCAGCCACGAGAAGCCGCGCCAGACGAGCACGAGCACAAGGACCAGGCCGAACAGGGCGAGCACGATCAATCCCTGATCTCGAGGCGACAAATGGAAGTGACGTAGTTTCATACTTGCACGTGATACCTCAAGCCGAAAACCGACACGGGGCCTCGTACCGTATTGTAGGCTGGGTTGCGGATAAACTGATAATCGGCCGTGATCGCTCCGCTGCCGGTGATGCCGACTTTATAATAGGTTTCTAAAATCCGCTCGCCCGAATACGAGAGGGCTCCGTCTCCGACTAAGATTCCCAGGCCGCCGGCGGCAAAGTATTGCTGGGCCGGTCCTGATATCGTGTTGCTGACCGCGGCAAGTCCGAAGACGTCGTTGGGCCGGCGGTAGAGGCCTCCGTCGACCGATACGCCCGCACACGCCGAGCGGTCGACGTCGGTGAACTCGAACGCTTCGTAGGTTCCATTCATGCCGCTTAGGCGGGTGAAGACTCCCACGTGCGGAGCGACCTCTTGATACGCGTTGATGCCGCCACCCAGCTTCCAATGCCGGCTGGTCCGAACGTCGGCGGTGTTCGGCGGCACTCCCGTCCCCGCTGCGGCGGCAACGGCTTGCGCGTATGCGCCCATGTAACCATAGTCGCCGTAGATCAGGGCTTTGACGGCACCGGGGTGGCCGCCCAACAGCGACGTGCGCTGTTCGAACTCGAGTATCGGCGAGTACTGAAGAAACGGCACGTGCTCGATCGCGATCGTGTTGGGATGAGCCGAGAGTTGAAAAACTCCGGCGCGCAAAGTCGACTGAGCATACGTCAGCTCGCCGCTCAAACCGTACGTGTAGCCCCACGAATCGGCGGCGTAATCGAACGATCCCATGTCGATGATCGACCAGTTCAGAAAGTCGTTGGCGGGATCGTGCGCGTAGGGGTTCGTATCGAAAACATCGGTTACCGCGAACTTTCCCAGCGTTAACGTGAGGTGATGAGCGGCGACGGAACCACCGAGTTGGTTGATGTCCGGCTCGACGGTTTGCTGGGGCTCGCTGAAATTGAACGTTTGGCGCAGAAAAATCCGCTGAATGCGCCCATACGAGCTCGCGCTGCCTACCTTGTAGGCTTCCCCCGAAACGAAACCGGCGACGCCGAACGTGCCGGAGTACGGCGGGTTAGCGCCCGGCGGATTTGGAAAGCCGAGTCCAAATCCTTGATCGATCTCGGGGTCGACGTAGAACTCGCCTTCCCGCCAGAGCCGGGTGCCCAGATACAGCGCGCCCGAGATGGTCTTGGCAGTGTCGGGTTTACTGTAGAGGCTCTGAGGCCCGGAATAGGCTGCGGCGAACTCACCGTGATATTGCTGCACGTCGGTCGCCTGCGCGTGCGCGCTCCATTGCTGCGGCCGGGCCTGCGCCGCCGGCGAAGGGCTGGGTGACGGGCCCATTGGCGAGGGCCCTCCTTGAATCGCAGCCAGAAGCACGGCAAGCAGCAACACGCCGACACGCTATTCTTGCCGGCTAGCTAACGAGAGCGCGCCAGTAACTGAAGCCGGGGCTGCGGTAGCCTTGATTCGCACGCAGGGTATCGTCGTGCGAAACGTTCTGTGCGGGGTGCAGCGTGTTGCGGCCGAACTCGGCCAGAAATGCCAGAATCCTCTTCATGGCACGTACCTCCTTATGGTTTAATCTGCCGCGCCGAACGAACGGACACGGCTTGAGAATAAGCAGCCGTCGTGAGCCGATGACACGAGCTACTACTTGGTCCGTCGTCCATTGCGAGGCATCACCCCCTTTCGAAAATAAAAAACTGTCGCTGCTCCTCGCAGGCCGACAGTTCGAGAAACTTTGCGCGGCGGGCCGCACCCCATCTCCCTCAGTGTCGAGCTTTAGCACTGCACAACGTAGCCCCCGCAGGGCTAGCCGCATTAGATTCCGCCTTGATTCGGCGGAGTCTGGTCACCCGTTGGGGTCTCTCGACCTTTCCGGGCAGCGGCATCTCTTCGTGCAGACGCCTCACCTAACGAGGAATCCTCACCCAGGATACTCCCGACGGGCAGCTTGTCAACCCCAAACG
>DASRXM010000010.1:0-11916 GCA_035654155.1 Candidatus Babeliales bacterium
GTATTTTGCGAATAGTTCGCAAATAGTTCCCTGACATGGGGACACGGGCGGACTATGTGACGCGGCCGCGCGAGTGGATTTCGTCGATCCTGCAGCGCGAGCCGCGCTTTCTTTCGGCTTCCGAGATTCATCGCCGGCTCAAGCGCGCCGGCGCGCGCGTTTCGCTGTCGACGGTTTATCGCACGCTCGATCGTCTGCGCGCAAAGGGCGAGTTGACCGAACGTGCCGACGCCGAGGGCGAGGCAACCTTCATGCGCTGCGAGCCGGCGACGCATCATCATCACGCGATCTGCGGGAAATGCGGGCGCGTTGAAGACGTCGATTGCACCGCAATCGAGCAGTTTGCGCGATCGCTTCGCAAGATTCACGGCTTCGAGTTAGACGGTCACGCGATGGAGTTTTTCGGGCGATGCCGCGCCTGCCGATAAGCCACATAGGCGCGATTGCGCTGGCGCTGATTTTAGCTGCGTGTGCGCACACCCTTCGACAGGCTCAGAGTGACAACGGCAAGATCCAGGTCGCGACCACGATTTCGACGCTCAACTCGTTCGTGCAAGGCGTCGGCGGCGAGTACGTGAGCGTCAAGAACATCGTTCCGATCGGCGCGTCGCCCGAAACGTTTCAGCCCGCGCCGCAAGACGTTGCAACGGTTGCCGACGCCGACGTTCTGGTCGAGAACGGCGCCGGGCTCGAATCGTGGCTCGACAAGCTGCTGCGCGACGCCGGTGCGCGCGATTTGCACGTCGTGGTCTGCTCCGACGGACTGCCGGTGAAGGACGACAATCCGCATCTGTGGATGGACCCCGTCTACGCGAAATACTACGTCCTGAGGATTCGCGACGCGTTGATCGCGGTCGATCCGCCGCACGCTGACGTTTACCGCAGCAACGCCGCCCGCTACAACGGTTCTCTCGACGCACTCGTCGCGCACGTGCGGCAGCAGATCCACACGATTCCGTCGTCGCACCGCTACATGATCGTCTTTCACAACGCATGGCAGTATTACAACGATCGCTTCGGGATCACGACGCTCGGCTTCGTGGAACGCAATCCCGGCCAGGAGCCGAATCCCGACCAGATCGCGCGCCTGATCGATCTCGCTAAGGCGCACAACGTGCACGGCGTCTTCAGCGAGCCCGAGTACAGCCCCAAACTGCTGTACTCCATCGCGCAGGGCGCGGGAATTAAAGTCGTCGAGAACCTCTACGACGATTCGGTCGGCACCGACCCGCGCGTCGCGAACTACATTGCGATGCTGAACTACGATACCGGCGTTATCGTGCAGACGTTAAAGTGACCAGCGATGCCGTTGTGGCGCGCGATCTGGTCGTGCGTTACGAAGACTTCACTGCGCTCGAACGCGTGACGTTTGCCGCGCGCTATGGAGAAGCGCTCGGCATCGTCGGTCCGAACGGGTCGGGAAAGTCCACGCTGCTCAAGAGCATCGCCGGGCTTTTGCGTGCCTCGAGCGGAGCTCTCCACGTGCTCGGCTCGGACCCGCATCAGCTTACTCCGGGGACGATTGCCTACGTGCCGCAAGTCGAGGCCGTAGATTGGTCATTTCCGGCGACCGTCTGGGACGTCGTTGCGATGGGACGCTTTGCGCGCCTGCACTTTTGGCAGCGCTTCGGCCCGCACGACCGCGCGGCGGTGCACCACGCGCTCGACGTCGTGAAGATGAGCGCGCTCGCGGACCGGCACATCGCCAACCTCTCGGGCGGTCAGCAGCAGCGTGCGTTCGTGGCGCGTGGAATCGCGCAGCAGCCGAAGCTCTTACTGCTCGACGAACCGACGACCGGCGTCGACGCCGCCACCGAAGAGGCGCTGCGCCAGGTGGTGCGCGAGCTCGTCGCAGGCGGGATGCCCGTGCTCATGGCGACACACGACCTGGATCGCGTCAACGAATGGTTCGACCGTCTTCTGGTGCTCGACCGGCGCGTGCTCGCACTCGGCACGCCACGCGAAGTCGTTGCATCAGGCGCTTATAGTGCGATTCGCGAGCACGCCCACACGCACGGTCACTTGCGCCACGATCACGAGCCCCACGAAACGCACGCCGCCCATCCGGAGATACGCACGTGACCTTCGATGCGCTGGTCGTACCCTTTCACTATGCGTTCATGCAGCGGGCGTTCGTGGCGGCGCTGGCGGTCGGTCTGCTCTGCTCGACCATGGGCACTTACGTGATCTTGCGCAAGCTCTCGTTCATCGGCGACGGCATCGCCCACGCGTCGTTTGCCGGGATCGTCATCGCCTATCTGCGCGGAGCGAACTTTTACATCGGCGCCGGCGTCGTTGCGGTGCTGACCGCAGTCGGGATCGGTTTCGTGCATCGCCGCGGCCGCATCTCGCTCGATACGACCATCGGCGTGCTGTTCACCGGCATGTTCGCGCTGGGCGTCTATCTCATGAGCCAGCAGCGCAGCTATGCCGTCGATCTCCAGAGCTTTCTTTTCGGCGACATTCTCGCGGTGCAGCCGCAGGATTTGTGGTTGATTCTGGCATTGACCGTGGTCGTCACCGCCGCGGTCGTCGTGCTCTTCCGCGGCCTGCTGTATACGACGTTCGACCCGGTCGTCGCGCAGGCGAGCGGAATCTATGCGCCGGCTTACGAGTACGCGCTGCTCGTGCTGCTGGCGCTCACGATCGTCGTCGCACTTCAAGCCGTCGGCATCGTGCTCGTGGCGGCGCTGTTGGTGACGCCGGCGGCGGCCGCCTATCAGCTCACATCGCGTTTTTCGCCGATGATGGCGCTGGCCGCGCTTTTCGGCGCACTCAGCACGGTCGGCGGGCTCTATTTATCCTACTACGTGCGCGCCTCGAGCGGCGCTACCATCGTTTTGCTGGCGACGCTGCTCTTCTTTGCGTCACTCGGCGCGAAGCGTCTGCGTCGTCTCACCGCGCGACAAGCGTGAAACCTGCGGTGTAAAGCGCGTCGTTGGCTCCCATGAACTGAATCCAGGCCTTGTAGGCGCCGGCCGGAAGCGGAGGCAGCTCGGCCTGCAGGAACGGTCCGGCTTCGCCGCTCATCGCCATGCCGTTGCTCATCGTCATCGGTGCGGCGCCTAACACGGCCGGATGGACGTGTACGTATGCCAACGCCGAGGTGCTGATGAAGACGACGTGCGCGGCGGCGCCCAAATACGGCTTGAGGTCGCGCGCGGGCTGTGCGTTCTTGCGAATGGTGACGTTCAGGCTTAATGGCGAATTCGCGGGCAGCGTGGTACGGCCGACGGTGACCGTGTAGGCGCCGGCGACGGCCGTCGTCGCGGAGGCAGACAAGGAAGGGATCGAATCGGCTATGGGCCCGTCGCTTTCGATAACGAAGCGAAAGACTTGCTGGCCGATGCCGTGCGGCGTCGAATCGGCGTAGACGTAGTAACGATGGTTCGGCGCCTTGGTGAAGGCTTGCGAGAACGTGCCGGTCGTTGCGTCGAACGACGGATGCAGGTGATCGAACGTCGCAAAATCGTCGCGGACGATCACCACGTGCATCAGCCGCTGCATGTCCACGTCGTAGTCCAGAATCGGCGTCGTGCCGTCGAGGCGAAACTGACGGATCTTCAGCGTCGCCGTCAGACCGTTGCCGTGCTCGGCCCAAAACTTCGAGACGATCTTCGGCGTGCCGCCAAGCAGCGCGAAGGCTCCGCTCTGCTCGGTCGATCCCACCGATGCGCTGGCGGCCGTCCACGGATACGCCATGACCAGCGCGACGGTAACGACCAGACCGCTCAATCGGCCGCGCGCAGGACCTTCCACGTTTCCTCCGCTGCAGGTTGCAGATAGCCGCCGGCTGCGAGGGCCTCGAGCGCCTCGCGAAGCGCGGCACGCTCGTTCTTATTCGGCATTCCCGCCCAACGCATTGCCAGCTCGTTGAGCTCGAGTGCCGCGCCGGGCACGAGCGCCGTCCGAAGAAAATCGGCCGAGAGGTTCACGCGTTCCATGCGCCGGGTCACTGGCTCAAGCGCAGTTTCGAAGTCGTCCTTCGACTGCCGTCCTTCGTCCTTCGACTGCGCGCCTGCGGCGCTCCGCTCAGGATGACACGCTGCGCTCGCTCCGCTCAGGATGACACCTTGCTGTTGAGTTTCGGGCGCCGCGCTGCGTTTAGCCCTGAGCTTGACGATCATAGGGTCGGCGAGCGTGCCGAACCATTCGCCCATCGCGGTAAATGCGGTCTGCCAAGGCACCGCGCTGACGACCGCCGAGCGTCGCGCGATGCCGCGCAGGATGGCGTTTGCGACGGTTTGCGGAGACGCGGCAAACGGCATACTGCGCTCGATGCCGATCCGCGAGTGGAATTCGGTTGCCACGAGGCCGGGGTCGACGTACGTCACCGCTACGCCGCGTGCGCGCAACTCGCGCCGCAATTGAATCGCGGCCGCGCGAACCGCGGCCTTTGCGAGCGCGTAGGCGCCGTAGTTGGGCAAAGGAACGCGCGCAATGCCCGATCCCAAAAAAACCACCTGCCCGCGTGAAGTCTCAAGGTGAGCGAGCGCGGCGCGCGTTATTCGCAGCGGTGCCATGACGTGCAGTTTCCATTGCGCCTCTATGGCCGCGTCGCTCTGCTCGAGCAGCGCTCCGTACGCGCCCAGACCGGCATTGTTCACGAGCACGTCAATCCGGCCAAACTCTCGCACGGTCACGTCGACGATCCGCGCGGGCACGTCGGCAGCGGTCACATCGCCGGGAATCACAACGCAGCTGCCGCCGGTGCCGCGAATCTGCTCCGCCACCTCCGCCAGCCGCTCGGCGTTGCGCGCAACGATCGCAACGCGGTAGCTCGCGCTCGCCGCCGCGAGCGCAAGCGCGCGCCCAATGCCTGAGCTTGCGCCGGTGACGATCAATGTGCGCGCAGCGTCAAGCATAGGTTTCGCAATACGCGTGATATTCGCGTGCAATGCTTTCCGGCAATCCTGCGTAATGCTCGGCTTCACCGGCGATCGGCGGGGGAACGCTCTCGACGACCTCGCGCGACTCCCGCGCAAACTGCGCCAGCGTTTCGGCCACGGGCTTAAAAGTTCCATCGCTGCGCACTACGCCGAATCGCAGCTCGTGTGGCGCGAGATCGAAGGGCGGAAGCGAAGCGAGCGAAGGATCGTAATCGGCCCAGCACCACCAAAAGGCACCCAGCGCGGCGCGCGCGTGGAGCCGGTCGATCACCCCGCGAGCGTATTGCGCCAGCTCGGCTTCGTCGAGACAGGCGAAACCGTCCACGCGATTCTGCCCGGGCGGACACTCCGGATTACCGCACTCGGTGAAGAGCACGCGCTTACCGCTGAACGATTGCTGAAGCTGGCAGAGGAACGGCACGACGTTCTCGTCGAGGCGATCGCGCGCGAACGCGCTGTAGACGGAGTAACCATGCATCGTCGCAAACGGCCACGGCCGCGCGATGCTCGAAGGCCGCAGCCGGCGGTCGTGATCGAAATCCTCGCCGTGCATGCCGGCGCTCGCGGCCACGCCGGAGGCTTCGAGAAGCGCGTCGGTTAGGAGAGCGCTCCATTCCGCGGCGTCCTGCGGCGTGTTCGGCGCGCGCAGATTCGAAAACTCGTTACCGAGATCCCAGGCGAGCAGCGCGGGATGATCGCGCATGCGTTCGCCGACGCGGCGCGCGAAGTAAACCTGCGCGCGCAACAGCTCGGGATCGGCATAGAAATCGCCGATTTGTCGGTCGACGACCGCGCCGCCGGCAATCGTGCGGAAGCGGCCTCGAACGTCTTCGGGTTCGAGCGTCCACGCGGGCAGCCAGTTCACGCCGCTCATGTGGCCGCAGAAGAGCGTCGGCATTGCGCGCAGGCCGGCGGCGGCGATTCGATCCATGATTGCGTCAAAACGCCGCAGCGCCGTTGCGTCCATTGCATTCGGCTGCGGTTGAAAGGCCTCCCACATAAGGAAGAAGCGCACGACGTCGAGGCCCAGCCCCTTGATGCGCGCCATGTCTTCGCCGATCTCGTCGAGATCGAAGCGTTCCCACATGTACATCGCGCTGCGGCGCGGCCAATAGTTGATGCCAAGCAGAAACCGGGACACATCCTTCGACTTCGCTGCGCTTCGCTTCGCTCCGCTCAGGATGACACGGAGAGTTTTTGGCGAAGCGCCTCGGCGTGGCGCAGCAACCGATCGTCGGCATCATCATGGGTAGCCGTTCGGATTGGGAAACCATGTCGGCTGCTCGCGATACGCTCGACGAGCTCGGAATTCCATGCGAAGTGCGCGTCGTCTCGGCGCATCGCATGCCGGACGAAATGTTCGAATACGCGGCATCGGCCGCCGGTCGCGGCTTAAAAGCCGTCATTGCGGGCGCGGGCGGCGCGGCTCATCTACCCGGCATGACCGCTTCCAAGACGCTCGTGCCGGTGATCGGCGTTCCGGTGCCGTCGGCGCGCTTGAGCGGGCTCGATTCGCTGCTCTCGATCGTGCAGATGCCGCCCGGCGTGCCGGTGGCCGCGATGGCGATCGGCGGCGCGGTCAATGCGGCGCTGTTTGCCGCGCGGATCGTCGCGCTCGGCGATGCGGGCGTGGCGCAGCGACTCGCCGCGTACGTCGCGCGAATGCACGACGCAGCGGCCTCCAGCGTTCTGGATTGAAACCCGTCGAAACGATCGGCGTCATCGGCGGCGGTCAGCTCGGCCGAATGTTTGCGCTCGACGCCAAGCGCATGGGTTATTACGTGGTGACGCTCGATCCGCAGGAGCACTCGCCATGCGGACAAGTGGCCGACGAGCAGATCGTGGCCGCGTATAGCGATCTGGCCGCAATCGAGGAGCTGGGTCGCCGCTGCGATGTGATCACGTATGAGTTTGAGAACATCGACATCAAATCGGTTCGCCATTTGGAAGCGTTGGCGCATCGGGTCGCTCCCGCCAGCAGCGTTCTCCACGTCACGCAAGACCGGCTGCTCGAGAAGCAATTCGCGCGCGACGCCGGTCTGGCGACGACCGAATTCGCGCAGGTGCACGACGCTCGCGAACTGGCTCGTGCGGCCGAAACGATCGGCTTCCCCGCCGTCCTAAAAACCGTTCGCGGCGGTTATGACGGCAAGGGTCAGTGGCGCGCCGGCTCGCTCGAGGAGGCGCAAGTTGCGCTGAGCGCGTCGGGCGGATGCGAGCTGATCTTCGAGCGTATGGTCGAGCTCGCGTGCGAGCTCAGCGTCATCGCGACGCGCGGCGCCGGCGACGAAGTCGTCGTTTACCCGGTTGCCGAAAATACGCACGATCGAGGGATCCTAGCGATGACGATCGCTCCGGCGCGGGTCGATTCGCGCACCGCACAGCTCGCGCAAACGATGGCGGCCGCGGTGGGCCGAAAGCTCGGGATCGTCGGCACGTACTGCGTAGAATTTTTTTTGTCGACCGGGGGTGCGCTGCTGCTCAACGAGATCGCACCGCGCCCACATAACAGCGGCCACTATACGATCGACGTTACGCCGTGCTCGCAATACGAGCAGCACGTGCGCGCGATCTGCGATTTACCGCTGTCACCGCCCCGCCTCCTCGCCAATGCGATCATGATGAACGTCCTGGGAGACGGACGCGGCGATCACCTGGCTGGCGTGCCCGAGCTGCTGAGCGACCCGTCGATCGTCCTACACATATACGGAAAGCATCACGCCGTCGCGCGGCGCAAGATGGGGCACTTCACGATGCTCGTCGACGGCCCGGTTGGCGAGGATGCCATCGCGCGCGCGCAGTCCGCGCTTGCGAAACTGCACTGGACGCCCACGTCATAAAGGGCCCGCCTTACGCCCGGTCCGAATAGGGCTGCGATGATCGTCCGAGCCGGAGTCTTATACGACGGCACGCTCGAGCCGCCGAAGCGCCGCGTCGACGTCGTTCTCGAAGAAGGCCGCATCAAAGAGATCCGCGCTGCGAGCGGCGAGTGCGATCTCGAGGCGGAATGCGTAACGCCGGGTCTGGTGAACGCGCACGCGCATCTCGAAGGCAGCGGCGAGCCCGATATGATGCAAATGGTCCAAACGACGACGCCGAGTCAACGGTTGCTTCGCGCCGTCTCGAACGCATCCAAGTCGGTAAAGGCCGGCGTCACGACGATTCGCGACGTCGGCAGCTCGAACCGAATTGCGGCGGACGTGCGCGACGCGATCGAAGAGGGCCGGCTTGCCGGTCCGCGGATGCGCGCGTCGGGCTACGTGCTCTGCATGACCGGAGGCCACGGTTGGCCGATCGGGCGCGCGGTCGATTCTCCGTGGGACGCTCGCAAGGCCGTGCGCGAACAGATGCTCGCCGGCGCCGACTGCATCAAGACGATTGCCACCGGCGGCGTGATGACCAAAGGTGCGGTCCCCGGCAACGCGCAGCTCACGCCCGACGAACTGGCGGCCGCAATAGACGAAGCGCATCGGCACGGACTGCGCGTCGCAGCGCATGCGATCGGCACGCAAGGCATCAAAAACGCTTTGCGAGCCGGCATCGATTCGGTCGAACACGGCACGATGCTCGACGACGAAGCGATCGCGCTCTTCAAAGAACGCAACGTTTATCTGGTTCCGACGCTCAGCGCGCCGACCTGCATTCTCGCCCATGCCGAGTTGGGGGAGCAGCCGCGCTACGTGGTCGAAAAGGCGCGCAGCGTCAACGACATCATGCTGAAGAACATTCGCCACGCGTACGAAAGCGGCGTGCGCATCGCCGGCGGATCCGATGCCGGTACGCCGTATAACTATCACGAGGATTACGCGCAGGAAGTCGAGCTGATGTGGTCGCTGCTGGGAATGACGCCGCAGCAAGCGCTGCACGCCGCGACGAGCGTTGCGGCGGAGCTCGTCGGTCTCCATCGCGGGATCCTGGCGAGCGGCGAGCCGGCCGACATGCTGCTCCTGCCGCGCGACGCGGGCGAAGACGTTCGCGCGTTGCGCGAGCCACAGCTCGTCTTCAAGAACGGAGCGATTCAATAACATGCGCGTTGCTGCGATTGCGGCGCTCGTCTTGCTGATCGCGGCGCCCGTCCCGGTCCAGAGCGGCAGCGCGGCCGCTCCCGGCGGGAACACTACCATGCTCGGCGAGCAGATCGCCGGCAGCCCGATCCGCCACGTGATCGTCATCGTGCAGGAGAACCGCACGTTCGACAATCTTTTTGCATCCTCGGCACTCGCACACGGCGGCCCATATCCCGGCGCCGATACGTCGCAAACCGCGACTGTCGACGGCAATCAAGTGCAGCTCAAGTCCGTTCCGTTCGAGTATCCGGCCGACCCCAGCCATAGCCACCCGTCGCTTTTGGGCGAGTGGGATAACGGCAAAATGGACGGCTTTGCCACCGACTACGTGCGTGCGATCCTGGGCGCACCGAAGCCCGGGCCGGGTTTTGCGTACGCATACCTGCCCGCAAGCGAAACGACGATCTATCACGTTCTGGCCCAGCGGTATGCCCTAGCCGACCAGAATTTTGCGCCGCGGCTGGTACCGACGTTTCCAAGCCACTACACGCTGGCGACCGCGCAGAGCCGGATTGCCGGCAACCCGAACGACTCACTTTGGGGCTGCGACGCAAAGCCCGGGACGACCGTTCCGATCTTCGGCGAAGGCGAAACCACGATCAAGCCCGGGATCTTTCCATGCTTCGATCAAACCTCGATCGCCGATCTTCTCGACGCCGCGCACGTCAGCTGGAAATATTATACCGGCAGCTACTACGACGTTACGAATCCGGCCGTAAGCATCTATGAAGCGTTTCGCAAGATTCGCTACGGGCCCGACTGGCACCGCAACGTCGTCACGCCGTCGGGCGCGATCATGAGCGACATTCAAAGCTGCAGGCTTCCGCAAGTGTCTTTCGTGATGCCCAACTATCTCGAATCCGATCACGCCGGCAACTTGAGCGCCGGCGGTCCCGGCTGGGTCGGCTCGATCTACCTTGCGATGGTGCAGAGCCGGCATGCGACACCGCAATGCGATTATTATAAGGATAGCGCGATCGTTCTCACTTGGGACGATTCGGGCGGGTGGTACGACCACGTGCGACCCCCGGCGGGTCCTGACGGCACAACCTGGGGTTTTAGGATCCCGATCGTGGTGATTTCCGCCTGGGCGCGTTCGAACTACGATCCGAACAATATGCGCGCAACGCCGTTTGTTTCTCACACGCGCCGCGAATCAACCTCGATTACCAAGTTCATCGAGCGGAACTGGGCGCTGGGAAACATGGGCCAGCGCGACGTCACCGATGACGACTTGAGCGACATGTTCGACTACACGCGCGCGCAGCCGGTGCCGCCGTTCTCCGAAGTTTCGATGGAGCATCTGATTCGCTTGACGCGTTTCCGCCTGGCGGTTGCGTTGCGCGATAACCACATAGTCGACGACGACCGCTAGTGCAGCTGCAAGGTCTGCGCTTGGCGGTGCTGGCCGCAATCTCGTGGCCGGCGCCGCCACCCGGCTATGGTCCGTGGGAGCAGATCGCCTTCAATGTTGCCGACGGCATGCGCCGGCGCGGGCTCGACGTCACGCTCTTTGCAACCGGAAACTCGCGATTCGACGGCAAGCTCGTATCGGTGGTGCCGGTCGGGCTGAACGAAGATCCGGCGCTCAACGCCGACGTCTTCACCGCGCTTCACGTTGCCGAGCTTTTTCGCCGGGCCGGCGACTTCGATCTCATCAACAATCACTTCGATTGGAAGCCGCTGACCTACGCGCTTTCCTCAAAGGCGCCTCCGATGGTGACCACGGTTCACGGCTTTTCGTCGCCCCAAATTCTCGCGGCGTATTACGCCGGCGCGGCGCGCAGCTTCTACTGCTCGATTTCCGATGCCGACCGCGATCTCGGGCTCGACTACCTGGCGACGACCTATAACGGCATCGATCCCGCGCAGTTCACCTTCAGCGACCGGCCGGGGGAGTATCTCTGTTTTCTCGGACGCTTCCATCCCGAGAAAGGTACGCATCTTGCGATCGAGATCGCGCGGCGCGCGGGCGTGCGCTTGAAAATCGCCGCGATCCCGCACGACGAAGTTTACTTCCGCGAGCAGGTCGCGCCGCATATCGACGGTGACCGCGTTATCTTCCTGGGCGCCGTCGAACGCGAGGCCCGCAACGAACTGCTGGCCGGTGCGCTTGCGCTCGTCCACATGACGACGCGTCCCGAGCGCTTCGGCCTCACGACGATCGAGGCGATGGCGTGCGGAACGCCGGTTCTGGCCGCGCGCATGGGCTCGATGCCTGAGATCGTGGTGAACGGCGTGACCGGTTTCTTATGCGACGGGATCGACGAAGCCGTTGCAAAGGTTCCGTCGCTTGGATCGCTCGACCGCGCCGCCTGCCGCGCCCGCGTCGAGCAAGAGTTCAGCATCGAGCGGATGATCGATCGCTATGTCGGCGCTTATGCGCGAGCGCTAGAGTTGCGGCTTCCACCGCCTGCCGGCGAAGAAAAGCTGCGCGCGCGCGCGCACGATTGGTGGGACCGCCCGATGGCGTACACGGAGATTCCGGAGAAGCCAAAGAACCTAGGCTTCTGATGAAGGCTAAGGAGCCGGATTACTCCGGACGCTCGCTGTTCGACAAGTTGGGCGTGTTCGCGGAGGCGCACGTTGCGCTGATCGGCCGTCATGACGACGATTTTGCGACCGCGCTCATTGCGCGGCTCGCGAAAGCCGCCTCAACGGCGTTACGGACCCGCTACGACATGATCTTTCTCCACGTGGACGCTCCGCGCGATTTAGCGCGCGTCGCGCGGGCCGCCGAGCACTTGAAACCCAATGGGGCGTTGTGGATCTTTCATCCCAAAGGCCGTGGCGCATCGCCCCACGACGCGCACGTGCGCACGGCCGGAATCGCCGCCGGACTGGTGGACAATAAGATCAGCGCGTACACCGACACGCACACCGCCACCCGCTTCGTCATCCCGGTCGCCCGCCGCTAATTACTTCGACAGCAAAATCTGACCGGTCGTTTTTGATAGCGT
>DASRXM010000011.1:0-5050 GCA_035654155.1 Candidatus Babeliales bacterium
GCGCTAGGTCAGGACCCAGCACCAGCGCGGCCGTTGCGGCCAGCTGCATTCCCGCAATCGTCGCCGACGACGTTTCGTCCACCTCGAAGGCGTCGCCCGAGTTTTTCACGCTGACCGACCATACGCCGATCGGACGTCCGTTCAACGAGGCATCGTACCGATACGTTGCGACTGCAGGGAAAAGCGCGCCCGAGGTTACGGCCAGCAAGATAGCCGGCAACATCACGCTATGCCACCGCCGCGCGGCTGAGGGCAGCAAGTTTCTCTAATAGCGTATCGATCTCGCCGGCCGTGTTATACCCGTGAGGCGAAATCCGGATCCCACTCCGGCGGTAGGTCGCCGCGATGCCCTCTTCTTCCAGCGCTCGCCCGAGCGCGATGCTATCGCATCCCGGCAGCGAAAACGTAACGATGCCTGACGAGCATGCTGCGTTTCTCAGACTCAACATCTGCGCGTCCAGCCGGCGCAGCCCTTCGCATAGCCGATCGGTAAGCTGCAGAACGTGCGAGGCGATTGCCGCCTGGCCCGCTTCGGCGAATAGATCGATTGCCGACACCAGCGAAAGCGTCCCGATGAGATTCGGCGTCCCCGCCTCGAAGCGCAGCACGTCGCTCGATAACGGCTGCTCGTAGTTATGAAAGTCCCACATATCGCGAACGGAGCGCCAGCCCGGCGTGGTCAACGGCAAGCTCTCGGCCAGCGCGGGCGACAGATAGAGCATCGCGATTCCGTGCAGACCCAACATCCACTTCGCCGCCCCGGCGAAGAGAGCGTCGACGCGCGCCGCAGCCACGTCAATGGGGAAAACGCCCAGTCCTTGAATTGCGTCGACGCAAAACCACGCTCCGTTGGCATGTGCTACGGCGGCCAAAGCCTCGAGATCGTGCCGGTAACCATCGGCATAGGATACCCACGAAACTGTTACCAGCCGCGTGCCGGCCGAAATCTCGCGGCGCAGCACCTCCGGTGTCAAACGTTCTTGGCCTGTCGGCAGCAGGCGCACGGCAACGCCGCGACGCCGTAACGCCATCCAGGGGACTGAATTCGCGGGAAACTCGTTGTCGCACAATAAGACCTCGTCGCCGGCCTTCCAGGCGAGGCCGCCGGCGATCGTCGCCGCGGCCGCGCTGGTATTTGCCAGCAGCGCGATCTGCGTTCCCGAAGCGCCGATGAATCGGCCGATCTTTTCGCGGTACTCCGCCATGCGAAGATCGTATGGAAACGTTCCCAGCACGCCGGCCCGCGCGTGGCGGCGCAAGAACGCCTCGATCGCCCCGACCGAACGCAGCGGCAATACTCCCGCCGATGCGTGATTGAAGTACAGAGAGCGCTGGGTGACGGCAAATTCCGAGCGCGGGAGCGGGGTCGTCACTCCGCGCCGATCATCTCCTTGGTGTGCCAAGCAATGTTCCCGGCCCGGTCTCCGACCCGTTCCAGCGAAGCCAGCACGAACAAATACCTCGTGCCCGGCCGGATAATCTCGGGATCGGCTCTCATCTCCTGCTGCAGCAACTTGATGCTGCGCTTATAGAGCTTGTCAACCTCGTCGTCGCGGTCTATCACGTCGCCGGCGAGCCGCGCATCGCGATCGGTATAGGCGCGCATTGCGTCGAGCAACATCGCGTGAGCCACGCTTGCGATCCGGTCGATCTCCACGCGCTGAGGCCGCATCGGCTGGTCCGACAGTTTGATTGCGTTCTTTGAAATGTCCACGGCGTAATCGCCGACGCGCTCCAAGTCGGTTGCGATTTCCAGCATCGCGGCTATTTCGCGCAGCTCGCCGGCCACCGGCTGCTGCCGCCAAATCAGCTCGATGCAGTGTGCCTCAACGCGGCGGCGAAGATCGTCCACCGCATCGTCACCGGCCACGACGCGCGCTCCGGCCGAGGCGTCGCGATTGTCGAGCGCGTCGACCGCGACGCGTATTGCGTCGCCGACGAGCGCGCCAAGCCGTACGACGTCGAGCCGCGTCGCTTCCAATGCCTCGTGGTATGCCGTGCGGACCGCCACCGTCACCTCCCGGAAAAATTTGCTCTCAGTATAGGTCAAAGGGCACTTCACCGCAACGCAACGAAGGAACCTGCGCCTTTATCAAACCATAAGGTAGAGCGCATGCCTTTTGAAGATATTATCGCCACCGTCGAAGAGCCGATCGGCATCGTAGCGCTCAACCGGCCCAGCGTGCTCAACGCCCTGCGAACGAACCTTTTGCAAGAGCTCTCAGACGCACTCGATGAGATGGCGAACGACGATCGCGTTCGGGCAATCATTATCACCGGCGCGGGCGAAAAGGCGTTTGCCGCAGGCGCGGACATCTCCGAGCTCAATAGGCTCGGATCGGCCGGCTCCGGAGCGGCGCAATCGCGCAGTGGACAAGCGCTCACCCGGAAAATAGAGCGGCTTACCAAGCCGGTAATCATGGCAGTGAATGGTTTCGCACTCGGCGGCGGATGCGAAATCGCGATGGCCGGCGACATCATCGTTGCCGGCGAGAACGCGAAGTTCGGACAACCCGAAGTCAACCTCGGCTTAATTCCCGGCTACGGCGGGACCGCCCGCACGACGCGACGCGTCGGCAAAGGAATGGCCACCTACCTTTGTTTGACCGGGGAAATGATCGACGCGCCCGAGGCGCAACGGCTCGGTCTGGTCGAGCGAGTCGTACCGCAGGCCGAGCTGATGAACGAAGCGCGGCGCATTGCGACCGCAATTGCCGCCAAGGCGCCGCTGGCCATCGCGGCGTGCAAACGCGCGATCAACAACGGTGCGCATCTTTCCATTGACGACGCTCTCGAACTCGAAGCGCTCGAGTTCGGCCTGCTGGTCGATACCGAAGACATCAAGGAAGGCACCGGCGCGTTCTTGGAAAAGCGCAAACCGGTCTGGAAAGGCAAATAGCGCCGTATGGTGTTTCTCGCGGCTGCCGGCCCTCCGTGCACGCGCGATGCCGGCGTGGTCAAAGCGGTGGCCCCGATTTATCCCGGCTCACTGCCTTCCGGCATCGCACCGTTCGACGTAACGGTCGAAGTCACGCTGGGCGAAGATGGCTCGGTTACGCGCGCGAAGATATATAAATCAAGCGGCTATCCCGACGCCGACGCCGCTGCGATAGTCGCGGCAAGAGCCTCTACGTACGTTCCCCAGGTTGTCGCTTGCAAACCAGTCCAAGGCGACTATCTCTTTGCCGAGACCTTCGTCCGTGCACCTTCGCCGATAGCATCGAGTGCGTGCTTTCATGAAGCAACGGTTACCAGAGCCGCTCCGCTCAATCTCAACGGCCTCGACCGGAGCCTCTTGGATCAGCCGCGCACTGCAGACGTTAAGGTGGCCGTTGAGCCTAACGGCTCTGTTAAGACGATATCGATTTATAGATCGAGCGGCTATTACGCGTTCGACTTGGCCGCCGCGCGCGCTGCGCGCCAATCAACGTATAGCCCGAAGCTCGTAGACTGTAAGCCGGCCGAGGGGATATACCTGTTTAAGGCGACCTCAGCGCCTGGGTACGGTCCGCCCTAACAGCATCGGCCGCACTACAGGTTGTTCTGCGCGTTACTCATCGCCAATCCGATGGCCGGATTGAGCCCTTCCCATTTGGCACGAATGTGGCCCGACGGATCCACCACGACCACCGTCGGGAAGCCCTGGATCCCAAAGAGGGCGCGGGACGAACTCTGCGGATCGAGCGCCACGTTGGCCAAGGACGCGGCACGCGCGTAAGCGACCGCGGCCTCCCGCGATTCGCCGACGTCGATCGGCACGACGTTGGCGTTGCGGTGAGCCTTCGACCACCGCTCGACCAACGGCATCTGGATCTTGCACGGTTCGCACCAACTGGCAAAAAATTCCAGAAAGAGGAGACGCCCGCGCTCGTCGGCGACGCGAAACGCGCCGCCGTTTAGTCGCTGGAAGACCGCGTGCGGCGCCGGAAGCGATCCGGCGGCATAAAAAGAGCGTGGCATTACCAGAAATTTCCAGAGCGCGAACGCGATGATCAGCACCGCAAGCGCGTCCCACGCTCTACTCCACCCGAAAGAGCGCCGCGATGCCCTGTCCCCCGCCGATGCAGGCCGACGCGACGCCGTAACCGCCGCCGCGCTCGCGCAGGTCGTGCAGCGTTGTGATCGCCAAACGCGCACCCGACGCGCCGAGCGGATGGCCAAGAGCGATTGCCCCGCCGTGCGGATTGAGCGCAGGTTGCGATCCCGCCCGAGCGTTGGATCCCATCTCTTGCAAACACGCCAACACTTGCGGCGCAAACGCTTCGTTGATTTCCATGACCGCCAGATCGCTTACCGCCACGCCGCCGCGCTCCAACGCCTTGGGAATCGCGAAGGCCGGACCGATGCCCATAATCGTCGGCTCGACTCCAACCACGCCGGCAGAAACGATCCGGCCGATCCACGATAGGCCGTCGGCTTTGGCCTGCCGTACCGTCGTCAGCACGACGGCAGCCGCGCCGTCTGTGATGCCGCTCGCGTTGCCCGGCGTGACCACGCCGTTCTCGACAAACCGCGCCGGAAGCTTCCCGAGTTTTTCGACGCTCAATCCCTGGCGTGGGCCTTCGTCCTTTTCAACGCGAATGGTCGTTCCTTTCGGTCCCGGAACGTCCACCGGAACGATCTCTTCCGCAAAGTATCCGTTGCCTTGCGCCGCGAGCGCGCGTTCTTGGCTCGCGAGGGCAAACTCGTCGCATTCCGCCCTGGTGACGCCATACTTTTTCGCCAGGTTCTCCGCGGTGATCGCCATCGGCGTGTTGCCGTACGAATCGATCAGCGCGGTCCAGAGTGAGTCTTCGAACGCCACGTTTTGACCGAGATGGAAGCCTTTTCGCGCACCGCGAACGACGTGCGGAGCTTGGGTCATGTTTTCGGTTCCGCCGGCTAGCGCGTAACGGGCCGTCCCCAGCGCAAGCGATTGCCCGGCCGAGAGAATGGCCTGCAGGCCCGAGCCGCACAGCCGGTTGACGGTGAGGGCCGGAACGTTTACCGGCAAGCCGGTTCGCAGCCCGACGTGGCGCGCGAGATAGATTGCATCGGGGCTGCTTTGGAT
>DASRXM010000012.1:0-17251 GCA_035654155.1 Candidatus Babeliales bacterium
CGCGGCAACGACCATGCGGGAAGCCGTCGACGAGATTGCGGCGCTCGTCGAGCGCTTGCGCGTTCCATTATACGATGCGCGCGAGCCGGCGATCGAAGTGGACGGAGCGCTCACGGCGGCCGGCGCCGCCGCATTCATCGCGGCGCGCGAAACCCGGCAGATCGTCGTTCGTGATCCGACGCAGATTGCGCTAAGCGGCAAAGCTGCCGTTGGGGCGTTGGCGCGACTGAACGTGCGCTGCAAGCGCCCGCTGAGAGTCATCGCCGCGACGATTGCATCGATCGGTCTGGAGCGGACATTCGAGCCGCGCGCCTTCGCAAGCGCGGTCGCAGCGGCCACGGCACTGCCGACGTTCGACGTCTACGCCGGCTCTCGCGCCGCGTGAACGCCCAGCCGGTACTCGATGCGGCGAGCGCGCACGTGCTCGGCGCCGAGTGGTTGACCAAGTCGATTGCGCCTGCCTCGCCATACGGCGAGCGGAGCTTTGCCGACCTGCATCCGTTTCGCGCCGGAGAAGAAGCGCAAGCACAAGCGCGCTCGCGCCGAATCGTTGCCGTCGCG
The DNA here is from genome assembly GCA_035654155.1 of Candidatus Babeliales bacterium. Classification (GTDB taxonomy): domain Bacteria; phylum Vulcanimicrobiota; class Vulcanimicrobiia; order Vulcanimicrobiales; family Vulcanimicrobiaceae; genus Cybelea. The sequence continues at coordinate 562 of DASRXM010000012.1, forward strand.
CGCGCCCTGGACGACGATCGGCTCGCCGCGCTGCAGATCGAATTCGACGGCGTGCCGGATGCTACCGGTGCGATTGCGCGAGCATCGATGGGCGACGTGCTCGACGACGTCAACTTGCTCGAACTTTTTCGCTTCTGCAAAACGGTCGAACGCGTCGGTCAGTTGTTTTCGCAGCTCCACGCCGGGTTTGGAATCGATGCCTCGGCGGCAGGCATAGTCGGGCGGGCACTGGCTCCCGGTTATCGCGAACCGGCCGGATTTTATCTCACCGATGGATTTGACGGCGACCTCGCGGCGGCGCGCGAGCGTTTGGGACGGGAACAAGCCGAGCTCGATGCGGCGCGAGGCCGCGAGGTCGAAGGCGCGGCGCGCGAACTCGAGCGCGACGAGATCGCTTCAGACGAGTTCATCGTCATGCGCACCGATTTGCGCGCAACCTTGCCGCCGGGGATACGCGTCGTGCGCGAGGCGCCGACCTATCTGCTCTGTGCGGTAGAATATGGCTCCGCGTCGCTGGCCGCACTGGCACGGCGCGATGCGGCCGCCGACGCCGTCGCGGCGGCTGAGGAACGCGTGCGTGGCGGCCTGTCGTCGGTCGTACGCGAGCACGCAGCCTCTCTCGACGCCGGCGCGCGCATGCTGGGCGAGCTCGACGTTATCTTTTCGGCCGCGCGATTCACGCGCCGCCACGCCTGCGTTGCGGCAGACGTCGTCGCTCAGCCGATGCTCGCTTTCGAGCAGGCGCGCTTTCTGCCGTTGGAAGCCGAGCTTGCCGCAGCGGGACGCCGTTTTACGCCGCTCGATCTCGAGCTGAACGATCCTGCGGTGCTGACCGGACCTAATATGGGAGGGAAGAGCGTCGCGCTCCAGACCTGCGGATTCATGGCGCTGTGCGCCGCCTTCGGATTACCGGTGCCGGCGAAACGCGCTCGGGTCGCCCTGTTCGATCAGATCGCATGGCTAGGGATGGGACGCGATGCCGAGATCGGCGGACTTCTTTCATCGTTTGCCCGCGAGGTGGTCGAGCTCAGGGAAATTTTGGCGCGTGCCGCGCCTCGCCTGTTGATTTTGGTCGACGAATTCGCGCGCACGACGACGCCGCACGAGGGCAGAGCGCTCACGGTGGCGTTGCTTGCGCGATTGCGCGAGCGAGGCGCTTGCGGTATGCTGGCAACCCATTTGGCGGGCATTCCAGGGGCCGCCGGAGTCCGGCATTTTTCGGTGCGGGGAGTACGTGAGGTCCCGGCGCTCCCGGCGGCACAGGAGGCCGCTGAGGCGCTCGCCGCGCTGGCCGAGTCGATGGACTACACCATCGCCGAGGTCTGCGGCGACGACCTCCCGCATGGCGACGCAATCGCCCTCACCTCGCTGCTCGGGATGGATCGCGAGTTCGTCGAGACGGCCTATCGCGCGCTGGTAGAATAGAGGAATGGACCCGCTCGTCATCACCTGCGCGCCGGTCGGAGCCGAAGTGCGGCCCGATCAGACTCCGTACTTGCCGTACACGCCACAACTGTTGGGCGAAACAGCTCGGGCGATACGCGAAGCCGGCGCTTCGATCGTGCACGTCCACTGTCGCAACGACGACGGGACCAACACCCATAGCGTGCAACGCTTTGCGCAAGCGTACGAAGCAATTCGCGCGAACAGCGATCTCATCGTGCAGTTCTCGACCGGCGGTGCGATCGGAATGACGCCGGAGGAACGGGCCGGCGTCCTCGAGCTGCGCCCGGAGATGGCGACGTTAACCTGCGGCAGTGTCAATTTCGGCGACGAGATTTTCGAAAACAGCTTTCCGATCATGCGCGCGATTCTTAGGAAGATGAACGAGTACGGGGTTCGGCCCGAGCTCGAGATCTTCGATAAGGGTCATATTGCCAACGCGCGGCGGCTCGCGCGCGAGCGCCTGCTCTCGCTGCCGCAGCACGTCGATCTGGTCCTTGGCGTTCCGGGCGGTCTCGAGGCGACCGTCCAAAACCTGGCCGACCTAGTGGACGCTCTTCCCCCGGGATGCACGTGGTCGGTTGCCGGGATAGGACGCCAACAGTTGCCGATGGCGATGACGGCGATTGCAATGGGCGGCCACGTGCGGGTGGGCTTGGAAGACAATCTCCACTACAGCCGCGGGCGGCTCGCACGCAACGAAGAGCTCGTCGCGCGAGTGGCGCGGATCGCGGCCGAGGCGGGACGTTCGGTCGCGACGCCGGACCAAGCCCGTAAACTCCTGGGCTTACCGGTTCGCAGCGCGGGGGAGCCGGCGATTAACGTCCAATAACGGCGCGCACATTGTTCACTTACGTCGTGCGCCGGACGCTTCAGGCGATTCCGCTGCTCCTGGCCATCTCGGTCATCTTGTACGGCATCCTCTACAACATGCCGGGAGGCCCGCTCGCGCCGTATTTGCAGAATCCGCACATTACCGCTGCCGACATCGCGCGCCTCAAGCACAACCTCGGCATGGACCAGCCGGTCCCGATCCAGTACTTGAAATGGCTGGGACACATTCTCGTCGGCGACATGGGGTATTCGACGAGCAACTCGGAACCGGTCTTCCAAGCGCTCATCGAACGCTTTCCGGCGACGCTCGAGTTGATGGGCGCCTCGCTGCTGATCGCGATCGTCGTCGGCATCGGGGCCGGAATCATCTCGGCGGTCTATCGCTACACACCCTTGGATTACGCGATTACCACGGTTGCATTTTTCGGCCAGTCGATGCCGGTATTCTGGTTCGCGCTGATGATGCAGCTCGCGTTTGCGGTGCACGGCATTCCGCTGCCGGGCGGGTATCAGATCCAGCTTCCGTCGGCCGGAATCTCGAGCGGCGATACGTTCGACTTGGGCGACCGGCTCGAGCATCTGGTGCTGCCGGCGTGCGTCCTTTCACTTTTGCAGATCGCTCTGTTCAGCCGGTTCATGCGCTCGTCGCTGCTCGAAGTTCTCGGGACGGACTACATGCGCACGGCAGCCGCGAAGGGACTCAACTTCCGAACGATTCTGTTTAAGCACGGCTTGAAGAACGCGCTCATTCCGGTGGTGACGGTCACGGCGCTTTCGCTGCCGAGCTTGCTGGCGGGCGCGATCATCACCGAAACGATCTTCGCTTGGCCGGGAATGGGCCGCCTCTTCATCAACGCGCTGACCCAAAGCGATCTTGCCTTGTTGATGGGTTATCTGCTCTTGATCGCGTTTCTGGTGGTCTTTTCCAACCTGTTTGCCGACGTCGTTTACGCGTGGCTCGATCCGCGCGTGAAGTACGACTGAGGAGGACGGCGACATGGCGGCACCCTCCGTCCCCGTAGGGCAGGCGCTTCTCGACGAGGAGCTTGCATTTTCCAAGGTTACGTTTTGGACGCGGCTGCGCCGGCATAAACTCGCCATCGCAGGCCTCGTAACGCTGGCATTGATGGTGCTTGCGGCGACCTTTGCCAAGCAGCTTTCGCCGTTCGATCCCAACGCAATCGACAACGTCCACTGGCAGGGCATGCCGCTGCCGCCGTGCTTTCAGGATGCCGCGCAATGCGGTGCGCATCCGCTCGGCACCGACGAGGTCGGGCGCGATCTGCTATCGCGGTTGCTCTACGGAGCGCGCATCTCGCTGACCGTCGGACTGTTCGCGGTGATCATGGAAGTGCTGATCGGCACGGTCCTTGGAGCGATCGCGGGCTATTACGGCGGCTGGACCGATTACGCGCTGATGCGCGTTACCGACGTTTTCCTCTCGATACCGTTGTTGCCGCTGCTGCTCGTGCTCACGGCGATCGTCGCGGCGAGCTCGACCAAAGCGGCACTAAGCTTCGGCGTGATCGTGCTCATCATCGGGGTGCTCTCCTGGCCGACGGTCGCGCGCTTGGTGAGAGCGTCGTTTCTTAGCTTGCGGGAGCGCGAGTTTGCGGAAGCGGCGAGGGCCATCGGGAACAACGACGGGCGCATCATCTTCCGGCACATTCTGCCCAACGCGGTCGCGCCGATCGTCGTGCAGGCGACGCTCGATGTTGCCAACGTCATCATCCTCGAGTCAACGCTCTCGTTTCTGGGTCTCGGTATCCAGCCGCCGACCGCGTCGTGGGGGAACATGCTCGCAAACGCGCAGAGCAATCTCCAAACCGCCTGGTGGGCCGCGGTCTTCCCCGGCCTCTGCATCCTCTTAACGGTGCTAGCGATCAACTACATCGGCGACGGGCTGCGCGACGCGCTCGATCCTAATATGGGGTAAAGCAATTTGTGTCATCCTGAGCGGAGCGAGCGCAGCGAGCGCAGTCGAAGGACGGCGAGGGCGGGGTTCTGGCTAGCGGGGGCCAACGCTGCCGGGGCGGAATCGGCTAGGACCCTTCGCGCGCAAGTGGCGGAATTGGTAGACGCACTAGCTTGAGGGGCTAGCGAGAGCAATCTCGTGCTGGTTCGAGTCCAGTCTTGCGCATGGTTTGCGATTGAGTCCGGCACGTCGGACTCTTTCCTTTTTTGGCGGGGGCGGGCCAAGTGTGGTGAGGCCGGAGCCGGGACTTACGAACCCATGCTATGATGGTCTCACCATACGAAAGGGGCTCTTCGGAGCTACGGACGGGGCCGGTTGCACCGGCCCCGGAGTTATTTCCAGCGTTCGATCTTTTTAAAGAGGGTTCGCGCAGCTCTCGATGCGCTCGGGACGACCACAGGGCGGCGATTGCAAGAAGCGAATGGCGAAAGCCTTCGCATAACCGTCGTTAAGGAGATTGAAGATGCCGCGATTCATGGTCGAGCGTACGTTTCCCAACGGGCTTGAGATCCCGATGACGGACGACGGCACCAAAGCCTGCGCAATCGTCGTCGATAAGAACGCGTCGAGCGGCGTCACGTGGGTACACTCCTACGTGTCGAGCGACAAGAAGAAGACGTACTGCATCTACGACGGGCCGAGCGAAGCGGCGATTCGGGAATCAGCCGAGAAGAACGGGCTCCCGATCGATTCGATCGTCCCGGTTACCGTGCTCGACCCATACTTCTATCACTAGGGATTCTACGTCACCAGCGGCTGCGGCTTGCGATAACGCAGCAGCACGTACGCGAAGAGCAGCGCGATCGCCGGCAGCATGAAGTAACTCGCCTCGGTTCCGAGCGGGCCTCCGTTGGCCCAAGCCGGACCCGGAAACGCCACGTTAAAAAGGTGGCCGACGGGCTCGGCGCCGCCGTTGCGCGTCCCGATCACGAAGAACTGCATGAAGTCGAAGCTGAAATGGAAACCGGCCGCAAGCCAAAGCGAGCCGGTGCGCTGAAGCGTCAAACAGAGCAGCAGCCCCAGCAGGACGATGTTGGTGATGTCGATGGCGTTCTCGTCGGCCTTGGTTAGGTGCGCGGCGCCGAACAGCAGCGATAGCAAGACTGCGGCCGGCCAGAATCCCATCCCGCGAGTGAGTGCTTGCAACGGATAGCCGCGAAACATGTACTCCTCGTTCAGGCCGACGAGCACCATCACCACGAGCCATAGCAGCCCTTCGCTTACGAGCGTAGTCCCGTGTAAAGCAAGACCGTTCACGGTCATCGCACCGGTCGCCAGCATCGCGAGTCCCACACCCCCGGCGGCGAGAATGCCCAGCGCCGCGCCTTCCCAAAAGCGCCGCCCGAAGGCCAGTCGAACCGGAAGCCCATATGCGTCGATGCGCCGCCGCTCGAAGAGCGCGGCTGCTCCCGTAGCAATCAACACCGCAATGCCCTCAGCGATCTCTTCGAGCAGCATGGCCGGCGCGGTTAGACCGCGTGCGAGATGCAGCAAGCCCGCCGCGGGCGGCAAGACGAACGCCTCCAGCGCTAGAGTGGCTGCGATTAAAATCGCAGCATATCCCAAGAAGCGCCAACCCGCGCGCAGCCCGTCGGGCCCGATAAAGGCGCTCTTCATCGATATCCCTACGCCGGCCCGCGCTGGAAGGTTTCGCGGTTCGAAAGCCGGCCCGGCCGCAGCCTGAAACAGAGGAGCCGCTTCGGGCGTAGAGCAAGGCGACGATGGAAGCTCGGCTATGTGGTTAACCCGATTTGCGATCAGCCGGCCAGTGATCACCGCTATGGTGTTCATCGCGCTCGCCATTTTTGGGACGGTAGCGTTCTACAAGATCGGACGCAGCTCGAATCCGCCCGGAACCGATTTTCCGATCGTCGTCGTCTACTCAGCCTACCCCGGTGCTTCGCCTCAAGAGATGGAACGGCTGATCGTCAAGCCGATCGAAGATCAGCTCGACGGCATCGACAACCTGGACCAGCTCAGCGCGACCGCGCAAGAGGGCGTCGCGACGATCATCGTCCAGTTCAAGCTTGGAACGAACCTCGACATCGCGGCGATCAACGTGCAAAGTGCGGTAGACGCCGCGCGGGTCTACCTGCCCTCCGATCTCAATCCTCCCGACGTCATTAAGAGCGGCGCGTCGCAGCCGCTGCTCGATTTTGCGGTCAGCTCCAAATCGCTCAGCCCCACGCAGCTCGCCGACTTTGTGAACAACCGCCTGCAGCCGATCCTCAAGGCGATCCCGAACATCCAAGAAGTCGACATCTACGGTGCGAGCGACCGCGAGTTCCACGTCGAGCCGATTCCCGAACGCTTGGTCGGCGCCAACGCGACCCTGGGAGACGTCTTCAACTCGGTCGCCGTGAACAATGCCAACCTGCCCGGCGGCATCATGCGACAACCAACTTCGGAGACCAGCGTTTCCGTCCACGCGGAAATCAACACCGCTCAAGATTTGCTCGGAATCCCGCTGATGATTCCGGGTAGCGCGAACAAGAACATGAAGGTCGGCGACGTCGCCTACGCCTACGACAGTCACGTCGAGCCGACTTCGATCTCACACTTTAACGGAGAGCCTCGCATTTACGTCGAGCTCGGCCGCAGCATCAACGCCGACGAGATCACCTCGACCAAGATCGCGCGAGAGCACCTCAAGCAGATTGCGGCGCAGTATCCCGAGCTCACGTTCAACGAGATCGACGCGCCCGCCGACTACACGCAGAAGTCGCTCAACGGCGTATGGCAATCGCTGCTGGAAGGCATAATTCTCACGATGCTCGTGATGCTGCTCTTCCTCCATGCATGGCGCAACGCGATCGTCATCATGATTGCGATTCCGACCTCGATTCTCTCGACGTTCGTCTTGATGAAGATCTTCGGCTTCCATCTCGACATTATGTCGCTGATGGGGCTCTCGCTGATTATCGGCATTCTGGTCGACGACTCGATCGTCGTGCTGGAGAATATCACGCGTCACCGCGACCTGGGCGAGGAGCCGATCGACGCCGCAATCAACGGCCGCAGCGAAATCGGCGGGGCGGCTGTCGCGATTACTATGGTCGACGTCGTGGTCTTCTTGCCGATCGCGTTCTTGCCCGGCATCGTCGGCGCGTATCTGCGCGAGTTCGGCGCGGTGATCGTGATCGCGACGCTCTTTTCGCTGCTCGTATCCTTTACGCTCACGCCGCTCCTGGCGGCAAAGTGGAGCGTTTTGAACCGTTCCAAGGCGCGGCCGCGATGGATGGAAGCGCTCGGCACGCTCAAGGTGAATCTGGCCCTTTGCGGTGCGGCCGTGGCCGCCTATTTCGTTCCGTGGCCGCTGCCCGAGCTGCGCGAGATCATCCCAATCATGATCGTCGCCGTCCTGGTGCTGAACGCGTTCGTTCAGCGCTACGATCGGATTCTGGCTTGGTATCGCACCAAAGCGCTCCCGTATGCGCTCGCGCACGGCCTCTTCGTCGTGTTCGTCTGCACCGTGCTCGTGCTCAATGCGCTCACGCTGGCGATGGGCGCCGGGACCACCACCATCGTCTTAAACGTTCTGATCTTGATTCTGGCCGGCGTCTGGCACGGCATCGGCTTCGTAGTGCGACGCGGAATTCCGGAAGCGAAGCTGGCCTACCGCTGGTCGCCTTCGCCCAACGGCCGCGGGCGGGGCGCGGCCCTCGCCCGGCGCGGGATCGATCTCATAAAGAACATTCCGCGCGTTTTCGCGCGCTGGTTCTGCGCAATCGGGCGCAGCCGCCGTTTGACGGTTGCCACATTTGCGCTTCCGGTCGCGCTGGCCATCGTTCTGCCATTGCTTGGCCCGATTAATTTCGATTTCGTTCCGCAAGTGCAGAGCGGCGAGATCGACATGACCGTCACGTATCCGCCGGGAACCCCGCTGCAGGTTACGGCCAAGCACGTTACCGCTCTGGAAGAAGCCATCATGAAGATCGACGGCATCCAGTCGGTGAGCTCGACGGTGGGCCGAAAGCCCGAGGGATGGAGTTCGGCAATCGGCGATAACTACGCTCGCCTCAACGCGCAGACGCTTCCCGATCGCCGCCACGACACGTACAAGCTGGTCGACAAGATGCGCAAGCTTGCATACTTGGTGCCTGGCGGCGTCTTCGAGGTCTCGGGCGACACGGGCAACGGTAGCGGCGCCGAGATCTTCTACTCGATCTCCGGACCGCAAGACGAGATCGGTTCGGCAGCCGACAAGATAGCGCAGTTCCTACGCAACACGCCGGGCAGCGTCAACGTCGAGACTAGTAACGAAGCCGCGGCGCCGCGTCTGAACGTGAACATCGACGCGCAGAAGGCGGAGGTGCTCGGCGTGACACCGTCCGACGCCGCCACCGCGGCGCGCCTCGCGATCGACGGCGCCGTTGCCACCCGCGTTCGTGCTGAGAACAGCCTGGTGGACGTCCGGGTGCAATTCCCGTTGGCCGATCGCAAGACCGCCGACCAGCTTGCCGACGTGCGCGTGCGGGCTGCCGACGGTACGCTCGTGCCGCTGGCCGACATCGCCGATTTCGAATGGACGAAGGCGCCGCTGCAGATCAAGCGGCTCAATCGTCAGCGCGTCGTCGACGTATACGGCGCGACGCTGCCGGGCTACTCGTTGGGCTCGGTTACCGGTCCGCTCGACAAAGCGCTGGCCACGCCGGGATTCCTTCCGAAGGGAGTCGAGCTCACGGCCCAAGGCGACACGCAATACATGATCGAGACGATGGTGAACATGGGGTTCGCCCTGCTGACGTCGTTCATGCTGGTTTACATGCTGATGGTGATTTTGTACGGCTCGTTCATCGAGCCGCTGATCGTCATGTTCTGCGTGCCGCTGGCCGTTATCGGCGCCCTCGTCGGGCTCTCGATCATGCACTTGATCGAGCCTAATGCGGGGCAATCGTTGAACTTGATCTCGATGATCGGCATCGTGATGCTCTTTGGTTTGGTCGCGAAGAACGGGATATTGCTCGTCGATTACTCGAACACACTCTGCCGCCGCGGCATGCGGGTGCACGACGCGGTGTTGCAAGCGGCAAGCACGCGTTTTCGGCCGATCTTGATGACGACTTGCGCGATGATCTTCGGAATGCTGCCGCTCGCACTCGGGTTTGCAGAAGGAGGCGAGTGGCGTCAAGCGATGGGAACGGTCATCATCGGGGGTTTGTTCAGCTCGCTGATCCTGACGCTCTTCCTCGTCCCGATGGTTTATGAAACCTGGATGGGCTTCTTCGAGCGAGTGGCGGATCGGCGCGCAATCGCCGCCGAGATGTCTCGCCCGCCTGAAGTCGCTCGCGCTTAGCGACCGTCCCAGAGCTCCCTCCATCGAGCCCATACGCGCCGCTGCGTCTTTTCGCAGCGCGTTTATCTTGCATTCAACCGGTCGGGCGCTGCTTGTGAGAAGGGGGTAAGGGCGAGGGCCTGGCACCTAAGCTGAGGCGCGGGACCTCGGCAGTCCTCGGGCGCCGCTTACTTGGATGAGGAGGTTCGCGAAAAGTGCATCTTACCATCAAAAAACGTTTCAGCAGACCGCTCCTGGGACCGGTCCTTGGCTCCGTGCTTGCGCTGAGCGTGCCGTTCGCAGCCGGCGGACAGACGGTCCCGACCCCAAGCAGCGGCCTCGGGGGCAATCACAACTACGTGATTGCTACCGACTGCAGGCCACTGAGAGACCTCACGGTTACGGTTAGAATCACGCAAGACATCGTCGCCGGAAACGCTTCCGTCCCGATCAACTTTCAGTTGAACGCGTGGTCGTTGGTGTCGAAATCTGAAGAACCCATAATCAACTGGCAGCAGTACATGCTCGGGGTCAGTTTGAACGGGAACTACGGAAACACGCCAGGCCATCCATACATCAACCCGTCCCTGCAGAACTGGTCCAAGAGTGGCCTTAAACTCAACAGCGGCAACAAGATTATTTCCGTGCCCGTTACCGGGGCTAGATTGCCTCGAGGGTACACGCTCACAATCGCGCTGCATAACGACCGCAGGGGGAAAATTACCGGCGCAACTTACAGCGTCGTCGACCGCTCGGGAAAGCGGCGAAGCTGGAAGATCGACCTGAAAGACATCTCTACATTTGAGCCGGAGTATCTAGCGCCCATCGTTGCCTTCGAGCTCAATCTCGTTGGGAGCGGTTTTACATCCGGCGCGGGAACGATTAGCTACGCCGCGTCGACCCCGATGACGGTCTCGACAAGCGAGCCGTCATGTGTCGAGACGCACGTTCGAACGGCGGAGACCACCAACAGCGTCTACAGCGCGCTGCCCCCGGGGCCGAGCACGAGCTTCACTCAGACGTTCGGAGTGAGTAAACCCAGCCTGATAAATCCCTACCGGCATTTCCCAAAGGTCCCAGGCCCGACGATAAGCCCGCCAAGCGCGGCAAAGAAGGGGACGCTGTGAAACGCTCGAGATTCGCGGCCATGGTTGCGGCTGCACCGGTGGCCGTTAGCACCGTAGCGTCGGGACGCGTTGACGCGCAGCCGGCTGGATCCGCGGATTTCCCAGTCCCGCAGCAGGTCCCCGGCGCTTCCACCGACGTTGGTCCCGCCTGGACGCAGTTCGGTTCGGACCTAACCAAGACGCTAATTGTCTGGAAAGGAGCGGGAACCGACACCGGAATCTATTGGTCGACGACGTCGGCGCTGAACCCAGATCCACGCACCAACCAATATTCTTGGTCAGCTCCGCAGCGTGTGCCGGATGCCGAAACGTCGGTAACTCCGGCAGTCGTCCATTTCAAAGGCGAAATCTATCTCGCGTGGCGAGGCGCGGGTGAAGACGCGACCATTTATCTCTCGACACTCGATTCAAACGGCGTCTGGGCTCCGAAGAGAGCGTTGCTCGCGCTCGGCGGAACCAGCGACCCGCCGGCTCTGGCCGCGACCGGCGATAAACTCTATCTCGCGTGGAAAGCGAGATATCCGGGCGAGGATATCTTCTTTTCAACGACCGACGGCACCACGTGGTCGCCGAAAGCTGCCGTGCCCGACGCCGCAACAATGAACGCCCCGACACTCGCCTCGGACGGCTACGGCGCCGTGTACATCGCTTGGAAGGGCGCGACCGACAAGCGAATCTGGTGGTCCCAATGCTCCGATGGCGAGCACTGGTCGCAGCAACAGAAGGGGCCGGGCCCCATTCCTAGTCCCCTGGAAGGCCCTTGCCTGATCGTCGACCAGAACGCCCGGAAGTGGTTGGCGTGGAGCGCGCTAGGGCTGTGGACGATGACCCCGACCGGACAGTTGCCCGCGGGGATGGTGTTCGTCAGTCAACTGATCGACGAGGCGGCCAATAGCTGGAGCGCAGCTACCGGCCATGCAGTACTTGGGTCTTACCAACGTCCGGTACTGCTGGCCACCGGTGGAACGGAGCCGATGCTGGCCTGCACCAGCAGGCTTAGTGCCTATAACCTCAGCATGGGTATCCGCTATTCGCCGCTCACTTTTCCGCCGTTAACTCTGGACTTTGGAATCCCGGACATCATCGTGATGAATATGCGAAGCGGATCCGACGGTATCAAGGACGAGTCGGATACCGTCTATCTGAGCATGGCTCTCAAGATCAAAGGCAAGCCGCCCGCGTCGGCAATCGGATACCTTGGTAATTTGACGGGCGGCGAGTATGGAAACGCGCACGTAGCTCTGCCGCAGATTCAAGTCGGAGATACCGACACGGTGTATTTTGCCTATCTCGCCATGAACTACGGAGGCAGCGCCGCCGACGCGGGAACCTATGTTTCCAAAGGAGTGAGCACGCTCGTCGAGGCGTTGGAGAAAGCCGACGAGGCCGCAATCCAACAGTTCACCGGCATAGATCTCAGCGCGCTTTCTCCTCAGGAAGCGGGTGCGCTCATGGGAGCGCAACTTGGAAACTACGTCGGCTTCGTCATTCCGGGCTTGGGGGCGTATCTCGGCGCCATCGCCGGATGGTTTGCCGATAACCTCTACAGTTTCACGTTTCCCAATTGCAATGGCCCGGTGGCCGCCGCATTCTATGCTTTCCGCGGCGCAATGTTACGGAGAACGCTGACCGCGTTCCAAACACCCCCTGGCCATGGCCTTTACATTCAGACCGACGACCACCAGGGGGTGACGTCCGCTTCGGGGTGCGGCAAAAACTCGCATTATCAGGTGATCTGGAACGTCCAGGGAGGCTAATCTAATTTCGCACAATCGGTGACCGTCCGACGAGCACCGTTGGCGTCAGATGGTTTATGAAACGTGGATGAGTTTCTTCGAGCGGACGGCGGCTCGGTGCGGTTTGAGGGCGAGGGAGCGCGGGTAGAGAGCCCGCATGAACAGACTCTTTGTGATTCTTCTGGCGCTCGGAATCACCGCAACTCCGTTCTTGGGTGCCGCGCAATCGGTGACCGTCAACGTAAACGGAGAGACGATGAACTTCGCGCAGCCGCCGATCGAACGCGCCGGACGCGTGTTCGTTCCGCTGCGCGGCGTGTTCGAGGAGCTCGGCGCAAGCGTCGTTTATGCCAACGGACAGATCAACGCAACCGGCCGCGGCCACCGTACGATCTCGCTCACGATCGGTTCGACTCAAGCGATGGTCGGCGGAGAGCCAGTGCTCGACGTGGCGCCCTTTATCGTCGGTGCAACGACCTACGTTCCATTGCGCTTTATTTCACAGGCGCTCGGCGCGTCGGTGAATTGGGACGATTCGACCAGCACCGTTACGATCAACAGCTTGGCCCAAGGTCCGCCTCCGATGCCGCCCGCGCAACCGCCGCCGCGTCCGGTACGTTTTGTGAGCGTCTCGCCGACGGGAACCGTATACAATGCGTTTCCGACGATTCGCTTCCAGTTCGACCGGCCGATTCACCTCGACCAGCTTCGGGTCTGGGTCGACGGGCAGCGCGTCGCGGCGTCCAACGTCGAGTTGACGGGCCAGAGCTTCTCCGTCCCGTCGCCGTGGCGGCTCGCTCCGGGTCCGCATCCCGTGCGCGTTGCCGGCACGACGCCGTCCGGCGCGACCTTCGACCTGTCGTGGAATTTCGTTCGCGGATGACGCAATCGGCAACGGCGTGAACCGGCGCGCGCTGGTGACGGGAGCAGCCGGCGGACTCGCTGCCGGAATCGCTCCCGCATTGGCGCGCGACGGATTTGAGTCCATCGCAATTACCTATCGCTCGACTTCCCCCGATGCGACGCTGGCGGCCATCAACGCCGCCGGTGCAGCCGCCGCGGCGGCGCTGGTCGATTTTTTGGACGAGCCGGACGTCGTTGAATCGGCGCTCGGCGGAGTCGTCGCGAAGTACGGACCATTCGATACGCTCGTGCACGCGGTCGGCCCGCTCGTCGTCAAGCGCTTCGAGCGCGCAACGTTGCAGGAGTATCGCGAGATCTTCGACGGCAACCTGCGCAGTGCGGTACTCGCGGCGCGCGCGACGTTGCCGGGCATGCGCGCGGCCCATTTCGGGCGCATCGTATACTTCGGAATGCTCGGATCGAGCGAAACGCGGCCGTTTCGCGGCTTCTCGTTCTACCAGGCGGCGAAAAGCGGGCTCGTTGCGTTCGCGCGCTGCCTTGCGGTCGAAGAAGCCGGCCACGGCATCACCGTCAACGTCGTGGCACCCGGCGATATCCGCGACAAAACGCTCGATCGCGCGCGCGCCGTCCAGCGCGAAGCGCGCAATCCGCGAGGACGCCCAGGAACCTATGAGGACGTCGCCGATGCGGTGCGATTCCTCGTTGCACCGCAACGAGACTTCATCACGGGTGCGGTGATTGAAGTGACCGGCGGTCTGCAAACGGCACAGGACTGACCTGCGTTCGGCTCGTAAGCTCCGGCGGAATACGATGCGCGATGAGACGAGCGACTATCAGGCGTTTGCGCTGCCCGGCGCGCGTCCACAATACGGGCCCGATAAGATCGTCGCGGTCGAGCACATCGACCTTCACCTGACGCCCGACCTCGAGGCCGAAACGCTCGACGGCGTCTGCACGACGACGGTCCGGGCGTTCGACGAGCCCGTACGGCGGCTGACGCTCGATGCGGTGGACCTCGAAGTTTCCAACGTCGAAGGCGCCGCGGGGTTCACAACCCGCGACGGCCGGCTCGAGATCGAATTTGATCCCGCAATCGCGGCCGGCGAACGCGCAACCTTTGCCGTGCGGTATCGCGTTTCCAAGCCGCGTCACGGTCTCTTTTTCATCAAGCCAAGCGCGGTGCACCCCGAAAAAATCGCGCAATGCTGGACGCAAAGCCAAGACGAGTACGCGCGTTATTGGTTCCCTTGCCTCGATTATCCGCACGAGAAGCAACGGACGTCCGCGACGATCGTCGTTCCCAAAGGAACCTTCGCGCTGAGCAACGGCGAGCTGGTGGAACGCAAGGATGACGGCGACCGGACGATTTTTCGCTATCGCCAAGACGTGCCGCACAGCACGTACCTCGTGACGATGGTCGCCGGGCCGTTCGTGGAGATCTCGCAGGGGCAAGCGGGTGAAAATGGCGCTCCGATTTTCTACTACGTGCTTCCCGGACGGGAAAGCGACGGCGAGCGCTCGTTCGGCAACACGCCGCGGATGATCGAGTGCTTCGAAGAACGCATCGGAACGCCGTATCCGTACGCGCGGTATTCGCAAATTGCGGTTTCCGATTTCATCTTCGGTGGAATGGAGAACACCTCGGCAACGACGCAGACCGACCGCACCCTCCACGACGAGACGGCACATCTGGATTTTTCGAGCGACCCGCTCGTCTCGCACGAGCTCGCGCATCAATGGTTCGGCGATCTGCTCACCTGTCGCGACTGGTCGCACGCCTGGCTCAACGAGGGCTTCGCGACCTTCATGGAAGCGGTGTGGCGCGACGCCGATCTCGGCTATGACGAGTATCTCTACGACGTTTTCCAGTCTCACTCGTCGTACCTGAAGGAAGATGCCGATCGCTACCGCCGCCCGATCGTCTGCAACACGTACATCGATCCGATCGAGATTTTCGATCGCCATCTTTATCAAAAGGGCGCCGCCGTATTGCACATGCTGCGCGGCGAGCTCGGCGAAGGGCGTTTCTGGCGGTCGATCGCGCGCTACGTACGCGATAACGCCCAACGATCGGTCGAAACGATCGATTTGGTGCGAGCAATCGAGGCGGCCACCGGCCGAAACATGCGCGGCTTTTTCAACCAATGGATTTTTCGCGAAGGCCACCCAAAAATCGAGGTGCGCGTCGCATGGGACAATCGGCATCGGGTCGCGACGGTCACGATCGACCAAAAGCAAACGGTCGATTCCGAGCACCCGCCGTACGAGTTCGAGGTCGACCTCGGCTTTGCGCCCGCGGCGGATGCGACGGCAGCCGTCGAACGCAACGGCTTAGTTACGAACGAGCGGCGCGTGCGCGCGCATGTCGAGCGCGCGCACGAAACGATCGCCATGCCGCTCGATTTCGAACCGGCCCTGGTGCGTTTCGATCCCGGCTCGTTCTTGCTGGCCGACGTGACGTACGCCCTCGGTGTGGATCTTGCCGCGTCCGCGCTGCGCAGCGAACCGGACCCGATCGCCCGCATTCGGGCAGCGCGCGAGCTTGCCAAAGACGGCAGCCGCGCGGCGCGCGCCGCGATCGAAGAGGCGTTTGTGCGCGAGCCCTTCTGGGGCGTGCTGGCCGAGACCGCCGAAGCGATCGGAACGACGCGGGCTCCGTGGGCGCGCGAGGTTCTGATGCGCGCGCTCGACCACCCGCACCCGAAGGTCGTTCGAGCGGTTGCGGCGGCGCTGGGCAATTATCGCGATGCGGAGGTGGCGACGGCGCTGACGATTACGGCCCAGCGACAAGCCTCTTATTTCGTGCGAGCCGCCGCGTTGACGGCCTTGGGGAAGACCCGCGACGCGCGGGCCTTCAACGTGCTGGCGTCGGCTGCAAAAGAGCGGACCTGGAATGCGACGGTCGAAGCAGGCGCGATCGCGGGCATGGCAGAGCTTGCGGAGCCGCGCGCCATGCGGCCGATTTTGGATGCCTGCCGTCCCGAATGCGGCGAGTTCGTGCGGCGCGCCGCGACGGCTGCGTTGGGACGCATTGGTGCCTTGGTCGAGAGCGAACGCACTCGCGCGGTCGACGAAATCGAGCGGCTTTTGGACGACCCCTCGTTTTTCGTAGCGATCGCCGCCATCGCCGCCGCCGAAACGCTCGGCGATCCGCGGCTGCTGCCCGCGCTCGAGCGGCTAGCGGAACAGGCCTTTGATGGCCGCTTGCGCCGCGATGCGATGGAGGCCGTGCTGCGCATACGAAAGAGCTCGAAGGTCCCGGCGCAGGTCAAACTGCTGCGAGAGAACATCGATGAGTTACGTGAAGAGCAACGTAGGCTTCAGGAGCAGATCGAGACGCTTGCGCGCGCGTAAGAGACGCGCGTTTGCGACCGTCACGCTGATCGTCGTGGCGGCAGTTATTTGGCTGCTGCTCGTGCAACTACATTCGGCTTCG
>DASRXM010000013.1:0-30516 GCA_035654155.1 Candidatus Babeliales bacterium
CAGCGTCAGGGCAAATACCCGCCGCCGCCGGGCGCATCTCCGATACTCGGGCTGGAGGTCGCCGGCAAAATAGCCGCTTGCGGAGAGGGCGTTACGCGTTGGCACGAAGGCGAGCGTGTCTGCGCACTGACCAATGGCGGCGGGTACGCCGAGTTTGTAGCGGTGCCGGAAGGGCAAGTGCTTCCCATTCCGGCGGGGTGGAGCGCGATCGAGGCGGCGACGCTCCCCGAGAATGCCTTCACCGTTTACGACAACCTGTTCACGCGCGGCCGATTGCAGCCGGGCGAGACGGTTTTGGTTCACGGCGGGACGAGCGGAATCGGAACGACCGCCATCATGTTTGCGGTAGCGCTGGGCTCCACTGCAATCGCAACTGCCGGTTCGGCAGCGAAATGCGCTGCCTGTCTACGGATCGGAGCATCCTACGCGATCGATTACCGGACGACCGACTTCGTCGTGGAAGTCGCGCGACTCACGCACGAGCACGGCGTCGACGTCGTGCTCGACATCGTCGGAGGCGACTACGTAGCGCGCAACCTCAACTGCCTTGGACTCGACGGCAGGCTCGTTTGCATCGCGACCCTGCACGGCCGCGTCGTTGAGCTCGATCTGGGACCGCTTTTCGCGAAGCGCGCCGCGATCATGGCTTCGAGCCTGCGCCCCCGCAGCGCCAGCGAGAAAGCCTCGATCGCTCGCGTGCTGGAGGCGCGAATCTGGCCTTTGCTGCCGCAGCGTAAGGCGATCGTCCCGATCGTGGATTCCGTCTACCCGTTCGACCAAGCCGCGGCCGCGCATGTCCGGCTCGAATCGAGCGAGCATATTGGAAAGCTCGCGCTCGTCCCTACTCGTGCCTAATGGTAGAGCCACTGGCTCATTGACGTCGGTCCCGTCGCCATGAAGAAGAGCATGGGAATCGAGAGCATCGTATTCGTCCTCGAAGCCAGGAATGCAATCCGCCGAGCCTTGGCCTTCTCTTCGTCGGTCGCCGGAACGAATCCGAGAATTTTCTTTTGGTTCGGCCAGATGAGTCCCCACACGTTGAGCAGCATGATCGTGCCAAGCCAGGCACCCAAGCCGATCGGGGCCATCGTCCCTTGAAGCGTGAACGCCGCGACGAGGCCGTTGCCGCCGCCGGGCGCCGGATATCCGCCCAGCAGCGCGGCGCCGAAGATCCACGTCACGACGGCCCCCCAACGGAAGAATAAGAGGGCGCGCGGCACGACGTACTTCGAAATCGGAGCGGCTTCGCCGGCCGCCGTGGCTTCCTTGACTGCCGCGACGTTGACGAAGTTGAAAAAGTACAGCAGGCCGATCCACATGATGCCGGCCATGATGTGGAACCATCGCAGGAGCCAATCGCTGGAGGGACTCATGCGCCCGCTCCTACCGCGTGCGACACGATCGCCCGAGCGATGAACCAGAGGATCAGGGTCAAAACGAAACCGCTGATAACGGTGCCCCAGAGCGAGTCCAATGGATTCTTCACTGCAACCTCCCGGAGATTTTTCGTGGGTTAGGCTAGTCTTGCGGCGCAGAAAGTAAGGGTCCTTCCCTCATTTCGCGCCGTAGGGCGGTCCTGGTTTGGGCCGAGCGTACTTCGGGTATCGCCTCGAAACCATGAAAGTCTACGAAACTAGCAAAGCGTACGCGCCTAAGAAGTGGGAGCTTCACGGTCTCAACGGCATCTCCGACGTGACGCTGGAGATACATTTCGGCCTCTACGAAGGCTACGTCAAAAACGCCAATCTGCTCAACGAACGGCTCGCCGAAATTCGGCAAGAGGGCAAAGCGCAGGGCGACAATCCGGCCTACGCCGAGCTCGTGCGGCGCCTCGGCTTCGAGTACAATGGAATGCGCCTGCACGAATATTATTTCGACAACCTGACGCGCGAGCCGATCGATATCGGCGGCGGACGCCTCTATAATGCCATCGGCGAATGCTACGGCGGCTTCGAGGAATGGAAGAAGGACTTCATTGCCGTTGGCGGCATGCGCGGAGTCGGCTGGGCGATCGCCTATCGCGACACTACGAGCGGCCGCATCACGAATCACTGGGTGAGCGATCACGAGAACGGCAACCTGGCCGGTTTCGTTCCGATCGTCGTCATGGACGTTTGGGAGCACGCTTATATCAAGGATTACAAACCCGCGGAGAAGAGCAAGTACATCGAAGCGTTCTTCGCCAACCTCGATTGGAAGGCGTGCGAGTCGCGACTCTAGGAAACTGAGACTAACGCGCGGACTTGGTCGATCGACTTCGGCGCGGCGATGACGGTCTTCGCGCTGGTGTACCAAACCAGGCCGGGCGGTGCGGCTCGTCGCTTGCGGACGTGTTTGCGGAGCGTGTAGTCGACCGGCACCGACGACGACGCCTTTGATCGCGAATAAAAGGCCGCCAAAGAAGCCGCGATCTCGACGTCCGCGTCGGGCGCCGGCTTACGGTCGTCGCGCGTTAGAATTACGTGCGCGCCCGGAGTCTGGCGCGCGTGGAACCAGAGATCGTACGGGCGAGCCAACTGGAAGGTAAGCTGCGCGTTCTCAATAGGGGAACGGCCGACCACGATCCGCGATCCGTCCAGCGTGGTAACCTCGAGCAGCGGCCGTTTTCGCGGTTGTCTCGCCGAAGGAGCCGCCGTGGCGCGTCTTGGTTCGAGTTCGCGCGCAGCCGCTTCGACGGCGGCGACGTCATCTTCGCCTGCGCGCTCGGCTTCCCAGCGCAGCGTCTCGACGGCTTCCAGCGCCGCCCGCGTTGCGAGCTCGCGGCGCTCGAGGTGCGGTAGACTCTTGCCGAGCTTCTTATATTCGGCAAAAAGCGCCGCAGCGCGCTCCTTTGCGTCCGCGCGAATCTCTTGCGGCATGGTGTGCAGTGTTGCGAAAATGGCCTCGCCCTGCGCGCGCAGGCCGTCGCGATCCTGCGCACGACGGCGCTTCTCGTCCAGCGAATCGAGCTCTTGGCGCAGCCGTGCCTCCCGCTTGTCTAATTGTTTCAATATGCTCGCACGACGCGTTGCGTTGCGTGCGCTCTCGTCCTGCGCCGCTTGCTGCGAGCGCAGCTCCGCAAAGATATCGAGCAAGGAGCCCTCGCGCGTTTCGGTGGCATCCTCAAAGCCCGCAAGCGGCTCGACGTAGGCTTGCAAGAGATTTCCGTCGCGCCGATAGACGAACAACGGCGCGTGGCCGTCGCTCTCTGCCGTCGCGCCGTGCCCGAGCACGCGCGGGCGCTCCGGCACCGGCGGCAGGAGGTACGGTGCTCCGGCCGCGATCGCGCGGCGCGCGTTACGCCCGGACGAGAACTCCTTGTGGGCTGCCACGACGACGCCATCCTTGACGAGCACGGCGTTCCCGAATCGGGGCACCAGCTCGACATAAAGCTCCAGCTCCTCGCCCACGCCGAATCGCGAACGCGACGTGAACCTCAACCTCAGAAGCCGGTCGTGGCGGCGAGCCTCGACCTTGCTCAAAAGCATGCCCCGAAGACTGCGCGCGAGCACGCGCGCGAATCCAGGGTCGATGCCGATTCCCAGCTCGCCCTCTTCAGCGGTGATCACCGGCGGCGACTCAAACAGGTCAAACACCAGCAGCCGGTCACTGCCGCGGTGCCGAAATGCGATTGCGAGGCGCCCGTCATCCAGCAGACCGGCGTCGACGACCCGCCCTTTTGACAGGCGGTGCTCGATTTCGTCGCCCAGCCGCCGGATGAGGACCCAATCGGTCAGCATCAAAACCCTCTTATCGTGAAAACCGCGATCGCCTTGACCGTGTCACTCGCGGCGTTTGTCGCCTGCGGCTCCGGCGGCACGGCGGCTGCGCCCAAGGGTTGGCGGCCGGTGCCCGGCGCGAGCGCCGCTTGGACCAACGGCGCCGGCGCGCAGGCGCAGCAATACACCTACGCGCACGCCCCATTTGGAGGAGCGCTCCAAGACCTGGCATCGTCGGTTACGATCGACGTGTTGCTGCACTATCGGGCGGCAAAGCTGGAGCGCAGCGTGCCGTTTGCGCCGTGTCCCGGCGCCGCCGGGGTCGCGACGTTCGCGCTTGCCGGCGGCAAGATTCTGCAAGAGGGCTTCGCTGTCAGCAACGGTCAGTCCATTCGTACGGCCTACGTGCGCCCGCGGGGGGCGCCCGCCGATCCGAACGTAATCAGCGCCATGCAAACCGCCCTCTGCATCGCGCCTGCGTAGTTGTGCAGCTAGCGGGCAAGAGCGCGATCGTCACCGGCGGCGACACCGGCATCGGCGCGGCAATCGTGCGCGCATTGGGCGCCGAAGGCGCAGCCGTCGTCATCGACTACTATGGCGACGCTACTCCGGCGCAAGCGCTTGCGAACGAATTGTCACAGCGGGGCTCCAAGGCGCTGGCGGTTGCAGCCGACGTGTCGCGCGCAGACGACGTCGCGAATCTCGTCGCCGAAGCCGTAAAGAACCACGGCGGACTCGATCTCCTGATCAACAACGCCGGCGTCGAGCGGCGGGCGCCGTTCGTCGATACGGCCGACGACGTCTGGGACCTCGTCGTAGGCGTCAACCTTACGGGACCGTACCTCTGCAGCAAAGCCGCCGCCAAGCAAATGATCGCGCAAGGGCGAGGCGGCAGGATCGTCAACATCTCTTCGATCCATGAAGACGTCGCGGCGCCGACGAACGCGCCATACTGTGCCGCGAAGGGAGGCCTGCGGATGCTCATGCGCACGATCGCCGTCGAGCTGGCGCCGTTCAAAATTACCGTTAACAACGTGGCTCCCGGCGCGATCGACACGCCCATGGATGCCAAGACCAAAGCCACCCCGAACCTCGACGACGAGTTGTTGAACGAAATTCCGCTGCATCGCTGGGGAAAACCGGAAGAGGTCGCGGGCCTCGTGACGTGGCTTTGTGGCGAGAGCGCGGCCTACGTGACCGGAGCGACCTTCGTTATCGATGGAGGAATGATGCGTCAAGCAGGGAGCTTGTAGCCAATGGTCACGCGTTACGATCTACTCCCGGTCGCGACCGATATATCGCACCACGCGGTGGTCGACCCGCGCTTCGCCTACGTCCTGAGCGATCGAGAAATTGCCCAGGGGAGCACGATCGGCGCGCCGCGTTGCTGCATTGTGATAAAACCCACCGGCGCGATTCAAAAGATTTACTCGCCGACCGCAGGTTTCGATTTTATCGGCTCCGTCCAGGTTCATCACTGGGACCGGCGCAGCCGCGTTCGTCTCGGCCGACTGCTGGGCGAGTTCCATATCCATCCCGAGCGTCAAGATCACATCTACACGCTCGAAAACGGCGTCCACGTGCACGAGCAGGTCTTCCCGTACAATTGCCGCTGGGAAACGCCCGACGCGATCCCGCCGCCGGCTGTTTATTATCGCGTGCATCTCAGGAACGACGGCACGTCTGCGGTTTCGTTCGACACCTATGGCTTTTGCGAGCTGCGCGGCAATACCGAGCACGACGTTGCGACTCGGTACGATACCGCCTTGGACGGCATTGTGGCTTGGAACGGCGCGACGCCGTCGCAACTGCGGCTTTTCACCCTGCTGAGCGGCAACGACGGCTGGGAAACCAACGCCGATCCTGCCAAGGCCGTCTCGGACTTATCGCCGGGCCCACTCGCCAATGCAACTCGAGATCACGGAGCCGATCCGGTCGGCGTGCTGCACGCCGCGATCGACCTTCCGTCGGGCGGCGACCGTCGCCTCGACTTTCTCTGCGTGCTCTCGTGCTCGTCGGAGGACGATCTGACGGCTGCCTGCCGGCGCTGTCCCTCCGGCGACGAGGCCAGCCGGCGAACGACGGAATACTATTGGAGTTTTCTGCAGCGTTCGGTGCTGCAGACGCCGAGCGTTGACGTCAACCACGGCGTGCTGTGGGCAAAAGCCAACATTCTGCGCGTGCAAACGTACGCGCCGAGCGGCTGGTGTTTCACGAACGATCCGACCCGCAGCAACTACAGCGTCGGGCGCGATACGGCATGGATGTCGTTCGGCGCGGATTACCTCCACCCGGAGTTCGCCCGCGAATCGCTGCGCGCGTATTTCCGGCTTCAGGAACCCAGCGGAAAGATCGTTGAATATTACGACGTGCGCAACGATCAGACCCAAGACTACGGGCTGAACGTCAACGACGACACGCCGCTTGCGGTGCTGGCGCTCTACCATCATTACGCAGTAACCGGAAACGAGCAATTCTTGCGCGACTGTTATCCGGGCGCGGTCCGCGCGATGGAGTATATGCTTTCGCAACGAAACGCCGACGGCTTAGTTTGGTGCACCGCGACGGGCACCGGCGAACAGGGCATCGTCGGTTGGCGCAACATCATACCGAACTATCGCATCAGCGGCGCTTCGACCGAGGTGAATTCCGAGTGCTACGGGGCCTTGCTCGCGCTCGCCGCGATGGCGCGCGCGACGGGCGACGAGAAAGCTGCCAAGTATACGGCCGATGCCGAGGCGCTGAGAGACGCCATCAACACTCACCTCGTGAATCCTGAGAACGACCTGTACTTACTCAACATCGACGTAGACGGAACGAAACGCACCGACATCACGGCCGATCTGATCTTCCCGGTGCTTTGCGGCGTGGCGCCGCCGAGCCGGGCGGCCGGCATCATCAACGCGCTGAGCGTCGCCTCGTTCTGGACCAGTGCCGGTATCCGAACCCAGCCGCGCGATGCGCTCTCGTATGGACCCGTTCACGCCTTCGGTTTGCTCGGCGGCGTCTGGGTTGCGGTCTCGTATTGGTTCGCATTTGCCGCGGCCAGACATCAACCCAGCGCGATGGCCAATGCGCTGGCGACGAGCTTTCACCACTTTTCGACCGATCCGCGTCGCAACAACACCGTGCCCGGCCAGTTCTCCGAATGGCTGCACGGCGAGATACTTTCGAATCAGGGCATGATGCTATCGCCTTGGGATGCCCCCCGCTACCTCTGGGCGGCGATCGAGGGCGCCGGCGGCCTGTCCGTGATGCGCGACGTCGGAATCAACCCGGCGCTGGCCGACGATTGGCGCTGGCTGACCGCGATCAACGTGCCATACCGCGGAGGGTCGCTTGCGTGGATCGCATGCCGGATGCCCGACGGCCTGCACCTGCACACGACCTCCGATCTGCCGTCGCGGTTGAAGAAAACGCAATACGCGCGCGAGGCGACCGATAACGTCCGCGTTCAAGACCCTGCGGCAACGGCGGTCGCGCTGGCGAGCGACGATCGCTGGTTGATCTTCGTCGGCAACACCCACTCCAGAACCAGCGTGACGGCCGCCGCGCTCGACGGCCTGAGCAACGGAAAATATCCGGTGCGGCTCTTCTCGACGGTTTGGAATGAGTGGCAAAACAAGGGGAAGTTGGACAAGGAGGCCATCCTGGCGGGCATCCCGCTGATCATCGACGCGGGAGGCTTCGCCATGATCGAGATCCGTTCCAAGGGCTAGGAGCCAGCAGGAGAGGCTTGCGGGCGTCCGCAAGACGGGCCAAGGTTGATCACGGGGCCTGGCTTGCTCTTCGTGGTATCCGGGCCGTCCGGAGCCGGCAAGGATACGCTCGTTGAGGCGCTGCGCAATCACCGCCCGAGCCTCCGATACTCGGTTTCTGCCACCACTCGGCCGCCGCGTCCCGACGAACGCGAGGGAGAGCATTACTTCTTCGTGACGGCGCCGGAGTTCAAATCGCTGCTACAAAGCGGCCGGCTGCTGGAGTGGCGCGAGTACAACGGCAACCTTTATGGAACGTTCCGCGATTACGTCGAGCGGACGCTGACCGAGGGCTACGACGTCGTCATGAAGCCCGAAGTCAACGGCGCGCTGGCCGTAAAAGCGGCGTATCCGGACGCAGTGCTGATCTTCTTGGTGCCGGACCGCTTCTCGAACCTGCGCGAGCGGCTGCTCGCGCGACGCACCGAAACCAACGAAGAGATCGCGCGGCGCTTGGAGATCGCACAGCAAGAGATGAAGTTCATTCGGGAGTTCGACTACATCGTCGTCAACGCGCAAGACCGGCCTCAGGAGGCGGTGCGCGACTTGGAGGCAATCTTGCAGGCGGAGCGTTTTCGCATCCACCGCTATCCGGACGATTCGATCCGCGGGGTCGAGTCGTCCTAATCGACAACAACGCTAAAAAGGAATCATTCGATACTTCATGAGCAAATCGGTCTTCGGCGATCTCGACGCACTACTCGAGCACGCCGATTCAAAGTTCAGTCTCGTCAACATCGTCACCAAGCGCGCCCGCCAGTTGAACAACTGGATTCGGGTCCAGCAGCTTCCCGCCACGGACCGGCGCGAGTACTTCGCGAGCGAACCGCTGGTGGAGAAGGAGAGCATCAACCCGAACAAGCCGGTTTCTATCGCACTCGACGAAATCGCGGACGGCAAGATCGCGTACCGCAGGACGCGAGAAGGGATAAAGTAGCCCGCCCATGTGCGGAATCGTAGGCTACATCGGGCAGCGGGACAGCGTCCCGATCATTCTCGACGCGCTGCGCCGTCTCGAGTACCGTGGCTACGATAGCGCCGGCATCGCGGTCATCGATGCGGGGGGCGCCTTGGCAGGCACCAAGGCGGAGGGCAAGCTCTCGCGACTCGCCGAGCGTTTGAACAACGGCGAGCCGCTTTCGGGTGCGGTTGGAGTCGGTCACACCCGCTGGGCCACGCACGGCGCGCCCTCCGACGCTAACGCGCACCCGCACCAGGACTGCCGCGGACGGATTGCCGTGGTCCACAACGGCATCATTGAAAATTACGCCGCACTGCGAGCCCGTTTGATCGAGCTCGGGCACTCGTTCGTTAGCGAGACGGACACCGAAGTCCTGGCGCACCTGATCGAACTGCACTATGACGGAAACCTCGAAGAGGCGGTTCGCAAAACGCTCCATGAAGTGCGCGGCGCCTATGCCCTGGGCGTGATCTCGAGCGATGACCCCGATCATCTCGTTTTTGCGCGCAACGGCGCGAGCCCGCTGGTGCTGGGCATCGGAGACGGCGAAATGTACGTTGCGTCGGATACGCCGGCAATTCTGCCGTACACGCGGCGCGAGATCATCCTGCAAGAAGGCGAGATCGCCGTGGTCGGGCGCGACGGGTACCGGCTCACGGACTACTCGGGTAAGCGCGTCGAGCGCGATGCGATTTCCATCACCTGGGAAGCCGGCTCGGCAGAGAAGACCGGCTTCAAGCATTTCATGCTCAAGGAAATGTTCGAGCAGCCCCAGGCGGTCAAGGAGACGTTGCGCGGGCGTGTCGACGAACACGGAGCCGTCCGTCTCGCCGAGGAACTTGGCGCGATCGCGCCCGAGCGTCTCGAAGGGCTGAGCAAGATCGCAATAACCGGTTGCGGCACGGCGTACTACGCCGGCATGGTCGGCATGTATCTGCTA
Organism: Candidatus Babeliales bacterium; assembly: GCA_035654155.1. Taxonomy (GTDB): domain Bacteria; phylum Vulcanimicrobiota; class Vulcanimicrobiia; order Vulcanimicrobiales; family Vulcanimicrobiaceae; genus Cybelea. The sequence goes on from DASRXM010000013.1 coordinate 9,358, forward strand.
CGCTCGCTGGTTCACTTGCCCGTGGAGATGGAGCTCGCCAGTGAGTTCCGGTACGGCGACCCGGTGATCGACCCGACGACCCTCGTGATCGCGATGTCGCAGTCGGGCGAAACCGCCGATACGATCGAAGCGGTACGGATCGCCAAAGAATCCGGCGCCGGCGTGCTCGGCATCTGCAACGTGCTGGGCTCGCACTTGACGCGGCTGGCCGACGGGATGCTTTACACCCGAAGCGGCCCCGAAATCGGCGTCGCCGCGACCAAGACGTACGTCTCCCAGGTTACCGCGATGACGCTTTTTGCGCTCTATCTCGCACGCTTACGCGGCACTGCCGACGAGCGCCGCCTCAAAGAGATTGCCGAAGATACCAAGCTGCTTCCGGCTGCCGTGGACGTCGCGCTGAACGCATCCGACGACATCCGCAAGGTAGCGCGCGAGCTGCGCAAAGCGCAGAGCGTTCTTTTTCTAGGACGGTACGTGAACTTCCCGACCGCGCTCGAAGGGGCGCTCAAGCTGAAGGAGATCTCGTACATTCATGCCGAGGGCTATCCGGCCGGCGAGATGAAGCACGGACCGATTGCCTTACTCGATTCGACCGTACCCGTAGTCGGCATCGCAACCCACGGCCGCGTGCGGGAGAAGATGATCTCCAATCTGATGGAGTCGAAGGCGCGCGAAGCGCCGGTTATCGTGGTCGCCAATCGGGGGGATGAAGAAGTTGCCGCCATCGCCGATCACGTCTTTTGGGTGCCTGCCTTAAACGAGCTGCTCTCGCCGATCGTCAACGTCATTCCGCTGCAGCTGCTCGCCTATCACATCGCCGACATCGAAGGCAAAGACGTCGATCAGCCGCGCAATCTCGCCAAGACCGTCACGGTCGAATGATGCTGCGCAGCGATCGGCGAGAACCCGACGAGCTGCGGCCCGTTACGATCGAGCCGGGATTTCTGAAGTACCCCGAAGGCAGCGCTTTGATCAGCATCGGAAATACGCGCCTGATCTGCGCCGCATCCGTCGAAGAGCGGGTTCCCGCGTGGATGAAAGGGCGCGGCGTCGGCTGGGTCACGGCCGAATATGCGATGCTGCCGCGCGCGACCCAGGACCGAACGCAGCGGGAGGCAGCCAAGGGCCGCGTCGGCGGACGAACCCAGGAAATCCAGCGGATCATCGGACGCGCGCTGCGCGCGGTCACCGACATGGCAAAGCTCGGCGAGCGTACCATTTGGCTTGATTGCGACGTGATTCAAGCCGATGGCGGAACACGCACCGCGGCAGTTACGGGCGCCTGCGTTGCGCTGGCTCTCGCGCTGCGAACGCGTTTCGATCCCGGCGATCGCGCGCATTGGCCGCTCACCTCCATGGTTGCCGCGACCAGCGTCGGGATCGTCGGCGGACGGCCGCTCCTCGATCTGGCGTACGACGAGGATAGCCAGGCGCTCGTCGACATGAACGTGTTCATGACCGATGCCGGACGGTTCGTCGAACTGCAAGGGACCGCCGAGGCGGCGCCCTTCGATCGTCGCGACCTCGATGCGCTGCTCGCGCTGGCGGAGGCCGGCATTCGGCAGCTGTTCACGCTCCAAGCGGCCGCGCTGGGCGCGGCGCTGCCCGTCCATGCCCATTGACGCGCTCTTGCTCGATCTGATCTCGCGCGTCGGCGCTTTTCACATCACGCAGCGGAGCATGAAGCGCGCCCAAAACTCGATCGAAACGGCGATTCGAAATGGCGCCGTCGACGATGCCGCTCGCGCCGAGTATCTGCGCGAGGTGCGCCGCTACTTCGAAGGTTTCGAGCGAGAGGCGCGCGCGCATCTGCGCGACGTCGACCGCAGGCTCGAGCACGTCAACCAAGTGCATTTTAACTTAACCGCCGAACGTGGGGTTGCGGTGAAGCGAATCGAAGGGACGCAAGCCGTCCTGCACGCGCTGGCCGCGATCGAGGATCCCGCGACGTGAAGGTGCTCGACCGCTTCGGCCGCGCAACGATCGATTTTTTCTCATACGCAGGGGGCTTGACGCTGCTCTCCGTCGAGTCGGTTGGATTCATGGCGCGGCTGCGGATCCGCGTCGCCGAGACCATCTCGCAGTGCGCGCTGCTGGGCGTGCAATCTGCCGTGATCGTGATGCTGACCTCGCTCTTCACGGGCATGGTAATCTCGCTCGAATCCGCCGAGCAAGCGGTATCCTATGGATTTGGAAACTTCGTCGGCGGCGCGGTCGCGTACGGCTCGGTGCGCGAGTTGGGCCCAATGCTCACCGGCGTGGTCGTCGCAGGTCGCGTCGGCGCCGCGATCGCTGCCGAGCTCGGCTCGATGGTCGTTACCGAGCAGATCGAAGCGCTTCGCTCGATGGGATTGGAGCCGACCCGCTTTCTCGTCGTGCCCCGCCTCGTTGCGTTGTTGGTGATGCTCCCCCTCTTGACGATCTTTGCCGACGTGGTCTCGATCGTCGGAGGTGCGTGGGTGGCTCAAGCGTATGCGCACATTCCCTACGATTCGTACGTCGCATCGGTTCGCCAGTCGATCGACATGAGCGACGTCCTTAAGGGGCTGCTTAAAACCCTGGTGTTCGCGACGATCATCGCGATCGTCGGCGCGTATCAAGGCCTTTCGACTCGCGGCGGTGCGGCAGGCGTCGGAAAATCGACGACAGGCGCGGTCGTGATCTCGATCATTTTGATCTTTATCTCCAACTTCGTCCTGTCGTTTCTCCTCTTCGGATAATGGACAGCGCGAACAACAACCTCGCACGAATCGAAGACGTCACGCTCGCGTTTGGCGAACGAGTCGTGCTGCGGAACTGCAGCCTCGACATCGTCGAGGGCGCGATCACGTGCATCATCGGCCTGACCGGCGCGGGGAAATCGACGATCCTGAGGCTGCTCGACGGGCTGTTGTTGCCCGACTCGGGGCACATCTACGTGCACGGTGAGGATATCTGCCACATCAGTGAGGAGCACCTCAACGTGGTTCGGCGCAGGATCAGCCTGTCGTTTCAGTTCTCGGCCCTGCTGGACAGCCTCACGGTTGGTGAGAACGTTGCGCTTCCGCTTCAGGAGCGTACCAGGCTTTCGGAAGCGGAGATTCGCCGGCTGGTCATGGATTCGCTCGAAAGCGTGGGCCTGGCGGACGCCTACGACAATCTGCCGGCCGAGCTTTCCGGCGGAATGCTCAAACGAGCCGGCTTTGCTCGCGCGATCGTGACGGAACCGGAGCTCATCCTTTACGACGAGCCCACAACCGGATTGGATCCCATCGTGACCAACCTGATCACCGACACGATCTTGAAGCTGCGTGAGAAGCTCAAAGGAACTGCCGTGGTCATCTCGCACGATTTGCCTTCGATCTTCGCGATGGCGGACTACGTTGCCATGCTCTTCGAAGGCGCGATTATCGCCTACGACACCGCCGAGCGGATTCGCAATTCGCACAACCCGATTGTCGAACAGTTTCTGCGGGGTTCGGAGGTTGGGCCGATTCCGATCTAAAGATGCGATTTCGCAGTCAGGAACGCCGGCGCCGCAGACACGCCCCGTTCTCGCGCAAGAAGCGCTCTAATGCCGGCCGGTCGACGCGGCGAAAGAGCTGCCGCAGCGCGATCTCGACGATCGAGCTTTCGCTAACTCGGCATCGCTGCGCGCTGCCGTGCAGCTCGAAGCCGATCTCGCGCGATAGGTTGACGGTAACGCGGTGCGCGTCGCTCGGATCGCCGACCCGCGCCGAAAGATCGCTGACCCCTAGCTGGCGACGGTTGCTCGCCACCGTTGGGTTGTACCCTTTTTTCTTCGGCGCGCAACAACTCGACGGCCAGCGAGGCTTTTTCCCCTCGAAGGAATATAGTGTGGACCAATGACCAGGCAAGCACAGGTTGGAGCGTTTGCCATCCTAGCACTGCTTTTGCTGTTCGGGGTGTTCTACGTCATCACCGATTTCGGAACGCGCCACACCGGCTATCGCATCGGCGTCCACTTTCAATCCGCCGAGGGAGTCACGCCGGGAGCACTCGTTTACTTCAGCGGCGTCCAGGCCGGTTCGGTCGACTCGGTTCAACTTCTCGACGATAACAGCGTCGACCTCATTCTAGCGATAAACCGCAACGTCGATATTCCGTCCGCGTCGCGGTTCCTGATTGCAGCGCCGCTTACCGGCTCGCCGGCGGTGGTAATCGTGCCGCCGCGCGCGAAGCCGCCGCTGCCGTTGCTTCCGCGCGAGGTCTTGCCCGTTGCCGACCAGCCGCGCGGCAGCAACGCCGCTTCGATCGGAGATTTGCTCGAACAGAGCCAGCGCGAGTTGCAACGCTTCGACACGGTGATGGCGCTGGTCGAGAAGCGCACGCCCAAGCTGCTCGACACCCTCCAGGCAACGCTCGACAATGCCAACGACCTCACGCTGACGACCAAGTCTTCGTTCCAACGGCTCTCGAACGAGCTCTTGGCGATGGGGTCGAACCTTTCGGGGAATCTATCCAACGCAAGCGCCAACGTCCTCGAGCTTTCGGCGACCCTCAACAGCGCCGCGACGACGGATTCCAAGAAACTCGGCGTCTTGCTCGACCGGTTCGACGCCACGGCCCTGGCGTTGAACCGATCGATGACGGCCTTGCAGGAGTTGGCGACCGATCCCCGTCTCAAGACCAGCGTCCTGGCCACGACGGAAAGCATCGCCGACGCGACGCAGACGCTTGCGGCGCTCTTGCACGACCTACGCGCCGTCACCGGTAACCCGCAGACACAAGAGCAACTGCGCAACACGATCGCAAACCTCGATGCCGTCATGCAGAAGGCCAACTCGTTGCTGGGAGAGCTGGGAGGGACCAGCCACGTGTACGGGGTTGACCAAGGCGCAACGCCCGCACCTCTCACGGTTCCGAGCAGCTCGCCGTATCCGGGCCCGACGCCGAGCGTTTCGCCCGAGCTGAAGGCACGGCTTCAGAGCAAGCTCGCGTCGCTCGCGCGCAATCTCATCGCCGTGCAAGTGCGTTTGAGCGGACTTTCGCCTCAAGTCAACGCCGGGTTGAATCCCGTCTTAACGAGCAGTCAAGGGCCGCTCGGAGACATCAACCTCGTATTGTTGCCGCACGGCAACACCAGCGTCATGGTCGGTGCGAATGCGATCGGCACCAACACCACCTGGAATGCGCTGTTGGAGCAAAATAAGGGCGACTTTCACCTCGGCGCCGGCGTTCTGTACTCGCAGATCGGCGTGCTGGGTCAATACGCGCCGTTGCACGGGCTGGGCTTCGAAACGAGAATTTACGATCTGACGTATCCGCTCGTCGACCTTTACGCCAACCTGCACCTGTTGCCCGGCACCGAGCTCTTTTTCGGTCAACGCGACGTCTTGCACGCCTCGCGCCGAAACACGTTCGGGTTCCAGTATCAGTTTTAAGGAACCGCGCGTAATGGAAGGTCGCGGTCGGCCGCGCGTCGGCATCATCGGCGCCGGCGCAATGGGCACGCTGTTCGGGTATCATCTGGCCGGGTGTTGCGACGTAACCATCCTCGACGACAACGCGGCGGTTGCCGAGCGCGTCGCCCGCGACGGACTGCGCGTCAACGACGAGCCTGCACGTGCGGTGACGGTAGCCGGCCGCGCGCACGATCTCTACGGCTCGCAGATGCTCTTTCTGTTTGTCAAAGCGGTCGACACGCTACGGGCCTTGCGGATCTTTGCGGGCGAGTTAGACCCGGCCGCCCCGGTCATTTCGCTGCAGAACGGCATCGGCAACGAAGACGCGATCAAAACGGCGCTGGGCGGCGCCGTTCCGGTCATACTCGGGATTACGACGGAGTCTTCGCACACGATCGAGCCCGGTTACGTGCGCAGCTCGGAGCAAGGCAACACCATCATCGGATCGACCACGGCATCCTCGGCGACGGCGCGCACCGTGACCGAGCTGCTCACGCGCAGCGGTCTGCGTGCCTCGGTCGTTTACGACATCCGCCCGCATCTTTGGGGAAAGCTTGTCGCAAACTCCGCCGTCAACGCGCTCTCGGCGCTGCTCGACTGCGAAGCCGGCGCGATCCTGCAAGATCCTAACGCCGCCCACCTCGCCGAGGCACTAGCAGAAGAAACGGCAGCCGTTGCGGCCGCGTTGAAAATCAATCTGCCGTTCGTCAACCCATGGCAGTACGTTGCCGAAGTCGTCGCGCTCGGCGCCGATGCCAAGAGCTCCATGGCGTACGATCTGGAATCGGGGCACCCCAGCGAGATCGATCATCTCAACGGCGCGGTGGTGGCCGCGGGACGCCGAACCGGAACGCCGACGCCGTACAACGACGCGATGGTCCGGCTGGTCAAGGCACGCGAGGCGCTGCTCGCCCGCTCACGCCTGGGGTTGTAAGCGCAACAGCCGAATCGCACCGGACTCCGTTTCCACATCGATCCGCTGTGCCGATCCGCCGTTGATGTCGGCATCGATTGTTTCAGAGGCGCCGTTGGACACGCCCCGCAGCCCGAAGTCGGTAAAGAGCGTGCCGTCGCCGGTATGCAATCGGACGCGCAAAGCTGCCTTGGGATTGATGCGCAGTTCGATGTCGCCCCGCGGCGTCGAGAAATGCAGCGTGCCCGGCCAGCGAACTGCGCCCATCGTCACGGACACATCGCCATCGCCGGTCGACGCCTCAGCGTAGCCGGGCAGCATTGCGGTAACGTTCCCTCGGCGGGTAAAGAGTCGCGCGTTCCCAGTGATGTCGGTCACGTTCACATCGCCTTGCAGCGATTGCACGACCAAATCGACGCCGTCGGGCACGCGCACTAACAAGGTCGCTAGCCTGCCCGGAGCGGTGACGACGACGCCGTATCGCGGCTCGGGGCGCAGGTGCGGCGGAGGCGGCGGCGGTCCCTTGGCCGGAGCGGTAGCCGCGATCGTAAAAAGATCGCGGCGCTGCCCAACGGCCGGTTGATAGGCGCTGATGGTCGCTTCTCCGGCTCGAATCACCAAGGTTGCACCCGGCTTGAGCATGCCTACGGTCGTCACAAACGGCGCGGCAGCGTTGCACGCCGTCAAACCAAGCAGCGGCAGAAGAAGCAGCCATCGGCGCACGAGCGTGTTTTTCGATAGGCTTGGCCGCGTTCTTCCAAGAATCGCACAACGCAAGAGGCTACTCGCATGAAGCTGCATTGCTATCTTCTCGGCGCGACCGCGCTGGCTCTGACCGCTTGCGGCGGGAGCGGATCGCCGCTGCCGTCGAGCGCTCAGAATCTCAGCGGAGTTTCGGCGCCCACAACGGCTCGCTGGATTCCCACCGTGGGCACGACGTACCAGATCCAATACGACGGCAAGCTGGATCTGAAATATCCCGCCCAAGTGTTCGACCTCGACATGTTCGACACGCTGCCGCGGGTCGTCGCCCGGCTCCACCACATGGGCAAGCGCGTCATCTGTTATATCGACGTCGGCACCTGGGAAGACTGGCGACCCGACGCCAAAGAATTTCCCAAAAGCGTCCTAGGCCACAAAGACGGCCGCTGGGCGGGTGAACGATGGCTCGACATTCGCGCAACCTCGATCCTATGGCCGATCATGGGCGCACGCTACGATCTCTGCAAGAAGAAGGGCTTCGACGGCGTCGACCCCGATAATCTCGACGGCTACGCCAACAACACCGGCTTCCCGCTTACGTACGCCGAGCAGCTCACGTATGACGAGTGGGCCGCCAAGGCGGCGCACGACCGCGGGCTAACGGTGGACCAAAAGGGCGACAACGGCCAGGTCAAAGATCTCGTGAAGTTCTTCGACTTTGCGGTGGTCGAGCAATGCTTCGCGCAACGATGGTGTCATCAGTTCAACGTCTATAGCGGCAACAACCGGCTCGTAGTCGACGTCGAGTATTACCACGACAACACGCGGTTTCTCAAAGACAACTGCCCCGAGGCCGCTAAGAACCACGACTTCGCGATGCTAAAGAAGCTCGAGCTTACGGCCTGGATCCTAACCTGCCCGGCAAAGTGAGGGCCGCATAACGACTCCGCTTGAAGGGCGGCTCAAGCCGCGACAACTCTTGTGGCTCAGACTTGCCATCTGGATCGTCTTTATAATTGGAGCCGTGGTTGGCGCGATATTCATCAAATGGAACCATGACGTCGCTCGCCTTCTCGAAATCTGGGGGGTCATCGTGGCCGTCGGGGTCATCGCGACAGGCGTTCTCTACCGCCGGCCCGATTCGAACTGATCGCGTTCGGACCCCCACCAGGCTGAAGAGTCTTATCCTCGCGTTCGGGCCACGTCACCGGTCCCCGATCGTTCGTCGAATTCGGGCCCGGGGCAGACCAAGGAGCTTCGCTCGCCACGCCCGAATGCGATAAAAGATTTATTATGTCGCATTCGGTAGGCACGAAGAAGGGGGTCCGCGGGCAGGCCGGCTTGCCGGACCCCGACGTCCGGGAGCTGCGGGGCTATCTGCTGACCGAGCGCAAGCGCAGCCCGTTGACGGTTGATGCGTACGAGCGCGACCTCAAGGAGTTCGGCGATTTCCTCAGGCGCAAGCAGTCCAAAGCATCGCTGCGTGGGGTCGGCACGTCGCAAATCCGCCAATACATCGCCCACATGTTTGACGAGCGGGGCTACGATGCGCGTACCGTCTGCCGCAAGCTGTCGTCGATTCGGGCCCTCTACCGATTCCTCAAAATCACCGGCGCCCGCGAGGACGATCCGGCGGCGGCCATTCCCGGACCCTCGATCGCGCGGAAACGCCCGGCACCGCTGAAAGTCGACGAAGTCCTCAAGCTACTGCGGACGTCGCTCGCCGGGCGAACCGATGCGGCGCGGCTTCGAGACGCTGCGATCATGGAGCTGTTCTACGCCAGCGGTATGCGCCGCGCCGAGCTGGCCGGCGTCCGGCTCGCCGACGTCGACTTGGCCGAGCGTACGATCCGAGTGACCGGCAAGGGCAACAAGGAGCGTCTCGTGGTCATCAACCGCACTGCCGCTGCGGCCATCGAGGCATATCTGCGAGTGCGCCTGCGCGGCCCCGATCCGTGCCTTTTCTTAGGGCGCGGGGGTCGCGGCCTCACGCCCAAGCACGTTTGGCGCATCTTCAGAACGATCTACCGCGTCAGCGGCATCCAGAAGCATGCTAGCCCGCACACGTTGCGCCATTCCTTTGCCACGCATCTGGTCGAAAACGGCGTCGACCTTGAAACGGTGCGCGAGCTGCTCGGGCACGAGAGCCTCGCAACGACCGGCGTCTACTTACAGCTCGCCATGGGCCGCAAGCGCCAGGCTTACGACGACGCTCATCCGCGCGACCGGGCGGCAAACCGCTAATGGATTGGAGCGCCATCTCGGCTATTGGTACGGCAGCGACGGCCCTGGTCGTTGCGGTTACCGCGCTTTTCGGCTTCCATCAGCTGAAGCTCACCCGCATTCAGCTCGAACAGCTCCGGCGCGCGACCCAGCTCGAAGGCGCCGTCAAAATTTTCGACTACCTGAGCAGTCCTTCATACCTCGAGGCGCGGCACTTCGTCGCAACGCAGCTTGCCGCGTCGCTCGAAGATCCGGTCTTTCGCCAGGAAGTCCAGCTCGGCGTCATCTGGACTCAAAACATGAGCACCGTCCACCACGAGGTCGCCTGGGAGCATCTCAGCCCCGTCGTCGAGATCCACCGGAGCGTCGTTCACCCGCGCATGTGGGAGAACTTCGAGCGCCTTCACGAGGCGGCCAAGGCATGGTTCCTCAAGCGTGGAGGACGCGACCGGTTCGACGGCTGGCGCGAGCGCCTCGCACGCTACGAGCGTCGAGGACCTACCGCTTAATCGAGAGCGAGCCGCCGATTTGGACGGCTCGCTTTCTCACGGTCCAAACGTCACGTATTGGGGTCCGTTGATGCCGTCGGTGATCGTGCGCGAAACGCTTCCGCTGCCCGGCGGGTACTCCGTCACCGAGCCGTAGCCGCCGCCGCCGTCGTTCGCCACATTTAGGTAGCCATTCGATCCAAATGCGATTGAGGTGGGGAACGAAATTCCCTTCGTAATCGTCCGAGCGACGTTGGCGCTCCCAGGAGCGTACTGCGTTACGGAGTTACTGTTGTAGTTTGCTACGTTCAAATAGCCGCTCGGGCCAATCGTGAGCGCGTCGGGTAAATCAATTCCTTTGCTGATGGTTAGCGAAGCCGACGTGCTTCCCGCAGCGTACACCGTTACGGTGTTGTTGAGCTCGTTGGCTACGTACAAGTTGCCCGAGGTATCGAAGGCCAAGGCGTCGGGGCCGTCGATTCCGGCAGTAATCGTCCGCAGCAATACATTCTTTGGGCTATAAACGGTGACGGATCCGGGAGGATAAGATGAAAAATCGGGCGCGTTGGCGACATACACGTCTCCCGAGCTATCGATCGCCAGCGCGTCGGGAGAATCCACCCCAGCGGTGATCGTTCTCTTGTACGTCGCACCCGAATAAACGGTCACCGAGCCGGGCGGCGGACCCGGGTCATTTGCGACGTATAAGCGTCGGTTTGTTGTGTCGAAGGCGACCGCATAGGGGCTGCTGACGTTTTTCGATATGGTCGCCAGTATGCTGCTGGAACCGTTCTTGTAGACGGTGACGGTGTTATTTCCATTGTTTGCGACGTAAAGATCGTTGGATGTATCGAAGGCGAGGCAATAGGGTCCGTCAACGCCGGCGGAGATCGTTAGCGACGGTGTGCCGGTGCCGGGCTCGTACACGGTTACCGCGTTACCGGTGTAGTTTGCGACGTAAAGATTGAGCGCTGTGAAGGGCTTGCCAAGCGTTTGCGGCAGGACACCGGCCCCTCCGCTTGCAGGCTGCGGCGCGGCGCAGCCGGCGAGCAGCAGCGCTGCGAGGCAGCCACCGAGAGCGTAAGGACATAACTGCAAAGTTTTCATCATGGTGGTCCAAACGTTATATAGAAAGGATCGTTGATGCCGTCGGTGATCGTCCGCGCAACGTTCCCGCTGCCGGGAGCATACTCTGTGACGGCGCCATTGATGCCGCTGGTAAGCCCGTTCGCAACGTTTAGATAGCCATACGAGCCGAACGCCAGATATTGAGGGGCATCGATGCCGTTCGTGATCGTCCGCGCGACGCTTCCACTGCCGGGAGCGTACTGGGTAACCGAGCCATAGTAACTCGGTCCACCTTGTTCGTTTGCAACGTTCAAGTACCCGGACGGCCCGACCGCCAGCGCATACGGACCCGATATTCCGCTGCTGATCGTTCGTGAAAGCGCCGTGCTGCCAGGCGCGTATACAGTTACCGTGCCGGCGTAAGCGCCGAAGTTGGCAACGTACAAGTTGCCCGAGCTATCGAACGCTAATGCAGCCGGGTCGAAGACGCCGTCGGTAATCGTGTGCAGCAGCGTGTTCGCTCCAGGGCTATACACGGTCACCGAGTTTCCGCTTTCATTTGCAAGGTACACGTTTCCGGCGCTGTCTAGAGCAATCGCGCTGACGTTGTTGACGCCCGCGGTGATTTCTCTTATGAACGCGCCTTTGTCTGAGTAAACCGAGACCCAGCCGGCCGGATCTGAGTACGTCCCATTCGAAGCGTACAACTGGTCGTCCATCGAGTTGAACGTGACCCAATGCGGATAGGACAGATTCGTCCGTATGGTGCGCCGTATCTTGGTCTCGCCATATTTGTATTCACGAATCGTATTGTTCTGGTTATTCGCGACGAAGAGATTCTTATCGAGATCGAACGCCAGAGAGTCGGGCTCGTTAAGCCCCGCCGAGATCGTCAGTTCGGGAGTGCTTGTGCCCGGCGCGTACACCGTTACCGTGTTACCGCCGTAGTTTGCGACGTAGAGGTTTGGGGGGCTCGCTTCTGCCAGCGGCGCCCAGCGACCGCGGTCCGTCGGCGTCGTGAGCCCCGACGGCAAGGCACTACCTGGCTGCGATCCGCTGCAGCCTACGGTCAGCGCGGCCGCAAGCCAGCCGCTCAGGGCGTACACTCTCAACTCCGTGGTTTGCATCTGCTTTGGCTCCTTTCGCCCCCATCGTACGCGGGCGGCGCCCTCCAAGCGTCCACGCGCTTGTCTTGCACGCCGGAGGCTACAAGTCGCCCCTTCTTCTTCTGCTAGAGCTTGATCGACAGCGTGCCGGTGACTTGAAGCGGCTCGACGACGCCTAAGTAGCCCGTATTGTTGCCGTTGAACCAGAAGGCGTAGGGATACTGCAGCTGGGGCGGCGGCCTTTGCGAAATCGAGTTGGGATAGAAGTTGCCGGCCGGATACAAGTAGTTCGTCGGCAGCGACGAGTAGGCGCATATCCAGGACTGATCCCACGGATAGCCGCGCTGGCCGCAGATGTCGAGCACGTTGGTGAAGTTCAGGCGCGCGGTGACGCGGGGACTGACGTCGTAGGTCAAGGCAACGCCCATCTGAAGCTGCCACGGTTGCTTGAAAGCGCCCAGATTGTCGTAGCCCTTCGTGAACGGATCCGGGATGAAGAGCGGCAGCACGCCGAAGTCGTCGCACGAGGCGGGATCGGCGGCTTTACCGTGCGCGCTGACCCACGACATCGGCGGCTGGTAGCACGAGGTGGGATTGTATCCGGGCCACTGCGTCGGCGAGCCGTACTCGGCGCCCGAGCTGAAATACCACGAGTTCGTCACCGCCAACCGGTTATGCCGGTAGTTGAGAATGAGCGACGTAACGTAGGGAACGGCGTAGCCGTTTGCAGCTGCCGCAGGCCCGGGAATCACGTCGTACGTTGGATACCAGGCCGTCGGCGAAAACAGATTCTGATACGGTTGATTGTAGTACGGATTCTCTACAACGCCTTTCTGATTGCAATTGTAGGTTCCGGCTCCCCCGGTTCCGTTTGATTCGTAAAAGTAGCACGGGTAGCCGCCGTGGCCTTTCAAAAACGAGTCGTAGGCTTTGATGTAGCCGTCCAGCTGGTCGATGACGTTTTGATCGGTATTGGTGAAGTTTTGGTATTTTATCTGGCTATAGGTGTAAGTGAAGGCGAGCTGGCCGCTCAAGCCCTGCGCCGAGAAGTCCCCCTTCTGCAGTGCCAACTCGACGCCGCTGCTTTGCTGGCTGCCGACGTTGAGCCCGGATTCGAGACCGCCCTGGGGATCGATGTAGAAGTTTTGCAGCTGATCGCGCGTCGCCCGCAAGAATGGGCTCAGCTTCCAGCTCCAATCCGTGCCTTTGACGTGATGCTCCCACGAAAGATCGTAGTTGTACGAAGTGTCGGGTCGAATCAGATGGTCCGGCGTGTTGAAACCGTACCCGTAGAAATGCTCGCCCAAAAACGCAGGCAGGTCTTCTTGGAGCGTATTGTACTGCGTCCAGGATGAATTCGGCGGGCGCGCGTAAACGCCGAACGATCCGCGCAAGACGTCGTTGGGATCGAGCGTGTAGGTCACGCCCAAGCGCGGCTGGAAGCGCGCCGTCACATACGAGCCGCCGCTCGTGTTGATCAACGGGCCGTACGGCGAGTCGGCCAGCGGCACGGTCGCGACTCCGCCCACCACCGGACACGGCCCGATGCCGTTATCGGTCCGGTCGATCGGCTTGTTGTTATTCACGCCCGGCGCGAAGCAATACTCGGCGTTGTAGGCGTTAAACCAAAACTGGCGCGCGGGGTCGTCCGGATCGGTGTCGCCAAAAAAGTAAGTGAAATCTTCAATCCGCAACCCCAAGCTGACGTTGAGCTGATCGTTGGGGCGCCACTGGTCGTTGATCGAATACCCCGCAAGCGATGCGTCGACCGTATTGAGATTTCCATCGAAGGTCGTGTCTGTAACCAGCCACTGGGGATTCACGCCCGGAGCGCAAGCCGGCAGGTCCGGACTCATCTTGCACGAGTACGTCGGCGGCGGCGACGGATTGGTCAGCGTCCCCTGGGTTTGGTCGTAGCAGCCGATCTGGTCGCCGGTCGAAGGATTGTAACACTTGCCGTTGGTCCCGACGAAGCTCGTGATGTTCCAATCGGGCGGGAAATAGGTTACGTCGTAGCGCTCCAGCGACGAATACAGATAGGCCGCCTCGACGGTCAGCAAGTGCTGCGAGCTGAGCTGGTTCACGTAGCTTAGGTTGTATCCGTGCGAGTGATCCGGAAGAAAGTACGGCAGTTCCCAGCCATAGTAGGGCTGCGCGTCGGAATTGTATCCGTTGATGAACCACGTTGAATAGGTCGAATACCCGTAGAGCCGCAGATACGAAGCGGGCGTGAATTCGTGCTGATACTGCAGCTTCGTGATCGAAACGCCGTTCTCGTTGGGGTCGCGAATATCGTAAGGGAGCGGACCCCCAAACGGATGCGGCGGGCTATTGGGATAGAAGTACTGGGTCAGCTGACTGGGCACAAACGGCTGCATCGACTGCCCGTGATAGAGATAGGAGTCGTCCCACGTCAGCGGCCCGGATATCGCGAATAGCGTGTTTGCGCCGAAGTCGTCGATCGAGCTGAAGTATTGGTTGAGATTCTCGCTCGTCATCCACATCAGCTGAACGTCGTCGCGTAAGCCGTTGGAATGGGGAATGCCCATGTGCAAGTTGATGACGGTGTCACGCAGCGACTGGGTCGCCAGCGCGAAGCCGAGCCCGCTGGTAAAGAGCACCGGCGACGGCGTTCCGGTATAGACGTAGCCGTTCGAGTACGCCGTCGGGGTGCAGGTCGTCAGACCGCAGGTATATCCAGGAACGGCGCTGGTGGGATAAAAGAACGAGTCCGGATATTGCGCGCCGTTTTGGTTGTTAACGAAACGAAAATCTTCGTTGCTGCCGGCGATTCCAACGTAGTAGCTGAAGTTCCGATCGGGCGTCGAGCCGCCGAACTCGACCGATGCCTGATGGTAGAACGCCGGATATCCGACCGCTAGATTCGCCTCGCCGTAGCCCGGATACGTACCGGTCTTGAGCACTTGATTGATGTAGCCGGAGATGCCCTGCGCGTCGGAACTGGCCGGCACGCCGCCAGTGTAAACTTGCACTTCCTGGCTGCCAAGACTCGAAAGCATGGTTTGCGGCGCGTTGTCGTAGGCGCGATTGACCGGAATCCCGTCGAGCTCGTAGCCTACCTGATCGATGTCGCCGCCGCGGACGTGAACGGTCTGCCACCAGCCCTGCTCGCCCTGATCGAGGGCGACGCCCGGCACCGACGCAATTGCGCCGTAGGCGTTGTTCAAGCTGCCCGGTCCGCTCAACCCTTGTGCGGCAACTTGACCGGCGGCGTTCACCGAATACACGTCGCTGGTCGTACCCGGCTTGACCAAGCTCTGGGCCGATTGCGCCGTTACGTGTGCGATCGTGCGCAGCGTCGGCGTGAGACCAGCGTTGTACGTTTGCACCTGATCGGCAACGACCGTCAAGCCCGGCTGGGTCACCGGGTCGTATCCCGTTTTGCTGAAGTTCAGCGTGTACGTGTCGGGCGACAACGACAAAAACGCAAACGTCCCGGTTGCGTCGCTGGTGGAGCGCGCGCTTTGCGACGGCGAGTTCGCGGTGACCAGGACGCCGGTCAAGGGTGCGCCGGTTTTGGAATCGGTTACTCGGCCGGTGATTCCGCCGGTCGTGCCGGCCTGGGCGTTAAACGGAACGAGCGCGGCAACGAGCAGCGCGCAGGCGAATCGTGGCAGACGCATACCGGGTGTTATCCCACGAGCATGCGCTTGCCCTCTGGGGCATCAGCGCCTCATTCTTCGAGCCAGTCGCGGGTGAGATAGAGCCAGAACGCCAGGCCCGCGTACTCCTGGTACCGTGAGAAGGCTCGGCGAATCGTCGAATCCGCGGCCTTCTTCTTCTGCGCGAGCCGCCGGTACTTTGGTCGCGTCCAGGAGTCCAAAACCAGTAGCCGATGGCGGCCGAGCAACTGCATCACGTGAGCGGCGCCATACGGCCCAATGCCGGGGAGCGCGAGCAGTCGCTGCTCGACCTCATCGTCGCCGAAACGGCCGCCATCGAGCAGGCTTTCGAGATCTTCTTCTCGCGACGCAACCAATCGCGCGATGCTCTTAACATAAGCGCCACGGTAGCCCATCCGTGCAACCTCTCGAAACCACGCGTCCGGGGTTGCGGTTAGCCGCTCCGGCTCGGGAAAAGCGCCCTCGCCCAAATCGGCCAACGCCGACGTCATCCGAATCGTCGCCGACCATGCGCAGTTCGTAGTGCAAATCGTCTTGACGACGTCTTCAAAGACGCTCGGGCTGGCAAGAATGCGTCCGGCTCCGCGCGCTGCCCAAGCGAACCGCTCGTCGCCGGCAATCCGCGCATAGAACGGCGACAGATCGTCGTTCAAGCGGAACATGCGGGCAATCGTCGCGTGCACTGCCTTTGCCGCTGCCGCCGGTAGGGCTGACGTGGTCTCAGCAACCAGCATTCCGTCGCGCTCGCGCAATGCGACCTCGACGACTCGTTTGCCGACCCGAAGCTTGCGCCGGTAAACCTCATGCGACGCGTCGAGGCTCGCCGGCGGCAGACGCGCGCAACCGTGCGAATTAATTGTTCTAACGAACGAGATCGGCTCGCCGCCCGCGCCCCGCAGCGGCAGCTCGAAGAGCGGCCTCACGACAGTCTTCTACGCTACGTAGGAGATGTTTACGGCGACGCCCGCGGCCGAGGCGCGCATCAGCACGCCGTAGACCTCATCGAGCTCCCGCTCGATCGCGGCCATGTCGCGAGCGCTCACGCGAAAGCGTGCGGCATGCGTCCAAAGAATCGCTCGCGCCCGCTCGAGTGCGCTTCGCAGCCGCTGCGGCGTGGCCTCGAGAACCGCCCAGTCTAAATCTCCCTGCGCCGGCACGACCCGCCAGCCAGGTCCCGAGATCGACGAAACGCCGTCTTCGCAGCCGAGCGCGTGCGGAACCGCGGCCAGCACATCGACCGCTTCCTGGTCGGCGAGCGAAAGCGGCAGACCAAGCTCACCCAACCGCAAGATGTAGCGGAAAAACGAAGCGTTCCCGACCGTGTAGGCGCCGGCCGCCGACGCGACGTTGACGTGAATCACCTCGAGCTCCGAAGGCTCTTGCCGGGGACCGCTCATGCCGCCTAGTTCGCGGGGATCAGCCCCAGTTCTTTGACCGCGTCACGCTCGGCCCGCAGCTCGTTCAAGGTCGCCGCTAGCCTAGAACGCCCGAACTCTCCGTGTTCGACGCCTTCGACGATGCGCGAAGCGCCGTTCTCTGTCCGGGATGGAAACGAGAAAATCAGGCCCGGATCCACGCCGTACTCGCCGTGCGAGCATCGTCCTACCGAATACCATTCGCCGGGTGGCGTATCGTGCGTAAGGTTGTAAACGCCCGCGATCGCGGCGTTCGCCGCCGAGGCCGCCGAGGAAGCGCCGCGCGCCTTGATGACCTCGGTGCCGCGATTCTGTACCGTCGTGATGAACTCGTTCTCCAGCCAGCCGCGATCGGTCACGGCTTCGTGCGCCGCCCGCCCTCGTATGGTTGCGTGGGCGAAATCCGGATATTGAGTCGCCGAGTGATTCCCCCAAACGACCACCCGGCCCACGTCCGAGACGCCGACGCCGGCTTTGCGCGCAAGCTGTGCGCGGGCCCGGAGCTCGTCGAGCGTTGTCATCGCAAAGAAACGATCCTTGGAAACCCGCGGCGCATTGTTCATCGCGATCAGGCAGTTGGTGTTGGCGGGATTGCCGACCACGAATACGCTGACGTCTTGCGCCGCGTGCGCGCCGATTGCGCGCCCCTGCTCGGTGAAGATCGCGCCGTTGACGCGAAGCAGATCCGAGCGTTGCATGTCGGCCTTGCGCGGAATCGCTCCGACTAAGATCGCCCAGTCGATGTCGCGCATCGCTTCGTTGACGTCCGAGCCGAACCGCACGCCTCGCAGCAGAGGAAAGGCGCAGTCCTCGAGCTCCATGACTATGCCGCGCAATGCGCCTAGCGCGGGCTCGAGTTCGAGCAGCTGGAACTCCAACTCCGTATCGGGACCGAACATCTGCCCGGACGCCACGCGAAATATCAGCGCATAGCCGATCTGCCCGGCGGCTCCGGTCACCGCGACTTTGATCCGTTTTTTCACGCTGACTCCGTTTCGTCGGGAGAAGTGATGCTCATGCGAGGCGAAGGCCGTACCCCGATGAGCGAGCATGCGCTCCTGGGCTTCAGCGGCGCCGACCAACCCGATGCGGGCATCTATGACACCTGCATTCGCTGCGGCCTCTGCTTACCGTCGTGCCCCACGTATCTGGAAACTATGACAGAAACTTCGGGTCCGCGCGGCCGCATTAGTCTGATCAAGGCGGTGGGAGAAGCGCGGCTCGATCTTCTCAGCGCCGGTTTTGTCGAGCAAATGTGGCAATGCCTCGACTGCCGTGCCTGCGAGGCCGTTTGCCCCTCGGGCGTCAGGTACGGGCGATTGGTCGAAACCGCGCGCACCCAAATCCGCCGCGCCCAAGCTCCAAACGAGACGCCGCGCCAACGCCTGGCGCGGCGTTTTCTACTTCAAACGTTGTTCGCGCGTCCCGCGCTGATGCGCACCGCAGCAACCCTGTTGCGCATCGCGCAACAGACCGGTCTCGTCGCCCTGGCCGGCGCCGTCGGTTTGCGACGAGCGGCGGGGCTCGCACCGAAAATTTCGGGCAGGTACTTTACGGCGGCGGGTCAGCGTTTTGAAGCGGCCGCACCGCAGGGACTGGCGTTTTTGCATGCCGGATGCATCATGCCGGTTGCGTTTGGCGACGTCCACCGCGCCACGATCCGCCTTGTGCGGCGCGCGGGCCTATCCGTCGTCGTCCCCGCCGAACAAGCTTGTTGCGGCGCCATCGCCGTTCATGCGGGCGAGATCGAGTTTGCTCGTGAGCTCGCGAAGCGAAACATCGCGTCGTTCGAATGCAGCGGCGCCGACGTCTACCTCGTCAACGCAGCCGGATGCGGAAGCGCCTTGAAAGAGTACGGCGAGCTCTTTGCCGATGACGCGCAGTGGGCGCCGCGGGCCGCCGCGTTCTCAAAGCGCGTACGCGACGTAACCGAAGTTCTCGACGCACTCGAGCTTGGTTCGGCGACGCGCGCGATCGACGCGACCGCTACCTATCAAGCGCCGTGCCATCTCGTCCACGCGCAGCGCGTTGCCGGCGCGCCGCGCCGATTGCTGGCACGAATTCCCGGACTGCGGCTTGTCGAGATGGAAGAAAGCGCGGTGTGCTGCGGCAGCGCCGGAATTTACAATCTCACAGAACCGGAGATGGCCTCGCGCCTGCAGCGCCGTAAAGTCGAAGCGATCCGCCGGACCGGCGCCACGATCGTCGCTACCGCAAACCCGGGATGCGCGATTCAAGTAGCGGCGGGATTGCGCGCGGCGCGTTATGACGCGTCGGTCAAGCATATCGTCGAGGTGCTCGACGAAGCCTACCGCTAAAGGCTAGGTTAGAGCGTTTCTCCCACTCGAGCACGATCTTTGCGCGCATCTTCGGTCGAGTGATAGACCGCGAACACGGCCATCAGGCCGGTAACGTTCAGCAGCCGCGCGATTGGCCCATCGCTGATAACCAGGCGAAGCTTGCCGCCGCGTTCGACCGCACGTCGATAAGCCCCGATCAAAACTCCCAAGCCCGTCGAGTCGAGAAAATCGAGCTGCTTGAGGTCCACGATCAGATCGTGACTGCCTTTCTCGGACGCTTCGTTCAGCGCCGCCCGCACCGTCGGCGCGGTGGCCAAATCCAGGCTGCCGCGAAGCTTAAAGACCAGCGTTCCGCCGAGCTCGGTCTTGAGGTCGATGCTCAATTCATCGTGTGTCATCGCTCGGGCCGCTTCGCGGCGCCAATCCGGTTCGCCTTGAACGCAGCCGGGCGCTAGACGAAACGCAATGCATCCTCGTCCCAGCGCGTTAGGCGTCGCGGGTTGAGATGCACGCCGCCGATCCAGCGGTTGATCGCGTGCGCCTCCAGCCAATCCGCGTCGCCGGCAAGAACGCGCCGCCCGAGCGCCGTGGTTACCAGCGCGCCGTCTTCCTTCTCAATCAGCGCACCGTCTGCGCCCAGGTCGTCGAGAATCGCGGCAAACCCGCGTTCACCCAAAAACGATGCCTCCTCGCGCGCCTGCGCCCGCGCAAACAATTCTTCAAGGGGCGCCGATCCTTGCGCGACTGCGTAAAGCGCTTGGCGTTCCGATCGGGAGAGACCGTCGCGTTTCCAGGGGTACTCCTCGCAAAGCCGTTGCAGCGCCGCGCGTAAGAAGGGCAAGCCGATTGCGTCTTCGGCCGCGGCAGCGTAAAGATCGCTCGGCTCGCTCGACGTGAAGCGTTCCCACGTGCGGCGCGCCGATTTAAACACCGCCGGCGTGGCCGATCGCCGTTTGCGCAGCAGCGCCACTATTTCGTCGACGGTCATGCTCGCCAAGTAGTGATCGCTCTGGACGAGCGAGATGCGCCCGGGCTCTAGGTTGAGTTCCTCGAGCGTCGTGAGCGCTTGCAACAGTTGCAGCTGATCGTAGAGGTCGTGCTCGAACCAGAGCACGACTTCCTCGAAATCCGCGGCGCTGCGGACGTGAGCATCCCGTCGCTCGAACTCGTGGATCATCTTGATCGGGCTTCCGTATCCGCGCTCGGTCAGATAGCGAGCTCGCAATGCGCTCGTCTCCTCCAGGCTCAAGCCGGCGGGAACCGGCCCTTCGTTCAGCGCGTCGCGCCACGCGATGTGCGTGCCGAGAATCCCCGCCTTCTTCAGCAGATAGAGCGCCGCGTCACCGTTGGTGATATGAAGCGTCGCAGCCGACCGAGCCAGTTACAAAAGCTCCTTCCCGCGCACGTTTGCGTGCGGCCGTCCGGCCGCTGTAAAATAGAGAGCGCCTGACCCCTTCAGCGCACCCCAAGAGGATTCATCGCATGAGCGGTCGCGTCGGCCTGCCTATCGCTCTGCTATCGGGCCTCCTGCTGGTCGCCGCGACCGCGGAGTCGCGCTCGCGGCTGGCTCCGGCCGACGAGTACTTTGGCCGCTTTCGCATGAGTCCGCTTGAAATTACCAATCGCATCAACGACGCCGAGCGCCGGGGCGCCAGTTATCGCGGGCTCGTCAACACCCAGGACGCGATCGAAGACTGGACCGCGAAGTACCCCGACGACCCATGGATTGCGTCGCGCGAATACCGGATGTCACGCCTTTTCGCGCACCTGCGCTCAGCCGACGGCAACGCCGAAGCCGGCCACTGCCGAGCCTTTTTGCGCGAGCACTTTCCGGGAACTTCCTATAGCGTGGCCGCCGAACGTGACGACCGCGCCGGAGCCAAACACGTCGC
>DASRXM010000014.1:0-32087 GCA_035654155.1 Candidatus Babeliales bacterium
CGGCCGGCCGGGCGGCTCATCCACAAATAGACGCAGAGAAACGCCACCAGATAGGCAATGCCGTACCAGTGAATGCCGAAGCGCGGCCCAAGATGGATCGCGACCGGGTCGATATTTGTCGGATAGGTGAACCAGTGCTGCATTTCTAACCTGTTAGCGTGAGCGAGACGACGCACATTACCGCCGGCATCGCCTTCCTTGCGGGCCTCGTTTCCTTCGTATCGCCGTGCGTCCTTCCGCTGGTGCCCGCGTACCTGTCGCTGCTTACCGGGGAGAGCGTCGAAGATTTAAAAGCCGAAACGCTGCCCCGGGCGCGCGCGCAAACGCTCGCGCACGCGCTTGCGTTCGTGATCGGCTTCAGCCTGATTTTCGTGGCCCTCGGCTTGAGCGCCAGCGCGATCGGCGGCGGCCTAGCCGCCAATCGCGTCGCAATCGCGCAAGTGGGTGGAGTGCTGGTCGTGATCTTGGGCCTGCAAATGATGGGTATGATACGGATCCCGTGGCTGATGATGGACAAGCGCTTCCACCTGCGTCACGATCGGGCCACGTTTTGGATGTCGGGACTCGTCGGTATGGCCTTTGCCGCCGGCTGGTCGCCGTGCATCGGTCCGATTCTCGCCGGCATTCTCGCGATCGCGTCACAGCAACACAGCGCACAAGCGGCAGTGCTGCTATCGTTTTATTCGCTCGGTCTCGCGCTGCCGTTTTTACTGACCGCCGCCGGGATCGGCGTCGCGCTGCCGTTGCTGCGCCGCATCGCCCGCTCGCTGCGAGCGGTCGAGTTCGTTGCCGGCGCCTTTCTGATCGTGGTCGGCCTGGTGCTCGTCAACGATGCATTCCTTAACGTCGCAGGATGGTTCTATCAGTTTGTACCGCAACCAAGTCTCTAGCCTAAAGAACACCCTCGTCATCGCCTGCGTCGCGATCGCGGTGCTGTGGGCCGATCAGTTCACCAAGCATTTGATCGTCACGTCGTTCATGCCGGGCGAAAGCCGCTACGTGATCCCGCATTTCTTGAAGTGGACGTTCGAACGGAACGTCCACGGAGCGTTTGGTCTCTTCGGCAGCAGCTCGGTCGCGCTCATCGGCATGGCGATCGTCGTGCTGGTGCTCTTCTGGTTCAGCTTTCGGGAAGCCGCCGCGCGCTCGCTCACCGTTCGAATCGCCTTTGGTATGATCGTCGGCGGTGCGATCGGCAACATCGTCGACCGTCTCCACTACGGCTACGTGATCGACTTCATCGATTTCTACCGAATTTGGCCGAACATTTTCAACGTCGGCGATTCCTGCATCACGGTCGGCGTCGGACTGCTCCTGCTCTCCAGCCTTGTTACACGTCGTCACCGCTGAGCAGGCCGGAACGCGCGCCGACGTCCTCGTCGCTTCGTTGAGCGGAGCATCCCGGTCGCACGTCGCGCAAATCGCTCGCGACGGCGGCGTTCTAGTCAACGGTACGGCGGTAAAACCCGGTCGCGTGCTGGATGAGAGCGATCGTCTCGAATTTGAAATCGGGCCGGCGGATCAGCTCGAAGCCAGGCCGGAGCCGATCGAGCTGGCCGTCGTCTATGAAGACCCCGATCTGCTCGTCGTCGACAAGCCGGCGGGAATGGTCACTCATCCGGCTCATGGCGCGCGGCACGGCACGCTCGTGAACGCTGCGCTGGCCCACGTCGAAGACCTCCCCGGCGATGCGCTGCGCCCCGGCCTCGTCCATCGGCTCGACCGCGACACGTCCGGCCTGCTCGTGATCGCAAAAAATGAGGAGACGCTTCGCCGGCTCGGACGAGCCATGCAAGCGCGGCGCATCGAGCGAGAGTATCTCGGCATCGTTCGCGGCATTCCGCCACATCCGCGCGGAACGTTCGAAGGTCCGATCGGTCGCGATCCGCGCAATCGCTTGAAGTTCGCGATCGTCGCCGAAGGAAAGCCCGCGATTACGCACTACGACGTGCGCGAAGCCTTCTTCAAGCACGCCGAGCTCGTCTTTCGCCTAGAAACCGGTCGCACGCATCAAATTCGGGTGCATCTGGCGGCTGCAGGTCATCCGATTCTCAACGATCCGCTGTACGGAAAGAAAGAAGCGCGGTTCGAGCTTCCTGGCCAAGCGTTGCACGCCTGGCGCCTGAACTTTCGCCATCCGCGCACCGGCGCGGTCATGGAGTTCGAAGCAGCACCGCCGCCGGCATACTTGCAGGCTCGCGCACTCATCTCGGCCTCATGACATTTACCCTGCTGTCAAAAGACGGCAGCGCGCGGCGCGGCCGGCTGCGTTTGACGCACGGCGAGATCGAAACGCCGTGCTTCATGCCGGTCGGCACCGCAGCTAGCGTGAAGGGATTGACGCCGGCGGAGCTGCGCGAGGCGCAGACGCAGATCGTACTTTCGAACACGTACCACCTCTGGCTGCGTCCGGGAATCGGCGCGATCGAAGCGGTTGGCGGGCTCCATCGCTTCATGGGATGGGAGCGCCCGATCCTCACCGATTCGGGCGGCTTTCAGGTATTCAGTCTCGAGAGCAAGCGCCGCCTCGACGACGACGGCGTCACCTTTGCGTCGCACATCGATGGAAGCAAGCACCGATTCACGCCAGAGAACGTGATCGAGTTTCAGCAGCGCATCGGCAGTGACGTCGCCATGGTGCTCGACGTTTGCGTCAAGCTGCCCGCACCGCGCGAGACGCTCGAAGAGGCAGTGCGATTGACGACGCTTTGGGCGCGGCGCTCGGCTGCTGCACCGCGCGACGGCGCGCCGGTATTTGCGATCGTTCAGGGCGGCCTCGACTCCAAGTTGCGCGAGCGCAGCGCGCGCGAAATAGTCGAGCTCGACTTTCCCGGCTATGCGATCGGCGGGCTGTCCGTCGGCGAAACGCGCGCCGAGATGTACGGGGCCGCACGTCACACGGCAGAAGTGCTGCCCGAAGCGAAGCCGCGCTATCTCATGGGCGTTGGGACGGTCGCCGATCTCATCGAGGCCGTCGACTGCGGCGTAGACCTCTTCGATTCGGTCTACCCGACGCGCTGCGGCCGCAACGGCCGCGCGATGACGCACGATGGCGAGCTCAACATTTTCAACGCCGCGTTCGTGCGCGATCCGTCACCGCTCGATTCACACTGCGATTGTACCACCTGCAGGTCGTACACCCGCGCTTATCTCTCGCATCTCTTTCGCGCCAAGGAAATGCTCGGACCGCGGCTGCTTTCGTATCACAATGTCTATCTCGTAAACGCGCTCATGTGCGAAGCCCGCGCGGCCGTCGAGGCGCGCGAGTGGGAGTATTTAAAGCGGCGCTTGCGTGAGCCGCTTCACGTCGAAAAGCATGAGCTGTGACGATCCAAAATTCGTGAGGCGCAGCGTCGATCCATCGGCCGAGGTCGAGAGTTCGCGAGGAAAAACTCCAACGGGGACGATCGAGACGACGGCTGGCTTGCCGCTGAGCGCAATGACATGCAGCGTCGAAGGCGCACCTACTCCGAAGCGATCGGAGTCCGCGACGGCGAGGAAGGCTCCGCCGTCGATAAGAGCAAGGCCGACGGGCGCCGAGCCGACCGCCACCGCGCCCTTAAACGCGTGCTCCGGATTCGTGTGAAGCCGTTGCGTATCGAAGGCAAAAACGCTGTCGTCTCCACGTACGCTGACCCAGGCGGTTGCGCCGTCGGGCGTGAGCGCAACGCGCACGGGCGCGCAGCCGGCGGCGACGCGCGAGACGACGGACTCGGAGGTTCCCGCTTCGGCGCGTGCGACGTCGATTGTGGTGATCGTGCCGTTCGACACGACCAGACCTTGCGGTCCATTCCGACACGCCGAGCGCGCAAGGTCGGGATTGCTGTCGCCTGCGTGGCTCGCCCGGAGACCCTCGACCTCGCTTGTCACGTAGAGGAAGTGGTCGCCGGTGGATATGGCGAGGCCGACCGGCAATTGATCGACGCGCACCGCGTTCACGAGCACGCCGTCGAAGCGGCCGCCGGGTCGGCGTACAAGACGGAGTACGCTGACCGATGCGCGCTCCTCGTCAGAAACGAATGCGTAGCGGGAATCGGAGGTGACGGCTACCTCAATGGCTCCCGAACCGCGTCCATCGCTGACCTGAAGCGGGATCTGCGCGGTACCCGCTTCGGCCGCCGCCACATCGACGATCGCCACCCCGTCGCCATCGGCGACGAGCAGTGACGTTCCGTCCGGCGAGAGCGCCATGCCGAAGGCTCCCGTCGCGGCGATCGGCACGAAGCCGACTTGACTTATTTCCGCGCCGCTCGCCCGATACGTGGCGACGCCGACGCGTTTGCTACCGGAAACCGAGACGAAAATGTACTTCCCGTCGGTGCTGCCCACGCTGGCGAACGGGGCACCCGGCGTAACAACGGTGACCCTTGGCACGCCGAGAGGCGGCGCGACTGCGACCGCTCCGACTAGCAGCGCCGCCAAACCGGCGCTCCGCACTGCTATCAAAAGAATCAGCCGGCACGCGACAGCGCGCGCACGACCCTTACGCAATCGGCACAGATCGACGGATGCGACGGATCGGTTCCAAGCTCGCGGTATTTCCAGCACCGCGCGCATTTTTCGCCTTCAGCCGGCAGCAGGACGAATTCGACGATGCCGTCCCCCTGCCGGTCCTCGTTTTCGCTCGATATCAGGCGCAATTGCGATACGACCAGTGCTTCGCGCAGATTATCGCCGAGCGCATGCAGCCGTTTGTACGCGTTCGGCGTTACGTCAAGCACGAGTTGCGCTTCGAAGTCGCGCGGGCTGGCCACCGCGGCCACGCGAGCGCGAAGCGATCGCAACTGTTCCCACAGGCGCAGATCGCTCTCGAAGACGCCGCTGCGATGACGCCCAACGTCAAACGACTCATCGAAGATGCTTTCGGCATCGCCACGCAGCGCCGGCGCGAGCGATTGCCACGCCTCTTCGGCAGTGAACGAGAGTACCGGCGCGAGCACCGTGAGAAAGCGCCGCAGCACGTACAGCAGCGCCGATTGCGCGCTGCGCCGTCGCGGATCGCCGGCGGCGCGCGAGTAGAGCGGATCCTTGAGCGCGTCGAAATATAACCCCGACACCGCGCTTTCGAACTCGACGATGCGAAGGTAGGCGTCGTGTATCTCAAAGGCGTCGAACGCGCCTTTAACGCTTGCAACAAAGGCGTCGGTCACGCTGCAGGCCAGGCGATCGATCGGCTCCATTGCGTCGCGCGCGACGATCTCGTCGGCGGGGAGGTCTTCAAGATTCGACAGCATGAAGCGCATCCGGTTTCGCAGGTTGCGATAAACCCGTCCGACTTGGTCGGCCACATTTGGACCGAAGCGGACGTCGTCGATCGGTTCGACCGAAGCCACCCAGAGACGCAAGAGGTCGGCGCCCCAGCGTTCGATGGCATCCTTGGCGTCGATGCCGGTGCCCAGCGACTTCGACATCGGGCGCCCTTGCTCGTCGTTCACCCAGCCGTTCTTCATCACGCGGCGATACGGCGCGTGACCTTTGATTGCGACGCCGGTAATTAGCGAGCTGCGAAACCATCCGCGAAATTGGTCGCCGCCTTCGAGAACGAGATCGCTGGGCCACGGCATCCCGTCGCGGCCGAGAACCGCGAGGTGCGTCACGCCCGATTCGAACCAAATGTCGACGATGTTCTTCTCTTGCTCGAATCGCCGGCCGCCGCAGTGCGGGCACGTGAAGTCCGCAGGCAGGTAGGTTTCGACCGGATCGCTCCACCACGCGCTGGCGCCCACTTCCGCGAAACGTTTGGCCGCCAGACGCGCGACGCGCGCGTCAAGCACCGCTTCGCCGCAATCGAGGCAGATCAGCGACGGAATCGGCGTTCCCCAAGTGCGCTGGCGAGAGAGACACCATTCCGGATGCGTCTCAATCATTTGGCGCTGGCGCTCGCGCCCCCATTGCGGCACGTACTCGACGGCGTCGGTCGCGTCGATGGCGTGCTGCCGCAGCAAATTTTGGTCCATCGCCATGAACCACTGCGCGGTCGCGCGGAAGATCACGGGATTGTGACAGCGCCAGCAATGCGGATACGAGTGCTCGTATTCGCCGGCGCTCCAGAGCGCGCCGCTCGCGCGCAAGTCCTCGATGATTCTCGGATTTGCTTCGAAGATGTGCATTCCCGCGTAGGGTCCGGCTTGCTCCGTAAAGCGCCCGGCCGCATCAACCGGATTGAGGATCGGCAAACCGTATTTTAAGCCCGTATCGAAGTCGTCGGCGCCGTGACCGGGTGCGGTGTGTACCGCGCCCGTTCCGGTTTCTAAATCGACGTAGTCGGCGAGCACGATCACCGAGTCGCGATCCATGAGAGGATGGCGAACCGCGAGGTCGTCGAGCCGCGCGCCGGGCGCGATGCCGAGCAGTTTCGCTTGCGCGAACCGGTCGCCGAGCACGTGAGGCGCCAGGCGTTCGGCGACGATCACCGCCTCGTCGCCCAACTCGTAGAGCCCATAGTTAGCGTCGCCGCGCAGCGCGATCGCGGCATTTGCGGGCAGCGTCCACGGCGTCGTCGTCCAGATCAGAAAAGAGATGGGTCCTTCGACTGCGCTCCCCTTCGACTCGCTTCGCTCGCTCAGGATTGCTCCGCTCAGGATGACACCCCGCCGAAACACATCGAGTATTCGTTTCGCTTGCTCGGAGTTAGCCGTGAACCGCACGTAAATGGAAGGCGAAACCCGCGGTTCGTACTCGATCTCCGCCTCGGCAAGAGCGGTTTCGTCGTGGAAACACCAGAGCGTCGAGCGCAGCCCTTTATAGATCTGCTGGCGTTCGGCGAGGTCCGCCAAGGCGTTGACGATCGTTGCTTCAAACGATGGATCGATCGTACGATACGGACGATCCCAGAAGCCGAAGTTACCCATGCGGACGCGTTGCACGCGCTGCCGGTCGAGCCAAAAGAGGGCGCGCTCGCGGCAACGTTCGCGCAGCTCGAGTGGATCGATCGCGTGGAAATCCTTGACGCCGAGGTACTTGAGCGTCTCGTACTCGATCGGAAGCCCGTGCATGTCCCACCCGGGCACGAACTTCGCGTACTTTCCGTCGAGCAGCGCGATCTTCACGAACATGTCCTTCAGCACCATATTAAAGAAGGTGCCCATGTGCAGCTCGCCGTTGGCATACGGCGGCCCATCGTGCAGGATCCACGGCCCGTTATGCGCGTTTCGCTCCAAACGCCGCTCGTAGGTGCGGTGCTCACGCCACCAGTCGATCCATTGCGGCTCGCGCTTGGGAAGCTCGGCTTTCATCGGAAAGCTCGTCTTCGGAAGATTGAGCGTCGCGCGATAATCCATTTGAGTCAGACGTTCCCCTCGTCCAAAAGTTCTCCGAGCACGTCGAAGTTGCGCTCGGCCGCCGCCCGAATCGCATCGCGGCGTTGCGCGAGCCGCTCGGCCAGCGCGTCGTGGTCGCGGACTAGCCGGTCGACGAGATCGTCGATCGCGGCTTCGTCGAGCGGAGGTCTCCCGGCCGACCACAGCGGCTCGAGCGGGTACTGCAGATCCTCGCAGAGCGCGGACACCTTCGGATCGTACGCGATCGCGAGAAATGGAACGGCGTATCGCGCGGCCAGAATCAGCGAGTGTAGCCGCATTCCGACCACGACGCGCGCCTCTCTCAAAATCGCCGCGGTCATCTCGAGCGTGCATTCCGGCAGAAGCAGCGGATTCGACTTGCACGCGCGGATAATGTCGGTCGACGCCGCCGCATCGTCCGCGCCCCCAAGCGCAAGGAACGCCGATCGCACGTCGTGCCGCTCCGCCAGCCGGTCGACGGCGCGCGCGACAACTTTCGGTCCCTCGCGGAAAGCGCCGAGCTTGCGCACGCTCACGACCGCGTACGGGCCGCTTTCGGCGCCGAGCCCTTCGGCCGAAAGATCGACGTTCGCTTGGGCAGCTTCGTACAAGAATACCGGATCGGCGGTTTCCTCGATCGGCGTTCGAGGAATCAGCTCGCGCAAGAGCCGGCGCGAGCGCTGGTCGCGCACCGTTGCCCGGTCGAGCCCTTTGCAAAACCGGCGCACGATCAGGCGTCCCAAAACGTCGAGCGGTCCGATGGATTGCGCGAAGATCATTGTCTTACGCCGCGCGCGTATCGCTTCGCGCAGGATCCCGGCATAGTAGAGCAGGCTCCGAAAGCTCGTCGCATTCTGCAGCAGGCCACCTCCGCCCGAAAGCACGACATCGGCTCGCCCGATCGCGCGGCGGATGGCGCGCCAGTCCCAGCGCGGCGTCGATTCGACGCGATGGCGCGCAGCGGTCGTCTGCGGCGTGGCGGAGAGCACATCGAGTTGCGCCGAAGGAAAGCGCGCGCGCATCCGCTCGACGATCACCTCCAGCAACGCCTCGTCGCCCAGATTACCGAAGCCGTAGTAACCAGAGAGCAGGACGCGCATTCGATCTCAGTCGGCTGCGGCCGATGGAATCCGCCGGTAGATCCAAATCGCCAGCGCGCCGATGATCGCGCCGGCGATCAGTCCGTTAACCACGCGCCAAATCGAAATCTCGATCGGGGTATGGAGATGCGAAAAAGTGTCGATTACGTCGCCGACGCCGACTCCGATGCCAAGCGCCAGGAGCCACCCGATCGCGCGGCGGTGCTGCGGCAACAAGGCCGGCAGCAGCATCATGCTCGGAAATCCGATCAAGAACTCCTTGAAGCGCGGACGAACGCTGAGCACGTGGGTCAGAACGTGCCGCAACGCGAGCTCGAAGGGCGAAGGTGTGACGTCGCTCTCGTTGCCGCTGCGCACCAGCATCAGCACGCCCAGCCCTACGACGACGATTCCGGCCAGCAGCTGATAGGTGAGGACCGGCGAGAGAAAGACGTCGCGCGGGCGCTGCGCGCCTCCACCGAAACGCCGATCGAAGCAGTACAGACAGAGCGCGATCAGCGGCGGAAGCGCCAACACCAGGCGCACGCCGCGAAAGCGCTCGATCTCCTCCATAGCCAGCGGCGAGCTCATGACGCCCACGACCACCAACGCTCCGAGCAGCGCAACCCCGGTCGCGGCCAGCGTCCAGCCCAGGCTTTGCCCCAGCTGATCGGCAAGCGCGCGGCGCGGCCGGTCGTTCCAGGCAGGAATCAAAATCAATAGCGCCGCCGTCGCGAAGAGCAGCGCACCGGCCAGGGCGATGAGCGAGCGCGCGAAACCATCGTGATGCAGTACGACGCCGGCGGCGTAGAGGAGAATCGTCAGCCCGTAAGCCGCAACGGCCCACCCTCGCCGGTACCAGCCGAAAAAACCCAGCAGCAGCACGAAGATCGAAGGAACCGCCAGCGAGGCTAAACCGACCAGCACGCGGTTGTTGCCGTGATACTCCGGAATCGGTGTCGCGCGGCCGAGCCGGAAGCCGTCGGCGCGCAGCTCGTCGGCAATCTCCTTGACCATCTCCACATTGGTGGCTTCGATCGAGAGCGTTCCGTCTTGATGCCCCCAAGGCCGCAAATAAACCACCCGAACGTTGCGCTCGCGCACGCCCAGCACGTAACGCGCCACGACATCGTCGAGAGTCAGCTTATCGAGCTCGGTTTTGGCGATCGCCTGGACGCGAACCGTTCGGCCTGGAATCAGCCGCGCGAGCGTATCGTTTCCCTTTTGGACTTGGCTTGGATCGTACGTTTCAATCGAGCCGAAGCTGAAAAGATGTCGCTTGAACGCATCGGCGGTATCCGACAGATGATCGGGATAGCCCAGTACCTGATTGCTCAAGCCGAAAAAGATCGCGGTCGAGACTTTTGGATCGTAACGCAGCACGTCGTCGAAGACCGCGTCGATCTGCGGCGCGCCAAAGCGTTCGTCGTTTTGAAAGCGCGGCACGACCAGCAAGCCAAGCCGCCGCGCCAGCTCGATCTGGTCGATCGGAATACCGAGTGCGAGCGCGTTGAAGTAATCGATCTGCGTCCGCGCTTCGATCAGCCACGGACGCGTCGGCCGCAAGACGCGCACGCTTTTCGGCATAAAATGCAGCTGGAGCTGGCTGCGATACCGCGCGAACGTGTCGGGATCCGATACGAGCAAGTAGACGGCGCCGGGAACGATACGGTGATTCCGCACCAGTTCCGCCAGCAGCGGATCCCGAATCGGCGTCAAACGGGCCTGGTTTACAATTTGGGCGCCGGTAGCCGCATACGCTTTGCCGTCGTAGCCGACGTTTGCGCCAAGCTCCTCGGTGAGCGCAAGCGAGGTGAGTCCGGCGCGCCGCAGCGCGATCAAAAAAGCCGCCGGATTGTAGGCGTACGAACGCGCGAGCGCGTCAAAATCGGTGAAATCCATCGCCAACTCGACGCGATTCGCGCGCGACTCGACGCGCACGCGGAAAAAGGCCACCGCGACGCACGCGAGCAGAGCCAGGACTAAAATGATTGCAGCGTATCGCGTGCGCGGGGTGATAACAAGAGGACCCGCCATCGGCGAGTCCCCTTGCCGTCGCGTATGCGCGGGTCCTTTTTTTCGGCCGCGCATACCGGGTGTGGGCGACGCTTTTCGCAACGCGCACCGTCCGACGCCCACCATCGCGCGGCGCGGCCCGTCCCGCTTCAACGGTATTGAAGCATCCCCTCCTCGTGTCGCGTCTAGTCGTTCCAGCGCGGCGCGCGTCGTTCCAAAAATGCCGCAATGCCTTCGCGCGCGTCGGGTTCGAGCGCGTTCGCAATCATCACGTTCTTGGCATGCTCGTATGCCGCGGCCGCGTCCAGATCGATCTGCGCGTAAAACGCCGCTTTCCCGAGCCCCACGATGCCGCGGCCGGCCGACGCGATCTTGCGCGCCAGCGCAAGCGTTTCGTCGTGAAGCCGCTCCGGCGCGACGACGCGGTTTACGAGTCCCCACGATAGCGCGGTAGGCGCATCGATCGAATCGCCGGTCAGAAGCATTTCCATCGCGCGCTTGCGCCCGATCGCACGCGACAATGCGACCATCGGCGTGCTGCAAAACAGGCCGATCCGCACGCCCGGCGTGGCAAACGTGGCTTGGGTCGAAGCAACCGCGAGATCGCAGGCCGCCACCAATTGACATCCTGCGGCAGTGGCGACCTGCGCCACTTCGGCGATGACCGGCTGCGGAGCGGCGGCGATCGTGCGCATCAAATCGACGCAGGCCTGGAAGATCGTTCGATAGGCATCCTCGTCGCGGTCGAGCAGTTCGCGCAGGTCGTGCCCGGAGCAGAAAGCCGGGCCCTCGCCACGCAGGATGACGGCCCGGCACGTCTTGTCTTGCGCGATCGCGACCAGCGCCTCGTCGAGCGAGCGCATCGTCTGCAACGACAGCGCGTTGCGCTTCTCGGGCCGACGCATCGTGACCACCGTCACCTCGCCGTCGCGCTCGACGCCGACCTCCTTGGCCAGTGGCTTCGTGACGGTGTCCTTCATGGCCGTGACTTCACCCCAAAATTCCGAAAAGTCCTATCGCGGCCGCCGCCCGCGGGCTGGTTCCGGTCTGGAATCGGCTCCGGAATGGCGGCGCCCGACGGGAGGTGCGAACTGTAGCACAAAAGTGTACGACAAAGTGTAGATGGGAAATCCATCCTCGGCGTGTTTAGATTATCTAAACGCCCGGCAAGTGAATCCAAGCTTGCTAGTTAGTATGATGAACGACGCCATTTCGCCAGCAGTTCCCGTTAAGCTTTGGCCGGAGCCTAAAGGATGAAGTCAGTGCTCTATTTGATCGCGTGCATGCTGCTGCTTACGGCCTGGGCGTACTACGAACGCTCAGCAGAATATCCGCGCTCCGCGACCGACGTCACGCTGCCGATCCGATGAGTAGAGAAGACCTTTCGAAGTCCGTGGTTACCGTCGTCATGGCGTTGTATCTCGTTCTTGTCCTCTACTTGTGCGCTCACGCTAAATAGGGCGCAAGCCTGCACTATCTTCACAACATCTTCACGCTCTTCACCGCAATCGCGTGAATTGGCGTGGGCGATGCAGGACTCGAACCTGCGACTTCCTCCTTGTAAGGGAGGCGCTCTCCCAACTGAGCTAATCGCCCCCGGCGTTCGGTTCGATATTAGGTTTAAGTATGCTTCAAAACCGGGAAGGCTTGTCCAAAGGAGCGCTCGGTTTGAGGAAGCACTACCGCCAGGCCTTCTCGCGGGAAGTTCATAACGTGAGGCTGGCTCGGCACGCGATTGCCGGCTTTGCAGCCGCCTGCGGTTTTTCCGACGGCGCCGTTGCCGACATTTCGCTGGCGGCGGGCGAGGCACTGAGCAATGCGGCCGAACACGGCAGCGCGCGGGCGAGAAAGATCGTGGTGGACTGCACGTTCGAGCGCGCCAGACTCGCCATCAAGATTCAATGCGGCGTGCAAGGTTTTGCGGAACCCGGCGACCGGGGCATCGCCGTGCCGGACGCGCGCGGACGCGGGTTCGGCATCTTCCTGATGCGGCGCCTGATGGACGACGTATCCTTCGCGCGCAACGGAGCGGTGGTGCGTCTCGTCCGCCGCCTCGTGTAACGCTCCTAGCCGGCTCTACGTTTTGGCTGCGATCTTCTTCTGCAGCAGCGCCATTGCCGCGCGCAGCTGCGCGTCCTTATCGACGACACCGAACTGAGCGTCCCGGTTCTCGTCAACGCGCACGTCGGGATCGATGCCGCGCAAGTTGATGTCGCGCCGGCTTGGAGTTAAATAGTGGGCGGTCGTAATCTTGATCGCGGCCCCGTCGGGGAGCGGCGTCAGCGTTTGCATCACGCCTTTCCCGAACGTACGGGCCCCGACCAGCGTACCGATACCATCGTCCTGCAACGCGCCGGCGGTTATCTCCGAGGCCGAGGCGGTGTACTGATTCACGAGCACGGTGACAGGTAGCGAGATCGAAGGATTGGCGTCGGAATCGATCGTCGTGTCGCGCCGGCCGCGCTCTTCAACGGTCACCAGCGCCTTGTTCGCTATGAACCGCGAGCTGATGTCGAGCGCCGAGTTCACGTAGCCGCCGCCGTCGTTGCGCAAGTCTAGGATCAGCGCCTTGGCACCGAGCTCGTTGAGGCGAGCGATGGCCGTATCGAACTCGGCGGGCGTTGCGCGCCCGAAGGCCATCACCCAAACGTAACCGATCCCGTCGGATAGCATCTTGAAGATCACGGTCGGAGGCTGCACGTCCTCGCGGGTGATCGAAAGCGTCGCCGGCCGCTGCGAACGGTCGACGGTGACCGCGACGACCGTGCCGGCCTTCCCACGCAGCCGTCCGCTGACAGCGTCGACGCCGAGTCCCTTGGTCGGCGATCCGTCCACCGCGGTAACCACATCGCCGATCTGCAAACCGGCTCGCTCGGCCGGCGTGCCGGGAAGAACGTACGTAATGCGCACGCAGCCCGAAGGAACGTCGGGTTCGATCATCACGCCGATGCCGCCGATCCGTTTTGGATCGAGCGCTTCGTTGAACGCTCGGAATTCGTCCGGCGTAAAGAATTGCGTGTAACGATCGTTGGTTGCCTTCGCCATCGCATCGATCGCCGCGTAAGCGAATTCGCTGGGGGCTACGTGCGCATCGCTTGCGGCTTGCACGATCGCTTCGTCGAGTTCGGCCATGGTCGCGTCGCGATCGCCCTCGAGGTGAAGCGGCGGCGGCGCGATCGTGACGCCGTGCTTGTGAGCGGTATCTGCCAGCGCGTCGGCGGCGGCCGCCAGCAGCACCTTCGGATCGACTTGATCGTAATACGTCGTCGTCAGCAACTGGAAGCTCTCGGCCACGTCGCCGGAAACTTGGTAGGGCAGCGCTGCATCGTTCGGCGTCGCACCCAGACAGAAGGCCGTTACCAGGACTGCAACGCCGGCGGCACGGCCAAAAAACGGGAATGGCGAAATCATGGAATTCCCTCTTCGACGGATACTCGTATAACGCATGGCAGGCGCCGGGCGTTGCGGCGAGCCTAGTCGCTCGCGCGCCGAAGTCTATCCATCATCGCCAAGCCGAGACCCTCCTCCGGCAACGGCTGCGCGTCGATTCGTTCGAGTCCGAGTCGATCGAGCTCGTAAAGCGCCTCGAAAAAGCGGGCAGCCGCTTCGCGCAGGTCGCCGCCGCGCGAGAGCATTCGGTGCGCCGCGTATCCTTCGAAGGAGCCGCGCAGCGAGAGCACGCCGGCGCGTTTGCGCGCCTGGAGCGAGACGCCCGCGGGATCGACGATGCGCAGCGGCGTTCGCGGCGCGTAATGCTGCGGCAGCTGACCGGGAGCGCGGACGGGGCCGAACGCCGCGTCGCGGCGCAGCCGTCCGATCACCGATTCGATCGCTTCGACCGGAATGGCGCCGGGCCGCAAAAGCGCCGGGCGCGGCTCGAGCGCAACGACCGTCGACTCGATGCCGTGCTCGCTTCGTCCACCATCGAGAATGACGTCGGCGCGATCTCCGAGCGAGGCCTCGACGTGTTCGGCGCGTGTCGGACTCAAGCCGCCGAAGCGATTTGCACTCGGTGCGGCAAGCGCCTCGCCAACGCTCGCCAGCAACGCGCGCGCAATCGGATGCGACGGCATGCGGACGGCAACTGTATCCAATCCGGCGGTCACCAGCCCTGGCAGAGGCGAAGCTTTTCTTACGACCAACGTGAGCGGGCCGGGCCAAAAGAGACCGGCGAGCTGCCAGGCAGGGGGCGGGAATTCTGCGACCACGCGCGAGAGCATCGCGTCGTCGAGCACGTGAACGATCAGTGGATCGAAACTCGGTCGCTGCTTCGCCTCGAAAATTCGTGCCACCGCCTCAGGCTCGAAAGCGAGCGCTCCCAAGCCGTATACGGTCTCCGTCGGGAAAGCGACCACGCCTCCGGCACGTAGCAGCGCGGCCGAACGTTCGACGTTCTCAGGCGTCGCAGGCAGGAGCATCCGGAAGGGATGGCGCCCGCAACCGGACGATACCTTTAGTATGCGAGTTCCGCCTCGCCCTGGGCGAGTTTTTCCGCTCGCCGTCCCACTGCTCGCCGGAATGCTCTACGCGGCCTTGAGCGGCTGCGGAGGGTCGGCCTCGGCCCCGGGTGCGGCGCCCTATCTGCCGCTTGCTCCGGCAAAAAAGGGAAAGTACTTCACGCACATCGTGATCATCGTTCAAGAGAATCGCACCTTCGACAATCTGTTCGCGACGTACCCGGGCGCCGACGGTACCACGACCGGGAAGACTCACGACGGCAAGAGCATTCCGCTGCGCAAAGCCGATCTCGAAAGCATCGTCGCGCCGAATAACGGCTACAAGCCGTACTGGTTGCGCGATTGCAACGCCGATGTGTCGCAGGTTTGCAGGATGGACGGCTTCGACACCGTGCCGATCGGGAAAATACCCGGCACCTATGTTTATAAATACGTCTATCCCGCGCAAGTCGCGCCGTACTGGCAAATGGCCAAGCAGTTCGTGCTTTCAGATCACACGTTTCAAACCCAGGGCAGCGGGAGCTTCACCGCGCACCAAGATCTGATTCGCGGCGGCACGGAGATCAACGCCTCGGAAAGCCTGATCGATTTTCCAAACGACGATCCCTGGGGGTGCACTGCGCCCAAAGGTACCGTAACGTCGCTGATCACGGCCGACAATCGTTACCTCGGCGGCCAAGGACCGTTTCCATGCCTATCGTACGACACGCTGCGTGATCTGCTCGACGCGCGCCAGGTTACGTGGCGTTATTACACTCCCCCCAACGGTAATTTCGCCGGCGATCTTTGGAACGCGTTCGAGGCGATCGCGGCCGTGCGCCAAGGTCCGGAGTGGTCGACCAACGTGATTTCGCCCGAGACGCTCGTCTTTACCGATATCGGACGCGATACGCTGCCCGCAGTAAGCTGGGTGATTCCGGATTTTCAAAACTCCGATCACCCCGGCGACGACTCCGATACCGGGCCGTCCTGGGTGGCGCAAGTCGTGAATGCGATCGGCGAAAGTCCGGCTTGGACCAGCACCGCGATTCTCATCCTCTGGGACGATTGGGGCGGATGGTACGATCACGTGCCGCCGCCCGGAGCGCGCCGTTTCGGCGGCTTGGGGTTCCGCGTGCCGCTGCTTGCCGTATCTCCGTATGCAAAAGCCGGCTACGTTTCCCACAACCAATACGAATTCGGCAGCATCGTGCGATTCGTGGAGGAGAACTGGAATCTAGGAAGTCTGGGAACGACCGATGCAACTTCCCCGGATTTCGTGCACGACTTTTTCGACTTCACGCAGAAGCCGCGAGCCTTCGCACCGATTCAAGCATCGTATTCGAAATCGTACTTCCTGCGGCAAAAGCCATCGCTGCGGCCCGTAGACAACGAGTAAAATGGTGATAATAATCAACGATTGCATTAATCGCTCTCGAATGAGCGGCTAAAGCGGACGGCGAAGAGTTAACTATCAACGCAATGCGCATTTTTGAGAGGTCCTCGGGCACGATTCCGACGCAACCGCGACAACTTGCGGTTCCGGTGGTATTGGCCGACTTCGAGACGATCGAAGTAACGCCGCCCGTCGAACAAGACGAGCTCAAGGAAATCCAAGCGCACTTCATGACGCTCGCGCAATGCGCTGCTCGCGGCCTTCGCGGAGCCGACGAGCGCGAACGGGCCGGCCGGTCGCTGCGCGAGCGCATGAACCGCTACGGTACGTCCTCCGAGTACATTGCACGGCGGCAAGTAAGCGTCCTAACGTCGCGTTTCGTAAAGCCCGACCCGGACAGCGAATCGCAAGCGATCAGGCGCTACGGCGATCTGCGCAATCCCACGGGCGAGACGCTCGACGAGCGGATGACGCTCTTTGAGGAGATCGCCTGCGACGTCTTCGAGCGCGTCTATCGCGATCCGAAGCTTGCGCCGCCCGACGACATCGTGCACGTCAGCTGCTCCGGGTACATTTCCCCCAGCCCGGTTCAAAGTTTACTTTCGCGGCGCGGCTGGCTCGGCGTCGGCGTGACGCACTCCTACCACATGGGCTGTTACGGCGCGTTTCCCGCAATCCGCACCGCGGTAGGTTTAGTCGGATCGTCGTACGTTTCACTCCCGAAGCGCAAGCATCGCATCGATCTCGTCCACACCGAGTTTCTCTCGCTCCATTTCGATCTGCTGGGCGACGAGCCCGACAATTTCGTCACGTCGACGCTCTTTGCGGACGGATTCATCAAATACGCCGCGTATCCGCAGGCCGACTTCGTCAGGCGGGGCGGCAGCGGATTGAAGATCCTCGCCATCGACGAGTACATTCTGCCCGACTCGCTCCCCGAGATGACGCTGCGGCCCGGCCCGCTGCAATTCGACATGTCGCTCTCCAAGCGCGTGCCGTTCATGATTCGCGATTCGATCGGTAACTTCGTCACCTCGATCTGCGCACAGGTCGGTCTCGATTTCGAGCGCGAGAAATCGACCATGATTTTCGCAATCCACCCGGGTGGACCGGCGATTCTCAATCAGATCCGCGGGAAGCTCGGAATCGAGGAATCCGCGGTGGCGCTGAGCCGCCGGGTTCTGCAGCAACACGGGAACATGGCGTCCGCGACCGCACCGCACATCTGGCAACTGATCGTCGAATCGCCGGAGATTCCGAGCGGATCCAAGATCCTGAGCATGGCGTTCGGCCCGGGCCTGACGGTCATAGGGGCGCTGTTCGAGAAAATATAGGGCGATGACCACGCCCGCTTCCAAGCCGGCCCAACGATTTTCGGTACCGGGTCCCTTTTACTGGAGCGTGCGGACCGTAAACGCCGCCGCACCGCTTTTCGTCGCGCTGGGGAACCTCGAATCGCGGATGCTGTCTCGCCGGCTTGCCGGCCGCCGGGTCGACCGCCCGGTCTATATCTGCGGCTTGCCGCGCGCCGGCACGACGATTACGCTGCAGATGCTGGCCGAGCATCCCGACGTAGTAACGCATAAATACGCCGACTTTCTGATGCCGTATATGCCCTGGATCTGGAACAAGGTTTTCCCGCACGTTCCGGTGGACGCCATGCGCAAGCCCGTTCCGCGGATTCACCGGGACCGCATCGAAGTGACGCGCGACAGCGCCGAAATGGGCGAAGAGATGCTGTGGGAGCGTTTCTTCCCGCGAATCCACGACGAAACGCAGTACGGCGTGCTCGACGCCTCGATCTCGAACCCGGCCTTCGAGCGCTTCTATCGCGAGCATCTTTGCAAGCTCGCGCTGGTGCGCGGGCGCAGCCGCTACGTCAGCAAGGCGATCATGTGCGTCGTCCGCATGCAGTATCTGCGCCGCCTTTTCCCCGACGCTCGCTTTCTGCTCTACATCCGCAATCCGATCGACCACGTAGCGTCGCTGATCAAACAGGATCGCATTTGGGCCGAGCTCGAGCGCGACGACCCACGGCAGATCGAAATCATCGAGCTTACGGGTCACCACGAGTTCGGGCCGCATCAGATCATGGCCAACGTCGGCAATCCGCAAGCACTTGCCGAGATACGCCGTCTCTTCGACGCGGGGCAGTGGGCAAAGTCGCGCGCGCGGTACTGGGCGTACGTTTACGGCTTCGTCGCCGAGCAGCTCGACGCCGACCCCGAACTCGCCAAAGCGGTCAGTATCGTGCGTTACGAAGACCTCTGCAGCGACTCGCTGCCGACCATCGATCGCATCCTTGCGCACGCCGAGTTGGATGCGGGCAGCTTCGCCGCGATGCGGGAGGCGTACGGCGAAAAACTTTCGTTCCCCGATTACTACAAGCCGTCTTTCGACGCTCAGACGCTGGGCGCGATCGTCGAGGCGACCGCCGGCGTCGCAAAGCGGTTCGACTACGACGTCAACGCAATCGCGCAACGGGTTGGCGCGACCATGGAACCCGCATGAACGCGCGCTGCCTCGCATCCGCGTGGGCGGTGGGGGTGGCGCTTGCGCTGGGGGGATGCGGCGGCGGCACCACGCCGCCAGTGACCGACGCGTCGCAGGAACTGACGCTCGCGCGCTCGGCGAAATCTCCGATCGAGCACGTCGTGCTGATCGTGCAAGAGAATCGCAGCTTCGACAATTTTTTCGCTACGTTTCCGGGCGCGGACGGTGCGACCCGCGGCAAAGCCAAGGTGCGCGAAGGCAGCGGCTACGTTGACGAATGGGTAACGCTCGCGCCGCACGCCCTGTTGATGTCGCAAGACATCGCCCACTGCCACTCTTCGTTCGAAACGGCGTTCGACGGAGGGAAAATGGACGGCTTCAATCTCGTGCCGGTTACCTCGTGCAACAAGAGCGGTGAGCCGAACGGAACGCTCGCCTATCAGTACGTCGTAGAATCCGATATCGAACCGTATTGGGACATGGCCGAGCAGTGGGTGCTGGCCGATCACATGTTTCAAACGCAAGGCAGCGGCAGCTTCACCGCGCATCAGGACCTCATCCGCGGCGACACTTGCATCCAATCCTGCGCCGTGCCCTCGAAGACCACGGAGAGCCTGGTCGACAGTCCGGACGGCTGGCCCTGGGGCTGTGACGCATTCCCGAAGACCATAAAAACCTGGACGATCGACCTCCAAGGTATCGTCCAGGAGAACGGTCCGTTTCCGTGTTCGGACAAGTTTCCAAACTATGGGTCGTCGCCCGGCTACGACACGATTCGCGACCTGCTCGACGCCAAGGGCGTGTCGTGGAAGTATTACACGCCGTGCTTTAGCGGCTACTCGAAAAGCTGCAGCCCCAGCAACGGCTGTCCGGATTGCTCCGGCGATTTGCTCAACGCATTCGACGTCATCTATCCCGTGCGGTACGGGCCGGAATGGGGCACCGCCGTCTCGATGCCCGAAACCAACATTTTCCACGACATCAGCAAGGGCGCGCTGCCGGCGGTCTCGTGGGTGATTCCATCGGATCAGGACTCCGATCATCCCGCGCAAAAGCCGGACGACGGCCCTTCCTGGGTGGCCAGCGTCGTCAACGCAGTCGGCAAGAGCTCGTATTGGAAATCGTCGGTGATCATCGTGCTGTGGGACGATTGGGGCGGATTCTACGACAACGTCGCGCCCCATCAATTCCCGGGCGTGCACGGCGGGCTGGGTTTTCGCGTTCCCGCGATCGTGATCTCACCGTACGACGTCAAGGGAACGTCGAGCAAGGGAGGTTACGTCGCACACACGGAGTTCGAGTTCGGAAGCATTCTGCGCTTTATCGAGGGGAACTGGAAGCTAGGGTCGCTCGGAACGACCGACCAGCGCGCCGCGAACATCGGCGATTACGTCTTAAATTACAAACAGAAGCCGCGCTCGTTCAGCGCGATTCCGTCGCGCTACTCGGCCCGCTATTTTTTGAGCCGGCCGCAAACGCCGCAATACGGAGATCAAGAGTAAGGCTCATTGCTCGTCCGGGATCTCGCCGTCGTTGGGTTGTCTTAAAAAGAAGGCGGCGTCGTGTGGAGCCTTGATCGGCACGAACGCGCGCGGCGCTTGCGAGAGGTCGAGGCAGTCGGCCGCCGGAGAGGTTGCGCGCGCGTCCGCATCGGAGAGCTGGGGCAGTCCAAAGAGGTCCTCGGCAAAGCGCAAAACGCTTGCCGTCTCGTACTGGACGTGCGAAATATAATTCTTCTTGGCGTACGGCGAGATGACGATCAAACCGACTCTAAACCCCAAGCCGTCGTAGCCTACGTACGGAGGCGGAACGGGATCGTAGAGTCCGCCCCAATCGTCCCACTGCACGAAGATCACGGTCGAATCCCAGAACTTGCTCTCGCCGACCGCATTGACCACCGACGTCACCCACGAAGGGCCTAGCCCGCCGCCGCACGCGATGTGGTCGGAGTCGGGACAGAGCGGCGTGACCCAGGTGAAGCTCGCGAGTTGGCCGGCGGCAACGTCTTTGAGAAAGAGCTTCTGCGGCGTGATGATGTTGGTCTTCCAGTCGGGGCCGTAGAATATATGTTTGACCGCTTGATAACCCGACCACAAGCCGCTGTACGGATGTTTATACTTCGCGGTATAGAAGCGCCACGGTAGACCGGCCTTGTCGAGCTCGTCGCCCAGCGTTTTATAGTTGAAACAGGGACGCTGCGAGTTGCCATAGGTGCGATTCTGCAAAATCGTCGGAACGGAGTCTACCGGACCGCCGCCGCATCCCCAGTAGAAGTCGGGAACGTCGACGCTCGAATGCGCTTGCGCCGCGATGATGTATTGATGCGCGACGAAGCTCTCATCGAGCTGAGATGCGAACATTTGGTCGGCCAGAACCCATTCGTGCGCCATGTCGAAGTACGGCTTCGACTCGACGTGCGGCACGTAGGCGTATTGACCGTTCGCCGGTCCCGAGTATTGCTGCTCGTTGTTGAAGCCGTCCATCCGGCAATCGGTGCCGGGCAGCTTTCCGGTTCCGTTGCAGGCTTCGAACATTCCCTGCGCGGAGTGGTCGATCTCGTAGGCAACCTTGAGCGAGATCCGTTGCAGCTTCACGCGCCCGCCGGAAGAGTTCTTTCCGTAGGCCACGGTGTCGGCGCCCGGAAATCCGTAGAACATGTCGTTGAAGCTGCGGTTCTCCTGAATCACCCATACGACGTGCTTGATCTTGCCGGCGCCGCTCGAGAAGAGCGATTGAGCGCGGTCGTAGGCGCCGGACGACGGAACGACCTGAGGGCCGTTGCTCGGCGAGCACGATGCAAACGTCAAGAGCGCAGCCCCCGTTATCCCCATGCCCCAAAGCCGCCGCCTCATAGCTTGCAACATGCAGCGGGCGCGGGCGCGTTCCTTCACAGCTGCGGGAGCTAGCGCCTCCCTGCCCTGGAAAGGTGCCGACGCCCGCTGGGCGTAAGATTTGGTGCCCCCAGGTCTACCGGTGACAAGGAGCAAGTGTGAACGGATCCATTAAGCTTTTGGCGCCGCTCGTTGCGGCGCTCGCCGTCGCGGCATGTAATGCGGGCGGCTCTTCGACGGTTCCGGCCGCGGCCGGACAGTCAGTATCACAAACGTCATCCATCCCCCATTGGAAGGCGACCGGCGAGGCGGTTCAAGTCTGCCCGGACGTGCCGCGCGGCTACGCGCAATGCGACGTACTGCTGCAGGTGAAAAACATCCACCCGAACGCCGCCGGCGTTGCGGGGTTGGTGCCGAGCAACTTTCAAACGCGTTACGACACGCCGTCAACCCGCGGATCGGGACAGATCGTCGCCATCGTTGACGCGTACGACAATCCCGACGCGGCTACGGACTTGGCCGAGTACCGCAGTGAATTCGGTCTAGGAACGGCAAAGTTTTACAAGTACAATCAGACCGGCCAGCAGAGCAACTATCCCTCCGAGTGCTCCGGCAGCGGAACGGGTTGGTGTCTCGAGGACGATCTCGACATCGAGATGGTCTCGGCCGTCTGTCCGCTCTGCACGATCTACCTGATCGAAGCCAACGGCGCAGACACGAGCGATCTCCAGACTGCCGAGGCCGAAGCGGTCACGCTCGGCGCGCACATCGTCAGCAACAGCTGGGGCTGCAAA
This sequence comes from Candidatus Babeliales bacterium, assembly GCA_035654155.1. GTDB lineage: Bacteria > Vulcanimicrobiota > Vulcanimicrobiia > Vulcanimicrobiales > Vulcanimicrobiaceae > Cybelea. The sequence goes on from DASRXM010000014.1 coordinate 22,326, forward strand.
GGCTCCAACGATTGCCTCGACACGTCGTATTTCGATACCAAAGGCGTCGTGTATCTGGCGGCGGCAGGCGACTACGCGTACGGCACGCAAGCACCGGCGGCGCTCGCAAGCGTCGTTTCGGTCGGCGGAACGGAGCTTGACGTAAGCGGTACCCAATACACCGAAACCGTTTGGCCCGACAGCGGCGCGGGCTGCGCGTCGGGCATCACCAAGCCGTCGTGGCAGCACGATCCAAAGTGCACCTACCGGACCGACAACGACGTATCGGCGGTCGCTCAAAACGTCGCCGAGTACGACACGTATGGGCCGTACAAGGGATGGCTCACGGTTATGGGCACCAGTATCGCCTCGCCGTTGGTCGGCGGCATCTACGGGCTCGCCGAGAACGCGAGCAAGCAGAACGATGCCGAGAATATCTGGACGCTGGCCAAGAAAGCCAAAAAGATCGCAAAGGCGCTTCACGCCATAACCAGCGGCTTCGTCGCCGAATGTCCCGCGAGTCTGAAAGGTACGTATCTCTGTCAAGCCGGGACGGGCGAGTACGGTCAATACTCGGCGCCCTCGGGCTGGGGAACGCCCGACGGCATTAAGGCCTTTTAACCAAAGCGAGCAAACGGCTAGAGGCGTCGCTACAGCGGCGCCTCTATTTTTTTGCCGCGGCAAGGTACGCGCCTCATGGAAAACTAATCTTTCGAGTCCCAGACCAGCCCACGTAAAAGGAGCATTTGTGAACCTATCCATCAAATGGGTGGCGCCGATTCTTGCGGCGCTCGCCATGGCGGCCTGTAATGCAGGCGGCTCTTCCAGCTTGCCGGGAAGCACCGGCCAAACGACCTCGCCCGCGCAGCGGCATTCGGTGATGCCGGAGTGGAAAGTAAAGAACCTCGCGCGCGAGGCATGCCCGATGGTCATCGGCAAGCCGACCTGCACGGCTCTCATTGAGAACAAGAGCCGCATCGGTCACACGATTGCCGGCTGGACGCCCAGCACCATTGAATCGATCTACGATCTTCCGTACCAGACGAACGGCTCAGGCCAGATCGTCGCGATCGTGGATGCCTACGACAACCCGAACGTTGCCTCCGACCTCGCGGAGTATCGTACCGAGTTCGGGCTCGGGACCGCGAACTTCACGAAGTACAATCAGGACGGACAACAGGGCAACTATCCGAGCGGATCGGAAGGGTGGGGCGTTGAGATCGATCTCGACGTTCAGATGGTTTCGGCCGCCTGCCCGAATTGCACGATCTATCTGATCGAAGCCAACGGCGCCGACACCAGCGATCTCCAAACGGCCGAAGCCGAAGCGGTGACGCTGGGCGCGCACGTCGTAAGCAACAGCTGGATTTGCTACGGCTCGTTCAGCTGCGTCGACCAGTCATACTTTGACGTCGCGGGCGTGACGTTCTTGGCCGCCTCGGGCGATTACGGTTACAACGAAACCGGCGCGCCGTCGGCGTTGCCAACCGTCGTTGCCGTCGGCGGCGACACGATCTCTCAGAGCGGCTCGCAGTATACCGAAGCCGTTTGGGATGGCGCCGGCGCGGGTTGCGCGACCGGCGTGACCAAGCCGACCTGGCAACACGATCCCGACTGCACCTCTCGCACCATCGCCGACGTTTCGGCCGTGGCGTGGGACGTCGCCGAATATGACACCTATGGTTACGGCGGCTGGTTTGAAGTTGGTGGGACGAGCGTCGCGACGCCGCTCAACGCGGCGACCTTCGCACTGCGCGGCAATCAAGCCACGCGCGACGCTGCCAGAGAGTTCTGGGATCGCCGCCAAAAGCAGCGTCTCAAGGACCTCAACACGATCAGCACCGGAAACGACGGCTCGTGCGGCGGAGAGTATCTCTGCCAAGCCGGGACCGGTCAGTTCAAGACCTACTCGGGCCCCTCGGGTTGGGGAACGCCTCACGGAGTTGGCCTCTACTAGGAGCTTCGCAAGGCCGGCAAACAGAGGCGGCGCGCACGCGCCGCCTCTTTCATTTGCGGCTGTGTGATCCTGAGCGGAGCGAGCGCAGCTGTGTCATCCTGAGCGCAGCGAGCACACTGTGTCATCCTGAGCGGAGCGAGCGGCAGCGAGCGCAGTCGAAGGACGGCTCCACCCTTGTGACTCCACCGCGCGAGCGCTCGTCGCGGCACATCCATGTGCCGCTCCTGCTCTCGCGTTTTTTCGAGTTAACGAAGTTTTGAAACAGCCATCCATGGCTGGCCCGAAAAAATCGCGAAGTCGCGCTCATGGAGTCACAAAGGCGGAGCCGTCCTTCGACTACGGCGCTATGCGCCTCCGCTCAGGATGACACAGTGCGGCGCTCCGCTCAGGATGACACCGCTGCTCTTTCACTCTTCGTCCGGAATGCGCAGATCTTCGCTCTGATGCAGGAAGAACTTGATTCCCTTGGGCGCTTTGATCGGAATGAAGGCGCGCGGTTTCTGCGTGAAATCGAAGCAGTCGGCGGCCGGCGAGGCCGCGCGGCGGTCGGCCGCCGCGAGTTGCTTTAGGCCCCACAGGTCTTCGGCGAAACGCAAGACGCTCGCGGTTTCGTACTGCACGTGCGAAACGTAGTTTTGCTTAGCATACGGCGAGATGACGAGCAGCGGCACGCGGAATCCAAGGCCGTCGTAATCCTCGAACGGAGGCGCGACCGGATCGTAGAGTCCTCCCCAGTCGTCCCATTGCACGAATATCGCGGTCGAGCTCCAAAACTTGCTCCGGCCGATCGTATTCACGATCGCGGCGACCCACGACGGACCGAATCCCCCGCCGCAGTTGGTGTGGTCGGAGTTGTAGCAGATCGGCGTTATCCAGGTGAAGTCGGCCAACTCGCCGGCCGGAACGTCGGTGAGAAATCGCTTCTGCGGGGTGATCACGTCTTTCTTCCAGTCGGGACCGTCGTAGATGTGCTTGACGGCTTGATAGCTCGACCATACACCGCCGAATCCGCTCGAAGGCGTGTCGTATTTCGACGAATAGAAACGCCACGATAAACCGGCTTCGTCGAGCTCGTCGCCAAGCGTCCGATAGTTGAAACACGGCAGCTGATTGGCGCCGATCGTGCGCTCGGCGGTGATGGTTGCGACGAAGTCGCTCGGCCCCGGCTCGCATCCCCACGGCCCTTCCGGCAAATCGACGCTCGCGTGCGCCTGGGCCGCGATCACGTATTGGTGGGCCACGAAGCTCTCGTCGAGCTGCGATTGAAACATGTGATCCGCAACCACCCATTCGTGCGCCATGTCGAAGTACGGCTTGCTGTCTTTATGCGGCACGTACGCATACTGGCCGTCGCGCGGACCGTCGTACAGAATCTCGCGATTGAATCCATCCATCCGGCACTTCGTTCCGGGAAGTTTTCCGGTGCCGTTGCAGCCGGCGAACATTGCCGCTGCTGAATGATCGATTTCGTACGTGACGGCCAAGCCGATCGGCTGCAGCTCGATCCGCTTTCCGTTGGATTCCTTGCCGACGGAAACGGTGTACGCTCCCGGATAGCCTTGGAAAAGGTCGTTGAAGCTGCGGTTCTCTTGGACGATGTAGACGACGTGCTTGATTTTACCGGCGCCCGTCCGCAGCACCCAATCGCTGCCGGCGACGGGCGTAACCGGTTGCGCCGCTAAGGAGCAGGCCGCAAGCATAAGCGCCGCAAGAAGCATCAGCCGTCTCATATCGAGGTTATTAGCCGGCCGCACGGGAACCCATGGTTTCCCGAGGTCCTACCGGCCAGAAGGAGCATTGTGATCCGACTCTTCAGGCATGCGGCGCTTGCCGCGTTCGCGGCTGCCTTGACGGCGTGCAACGTCGGCGGTTCGCAAAGCTTGCCTGCCGGAGGCTCGCCGGCACCGGCGAGCGAGAGCACCGTCCAAGTCGTACACCGCACTTCCAGCACGCCGATTAAACACGTCGTTTTCATCCTTCAGGAGAACCGTTCGTTCAACAACCTCTTCATGGGCTATCCGGGTGCGACGACGCAGAATTACGGTTACGATAACGACGGCACGAAGATCGTGCTCCACAAACAAGGGCTCTCCACGGACTGGGACATCGACCATTCCTCGCGGGCGTTCTTCCTCGCTTGCGACGGACAAGGCAGCTTGCCGGGAACCGATTGCAAAATGGACGGCTGGAACCAGGAGACGGCCGGTCCGGGTCAGCCGCCAAACTTCGCCTACGCATACGTGCCGCAAAGAGAAACGGCGCCGTACTGGGACATCGCCAAGCAATACGTCCTTGCCGACCAGATGTTTGCCTCCAACCTCGACGGTAGCTTCGTCGCCCATCAGTACGCCGTCGCCGCATACGCAAGCCGATCCGTCAACTCTCCGGGCGGGGACTGGGGATGCGAAGGCGGGAGCGGCAACTTCGTGCAGACGCTAACTGCGCAGCGCGCGTTTGGGCCGTACGTCCTGGCTTGCTTTTCGAATCCGACGATTGGGATCGACGCCGATAAGGCGGGCCTGAGTTGGCGCTTCTATGCAGGTTCGCTCGACGGCAGCGGCAGCGGCGGTCTATGGTCGTCGTATCAGGCGGATGAAGCAGTTTACTACGGACCCGACTGGAGCACCGACGTCATCAACCCGCCCGCGCAGTTTCTGGTCGACGTTGCCGCCGGCAAGCTTGCCGACATCACCTGGATAACGCCGACCCTCGTAACCTCCGATCACGCCGGACTCGATGCAAACAAGGGTCCCTCGTGGGTCGCATCGCTGGTGGATACAATCGGCAAGAGTCCGTTTTGGAAATCTACCGCGATCTTCATCATGTGGGACGACTGGGGCGGGTGGTTCGATCCGGTCCAACCCGTTTACGAGGACTACGACGGGCTCGGGTTTCGCGTTCCGCTGCTAATGGTTTCGCCCTACGCCAAGCAAAATTACGTCACGCACGTCCAATACGAAACCGCAAGCGTTCTGCGCTTCATCGAAGACAACTTTGGATTGCCTCACCTTGCCGCCAGCGACAAGCGCGCCAACGATCCGGCGACCGATGCATTCGACTATTCGCAGCAGCCGCGTAAATTCGAAAAGATCCCCGGGGGCAGGTCGGCCTCCTACTGGATGCGTCTGGAAGGATCGTCGTCGCAGCGACGCAAGCCGGGAAACATCATCGGCGACGACTAGCGTCGCTAGCGGCTGAGGGTTGCACCGACCGGCATTTGCAATCCGCTCTTACTCGCGACCGGCTTTCCGCCGGCCGGGTAACGCCAGATGTCGACGCCGCTTTTACCCGAGCCGCAGTACTCGTAGTCGCCGCCGGCCACGGCGCTGGGCCCGACCCAGGCTTGGGCTACGTCGCAAGCCGTCGCGAGAGGAATCGTTGCCGTGATGCGAGCGGTTTTGCCGGAGACCGAGGTGGCGTAAAGGCACGACGTCGCACTGTTCTTGCATTGCTGATCGCCCAGCACCAGCGTGGAACCATGCGTCGCGACCGTGCCGGGAAAGTAGATCGTGCCGCCCGTCACCGATACGAGCGAAAGCGAGCTGCTGCCGCGCGCAAGCACCGCGATCACGTACGCGCCGCTGATCGTCCTGCCGTCTACGTAGAGATTTCCTTTCCCATCGTATCCGTCGAAATAATATTCGTAGAACGCGGAGTTGGCATACGGCGTCGGGGTGCCGCCGGCGTTGTGATAGACGATTACCGAACCCGTTCCGCTGAAATCGTACAGGTTGGTAACCGCAAGGTTTCCGCTGCTCGAATCGACCGCGCAGCCGGCCGGATAACCGACCGGGTCCACCAGGGTTGCGACCGGGCTGGTACCGCCGTGCGCGAACTCGAGGATGTCATACGAGAGCGTGTTCGTAACCCAGACGTTCCCGCGGCCGTCGCTGCACAGGCCTTCGGGCCGGTCGAAGCCGGTCAGCGTTCCGGCCGGCGCCAGCGACGGATAGCGATAGACGCGGACGTCGAAGGTCCCCGCGTCCGAAACGTAGAGCAGATTTCCGTGCTTAGCGCCGGGCGACATCCACGACCTGCGGTGATCGGCCCGCGTCATTACGGTGCTGCCCGAAACCGCAATGAGTGCGTTGCTTGACGCCGGCGCGACCGGCGTCGAGCACAGGCTTGCGCAGGCGCTCAGCAGCACGGCGGCGGCCGGCAGCGCATAGCCTAGCAGTCGAACACACTTCATGGCAAATAAATATGGGCCCGCCGAAGCGAGCCCATATTCTTTCGTTCGCGGTTAAGCGATTACCGCTACTTCGCGCTGATGGCCGCGCCGATCGGCACGTCCTGACCCGCGCTGTCGTTGTACCAGCTCGGCGTTCCGCCCCCTGGGAATCCCCAACGGTTGGTGGTGGAGGCCGTATAGCCGCAGTACTCGTAGTCGCCGCCGGCAAGATACTTCTGGCCGTACGGTGCCCCGATGGTGGCTTGGACGACGTCGCAGGCGCTGCCGCCTTCGTAATTGGAGAGCGGAATCTCCGCGCCAAGGACGCCGCTAGCCGAGACCGGATAACCGCAGGCAGCTTCGGTATCGCCGCATTCCTGGTCGAATGCGTACCAGCTGTTGTTGACCGAACTGTACTGAACGGCGCCCGGGAAGTAGATCGTCCCGTCGCTCAGCGAGAGCGTGCTGCAGCTCGTGCCGCCCGCCGCGCAGACCGACAGGATGTAGACGCCGCTGTCATCGCGACCCGAGACCCAGATGTCGCCGCTCGTGTCGTATCCGTCGAAGTAGTAGTAGTACTGGTCGGGGTTGCTTAGACTGGTCGGCGTGCTCGTCGGATTCGAGATCGAGTATACCAGCACCGAGCCTGGGCCGCTGAAATCAAAGATATTCGTAACGGCGAGGTCGTTGCCCCACACCGCGCAACCGACCGGGTAGCCGGTCGAGTCGTCGAAGGTGTTGATCAGGATGCCGGTGCGCGAGTACTCGAACACCTGCTCCGTACCGGTGTTGGTAATGTAGATGTTCCCCGAGCTATCCGAGCACTCGCCTTGCGGCTCGGAGAAGCCCGTCAGGGTTCCCTTCAGCGATAGGTCCGGTAACGTGAAGACGTAGACTACGTCGGTCCCCGAGTCGGACTGGAAGAGTATGCGGGGCGCATCCTTCACGGCCGGCGAGATCCACGACTTCTTGTGGCTGGGATGCACGCTGAACGGTTTCACCGAGATGTACGTGTCTTGCAGGCCGCGGTGGAGCGGAGCTGCATGGTGCGCCGCACTGCCGACGGTGGTCGGGGCGAGAGCACCGGACTGTGACCCTGTGCCGCTGCAACCAGCGACAAGGGCGGCGGCCGCTAATACGCCGAGTGCGTACGTGGCCGTCCTCGAAATTCTCATTCGAAACGCTCCTTTTTTGCTTTCATGAAAGTGCCTTCATCAGGCTCAAAACCACGGGAATCCCGGTCGGAGCCGGGGGCGTGATAACTCCTACCCACAAATAGGCTTCACCTGCAGGTTCTTTGGCCTATTTGGCTTTTCGAGCGGACGCGGCTCCCTGAGAGAACCTCAGCCGACCCGAGCTCTCCTAGAGGTCTGTATCGACCGGCAGATACGACGGCTTGCGGCGCAGGAAGTACGCCAAGGGATACTTCGACGGGATTGGGCTGAAGGCGATCGGCTTTTGTGAGTAATCAAAGCAGTCGCCGATGCTGGCAGCGTTCTTGTCGCTTCCCCCGAGCGTTCCGAGATCCCAGTTGTCCTCGATGAACTTCAGGATGCTCCCGAAGTCGTAATGCGTCTGTGCGATGTGGTGGGGCTTCGCGTAAGCCGAAACCACGATCGCCGGCACCCTGAAGCCCAGTCCGCCGTATCCCACCTGCGGCGGATTGAGATTATCGTACAGCCCGCCCCAATCGTCCCACACGATTACGATCGCGGTCGTCTTCCAATACGAACTTTGGCCGATCGCATTGACGACGCTGGTTACCCACGACGGTCCGGTGTCGAAGTGCGTGCCTGGATGATCGGAGTCGTTCTCGTCGGGTATCAGCCACGATACGGACTGGAGCTTCTGTTTGGTAATGTCGCTGAAGATGTTCGTCTGGGGTGTGGATATGTGGCCGTCGGTCCATTCCGGGCCGTAACGGACCGCCTTGATCGCGTCGAACGCGCTCATCAGCTTGCCGAACGTGTTGCAGCACATCGGCGGCACGTAGTATCTCCACGAAACGTGCTTGCGGTCGAGCAAGTCGCGCAGCGTTGCGTAACTCAAGCACGGGAACGGGCCTTTCCCGGGCTGGAAATCGTCGTTCTGCGTGATCAAAGAGGTGACCGTGCCCTTGGGCGCGTCGCAACCCCAGATGCACGTCGAGCCGGAGCACGACGGCAAATCGACCAGCGCCTCGTTGGGCGCTATCACCGTACCGCCGGCGATCAGATCCTGATGCGCCGTGAAGCTGCTGCTGCCTTGCACGGTGAACATGTGCTCGGCCAGCGCGTACGTCTTGGCCATGATCCAGTACGGCTCGATCTGATCGGGGTTGGTGTATTGGTAGGGGTACGTGCATTCCGGCACGCCGTTTCCGTAGTCGATCTTGTCGAAGCCGTTCATCTGCCCGCCGTTGCGGGCGGTCGCGTACCCGACGTACGTATGGTCGAGATCGCGCGGAGTGATCAGGGTCGTTTCCTTGAGCGCGATCGTTTGGGTACGAGCGATGTCGCAGGGCGAATAGGCCTCAATCGTCGCCTTGGTCGTACCGTCGGCGCCGGGAAAGGTGGCAAAGAAGTCGTTAAAGGTCCGGTTCTCTTGGATCACGAGCACCACGTGACGAATCGGCGTTCGCGACGCCGGCTCCCTCGCTCCGGCGCTTGCGGCCGGCATCTGAGCCGGCGGGGCATACGAACCGGCGCAAGCGGCGAGGGCAATCGCCGCCGCGCACCACCTACCCTTCGGCAATGCTCGTCACGGCCGTAACGATCGACTCCTTGCCCTTGGACACCGTGCGCAGCGCCATGAGCGCATAGTCGACGATTTCGGGCAGGCGGCGCGCGTAACCGCTCAGGAAACGCCACGACAAGAGACGCCGCGGCGAAAGATACTCCGCCTCGTAGAGCAGCAGCAGATTGGCGATCACGAAATGACGCATCGCGCGGTCGCGTTTGACGTGCACGCGCCATCGCTTGGCGATGTCGATGTTGGTAAAGACGCCGTTTCGCAATCCGCCCGAGAGAACGGCCGGGCTTACCTTGATGACGCTGTCGTAGCGATCCGGCATTTGAGTGCCCGCCTCGATCGAAGCTTTTCCGAAGTCCAGCGTCCAAAATTCCGCCGGACGCTCGATCGCAAAAACCCAGCGGGCGCCGCAGGCAAGCGGCCGCAGCCAACGCGTGGCTCTGAAGAAATTCTCGAAGTAGGCCGAAAAGTCGGCGTACGCAACTTGTTTGGCATCCTCGGAGCGGTAGGTCTCTTCGAGGCGCTCGGCTTGAGTTGCCGCGCGCGCTTCGGCATAGGCAACCACGTCGTCGACGGCGTTGTCGGTCAGTTCGAAGCCCCGCTGCGACGACCAGCTGCTGCCCGCCGGCATGACCACCAGCTTCGTGTTCGGCACACGCGAGGCGTTCGATTCGAAATACCCGCGCATCTCGGCCGCCGTCACTAGGAACCGGTTTTCGTCGCGCACCTCACGGTGGAGGTGGCATATCCCGCTTGCAAACGGAACGGCATAGCGCGGGCGCAGCTGCTGCGCGGCCGAAACGAAAGCTTCCATATAGGTTTCGGAATCCACCGGAAGGCGATCGGCAAGATCCTCAAACGTGTAGCGCGTCGGATACGACCAAGCCGGAGAGTGGCTGCGCAGCATGAAGTCCACGCGGGGATA
>DASRXM010000015.1:0-18039 GCA_035654155.1 Candidatus Babeliales bacterium
AAAGCTGCGTACAGCGGCCGGCTTGCTGGCCGTCGCACTGGCCGGATGCGCCCAAACGTCCAACTCGCACGGCGTCTCGCAAGGGCTTGCGCCGTCGATAAATTCGGCGACGGCTGCGGTTTTGCCGCGGCACGCCGGGCCTGCGCCGGCGCACGGGCTCTTTGGAGGCGGAACGATCAAGCACGTCGTCATCATCTTTCAAGAGAACCGCACGACCGACAATCTTTTCAACGGTTTGCCCGGAGCCGACACGGTCAAGTCGGGCGAGAACACCGCAGGCGTGCAGGTCGCCTTGCAGCCGACGCTGCTGACCGGGCCGTGGGACCTCGATCACTCGCATCCGGCTTTTGAGACAGCCTACAACGGCGGCGCGATGAACGGCTTCAGCTTGGTGCTTTCGACTTGCCGTGCGGCTCAGAGGGATTGCCCTAAGAAGTATCTGCGCGCGTACGGCTACGTCCCGCAGAAAGAAGTACAGCCATACTTCACGATGGCCGAGCAGTACGCATTCGGCGACGAGATGTTTTCAACGCAAGAGGGGCCGAGTTTTCCCGCGCACCAGTACATTTTGAGCGGGACGTCGACGATCGCGACAGGCTCCTCGCTGCGTGCGGCCGAGAACCCGTACACGTCGGACCAAGGCTTTACCGGCGGCTGCGATGCTCCGGTGGGATCGCTGGTAATGCTGATCGACACCAACGGAACCGAGGATCAATTGACCTATCCGTGCTTCGACCGTCCGGCGCTTTCCGACTTGGCCGACGCGAAAGGCTTAACTTGGCACTACTATCAGGCCGGACCGGGAGCGGGCCTTTGGAACGGGCCCGACGCGATCAAACACATCCGCTACGGCTCGCAGTTTTCAACCGACGTGGTTTGGCCGCCCTCGAAGGTGTTGACCGACATCAAGAACGGCGCGCTATCGAACGTGGTTTGGGTTACGCCGACGGAATTGGCCTCCGATCATGCCGGGATCACAAACGGAAGCGGCCCGGACTGGGTCGCATCGGTCGTCAACGCCGTCGGAGAGAGCAAGTATTGGGACAGCACGACCATCGTCGTGACGTGGGACGACTGGGGCGGCTGGTACGACCACGTCTCGCCGCCGCAGTACAACTCGTACGAGCTGGGAATGCGAGTGCCGCTGATTGTCATCAGTCCCTACGCCAAGCAGGGCTACGTTTCACACGTCCAGCACGAGTTTGGCAGCATCTTGAAGTTCACCGAGAAAGCCTTCGGGCTGGGATCGCTCGGCACGACCGACGTCCGCGCGGACGATCTCTCCGATTGCTTCCAGTTCTCGCAGAGCCCGCACTCGTTCACGCCGATTAAGACGACGCGCGACGCCGAATATTTCCTGCGCCAGCCGCTCGACCCTCGGTCTCCCGACACGGACTTCTAGAGCATCGTTTTCCAGAAATCCAGCATGTGCGCGAAGACCGAGCGCTGCTGCAGCAGCCCGCGGATCCCGTGCGTTTTGCGTGGATAGGGATAGAACAGCACCCGCGACTCGCGCGCGAGAATGAAGCGCTGGATCAGCGCCATGCTGTTGGCCATGTGCACGTTGTCGTCGGCGGTTCCGTGTTGAATCAGGAGCGGGCCGTTGAGCCGATCCGCGGCATCGAGCACCGAGCTTCGCTCGTAGGCCGCCGCGTTTTGGGCCGGCAGCCCCATATATCGCTCGGTATAAATCGTGTCGTAGAAATGCCAGTCGGTGACGGGCGCGACCGCGGCGCCCGCTTTGAAGAGCTTGCTGTGCGTCAGCGCATAGCAGGTTTCGTAGCCTCCGAAGCTCCATCCCCAAATCCCGATTCGCGCGGCATCCACGTATGCAAGCGAGGCGAGATAACGCGCGCCGATCTCCTGGCCCAGCAGCGAGCCGGGACCGAAGTTATGGTATAACAGCCGCACGTGCGCGTCGTCGTCAACCTGTGAGGCAGGACCGTCGATCGAAAATACGATGAAACCCGCGCGCGCCAGCAACTGGTGGTAAAGCCCACCGAAGCGATCGGCGGTAGTCGGCGCATCGGGGCCGCCGTAGACGAGGACGACGACCGGATAGCGCTTGGACGGATCGAAGCCGGGAGGTTGCAGGATGGTGGCATCGAGCGGGCCATATTGCGACGGGACTTCGAGCATCGCCGTCGTCAGCAGCTGCGACTTGAGCGCCGCGTTTTCGGACACGAGCGTCTCATTTCGCAACGAAGCCGTTTCGACCAGGTCGGATCGCGGCGGATCGTTTAGACGGCTGTAAACGTCGGTGAAACGGTCGAAGCTCGGCGCCAGCGTCGTCGCATGCCAGCCCGGCGCCGGCGTTAGATTTCGAGGCATCGACGGAGCCTGCAGCGAGATCTCCAAGAGCGAGTTATCGCGACGGGTCGGATACGCGGCGGTGAAGTACGCAGTACCGTTGTTGGCGACACCGTCGAATGAGAAAACGCGATAGGCGCCGGTGAGCTTGGATAGTGAGCCGTTGCGCGCGCGCAGATAAATGCCCGCGGTTGGGCCTCGGTCGAGCAGCCAGACCGATCGCCCATCGGGCAGCCAAAACGGGAGCGGCTGCACGTCAACCCACGTGCTCGATCTCTGGTAGTAAATCCCTGACGGATCGCCGCGCGCATCGCGCCAGACGTCGAGGCGCATCGTCTGCTGCGCCCGATCCAGAATCTCGGCTTCCAGCGCGCCGGTGCGCGCAATCCAGTCGAACGCCGCAACGTACTCGTCGCGGCGAGCCGCATCGTAGACCAGACGATCGCGGCCGCCGGCAAGATCGACGGCGCGCAGCGTAACGCGCGGATTGGCCTCTCCCGCCAGCGGATAGCGCTCGTGATCGACCGCATTGTCGATCGTGAGAAAGTCGACGATCGGGAAGTTGGTGACGCGTCGCTCGTCCATGGTCAGATACGCGATCTGCCTGCCGTCGGGAGACCACCGGAAGGCGTGTTCGATACCGAGCTCCTCGGGATAGACCCAATCGAGCGTGCCATGAAGCACGTCGTTGTCAATGCCGCCGCGCGTTAGGCGGCGGATGACGATGCGAGCGCCGACGCTTGCGACGTACAGATCGGCGGCGTGCGCGTACGCCAGCTTATCGCCGTGCGGGGACCACTGCGCGTCGTCGACGTCGCCGGCGATGCGCCGCGTCTGCGAATCCGCGATCGTGACGCTATAGAGCGTTCCGCTCTCCAGCAGCGCCACTTGAGTTGCGTCGGGCGACCACTGCAGAACTTGCGGCGTTTGCGGCCCAAGCGCTGCGGCGGCGATCAGGATGCGCGATCTTCGGCTCGCGACGTCGTAGAGCAACAGCGGAACCGCCTCGCTGGGATCCTGACCGCGCCGCACGTAGAGAAAGCGCCTCCCGTCCGGCGACCAGGTGACGTTTGCAATCATGCGCCCCCACAACGGCTCCTTAGCGTAAACCGTATCGAGTGAGAGCTCCGCGGCGCGAACCGGCGCGGCCCACAAGAGCGCGGCCAGCCAAAGCAGCGCCTTGCTCATCGCGCGAGTCGGGCGATGATCCGCGGCGTCGGGCAGAGTTTGTTGACCGGACAGCGCGCGCACAAGGGCGTCGGAGCCTTGCAAATCTGCCGACCGTGCATGATCAGCCAGTGCGTGCAGTCGCCCCATTTTTGCGGCGGCACCAAGGCCGTGAGGTCTTCTTCCACCCGGCGTGGCGTCGTGCCGAGCGTCAGACCGAGGCGATGCGAAACGCGAAAGACGTGAGTGTCGACCGCCAGCGCCTCCTCGTTGAAAGCGGCCGCCATCACAACGCTTGCCGTCTTGCGCCCGACCCCTGCCAGCGACTCCAGTTGCTCGCGCTGCCGCGGTACGCGCCCGCCAAAGCGCTCGACGATGTCGCGCGCGCAGGCGATGATGTTCTTCGCCTTCATGCGAAAGAAGCCGCACGATTTGATGATCTTCTCGACGTCGGCCTGCTGCGCGCGCGCGAGCTTCTCGGGCGTCGGATACTTGGCGAAAAGCGCCGGCGTGGTCATATTGACGCGCGCGTCGGTGCATTGCGCCGATAGAATCACTGCAATCAGCAACTGAAATTCACTTTGATACTCGAGTGCCGTCACGGCGTGCGGATACGTCCGCTCGAGAATGGAAAGCTGCTCGAGCGCCACCCGGCGCGGTACCTTCTTCTTCGGAAATGGGATGCGCGGCACGCCGCCCTATTCTCGCAGCGCCACCCGGCTTCCGTCGCGGGCGACGAGCCCGTCGCTTTCGAGCGCCTCGACGAACTCGCGCACATCCTCGATGCTGCGCCCGGGAATTACCGCGGCCAACGAGCGATGCAGGTCCATCAACGAGATGCGCTCTCCCGGCGGCAGCTCTCGCAACCGATCCACGATCCGGCCGCGCGCATAGCGCGTCGTCTGTGCGAACGGGACGCTATTTTGCGGAGAAGGCCGCTTCGCGCCGGCCGCGCGCAAGCGGTCGAGCATTTGGGCGTCGACCGGCGCCGCAGCGCAATCGCCACGCAGCGGGCAAATCAGACACTTCGGTGCGCGTGCGGTGCAGATTGCGGCTCCCAGATCCATCAGGGCCGAGTTCCAGTCGTGCGCGCGACCGCGCGGCACGAGTGCAGCGACCCGCGCGTCGAGCTTCGAGGCTGCGGCGGCACGCGGAAACTCTACTCCAAAGCAGAGCCGGTTGACGATTCGCCGGACGTTCGTATCGATCGGCGCGTCGTCGATGCCGAAGCCGAAGGCGCGGACCGCCGCTGCAGTGTATGCGCCGATGCCCGGCAAGGCCCGCAGCTGCTCGCGCTGCGAGGGCAGCAGACCACCGTGCTTTTCAACAACGATTTGAGCAAGACGATGCAGGCGCACCGCCCGCACGTTGTACCCGAGGCCTCTCCACGCGCGCAGCACGTCGCCGGGCGAGGCCCGCGCCAGCATCTGAAAATCGGCGAAACGCGCTACGAACGCTTCGAACGCCGGTGCCACTCGATCTACCTGCGTCTGCGCGAGCATGAACTCGCTGACGATCGTTCGATACGGACTGCGCTCGACGCGCCAGGGCAGGGTCGCGCGCCCATGGCGCCGGTACCAGCCCAGCAAGCGGCGTTGGATGCTCGTCACGAACGTATCGCGGAGATCGCCTCACCGATTCGCCTGATCCCTTCGCCGATCTCGCGGCGCGCCGGCGCGGTGAGAGCAAGCCGAAAGTAATGATCGCCGCCGGAGTTTGCAAAAAACGCTTCGCCGAAAAGAAACGACGCGCCCAGCCGTTCGGAGGCGTCGAGCAAGGCGCGCGCCCTAACTTCGCGCGGCGTCGAGGCCCACAAATAGAAACCGCCGGACCCACAGGTCGCCTTGAGTCCGGTGGGCCAGTGCTTGCCGATCGCTTCGTCGGCGACGGCACGCCGTTCGAACAGCTCGTTGCGCAACACCTCGACGTGCGCGTCGTAGCCGCGCTCGAGATAATCGGCAATCGCCGCCTGCACGTAGAGGCTCGTCGCCATGTCGTAAGCCTGCTTGCGCAACAGCAGCCGCTCCAGGATCGTGCGCGGTGCAACCAGCCAGCCGACGCGCAAGCTCGGCGCAATCGTCTTCGAAAACGTCGAGATGTAAACGACGTGGTCGGGCGCGAGCGCCACAAGCGGCGTCCCCGCCGGTGCCAGCGGACCGTACGGGTCGTCCTCGACGATCGGAACGCCGGCCCGTCGAGCGATCGTGGCCAGCCGTTCGCGCCGGTCCGCGTTCATCGTCGCGTTGGTGGGATTGTGCAGCGACGGCATGGTGTAGATGAACCGCGGCCGCCGCGTGCGCAGCACCGCTTCAACGTGGTCGACGCGCATGCCGTCGTCGTCGACCGGCACAGAGATCGCGCGCAGTCCGTTGATCTGAAAGACCTGCAATGCGCCGGGATACGACGGCGATTCCACGATGATCTCGTCGCCGGGCTCCGCCAGGCTTTGGGCGACGATCGCGATCCCTTGCGTGGAGCCGGTGAGCACGATGACGCTGCCCGGCGTTACGGTTCGCGCCCCGCGCGCGTTCATGCGCGCCGCGATTGCCGCCCGCAGCGGTTCGTAGCCCTCGGAATCGCCGTACGAGAGCACGAAGCGCGGATCGCGCGCAACGCGTCCGAACGATTTTGCCAACTCGGCGAGCGGTGATGGTTCGTCGGGCGCGACGCCCTGAACGAATGAAATGCGACCAGGCTCGGGTTTGGCGGCCAGCTCGCCCAGAACGTTGGGGAAGGCCCCCACGCGCCACGGCGGCAGCGTGATCCACCACGGGACGCCGGCAGCGCGCTCGGGCTGGCCGCCCCGCACTTGCGGGACGACGCGCGAACCCGAGCCGACGCGCTGCTCGATCAAGCTGTCGCGGACCAGCTCGCGGTAGGCATGGACGATGGTGCTCCGATTGACCGCCAGACGCTCGGCCATCGTGCGCTCGGGCGGCAGCCGGGTTGACTCGGGAAGCGTTCCGGTCAGAATCGCCTCGCGCAGATGTTCGTAGATTTGCCGATAGAGGGGCACGATCGAGTCGCGATCGAGCTCCGGCAGCAATCCGGCCCATCCAATTGGGGACACTGGATGACTCCATTTCGCCCAACTCCCTGGGGAACGCTCTCGTCTGGTGCGAAACGTGCCGTATGAGCACCACCGCAGGACAACAAGTTGACGTGGCCGTCATCGGCGCCGGGCCGGGCGGCTACCACGCAGCCATTCGGCTCGGACAACTCGGCAAGAAAGTCGTCTGCATCGATCGCGACGAGGTGGGCGGCGTCTGCCTGAACTGGGGCTGCATTCCCACCAAAGCGCTCTTGCACGTCGGCGAAGTGATCCGGCACATCGAGCGCGCCGCCGCGATCGGGCTCAAAGTGCCCAAAGCCCAAGTCGATCGTGAAGCCGTCGCGAAGTTCAAAACGGACGTCGTTAATGCAAACGTCGGCGGCGTGAAGACGCTTTTCAAAGCCAACGGCGTCGAGTTCGTGCGCGGTCAGGCGACGTTCACGTCGCCCAGCGAGCTGGACGTTACCTCGCAAGACGGCGGGACCGCGCGGATTGCCGCATCGCAGTTCGTGATCGCAACCGGGTCGGCGCCCGTGGACGTTAAAGCATGGCCGCGCGACGGCGAGACGATCATCAACTCCGACGATGCGGTCAAGCTCGCGCGCATTCCCAAACGCCTGCTGGTCGTCGGCGGCGGCGTGATCGGACTCGAGTTTGCGACCGTGTACCGTCGTCTGGAGGCCGAAGTCTTAGTGGTTGAAATGATGCCGCAGATTCTCACCGGAACGGACCTGGAGATCGGCAAGACCCTGGGGCGCATTCTCAAGAAGCAGGGCATCGAAATCATGCTCAACACCAAGGTTGGCGCGATCGAGAAGCGCGGCAGCACGGTGCGAGCGACGCTCAACGGAGAAGGCACCGCAAATAAAGACGAAACGCGCGAATTCGACATGGTGCTCGTCGCCGTGGGGCGGCGTCCCGTTACCGATAATTTAGGGTTGCGGGCTGCGGGTCTCGATGTGGACGATCGCGGCTTCATCGCGGTCGACCGGCAGCAGCGCACCAACGTGGCCCACATTTTCGCCATCGGCGACGTCACCGGTCAGCCGCTGCTCGCGCATCGCGCGATGAAGCAAGGCGTCGTTGCGGCCGAAGTTATCTCGGGCGACAAGTCGGCGGCGTTCGATCCGGTTGCCGTGCCGAACTGCATTTACACCGATCCCGAAGTCGCGACCGTCGGGCTTTCCGAGGAGGAAGCCAAAGCGGCCGGCTACGAGGTTCGCATCGGAAAGTTCCCGCTCGCGGCCAGCGGACGCGCGCGGACGATGAACGAAGCCGAAGGCCTCATCAAACTCGTGGCCGACGCTAAGAGCGATCTTCTGCTTGGAATGCACATCGTCGCGCCGCAGGCCGAATCGCTGATCGGCGAGGGGCTGATGGCGCTGGAGATGGGCGCAACGCTCGAAGACGTCGGGCTGTCGGTTCATCCGCATCCGACCCTCACCGAAGGAATCATGGACGCGGCCGAAGCGGCGCACGGCAAAGCGATTCACAGCATCAACCCCAAACCCAAAACACCCGTAGGAGCTTCCAGCTAGCGATGACCGAGGCGCGGTTGCTGGATTTGGGGTTGCGGCCCTACCGCGAGGTGTGGGAGCTGCAGCATCGCGTGCACGAAGCCGTGCGCGAGGGACGCGAGCCCGATACGTGGATCGTCGTCGAGCACGCGCCGGTGGTTACGTTAGGACGCCAAGCTAAGCGCGAAAACGTCTTTTTCTCGGAAGAAGAACTGGCGCGCCGCGGCGTCGACTTAGTTGCGATCGAGCGCGGCGGCGACGTGACCTATCACGGACCGGGACAGCTGGTCGTCTATCCGATCCGCAAGCTGCAGCGTTTTCGTGAGGTCGTGCCGCTGGTGCGCGCGCTCGAAGCCGCCGTCATCAACCTTTGTTCCCGCTTCGGCGTGCCGGGCGAGCGATGGCCCGAGCATGCCGGGGTCTGGGTCGGCCGCAACCAAATCTGCGCGATCGGCCTTGCGGTACAACGGATGGTTTGCCTGCACGGCTTAGCGCTCAACGTTTCGGCCGAGCTCGAATACGATCGCCTCATCAACCCGTGCGGGCTCAGCGACCGCGGAATCACGTCGCTTTGCGCGGAAACCGGCCGGTTCGTCGGCATGGACGAGGCAAGAGCAATCCTGCTCGAAGAGCTTGCGCGAACGTTCGAGGTCGAGTTTTCGGAAGCGGAGCTGCTTGAGGCGTAACGTGGCTCTTACGATCGATCTGATTTCGTCCTTCGCCCTTCGACAGGCTCAGGGTGACAAAGGTCCCGACACGCCGCGGACAAGGAAACCGCCGTGGCTACGGGTGTCGTTGCCGATCGGCGACGAGTACGAGCGCGTGAAGGCAAAAGTGAACGCGCTGTCGCTTCACACCGTCTGCAAAGAGGCGGCCTGCCCCAACGTCGCCGAGTGCTGGGGCGCCGGAACCGCAACGATCATGATTCTGGGCGATACCTGCACCCGCGGCTGCCGGTTCTGCAACGTGAAAACCGGAAACCCGCGCGGCGAGATCGATTGGCTCGAGCCGCTGCGGGTTGCCGAAGCGGTGCGCGACCTGGGTTGGAAATACTTGGTCGTAACCGCGGTCGATCGCGACGATCTCGCCGACGGCGGAGCGCTGATCTTTGCAAACACGGTTCGCGCGATTCACGAGCGCGTCCCGGGAGCGCGGGTCGAAATTCTCAGCGGTGACTATCGCGGCGATCTGCGCGCCGTCGACATCGTGCTCGACGCCCGGCCCGACGTGTTCGCGCACAACCTCGAGACCGTTGCGCGACTGACACCATTCGTTCGCGACAAGCGCGCCGGCTACGATCAATCGCTCGCCGTGCTCGCTCACGCCAAGCATCGCGCGCCAGACCGGTACACGAAGACGTCCCTAATGCTGGGCTTGGGCGAAACCGAAGCCGAGGTCGAAGCCGCGATGGACGATGCGCGCGCGGCCGGCGTCGACATCTTTACGATGGGCCAGTACCTGCAACCAAGCAAGAAGCATCTGCCGGTCGTCGAGTTCGTGCGTCCCGAGCAGTTCGAACGGCTCGGCGGTTTGGCTCGACGCAGAGGATTTCATCAGGTCGTGGCGAGCCCGCTTTCGCGCAGCTCGTACCATGCGGAGCAGGCCTTTTAATATATTCCCACCGGCGCAACCTCGCGTAGTGCCCTCAGGTTGGAAACACTAACGTGTCGAAGCTCTTTCTAAGCCGGCCCGTCCTCGCGGCAGTCTGCTCGCTGTTGATCCTCATCTCCGGACTCGTGGTACTGCCGGCGATGGCGGTTTCGGAGTACCCGCAGATCGCGCCGCCAGTCGTCACAGTGACCGCAACCTACACCGGTGCGAGCCCTCAAGCCGTCGAGGCCCAAGTGACGACGCCGCTCGAACAGGCGGTCAATACGGTCCAAGGACTGCGATACATCACCTCGACGAGCGGCCAAGGCCTCTCCACGATTACGTGCACCTTCAATCTCGGCGTGAACATCGATATCGCCGCCGCCGACGTCCAGAACGCTGTGCAGTCCTCGATAGGACTGCTGCCCGCGACCGTGCAGCAGCTGGGAATTTCGGTGACCAAAACCTCGCAAAACTGGGTTTTGGGCATCGCGCTCACGTCGGATAACAAGAGCCTCGACGCGTTGACGATGAGCAACTACGCGCAGATCAACATCAGCAACAACCTATCCCGCGTGCCGGGCGTTTCGCAGGTTATTATTTTTGGTCAGCGCCAATATGCGATGCGCATCTGGGTCAACCCGGTCAAGCTGCAGCAGAACGGCCTCGACGCGAGCGATGTAGTCAGCGCGCTTCAAGAACAGAACGCGGAGGTTGCCGCGGGAAGCATCGGCGGGCCGCCGGAACCCAAAAATCAACCCTACACCTACACGGTCAACGCTCTAACCCAGCTTTCCGACCCGTCGCAATTCGCTAACATCATTCTGCGAGCCAATCCCAACGGTGGCTACGTCCGGCTGGGCGACGTCGCGCGCGTCGAGCTGGGCGCCGAAGACTACAGCACCGACCTGCGCTTCGACGGCAGCGATAAGGTCGTTGGACTAGGCGTCCAGCAATACCCCAACGCCAATGCGATCGACGTATCGAACCGCGTCATCGCCGAGATGAAACAGCTCGCGCCCCAGTTCCCGACCGGAATGAACTGGGACGTCGCCTTCAACGTCACGACCTACGTGAACGAGTCGATCAAAGAAGTCGTCTTGACGCTGCTGTTGTCGATCGTCTTGGTGGTGCTCGTGATCTTCGTCTTTTTGCAGCACCCCCGCTCGACGATGATTCCGGCTGCAACGATTCCGGTCTCTCTGATCGGCACGTTCTTCGTAATGCAGCTTTTCGGCTTCACGATCAACACGATCACCCTCTTCGGCCTGACCCTTGCAACCGGCCTAGTCGTGGACGATGCGATCGTCGTGATCGAGAACATCGCGCGCCACATGGAGATGAACAAGGGCAAGCAGAGCGGCGTAGCCAGCGCCGCCGAGGCGATGCGCGAAGTCCAGAGCGCGGTCGTTGCATCGTCGCTCGTCTTGCTGGCCGTCTTCGTTCCGGTCGGGTTTCTGCCCGGAACCACCGGGCAGATCTACCGGCAGTTCGCGTTGACGATCGCGGCTTCCATTACGATCTCGCTGTTTCAGGCGCTGACACTCGCTCCGGTGATGTCGGCGCGATTGCTGACCGGAGAATTTGAATCGCGAGCGGCATTTTTCCGCGCGTTCAACGCCGGATTCAAGCGCTTCAGGGATTGGTACGCGCGCGCGCTTCCGGTCATGTTTCGCCGGCGCTGGCCCGTGGTCGGCGTCTTCGCCGGCGCACTGCTGCTGACGCTATTCCTGGCGGCCAAGACGCCGCAAGGCTTCTTGCCGGACGAGGATCTCGGCTACTTCATCACGCTGGTGCAGACTCCCGAGGGTACGTCGCTCGAGGGAGAGCAGCGCATCGCCAAGCAGGCCGAGGCGATCATCCGCGCCCAACCGGAGACCAGACATCTCTTCGACATCGGCGGCTTCGGTTTTTCGGGCTCGGCGCCAAATCGCGGAATCATGTTCACCCTACTCACCCCGTGGGGCGACCGCAAGTCGCCCGGGTGGTGTCAGCTCATTTTCCTATTCGCGCATCCGGCGGCATGCATCGATCATTCCGCGTTCGCAGTCGAGCAGCGGCTTAACTACGCGTTCTACTCGCAAATCCCGCAGGCCCAGATCTTCGCGTTCAACCCGCCCGCGATCAACGGCGTCGGAAACTTCAGCGGTTTTCAGTTCGAGCTGGAAGATCGCGGCAACGTCGGACTCGACAACTTGATGAAGACCGCTTATGGGGTTATGGGCGCCGCGGCGCAAGACCCGCGACTGCAGAACGTCTTCACCCAGTACCGCATCGACTCGCCGCAGATCGAGTCGAACATCGACCGCAGCAAGGCGAAGGCCATCGGCGTTTCGCTGCAAGACGTGTTCACCACGATGGAGGTCGATCTCGGCTCGCTCTACGTGAACAACTTCACGTACCTCAACCGGTCGTGGCAGGTCGACGTTCAGGCCGACGCACCGTTTAGAAACAACGTCGCGTCGCTCCAAAACCTCTACGTCCACTCGAGTTCGGCGCCCGGTACGACGGTCGTTCCGAACGCGGTCGCGACGGCCGCGCCCGGCACCGAAGCCAGCGCGACCACTTCGACCGGCGGAGTGATGACGCCGCTCTCCTCGTTGATGCAAATCCGCCAAGTCTTGGGACCGCCGATCATCTCGCACTATAACCTCTACCGGAACATCGAGCTGAGCGGCAGCAGCTCGCCGGGAACCAGCAGCGGGACCGCGATCCAAGCGATGCAGCAGATCGCTTCGCGCGTGATGCCCAAGGGAGTCTCTTTCGAATGGACCGGCCTGCAGCTCGACCAAATCGCCGCCGGACCGCTGACGATCGAGATCTTCGTGCTGGCTCTGGTCTTCGTCTTCTTCGTGCTATCGGCGCAATACGAAAGCTACATCGACCCGCTCATCGTGCTGCTGGCCGTGCCGACCGCATTGCTCGGCGCGCTGCTCTTCATCAACCTGCGTCATCTGCCGATCCCGTTTCTCTTCGATCCTACCCTCTCGCAGGACGTTTACGCGCAGGTCGGTTACGTCATGCTGATCGGCTTGGCGAGCAAGAGCGCGATTTTGATCGTCGAGTTCGCCAACCAGCAGCTGCGCGCGGGCGCCTCCATCGTGCAGGCCGCGATGCGAGCCGCGCAGACTCGCTTACGCCCGATCCTCATGACCTCGATCGCATTCGTGATCGCAGTGATCCCGCTGGTTCTCGCCTCGGGCGCCGGCGAGTCGGCTCGCCATTCGTTGGGGACTGTCGTCTTCGGTGGAATGCTGATGTCGACGGTTTTGAATCTTGGGATCACGCCGGTGCTCTACGTCATCATCAAGTCGCTCGAAATGCCCAATCACCGAGCCGGGCGCGACGGACAAACGCGCGGCGAGGTGACGACGACGGCACCCGCTCCACCGGTTGGTGTGTAAAAAGGATTTAGAATAGCGTAGGGCAACTCCCAAATAACCACCTGATAAAATTAATAACCACCGTTACCGGCGCCCTGAGGAGTTGTTGCATGCACGCCAAAGCCTTACGCGCGATAACCGCCGCCGCAGCGGCGTTCGCAGCCGGCCTCTGCGCGTTACCCGCTGCAGCCGATAACGGCACCGGCGACGTATTTCAAAAGACAATCGTCCCCAGCGCGAACGAGGCGATCAAGAGCGCGATGAGTCAGCCCAAACCGCAAAAGCAGGGCACTCCCGTCGCGCAAGTGCCGCCGGTTGGCCAGCCGCCGATTCCCGGCATGGAATTGCCCGGCGACCGTTTCGGCTACATGGTAGATTTCTCGATGGCCACACCCTCGGGCAACATCGGATCGTACGGCAGCCAAGGCTGGCTGATGGGCGGCATGGACGCGCTGCTGAGCTACAAGTTCAATTGGTCGACGAAGCTCGTTGCGAGCATGTTTCAGCTGCAGCATTGGCCCTACGGCTTCAACAGCGGGCTCGCACCGGTTTATTTGGCGGGTTTTCAAAACCCGGTCGGCTGCGCCGATCTCAGCGGCGGGAACCAATGCGGCCCCGGCGCCGGCCG
Source organism: Candidatus Babeliales bacterium (assembly GCA_035654155.1). Lineage (GTDB taxonomy): Bacteria > Vulcanimicrobiota > Vulcanimicrobiia > Vulcanimicrobiales > Vulcanimicrobiaceae > Cybelea. The sequence goes on from DASRXM010000015.1 coordinate 13,648, forward strand.
TAACATCAACGTTCGCACGAAGGATACGTTCGGCGTCTTCATGCTCCAGAAGATGTTCTTGATCAAGTCCGATTACATACCGGGCCCCGGAGCGATTCCGGTCGTCATCTCGCCGACGTACGTCGCGCGCGGCGGCGAGATCGGATTCTCGCCGAACAACAACGACGTCGTTCCGTTCACCTACGATCTGCCGGACGGTCCGGTTGAGAACATCCCCGTGCGCACGGCCCAATATTACGCCGTCGCGATCACGCTTCCGTTTTTGAAGACGCCCAAGATGTTCGGCACGTTCACGATCGCGCCGCAGTGGCTGGTGCACACCGCCGGCGCGAACGTCGGCAACTCGATGCAAGTGCCGCAAGTGCTCTATTTGGAGTACACGCCGCTGCGCGAGACGACGGTCTTCTTCGAGCCGCAGAGCGCGCGCGACTATCTGCCGACCGATCCGTACCCCGAGCATCTCATCGCTTACTTTCTCGGCGCTTCGCAGCGGGTCAGCAAGTACGGATTTGTTCAGGTCGTGCTCAATAGCGGCGGCCCGACCAACCTAGGCCCGGACGGCATCGTCGGCATCAAGTGCTTGACCGTGCAACAGGCGCTAACCAACGCGTGCGGGCTTGCTATCGGCGGGCTCAAGGCCACGCAGCTACAGCTCCAGTTCGGCATCGGATCGCCGAACGTTTTTCCGTTATAACTTTTAGAGGTTCGTCATGAAACTCGCAAACGTACGAAAGCCAATCGCAATCGTTGTCCTGGGCGCGCTTGCGGCATGCGGTGGCGGCGGTGGCGCGGCCGGTACCGGACCCGTTTTGCCGGCGCACAAGACTCGATCGCAACAGCAACCGATTCTCACTACCATCGTCGGAGTCGGCGACAGCTTGACCGCGGGCTATCAGTCCGACGGATTTTTGGGTCAAGCAAACTTCAAGAACCCGCTCTATCCCGGCACCTACGTTCCGCCAACGCAAGAAAACGGCTGGTGGGCGCTGCTGCACGAACAGGCCTCGAGTTCGCCGCTCCAAACCGCGATCGAGGAAGTTTTCGATCCGGCTACGAGCCCGCTGCCGTTGATCGTGGGACCCGGCCTCGACAATCAGATCGTGCCGACCGGCATTTCCTTAAATCCAATCGGGCAATATAAAGGCACCGATCCGTGCACGTACGACAACGGCTTCAATCAGTCAGGCTTCGGCCTCAACGCGTCGGCTCGCGTCCGGATGAATTCAACCTCGTCGGTGATACGCGACGTTGGGATTCCCGGGATGACGCTGCATGAGGCAAACGTCCTGCATCAGCCTCAAACCGATACCTGCAGCCCGTTGCCCGGAATACCGGGCCTGCTCAGCGACGTCGTGAACGAAGAGAGCGGCACGTTCTGGCCGGTGCTTCGCAACTTCGCCAATCTGGGCGGGAATCTCACTCAGGTCAATGCGGCCGCGTCGGTTCATCCCACGCTCGCGACGCTTTGGCTCGGCGCTAACGACGTTTTAAAATTCATGGGCAGCGGCGGACGCTTCCACGGAGGCGACCAAAATGCGTCTCAAGCCGCTGCCGACGTGGCCACCGCGATCGTGACCTTGAAGGATGCCGGCGCGCACGTGGTCGTCGCCAACTTGCCCAACGTCGTGCAGACCGGCTATTTTCAGCGCATGACCGCGACTTCCAAAACAGCGCGAGACTGCTTTATCCAAAGCTACGCTTCGTGCTTGCTCGTGCACCTCGCAGGCATTCCCCCTTCGGTGTTGCCCGAAATCGGCAAGCAGTACGGTCTGCTTACTCCCAACGGCTGCATCCCTGCGTCGGTCTCGAAGCCGTGCGGCTATCTGACGCTGCCGGGCACCCTCGAAATCATCGACTACTACGGCGCCACCGGCCAGCTCCCGAACCTGGACTGCGCTCAGCCGTCGCCGAGCTGCAAGCCGGTGCAGGGCAGCGGCCTAGGCAGCAATTACATCACGCCGCAATTCGCGGGGCAGGTGCAATCGCTCAACAACGCCATCAACCAAGGCATCCAGAATGCGGCGACTGCCGCACAGGTGCCGATGGTGCCGATCCTAACGATTTTTACCGGGATCGCGAGTGGCGATCCGTCAAACCCATACTTTAAAGAAGCGACTTCCATCGCGCCCGGAGTATGCTGCGCGTTGGGCTTTTTATACGGGGGGCTGCTGAGCTTCGACGGCATCCATCCGTCCGATACGGGCTACGCGCTGATTGCATCCGCATTTATCGACGCGATCAACAAGGCATATGGTGCGCGCGTCCCGCAGGTCGACGTAGAGGCCGTTTATAACGGCACGCGCTGTAAGACCTACTGTTACCCCGACCCGTACGCGCCGCACGCGTCGAAGTAGTCAGAAATGGCGGCCGTCCGGCGGCGGACCGTCTTCGATCTCGTCCGCCAGCTCTTCGTCGCGATGGCGGTCGAGCCGTTCGGTGATTTCGGCTTTGATATCGTCGGGAACGCTGGGCTTGTCGAGCAGCGCGCGATCTTCGGCGTCGACCAGCGTTTCGAGCTCATCTAAATTCGGCTCGTTATCGGGAGGCCGCATTGTAGACCCTCCTAGGACGTTTCTTCGTTGCTGACTTGGCTACGCGAGCTTGCGCAAACGGTTGGCACGTTCGACCGGTCCGCGTTCGAGCCGGGGTATGCGCTGCGCTGCACGATCGGGGTGGCGATTCCGCTTGCAATCGCAGTCGCGTTGCGAGCGCCGGCGCTGGGAGTTCCCGCGGCCATCGGCGCCTTTATAACGGGTTTCACCTCGCTGCAGGGCATCTATCGGACTCGGTTGACGGCCGTGCTTGGGGCTGCGCTCGGCATGGCGGTGACGAGTTTCGTTGGCGCGCTCGCCGCTCATTCTACCGCGGCAATCGTAGCCGCAACGGCGCTTGCCGGCTACGCGTGCGCTACCATTGGCCAACTCAGCCCGGCTGCTTCAACCGTAACGCTCAACTCTTTCGTCGCATTCGTGCTCTTTTCAAGCCAGCCGCTCGCGCCCGCAGCCGCGGCGCAAGACTCGGCCTTGGTGTTAGCCGGCGGACTCGTGCAGGCAGCTCTTCTGCTGCTGGCTTGGCCGACGGCGCGCGGCCGTCTCGAACGGTTGGCTTTAGCCGACGTGTACCGCAAGCTTGCGGTTTACGCAAGCGCCGTCGCCGACGGCTCGGCCGGCTTGCCGCCGATTACGCCGCTCGCCACCGCGCGGCAAGTCCTGGCGGATCCGCAACCCTTCGCCCGCGCGAGCGACGTCGCGCGGTTTACCCGGTTATTGGAAGATGCCGAGGTCATTCGCCGGCGTTTGGGCGCGCTAGCGGCTACGCCGCACCGCAGCGGCGACGCAACGGCGGCGCACGCCGTGGCAAAGGCCGTTGCGGATCGGCTCTCCGCCATCGCCGGCGTTTTGACCGGCGACAAGAACGAAGGCCAGATTCCGGAGATCTCGCCGCCGGCCGATCGGCTTCGGTTCGCAGGCGTCGAGGATCTGGCCGCTCATCTGCGCGATGCGGCCGAAGCGACCGCCATGCTTACCAGCGGTCAGCTCCCGGGATTTTACTTGCTTTCGCAGGCTCGACCGGCGCCGTACACGCGAAATCACATCGACTGGCTCGGTCGCGACGCGCTTCGATTCCCTTTGGTGCTCGCGATCGCGATGGCCCTCGGCCGCCATTTTGCCGCCGATCGTGGATATTGGATCCCAATGACCGCGGCGCTGGTGCTCAAGCCGGATCTCCGTACGACGTTCGTACGCGGGGTCGCGCGGATCGGCGGAACGATGGTCGGTGCGCTCGTCGCGGGCGCCGTTATGACGTTCGTGCGCGGGCGCACGGGATTGGAGGTCGCCGGCATAACGCTCGCCTCGTTTGTAGCCTATCTCACCTTCAATCCCAACTACGCGCTCTTCACCATTGCGATTACTTCATTCGTCGTCATGGTGCTCGGCATGCGCGGGCTTCCCGGAACGACGACGATTGAAGCGCGCTTGCTGGATACGCTGGCGGGCGGAGCGCTCGCCATGATTGGATACGTGGCGCTGCCATCGTGGGAGCACAAACGAACCCGCGCGCTGCTCGCCGATTACCTGGACACGCAACGCCGGGTCGCGGGCGCCGTCTTACGAGCATACGCCAAGCCCGCCGGCGATCCGCGCCGTGCGATCGCCCAGGCGCGCAACGACGCATGGAAGGCTCGCACTGCCGTCGAGGCGTCGATCGACCGCTCGCGGCAAGAACCGCGCGGCCGCCATACCATCGGCCCGGGCCGAGCGCTGCGCGTGCTCTCGGCAACCCAGCGTTTCGCTTTGGCGACCCTTGCACTTGAAACGGCGCTCGAAACGCAGCCGTCTCCCCGCATCGAGGGCGATCTCGAAGCTTTCGCCGACATCTTGAACGACGAAA
>DASRXM010000016.1:0-77032 GCA_035654155.1 Candidatus Babeliales bacterium
GCTAAACACGTCGTGCTCAATATCCAGTCGCTGGACTTTACCGCCGTCGGCAAAGTTCACATCGAGCGGATCAACGATCCGCAGCGCCGCTCCTTCGATACCGATCTCGTGACCTGGACCAACGACGCGAAGGTGCTTCGCATGCCGCACCCCGCCTACGTCCATTCGGGCTCACAAACGCTTCGAATCGACAAGATCAGCGTCGACTTCGACGCCGACACGATTCACATCGGAAAAATCAGCGGCGGCGTCGACATTACGCACTAAATGCCCGCGCTGAAGTCAGCGCCAAACGCGAAAAGCGCTGATTTAGATGCAGCTCTAGGAGCCGATGGCCGAAGTTTACTACGGTAAACGAGGCCTGAGGCGACAACGAGATGCGCTAAATCAGCGCTTTTCCGATTCGAGCTTTTTCTTGGCTTCGGCTATAAGCTTCTTAACCTTCTGGCCGCCTTTGTGTCCGATCTCTTCGTAGAAATCGGAGCCGTATTTTTCCTTGACGATCTTGCCGCCTTTTTGACCGATCGACTCGTAGAACTCTACGCCGTGACGATCGCGCGTCGCCTTGCCGCCTTTTCGGCCGATGTCTTCGTAAAACGTCGAACCGTAGCGATCGCGCACGGTGTCGCCGCCTTTCTTGCCCGCCTCGCGGACCGACATCTCACGCTTGGCCGCGCGATCGTGCTTCTCAGCCATTGGTCTTGCCTAACCGTTAGCAATACGAAAAGGCTTACGTTCCGGAGCCCTTGCGCTTCGGGCGCTGACCGCCTTTTTGACCGATTACTTCATAAAACGACGGGCCGTACTTGCTCTTCGTCGCTTCTCCGCCTTTGCGTCCGATTTCTTCGTAGAATTCCGAGCCGTATTTCGCCTTCACGCGCTCGCCGCCGCGGCGGCCGGCCTCGCGAACGCTCATACCACCCGATTGTCCGGCCTCTTGCGCCATTTCCGTATCCTCTCTTGGGTAAAGGTACCGAGTTACTGTATTCCCATACAAGCGCTCGGTAAACTCAGGATTCGCTGAGAATCTCGCGCCCGGCGCTTAAATCTGGGTTGGAGCGGGCTAGCAGGTCCCGGTAGACCTCGGCGGCGCGCCGGCGCAGGTGCTCCAGATCGCCCTCGTTCTCGATCACGAAGTCGGCGGCGCGACGCGCCTGTTCCGGTTCGATCTGAGCCGCCACGCGCATGCGGACGCGCGCCTCGTCGAGATTATCCCGTCCGACGACCCGCGCGATCCGCTGTTCCAGCGGCGCCACTACCAATACCGACGCATCGACCAGCCGATCGTAACCGGTTTCGAACAGCAGCGGCACGACGTGAACGGTGATCTGGCCGGGTTTGGCCCGAGTCTCGCGCTCCATCGCCAGGCGGCGGATGTGCGGGTGCAGCAACGCATTGAGCCGCTCCCGCGCGGTCGGGTTCCCGAAAACGATATCCGCCAAGGCGGCGCGGTCGAGCGCGCCGTTTCGAACCACTTGCGGCCAGACCCGAGCCACCTCGCGCAGCCCGTCGCTATTGGGCGCGACCACCTCGCGCGCGATGGCGTCGGTATCGATGAGAAACGCGCCGAGGTCCGCGAACGCCGCCGCGACGGCACTCTTTCCGGCGCCGATGCCGCCGGTTAACCCAACGCGCATCGCAACGAGCTACGCTTCCGCTGGCGGCTCCGTCAGCGCCTGGGCCGGTGTTTCGACGCTGCCAATCTCTTCTTCGGCCGCATACTGTTCGATCTCTTCGGGAGGTACGTCGGCAACGTGCTGAATGGAAGCGGTGATACGTCGCGTCGCATGGTTGATGGTGAGCAACGTCACCTCGACCTCTTGTCCGGCTGCGAACTGGGCGGATGCGTCGAATTCCCCCTTAGGCACCATGGCGAGAATGCCGGGGATGACTTCGACCAAAAGATAGTTCGGCGTCACCTTGACGATTTGCGCGGCCAGCTTATTCGTTTCGTAGAGACGGTCGGCGTACTGATCCCAAGGATCGGGCAATGCGTGCTTGAGCGAGAGGCTTACCTTTTTAGCCTCGGGGTCGAACTTCATGATCTCGACTTGCACGACGTCCCCGATCTTGACGACTTCGGAAGGATGCTTGATGCGCGCGTAGGCGAGCTCGCTGTTGTGAATCAAGCCGTCGATGCCGCCGAGGTCGACGAACGCGCCGAAGTCGGCCAGACGGACGACGACGCCTTCGCGAATTTGCCCGACTTCGAGCGTGTCGAGCAGCTCCTGTTTCTTGGCTTGCAACTCTTCCTCGAGTACCAGCCGCTGCGAAAGCACGACGCGATGGCGCTTGTGGTCGAGATCGATCACCTTCAGTCTAAGATGCTGTCCGATGAGCTCGTCGAGATTCCCAACGGGCTGGCGCCGGATTTGCGATGCGGGCACGAAGCCGCGCATGCCCAGGTCGACGAGCACGCCGCCTTTAACGACCTGCGTGACGGTGGCCTCGATCACCTCGTCGCGATCGTGCGCCTGGATTACTTTCTCCCACGTCTTAAGCGCGCGCGCCCGGCGCTCCGATAAAAAGAGCGTTCCGTCGAGCTCGTCGATGCGATGCACCATCACTTCGACGGTGTCGCCGACACGGAGCAGCTTGGGATCGAGCGCGAGCGAGAGCTCGCGGAATGGGAGGACGCCCTCGGATTTCCCGCCGACGTCGACGAGGACTTCGTCTTTGTCTTTCTGGACGATCGTGCCGGTAAGCACTTGTCCCTCGTCGAGAACTCGGAGGGACTCTTCGTAAAGGCGCTGTTCGAGCGCTAGTTGGTCTTCGTCGTATTGAATCGCAGCAACTTCGGTTGTAGAGATCTTACTTTCCCACTTTCATAAATTTTCCTTAATGCTGACAGCGCCTGCACCACCACGTTCCCCGTTGGGCTAACACCGTTCGCACGATTCGGCTCGTGCGGCAGCGCCGGCAGGGCTCTCCGTCTCTGCCGTAGACCGAGAGGTTGTTTTGGTAACCACCTTGCAGTCCGTCGGCATCTACGTAGTCGTCGACGCTCGTCCCGCGCATTTCGATGGCGCGCTTGAGGACGTCGACGATCGCGCGACGTAAGCGTCGAATGGCCGGTCTCGTCAACCTCCGGCTCGGAAGGCTCGGACGGATCCGAGCTTTCCAGAGCGCCTCGCATGCATAGATGTTGCCGATGCCCGCGATGCGCCGTTGATCGAGGAGCAATGCCTTGACCGGCGTCGTCCGCCCCGACAGCATACCGATAAAGGCTTCGTGTGTAAAGCCTGAGGAGAGGGGCTCGATGCCGAGGTCGCGATCCCACGCTTCACCTGCAGCCACCAGGCGCATTCGGCCGAACGTGCGCACGTCCGAGAACCATAAACGGCCGCCCCGGGCAAAGTGCATGACCACGTGCGCGGCCGGGAGCTCGCCCGCGTCGTCCGAGACGACGAGACGGCCGGTCATTCGAAGGCTCGTCACGAGCGAGCGTCCTGAGGCCAGCTTGACGATCGCGTACTTCCCTCGTCTCGCGACGCCGGCGACGCGTTCGCCGGCGATCGCGCCCGCAAATTCGACGCCGGGCGGCGCGATCGTCATTTTTGCAAGCCGGACGTCAACGCGATCGATCGTCTTGCCGACGATCCTACGGCGAAGGCCTCGGACGATCGTTTCGACCTCCGGCAGCTCCGGCATAACGTTACGCGATCAATTCGCGGAAGGCACGCCGCGCAGATCGAGCTTGACGCCGGCGTCGATTCCGTCTTGCGACGCCTCGCCCGCGTGCAGCTCGATAACGTATTTTGCCCGTGCGCCCTCGCGCGGGATCTGGTCGTCGGGAAGCGTGGGCGAGACGACGGCTACGTTTGGATAGACGCGGCGAACCGTGCCGTCGCCGGCAACGAAGATCATGTCCAGCGGCACCAGCGTGTCCTTCATCCAAAACTCGACCTCGTCGTCGCGATCGAAGACAAAGATCATACCGGTGTGCGGCGCGATCGATGCGCGATCCATCAGCCCGTGCTCGCGCTGCGCCTCGGTGCGAGCGACCTCGAGCGTGAGATCCGCTCGAGACGCATGCACGACGACGGTCGGGAGCGCGACTGCAAACAGCGCCGCAGCGACACTCTTAAACACGTTCGAGCTGCTCCGCGTCGAGCGCCTCGACGTCGTACCAGTTGCGACCCGACTTGAGCGTTACCTCGAGCGGCACCGATAACTCGATGGCGTGCTCCATGTGGTCGCGCACGAGGTTCGCGACCTCGCTCAGCCGGCTCTTCTTCACTTCGAAAATAAGCTCGTCGTGAATCTGAAGCAGCATCGCTGCATCGAGCCCAGCCGCTTCGAGCGCGCGATCGATCCGAACCATTGCAAGCTTCATAAGGTCCGCCGCGCTGCCTTGCAGCGGCGCGTTGGTCGCTTCGCGTTCGGCGGCGCCGCGCAGCATGTAGTTCCCCGAAATCAAGCCGGGCATATACCGTCGCCGGCCGAGGATCGTCGAGACGTAGCCGTCTTTTCGCCCTTCCTCGATGGTGCGGTCGACGAACGCGCGCACGTCGGGAAACCGGGCAAAATATGCGGTCGTGATCTCTTTGGCTTCGGCACGGCTAATTTCCAAGCGCTGCGCCAACCCGAAATCCGACATGCCGTAGAACAGGCCGAAGTTGACGCTCTTTGCCATCCGGCGCTGATTGGGATCGACCCGCTGACCGGGCGGGACGGCGAAAATTTGCCGCGCCGTAAAATCGTGGATATCCTGACGTTCCTCGAAGGCTCGGCGCAGCGCGGCGTCGCCCGAAAGGTGGGCCATCAAACGCAGCTCGATCTGGCTATAATCGGCCGCCAGCAAAATGTACTCGTCGTTGCGCGCAACGAAGGCGCGCCGGATCCGACGGCCGAGCTCGCCCCGCACCGGAATGTTCTGCAGGTTGGGATTGGTTGACGAAAGCCGGCCCGTCGCCGTCGCGGTCTGGTTGAACTCGGTGCGCAACCGGCCGTCGCGCGGATCGACCAGTTGCGGAATTACGTCCACATAGGTGTTCTTGAGCTTCGTGACCTCGCGCCATTCGAGAACGAGCGCGCAAATTGGATATTCGCGCGCTAAACTCTGCAGCACTTCGACGCCCGTCGCCCAGCCGGTCTTCGTCTTCTTTCCGCCCGGTATCCCGAGCTTGCCGAAGAGAACTTTTCCGAGCTGCTGCGGCGAGCCGATGTTGAACGGTTCGCCCGCAAAATCGTGAATCCGCGCCTGCAAACGCGTAGCCGCCGCATCCACTTCGTCTCCGACGGCGCGCAACTCGCGCATGTCGATCGTGACGCCGGCATTTTCCATCTTCGCCAGCACCGGCGCAAGCGGCATCTCGAGGTCCGCGTAAAGCTCCAGCTGCCCTCGAGATTGAAGCTCGGATCGGGCTTTCTCGACGAGCTGGAACGTCGCGTCGGCGCGAGCCGCGGCATCGGGAGGAAGCTCGAGACCGAGCAGTTGCGCGGCCGCGTCTTCGATCTCGGCGTATCCGCGCGCGGGATCGAGTAAGTGGGCCGCGATCATCGCATCGTCGCTGAACCGGGCGTTTTGTATCCCGGCCTCACGCGTCACGTGAATGAGTCGCTTTGCGTCGTACGCGGCGACCGGCGAGGTCGCAAAGAGCTGCTCGACCGCGTCGCGCACTGCCTCGTGCGCCAATGCGCCGCGCGCGAAACTTACGCCCTCGCCCGCGCGCGCCGTAACGCCGACGGCGTTATCGCGCACCGCAAACGCGACCGGCTTGCCCTCGAGCGCTCGGAGTGCTTTTGCCAGCGTTGCAAACTCCGGCGGATCCGCCGACGGCTCGTAGCTACGGTAGGTTCCGATGAGTTTTTTACCGGTCTCAAACAGCGGCAGATCGGCAGGCGGTTCCAACTTTGCGAGCAGCGTCTTGAACTCGAGCTCGCTATAGAGGCGATAGAGCTCGCCGGCCGCGGGCTGGTTGTAGCGGCTGGACTCCCAGTCGATCTGCAGCGGCAAGTCGCGGCGCACGATCGAAACCGCTCGGCAAAGACAGGCCTGCTGACCGTATTGTTCGATCAAACCCGCCAGCTTCGGGTTGCCGGCCAGTGACGGGTCGGCAATCAGCGCGTCGAGCGATCCGCCGGCTTGAAGCAGCCGGCTTGCCGTCTTTTCGCCGACCCCGGGTATTCCGGGAAGGTTATCGGATGGGTCACCCTTGAGTCCGCGGTAGTCCGGTAACTGCTCGGGCGCTAGCCCAAAGCGCTCGCGAACGGCGGACGGATCGTACCGGCCCAGCTCCGAGATTCCGCGCCGCGTCGTGAGGACCGTCGTGCGATCGTCGACGATCTGCAGCAGATCCAAGTCGCCAGTCACGACGATCGTTTGCTCGCCGGCCTCTTGGGCTTCCCGCGCGAGCGTCGCAATCACGTCGTCGGCTTCCTGGCCTTCGACCTCGACGATCGGAATGCCATAGGTTGCGAGCACGCGGCGAACGAGCGCGAATTGGCTGCGGAGCTCGTCGGGCATGACGCGCCGCTGCGCTTTGTATTCCGGGAAAAGGGAAACGCGATCGGCCGGCATGCCTTTGTCGAAAGCCGCTAGGACGTGCGTCGGGCGCTCGTCGGCGATCAGCTTGTTCAGCATCATCGTGAAGCCGTAGACGGCATTGATCGGCATGCCTTTGCTGGTAGTAAGACCGGGCAGCGCAAAGAACGCCCGATACACCAGGCCATAGGTGTCGAGCAACATCAACGCCATTATGCTAGGACCTCAAGCGTAGCGTCTCGTGCATGAAACGTACACGTTAGCGTACGACGACCGTTGACGAGCCGGCGGTTACGCTTCCGTCGTCTGAGATGCCGAGCACCGATACCTCGTAGCGCCCGCTGCGCTGCGGAAGCGCGACCGCGACTCCTTTCCCATCGGCCCTCGCAACGCTCCAGGATATGTCGTCGGTTTCAGCTTGCGCAAGCGCAAGCTCGGGTGGCGGCTGGCTGCGGCGCACGAAATCTAAAACCGTTGCGTGCTCGCCGGTGGAATTCACCCACGGATGCCACGTGGTCGTCTCCGCGGCGCTGTTCTGCGTCGTCGTTACGCCGACCGCGAGCAGCGCGGGCGCCGATGCAAAGGCCGCGCTCCCCGACGGCGTCCCCCGGCTGATCCTAACGGCGAACGTGCCGGGGCCGTTTGCGTTGCCGTCAAACCCAACGGTCGCCGATTGGCCGGCCGCAAGTTCGGAGGGTAGCAAAAGGTCGGCGGATCGCGGCCGCCCGGGCGCGGCGAGCGCCAGCGGCATCGTGTCCCACTCGATTGCGCCATCGTGCACGAACGCAGCGCCGACGCGCAGCTCGCCGGCTGCGTCTTGCGCGCGAAGATGCGCGACGGCGCGTCCCCCCGACGTGCGCACCAGCGCAAACTGCACCCCAAGCGCGCTCTCAAAGGTAATCAAGGCTTCGCCTTGCGAGCCGGGGGCCTCGGCGTCGATCCCGATCTCGTCGCCCGAGCGGTAAATCTTGCGATCGACGCTCAGATGCACGTTCGCGCTTCCACCGCTCGTAACGCCTGCGGCTTGCGGGTCGATTCGCACCTGCGTTGCGTCCTTCGCGCGCCCGCCGCGATCGGTCCAAGCGAAGAGAAAGTCCGTGCCGAGCTCGGGTGCGCTGAAGCTGCCTCGCGCGTGCCCGTTCTCGTCGAGCGTCAACTGTTGGCGCGCGGCCGAGGCGCCGTGCATTAGATCCACGGTAACGACGGCACCTGCAAGCGGAGCGCCGTCGAGAGAGTTTGCGTAAACGTCAAAGCCGATCGGCGTTCCGAGGCTTTGCTCGGAGCGATCGACGATCAAACGAATTGCCGCCTGCGCCGTCGGAACGGTCACTCGCGTATCCGCAGTCGCTCCGCCGGACTCCACGCGCACGCCGTACGTCGAGCTCAAATCGTCGTTGGGGCGAGGGATTTGAACCGTTGCATTGCCGCTTTCATCGGTCGTCACGGTCGTGTCCATCCACGGCGACGGCGCCCATGGAGCGCTCTCGGGTCCTTCGCCCAGGTAGACGTGCGTCGACCGAACCACGATCACGCGCACGTTGGTGCCGCCGCGCGAAGCATGGATCAGCAGCGGAACGTCTTGGCGATAATCGCACGGAAAGTTACAGGCAGCGCTGACGTCGAGCGAGAGCCCGGCCGCGTTACCTTCGACCTCGACGGTCGCGCCGCCGACCCCGCCGGCGGCCTGCGCCAGCACCGAATATTCTCCCGTAACCGAATTCGCTGGAATCTCGAAAGCGGTAGCGAACGCTCCGGCGCGGTCGAGCGGCACTTGCCTTTGCGCGATCGTGCTCGCTCCAAAACGTAACGAAACGGTTGCATCGCCGGTGCTCGGGCGGAGAATTCCTTGCAAACGCGTACGCGCGAAACCCACGATGCGAACGGCGTCGCCGGCATGGACGACGGCGGAGTCGGTCCGAACGCCGACGATCGTCGACGGCAGCGGCGGTTGAGGCAGAAAGCTCAGGAACGCGAAACTATTTCCCCATTGCGCGAGCGCGAAGACCGGACGCGGCAGCCGGTTCCAGCGCACGATTCCCTCCCCGTCCGTCGCCAGCGTTACGAAGTTTTGGTTGACGACGAACTGCACGCGCATGCGCTGCAGCGGCATCGCGGTGCCAAGGTCCGCTCCGTAGAGGAGCAAGCCGCCCGGCGTTTCCTTCGAGAGCAGACCGATGCGCGAGCGGTTGATCCAAACCTGCTCGCCGACGTTGCCGCGCCGAGCTTCTACCACGAAAAATCCCTCGCGCGACCCGAGCGGAACGTTGACGTCGCTGGATTGGAATTGATAACCGCCTGGCGGAGCAAACGCAAACGACAGTAACGCACGCCGGCGAGACGTTACGATCGCGCGCGGCGCGGAATTCGACCCGGCGGTAAGGACGTCGGCGGGATCCACCTGATAAACCGAAAAAGCGACCGGCGCGCTCGAGTAGGTGTCCAACCGAACTGCGACCGGCTTCCACGGTACGTTCGAATCGGCGGCAAACAACTGGAAGTTCGCGTCGAGGCGATGAAGATCGACGATCGGCCGTTCCGCGCGCACGGGTACCGCGCACGCAGCAATAGCAAGCGCGCACGTTAGCAGGAGGCGAGCCGGATGCATGCGTCTCGCTGCTTCGGCAGGTCGAACTGCGAGGCCCGCGTAAAGCGGAAGAGGTGGACGAACAAGCGGCCGGAGAGCGACCTACTTCGACGCGTTGCCGCTTTTGCGGCTTCGAGGAGGCCGCCGGCGACGCGCGCAGCGTTCGTGAGAAGGCGCACCTTCAAGTCGTCGTCGCCTGCGGATCGTGCGGGCATCCGTTCGCGGTGCTTTCGCGCAACTAACGTGAGCACCGTCCGCCTCGCTGCAGCGACGCTCGCTGCATTGCTTACGACCTACGCGCCGGCGACGGCTGCCGCCACGCCCAAGCCAAGCCCGGCGCCGACGCGAATCGTCATTCATCTTCCCAGCGTGCCGCTGCACACCGAAGTCGTGGTCGAAGTGAACAGCAAAGGTCAAGTCGTACGCGTCAAATCGACCAAGCCGTGCAAGGTCGCAACCTTTAACCTGCAAACCTACGGCAACGCGCTGCAGATGTGGATCCGCAAGCCCGATGGGACCGCCGAAGTCGGACTCTATCGGGTGACGTACGATTACAATCCGAAGACCGCCACCGTGTTGCGGCGCGTCTCGCTCGTTTCTGCCGGCGGGAGCTGGGCCAACGATCCCGGGGCCGCCAACGTCATGATGGAGATGGCCCGCAAACAGGCCGAAGCGGCCGAAGCGGCCCAACATAAGGCCGAGCAAGAGCAAAGCTCAAAGCTTCCGTCGCTCAACGAAATCCGCGGCCAGCCAACGCCGAAGCCTTCGCCCGCCGTCACGCTGCCGCCAGAGTAGCATTGAAGTTCGTCAGCTACCGCATGCCCGGCGCGCAGACGCGTCCGGGGTTGGTGGAGGGCGCGATGATTCACGCCATCGAAGCGCCGACGTTGCGCGAATACATCGCGCTCGCGCCCGCGCAGCGCCTGGCGCGTCACGCGCAAGGCGACTTTGTAGCGCTCGACGCGGTCGCGCTCGACGCTCCCGTTCGTCCCGCCCGTAACGTGTTTTGCGTTGGGCGAAACTATCTCGAGCACGCCAAAGAAGGCGCTCGCGCCGCCGGACGCGAGCTGCGGCTTCCGACGGTTCCGACGTTCTTCACCAAGGCTCCGACCGCCATAGCCGCACCCAACGCCACGCTCGATTTGCGCGCGGCAATTTCGCGCGAGTACGATTTCGAAGCCGAGCTTGCCGTCGTCATCGGAACCGAGTGCAGAGACGTCTCCGAGCGGGAAGCGCCCGACGTGGTCTTCGGTTACACCGCCATCAACGACGTAACGGCACGCGATCTGCAACGCGCGCACGGACAGTGGTTCAAGGGGAAGAGTCTCGACGGCACTTGCCCGATCGGGCCGTGGATCGTCACGCCGGAAGAAGTGGGCGATCCCAATGCGCTCGAGTTGCGTTTTCGCCTCAACGGCGCCGAAAAGCAGCACAGCAATACGTCAAACATGATTTTTTCCGTAGCGCGCATTATCGCGGAGCTCTCCAAGGGCATGACGCTGCTCCCCGGCGACGTGATAGCGACCGGGACGCCGGAAGGCGTGGGGTTCGCGCGGACGCCGCCTGAATTTCTGGCCGACGGCGACGCGATGGAAGTGGAGATCGAACGAATCGGCATACTGCGAAACGTCGTTCGCATCGACTAGTGTCGCGTTTCCCAAGTTGACGAAGGGCGCAGTCGCTTCGGGGCCGTAAGGACTTCGAGCCTATGATTCTCGCCGTTCCACGCGAGGCCGCGGTAAAGGAGCGCAGGGTCGCGCTCGTGCCGGAAACGGTGGCGCGATTCGCTAAATCCGGCGTCGGCGTGCGCGTGCAGCGTGGGGCCGGCGACGGAGCCGCGTTCCCGGACAAGCTCTACGAGCAAGCCGGTGCCTCGTTCGCCGACGATGCGGCATCGCTTACCGATGGCGCCGCCGCCGTCGTGACGGTGGGACGACCGAGCGAGGAGGTGCTGGCGGCGTTGCGCGCCGGAACCGTCGTCGTCGGCTTTTTGAATCCGCTCGGCGATCCGGCTTTCGTCGAACGTCTCGCCGGCGCGCAGCTTACGGCGCTTGCGATGGAAATGATTCCCCGCATCACACGCGCGCAGTCGATGGACGCGCTCTCCTCGCAGAGCAACATCGCCGGATACAAAGCGGTCTTGCTCGCCGCATCCGCGTTGCCGAAATTCTTTCCGATGCTGACCACCGCGGCCGGCACGATCGCTCCTGCGAAGCTCCTGGTGCTCGGCGCAGGCGTCGCAGGATTGCAGGCGATCGCGACCGCGCGCCGGCTGGGCGCGGTCGTCAGCGGCTACGACGTTCGCGCGGTCGTCAAAGAACAAGTGCTGTCGCTGGGCGCAAGCTTTCTCGCGTTCGATCTGGGCGGCGATGCCGAGGGCGCGGGCGGATACGCGAAGGAGCTGACGCCCGAGCAGCAAGAGCGGCAACGCGCTTGGATGGTCGAGCAGATCGGCGCCAACGACGTGGTGATAACGACCGCGCTCGTCCCTGGTCGCAAGGCGCCCATCCTCATCACGCAAACCGCGGTCGCGGCGATGAAGCCCGGGAGCGTCATCGTCGATCTCGCTGCCGAGGCCGGTGGGAACTGTGCGCTCACCGTTCCCGACCAAGTCGTCACGACGCCCAACGGCGTAACGATCGTCGGTACCACTAATTTGCCGAGTACGATGCCCGCCGATGCAAGCCGGCTTTACTCGCGCAACGTGTACGCGCTGCTCTCCCCCTGGATTGCGGACGGTGAGCTGCGGATCGATCCCGACGACGACGTGGCAAAGGGCGCGCTGGTCGCGCGCGCGGGAAGCGTTTTAATCGGAGCCGGATCGTGACCGACGTCGCGCACCTCATCGAGCTTCTCACGGTGCTCCTGCTGGCGGTCTTCGTTGGATTCGAAGTGATATCCAAGGTGCCGACAACGCTCCACACGCCCTTGATGTCGGCGACCAACGCCATCCACGGCATCGTGCTGGCCGGCGCCATCGTAGCCGTAGCTCGGCTGTTTGGAGGCAGCGCCGGCGGCGCGCTGACGATTCTTGCAATTGCGGCCGTCACGCTCGGCGCGATCAACGTTTTCGGCGGCTTCGCCGTGACCGAACGCATGCTCCAGATGTTCAAGCGCAAGGAGCCCGGCAAGTGACCGCGACGGCAATCGGAACGTCGCTGGCGGATCTGGTTGCGATCGCGCTCTTCATCTACGGACTCCACGAGCTGAACTCACCGGCCACGGCTCGCCGAGGAAACCGCTTTGCGATGGCCGGCATGGCCATCGCGCTCGTTTCGATCCTTGTTGCAACGTCGGCGGTTGGCTGGTGGGCAGTCGCGATCGGCGTCGCAATCGGCGCGATCGTCGGAATCTACGCGGCCCTCAAAGTGAAGATGACCGCGATGCCGCAAATGGTCGCGTTGTACAACGGCGCCGGCGGGGGCGCCGCCGCTTTGATTGCGGTAGTTCAATTCTTCATCGCGAGCTCGAACGAGCTCGATCCGGTCGTGGCCGTTTCGCTCGTGCTCTCCGCGATCATCGGCTCGATCAGCTTTGCCGGATCGATTATCGCGTTTTTGAAGCTGCAGGAAGTGATGACCGGACGGCCGGTCACCTATCCGGGCCAGCAAATCGTCAACGCCGCGGTGCTGGTGGCGATTCTCGGCTTGGCGGGATGGTTCGTCGCAACGCTCGGAACGCTGCCGGCTTGGGCGTTTTTAACACTGCTGGGCGCGGCGCTGCTGCTCGGCTTGCTTTTCGTCCTGCCGATCGGCGGCGCCGACATGCCGGTCGTCATCTCGCTGCTCAACTCGTTTACCGGCGTTGCGGTCGCGATCGCAGGATTCGAGCTGGATTCGACGCTGCTCATTATCTGCGGAGCGCTGGTCGGCGCCAGCGGCACGATTCTGACGATCGCAATGAGCAAAGCGATGAACCGTCCGCTCACCAACGTGCTCTTCGGCGCGTTCGGCGCTGCGGGCGGCATAGAACCGGCAACCGCAGGAGGCGGACCGCAGCAGATCCGCAGCACCAGCGCCGACGACGTTGCGGTGATGCTCGCGTACGCGTCGAAAGTAATTTTCGTTCCCGGTTACGGAATGGCCGTAGCGCAGGCCCAGCACAGCGTAAAGGCGCTCGCCGACCAGCTCGAAAAGCGCGGCGTCAAGGTGCTGTACGCGATTCACCCGGTTGCAGGGCGCATGCCCGGCCACATGAACGTTTTGCTTGCCGAAGCCAACGTGCCATACAATCAACTGCTCGACATGGAAGACGTGAACCCGGAGTTTCCGACCGCCGAGGTCGCGCTGGTCGTCGGCGCCAATGACGTGACCAATCCGGCCGCCCGCAACGTGGTCACTTCGCCGATCTATGGCATGCCGATCCTGGACGTCGATAAAGCCTCGAACGTCGTCGTGCTCAAGCGCTCGATGCGCTCCGGCTTTGCGGGCATCGAAAACCCGCTCTACGAGATGCCGAACACCTCGATGCTGTTCGGCGACGCGAAAGCCTCGGTCGACTCCCTAACCGCAGCAGTTAAAGCCCTTTGACCCCAAGTCGAAATTCGCTCGGGGTATGCCGCCTCGCTAATTTTCAGGTTAATCGCTCGGCCAGCATACCCGCTCGCGAATTTTACTTGGGCGAGAGGGATTAAGGAGAGACCAGCGGCGGTGGTTCGGAAAGTGGTGGCGGCGGCAGCTTGGAGCTCGGCGGGGCGGAGCGCTTCTTGCGTTCGGTGAGCTCGACCACAACGATGTAGAGCACCGGTACGATCGCCAAATTCATGACCGTCGACACCAGCATTCCTCCGAGCACCGCGGTGCCCAGCGAGATGCGCGATTGCGCGCCGTCACCGTGCGCAAAGGCGAGCGGAATGATTCCCAGGATAAAGGCAATCGACGTCATCAAGATCGGGCGCAATCGGGTAGCGGCCGCGTGCGCCACCGCCTCGACGGCTTCCATCCCTTGCTCCCGAAGCTGATTGGCGAACTCGACGATCAAGATCGCGTTCTTCGCCGCCAAACCGATGAGCATCACGTATCCGATCTGCGCGTAGATGTCCGACGATGTGATCGGTATCGGGACGGGGTGCCCCGCTAAGATCGAGTGCACGATCTGGCTCAGCAGCTCGGCGAGCCGCCGGATATAGATCGCGCCGATCGCTCCCAGCAGCGCCACCGGAACCGCCAGCATAATGACGAACGGCGTGGATAGGCTTTCGTATTGCGCGACGAGCACGAGAAAGACGAAGAGCAGGCCCATTGCGAAAACGGCGACCGTTTGCGGGCCGCTCTGTACTTGCTGACGCGCGATGCCGCTCCATTCGTAGCCCATCCCCTTAGGGAGATTCGCCTGTACGTGACGCTGGATGGCCGCCAGCGCTTGACCCGAGCTCGCTTGGCTTCCCGGCGCGCCGTCGATCTCGAGCGCGTCGTACTCGTTGAAGCGCGAGATCGCCACGTTATTCGTCGCCATTTTGGTAGTGAGGAACTGGCTCACGGGCATCATGTTGCCCGCGCCGTTCTGCACGTAAATGCGCGAAAGGTCGGCGGCTGAGGTCCGCTGGCCCGCGCCGGCTTGCAGCACCACTTGATACGAGCGGGTTCCGTAATCGAAGAAGTTCACGAACGTCGAGCCCGTCGTGCCGTTGATCGTGTCGAAAAACGCGGTGGGCGTCACGCCGAACGCAAGGGCTTTGGACCGGTCGAATTCGGTAACCAAGTACGTGCCCGTAAAGATGGTCGGGAGGCGCACCGCAGAGAGCGTGGGATCTTTGCGCGCCTCGGTCAGGATCGCGTTGCCGACGCGATTGAGCGTCGGCAGACCAAGGTTATTGATATCCTCGACTTGGATGGCAAAGCCGCCCGTCGTTCCCAAGCCCGGAATGGCGGGCGGGTTCGCCGGCAGTGCGACTACTCCGGGAATCTTTTGAAAGCGCGTGTACAACGCGTACTGAATCGCAAGCGAGGAATTCTGCGGACCGTGGCGTTCGGAGAGCGGTTTAAGCTGGAGGAAGATCGTGGCTTGGTTCGAGCTGTTGTTGGCGAAGCCGAAGCCGATGCCCGAAGTAGCCGCTTCCACTTGAGGCATCGCGAGCATGATGCCCTCGAGCTTCTTCACCGCGGCGGTCGTCTGGTCCATCGATGACGCAACCGGCAGCGTCACCAAAACGTAGAGCAGACTCTGATCTTCGTTGGGAAGAAAGCCCGACGGCGTAATTTTGAACATGACTCCGAGCAGCGCGATCGCACCGACGAAGACGGCGATCATGAGCTTCTGCCGGCGGATTAGCACCGGCACTTTGGACTGGTACCACGCCGTGGTCGCGTGGATGCGGTCGTTGAACCACACCATGAAGCGATTGGTCGGAGGTTCGGTCCCGTGCACGAGCTCGTAGGTGAGCACCGGCGCCAAGGTCATCGCCGTGAAGAGCGAGATGCCGATCGATGCTGCCATGGTGAGCGCGAACTGCTGAAAAAGCAGACCCGTCGTGCCCGGAAGGAACGCGACCGGGATAAAGACCGACATCAGCACCAGCGACGTCGCGACGACGGCGCCACCGATCTCCCTCATGGCCCGTGCCGTTGCCTGGAACGGACTGGTCTTATCGTCGACGATATGGCGCACGATGTTTTCAAGCACGACGATCGCATCGTCGACGACCAGACCCGTCGCCAGAGTCAAGCCGAAGAGCGTGAGCGTGTTGATCGAAAAGCCCAGCAGCTTCAGCGCGGCAAACGTGCCGATCAGCGATACCGGAATCGTGATCGACGGAATGAGCGTGCTGCGCCAGTTTTGGAGGAAGACGAAGATGACCAGCACGACCAGCAGAATGGCGATGAAGAGCGTGACGATGACTTCCTTGATCGAGTCGCGCACGAAGTCCGACGTATCGAATGCAATCTTGTACGCGTAGCCCGCCGGCATGGTCTGCGCGATCTGCTCCATCGCCGCCCGTACGTTCTTCGAGATCTGCAGCGAGTTCGCGGTCGGCTCGCCCTCGATCGCCAGAACGACGGCCGTCTGCCCGTTGTAACGCGCCGACGTGACGTAGTTTTGCGCTCCCAGCTCGACCTTCGCGACGTCACCAAGGCGCAGATAGCCACCGTTGGGCTGCGCCGTAATGACGATCTGTTTGAACTCTTGCGGCGATTGCAGCCGGCCGTTGATCGAGATCGGAATCTGAAACGGCTGCGAGCCGGTCGTGGGCGGCTGGCCGATCGAGCCCGGCGCCACATCGGCATTGTTTTGACGGATCGCATTGAGCAGCGTGTCAATCGAAACGTTATTGGCCTCGAGCTTATGCGGGTCGACCCAGATTCGCATCCCGTAGGTGCGATCGCCGAGAACCTCGACCTGACCGACGCCTGGGACGCGCTTGAGGTTTTCGATCACGTTCAGGTCGGCGTAATTGCTCACGTCGATGTCGGAGACGGCGGAGCTGGTGGACAGCATCGCGACGGCGATCGTGATGTTTCCCGAGCTCTTCTGGACGCTCACGCCCTGGTTTTGGACGGCCGTGGGAAGCTGCGACAGCGTCAAGTCGACGCCGTGCTGCACGTTGGTCTGGTCGGTCGTCGGATCGGTCCCCAGCGCGAAGGTGCAGGTGATCACGCTCGTGCCGTTAGCGCTGGAATACGATTGCATGTACTGCAGGCCGTCGGCGCCGTTGATGTTGATCTCGAGCGGCGTCGTTACCGAGCGCATCACCATCTCCGCGGTTGCGCCCGGGTATTGCGACGTCACGGTCACGGTGGGCGGCGATATTTGCGGATACTGCGCGACCGGCAGCGTCGGAATGGTGATCAAGCCTGCCAGCAGGACGACGAAGCTCAGGACTCCGGCAAAGAGCGGACGGCGAAGGAAAAATTCAATCACGAGCCGGCTACCGCAAGCGCGCTCATCGTCAGCCGTGCGTTCGCGCGTTATCCGTCCGAATTCCTGGCCCGCGGTCGGGCAGGCGCCACTGATAAGAATTCCACGTCGGCAGGAACGCGTTGGGCGCAAATCCGCGCAACCGCTTTCGATACGCGTAGACGTAGTCGGCGTTGAAAAGGTAGAGAATAGGCACTTGGTCGGCGACGATCCGTCCGATTTGCGCGTAGATACGCTTGCGCGCGGCGGGCAGCGTTTGCGTCAGCGCGGCCTGCTCGAGCCGCTCGACGCGCGAATCGCACCAGCGCATGTAGTTCGAGGGCGCGCCGCAGGCGAGCACCGCCGAATCGTCGGGGTCGGCGCCCATCGTCCACGGCACGTAAGCAAGATCGAACGCGCCCTGCGCGAGCACGCCGGTTCGCGGAAGAAAGAGCTGCGCGTTGCTGACCGATTTTATTGAAACCTCGATGCCGCGCTCGCGCAGCGCCGCCTGAACTGCCGTCGCGACACGCACGCCGGTAGCCGTTTCGGGAAACTGAACGTAGGTGAGGCGCAGCGGCGTGCCGGCGCGGCGACGCACGCCGTCGGGACCGCGTGGCCAGCCGGCGCGGTCAAGCAGGTCGTCGGCAGCGTGCGGATCGTACGACGGCTCGCGCACCGACGGGTCGAAGGCCCACGAAAACCTCGGCTGAATCATATTCGTCACCGGATAGACGCCGAGCGTGATTTTGCGCGAGATCGCCTCGCGATCGATCGACATCGCAAGCGCCCGCCGAATTCGCGCGTCGCTCACCGGCCGATGCTCGGTATTGAAAGCGAGCCCCGCGACGACCGCGGTCGGCACGCGCACGAACGCAAGCTGCGGATCGCCGCTGACGACGGCGAGCTGTGCGGGCGCCAGCAGGTTCCAATCCAGCTCACCCGATTGCAACAGCAATAGATTTGTCGTCGGGTCGGGGATCGTCCGAACGTCGAGCGTTTCGACGCGCGGCTTTCCGCGCCAATATCGAGGATTGGCAGCGTACCGCAATCCTTCACCGCGCCTCCACCAAAGAAACCGGTACGGACCGTCGCCGACGCTGGGCGCGGCGCTAAACGCACTGTGCTCCAGCGGAGCCTGCGCGCTCAACACGTGGGCCGGCAACACGAACTGCGCCGATAAGCCGCCGTATGAAAAGTACGTCATGGGCGCCGGCGCCCAGGCGCGTTTGAGATGAAGGACGACCACCCGCTCACCGATGGCATAGGCTCGGTCGATCAGGTCGTAGCCCGCGTGCGAACGTACCGGATTGCGGGGGTCGAGGATGGCCCGCAGCGTGAAGAGCACGTCGTGCGCGCTTACCGGCACGCCGTCGCTCCAAGTGACGCCCGTGCGCAAACGGTAGCGAATCGTGCGGCCGTCCGCGGAGATGCCGCCGTTGCTGCGGGTCGGAAGCTCGGCAAGCAATGCCGGCTGCGCCCGGCCGCCGGCATCAAAGTCGACGAACGGCTCAAAAACCAAGCGGGCTGCCTGCTCTTCGACCGACGCGGCATCGGGCGTAAGAAAGAGCGGGTCGAGGTTCCGGGGGTCGGCTGCCAAGTCGAAGCGGACGGCTGATACGGAGGCTCGGTAGGCGGACTGGCCGCACCCGGCCGTGGCGCTCGCGGCCAGCACGATGGCGGCAAGCCATGCCTGCCACCTTGCGCCGAATGGATTTGTGGTGTTATCCTGGGCAAGCCGAATATTATTCGGCAAATCCTCTCCTATGTCGAATATGGTGCTGATCAGCGATGAGCTCGACGAGCTCGATTTGCAACTGCTCGAGGCGCTGCAACGCAACGCCCGCTCGACCTTTACCGAGCTTGGAGCGATCGTGGGTCTGAAGGCGCCAGCCGTCCACGACCGCGTCAAACGGCTCGAGCAGCGCGGCTACATCCGTGGCTATTCGGCGCAACTCGACGCCGACCGGCTTGGCTTACACTTAACCGCCTTCATCAGCTGCTACACTTCGCCGGATTGCACATACGATGATTTTACGCGCCGGTTGAGCGAGATGCCCGAGATCTGCGAAATCCATTCGGTTGCCGGAGAGGAGTCCTTTGTTTGCAAGGTCGTTACGCGCTCGACTGCCCATCTCGATGAATTGCTGGCGAGGTTGAAAGCTACGCCCGGGATGGCGCGCACGCGCACCACCGTCGTGTTGAGCGTGCCGTTCGAACGCGGCGGTCTCACGGTGCGCTCGTGACGCGCTCGACGTCGCGCTGCCATCCGCTGGGAGCTCACCGCGTGCTCGTGCCCGCAGGCGCCATGCCCCAGGATGCGTGGAGGATTGACAATACTCCGATCGCCGGTCCAACCGAGATTCTTTGCGAGGTCGAGGCGCTCAACATCGACTCGGCGTCGTTTCGGCAGCTTCGCGACTCGTGCGGCAGCGATGCGGAGCGAATCGGGCTGCGGGTTGCCGAAATCGTTGAGGAGCGGGGCAAGCAGCATAATCCGGTCACCGGAAGCGGCGGGATGTTCGTCGGCAAGGTTCGCGAGGTCGGCGTCGATCTTTGCGAGCGAGTCGACCTGCGCGCCGGCGATCGCATTGCCTCGCTGGTTTCGCTGACGCTGACGCCGTTGTGGATCGACGCAATCGAGAGCGTCGATCTGGTGACCGGACGGATTGGAATCCGCGGAAAGGCCATTCTGTTTGAGAGCGGGCTCTGGGCGCGCATTCCGGAGGACATCGACGAAGGCGTCGCGCTGGCCGTGCTCGACGTGGCTGGGGCGCCGGCACAGGTGCGCCGGCTCTGCTCGCCCGGCGACACCGTCGTGATCGTCGGCGCAGACGGGAAGAGCGGCTTGCTTTCCTGCGCGCAGGCGCAGGATCGCGTTGGCCCGCAGGGCCGCGTGATCGGCATCGTTCCCGACGCTGCGACCCGCTCGTCGCAGCTGCTGCGCAGCGAGCAGCTGGTGGACGAGCTCGTCGTCGCCGATGCTCGCAATGCGCTCGAAGTGGCCGAGCGGGTCGCGGCTCTGGCCCCGCAGCTAGCCGATCTGGTCGTCAACTGCGTCAACGTACCGGGAACGGAGCTTGCGTCGATCCTCTGCGCGCGCGACGGCGGGATCGTTTACTTCTTTTCGATGTGCACGTCGTTCACTGCCGCTGCGCTGGGAGCCGAAGGCGCCGGCCGCGACGTCAGCATGATGATCGGCAACGGTTATACCAAGGGGCACGCCGAGATCGCCCTGCAGACGCTGCGTCACCATCCGGCCCTCCAAGACCATTTCAACGTTACTTACGGAACGAGGATACGAGCATGACCACGATGACGGCGACCCCGCACCTCAAGGACCCGGTACCGCCGGAACAGTTCGAGTACAAGCGACTCAAGCAGGGCGAGTTCTGGCGTCACATTCCGGCCTACGCCGACGTCGACGAAACCACGTTTCTCGATCACCTCTGGCAGCAGCGCCAATCGGTCAAGACTGCCGAGGAACTGCTGCAAACGATTCGCGACGTGTGTTCGCCCGAGTTCTATCGCGATGCCGAAGCCGGTTTTAGGCGGGCAACGATGGCCGTGAGGGTTTCTCCGTACGCAATATCGCTGATCGATTGGAACGACCCGGTTGCCGATCCCATTCGCCGGCAGTTCATCCCGCTGGCCTCGACGTTGCTGCCGGATCACCCGCGCTTGACGCTCGATTCGCTGCACGAACAGCAAGATTCGCCCGTTCCGGGCTTAGTGCACCGCTACGTCGATAAGGCGCTGTTCCTGCCCCTCAACGTCTGCCCGGTCTACTGCCGGTTCTGCACACGCAGCTACGCGATCGGCCCGGATACCGAGAACGTGGATAAGGTCGCGCTCGCCAAGACGCCCAAGCAATGGCAGGACGCGTTTGCGTACATCGCCGAGCGCCCCGAGCTCGAGGACATCGTGATCTCGGGCGGCGACGTTTACCAGCTTCCGCCCAAGAACATCGAATTCGTCGGCAACGCGCTGCTCGATATTCCGCACGTGCGCCGGATGCGCTTCGCGACCAAAGGGCCGGCGATCATGCCGATGAAGCTGCTCACCCACACCGAATGGCTCGACGCGCTGACCTCGATCGTCGAGCGTGGACGCACGCTCGGCAAGGAGGTCGTGCTGCACACGCACTTCAACGCACCCGAGGAAATCACGTGGATCACCGAAAAGGCGATGCGCGCCCTCTTCGAGCGCGGAATATTCACCCGCAATCAATCCGTGCTGATTCGCGGGGTCAACGATACGCGCGAGCGGATGCAGCTACTGGTCAAGCGGCTCGGGCACCTCAACGTTCATCCCTACTATGTCTACATGCACGACATGGTCAAGGGCGTAGAGGAGCTGCGGACGACGATCGCAACCGCAACCGACACCGAGAAGTACGTGCGCGGCAGCACGGCCGGGTTCAACACTCCCACCTTCGTCTGCGACGCTCCCGGGGGCGGCGGCAAACGCGACGTGCACTCGTACGAGTATTACGATCGCGAGAACGGCATCGCCGTGTATGCGGCCCCGAGCGTGAAGCCGGGAAAGGCGTTCGTCTACTTCGATCCGATCGATCAGCTTTCGACCGCAGCCCAAGCTCGCTGGCATTCACCCGCGCTTGCAGACGATATGATTCGCGATGCGGTCCATAGCGCCGGCGTCGGTGAGAAGCAACTCGTCTTGGCATAACGACCGAGAGAGCGAAGAAGCTTGGACGAACGGCGGTTTCGGCTCGACTTCGTCATCGCGTTCTTCGCGCTGGTGATCAGCACGGTCGCGGCGTTGGCATCCGTTTACCAGACCCGCGTCATCAGCCAGCAGCTCAGCGCCACGGTCTGGCCCTACCTCAATTTCGACAACACGTTTGGGCCACAATCGGTTACCCTGTCTCTCACGAACTATGGGCTTGGGCCGGCACTCGTTCGTTCGGCCGACATGACGCTGAACGGCAAGCACGTGGGATCCTGGGACGATGTCATCGGTGCGTACTTGCAGTTAGCTCGCCGGATGCACGTGAAGGGAAGAACCCAGATCTCGGATGCCAACCTCGATGCGTCGGTTGTCCTTAGCGCGGGAGTGTCGCGCCGACTACTCGACGTTCGCACGTCCGCCACGACGATACGCGCGGTGAGAGCGATTGCGAGAGAGATTTCGCTGCGCGTCTGCTATTGCTCCCTGCTCGGTCAGTGCTGGGAAATCGTATCGCGGCAAAAGGGAGCGCCGGCGCCGCGCTCGTCGTGCCCGATCGGGGCTGAAATCGCAGCTGAAACTCCCGCGCCCTAGGGTTCGCGCCGGAGCGCGCGCATCATGACCGGACCGGCCGGCCGCAGCGTAACGAGCGGCGCGATCTCAACTCGGGCGCCCGGTTCGATCGTAAAGCGAAAGCGCGACACGAGAACCTCCAAGACCATCGTCGCCTCGTGCAACGCAAACTCATCGCCGATGCAGCGCCGCGCACCGCCGCCGAACGGAACGTACGCAAAGGGCGGCGGCTCGGGGCCAAGCCACCGATCCGGCTCGAACCGCTGCGGATTCACGAAAAGATCGCTGCGCCGATGCAATAGCAATGGACAGGCAAATACCGTCGTCTTCGCCGGGATGAAACTTCCGTCGGCCAGGGTTACGTCGCGCAGCGTCTCACGTCCGATGATCCATGCCGGCGGGTAAAGCCTCAGCACTTCCTTGACGACGCGGCCGGCGTACTCCCGATCGCCGGCACGCGCAGCCGCCGCGGCGCGCTCTTCGACGTCCGGGTGCTGCGCCAAGAGATAGAGCGCCCAGGTCAGCGCGTTGGCCGTGGTTTCGTGGCCGGCCATGAAGAGCGTCATGATCTCGTCTCGAATTTGCCGGTCGGACACGGCTGCGGTTTCGGCGTCCTGCGATTTGAGCAGCAACGAGAGCGCGTCGCCGCGATCGGCGCCGTCGCGGCGACGGCGTTCGATGAGCCCGTAGATAATTTCGTCGAGCTCGCGGTGGGCCCGCCAAAAGCGCCGCGTGTTGCGCAGCGGCAGCCGCTGCCGCAGAGCGCCCAGAGGCGTGAGCATTGCCGGAAACTCGTTCATCATGAGGCGCAACGCGCCGGCGACGGTTTGCGCCGAAGCGCTCTCGTCGCTGCCGAAAAGCGTTTCGCTTGCAATGCGAAGCGTCAGCTCGGTCATGGCGGCATGCGCGTCGAACGCGCCGGGCGCCGGGCGCTCGGCAAACTCGAGCGCATCCCGCTCCATGATGCGCCCGTATTCAGCGATGCGCTCGCGATGAAACGCAGGTTGTACGATACGGCGCATCCGGCGATGTAACGGATCCTCGCTCGTCAGCAGACCCTCGCCCAGCAACAGGCGCAGCACGCGCGTTCCCAAGGATTTCGAAAACGCGTGCTGCTGCGTGACCAATACGTCCTTGACGAGTGACGGCTCGTTGACGAAAACGTACGAACGCCACGGCAGGGCAAAGGCTACGACGTTGCCGTAGCGCGCGCAAGCTTCGCTCAAGAAGCCGGGAAAGCGACGGAGCGGCTGAGGAAGAAGCCCGCGCAGCGTCGTCCAACGATTGGGGCCTGGTATGCTACCGCGCATCTACTGCCCGGTAGGCCGCAACGTTCCCGAAGCGGCACACGATCGTATACTCGCCTCGCGCCAATTCCGCCGCCACCTTAGGCTGCACCAGCGCTCGATACGTCGCGTTGGGATAATCGGTGGCGTAAACGAGGTATTCGACCCCGCGTACCCGGTCGATGGTCGCGTTGGGCCGTTGCGCCGCAACCTTTGAAAACCACTCGTCGTGCGTCGCCATCGAGGCGTTTTTTGGAACGCAGCCGATTGCGCGGCGCGCATCGTTCAGGTCGCCGTAGTACGAATGAAGGTAGTGCAGCGGATGCAAAGGGTCGAACGCGATCAGAAAGACGCCGCAAAGGATCGTCGCTGCAACGGTCCATCGCGCGGCGGCGCGTTCGCTCTTGCGCCGCTGCATCGAGGCCACGGCCGCGACGGTCGCGACGAGCAGCCACGGAATCCAAAGCGCGGCGTAGTGATCGCCCATCCGCCAAACGTAGCCCGAGTTGGCAAGCAAGACGATCCCCCCGCCCGGCAGCGACAACAGCGCCCACGGCGAGCACAGCGGCAGCAATGCCAGCGGCACGACCGCCTCGAGCACGTACGTCAGGCGGCCGAAAGTAAAGATCGCGTGCGCGAACTCGGACGGATGCAGGAAGGCGGCGCCGACCAGCGCGAGCGGACCGTTCGCAAACGGATAGACGTAGAAATGGCTTGGGACCCACCCACCCAGACGCGGCGTGATGGTCCCGTAGTAGAGCGCCAGCGCGCCGGCTGCGCCGAGCGCCAAGCACGCGCCTGCGGTCGCGAGCGCGCGCGGCGCAAGCGCGCGGCCGTCGAGCAATCCCACTCCGGTTGCGTTTCGTCGCAGCGCGATCGCGACCAAGACCGCTCCGAAGACGACGAGCGTTAGCGCGGCGTCCTCGCGTACGCCAATCGCGAGAATCGCACAGAGCCCAAACCAGATCCACCGCCGCCGGTCGGCGCAGAGTATCAGTGCAAGAACCAGCGGCGTAAACAGACCCAACTCGTGAAACTCGTCGAAGCCCAGCGCAAGCAGCGGTGGATAAAGGAGCGTGAGCAAGCCGAGCCGCTCGGCAAGCCCTTTGGCCACGTACGGACGCGCGAGCGCCGCGATCAAAGGCGCGCAAAGCACGGTCGCCGCGGCTTGCGCCAGCTGTAAGCCCAACGCGCTGCGCGTAGGCGCGACGAGCGGCCACAGCAGCGCGAGCGTGGGCGACCAATGGTACCGGAAGTGCGATCCCGCCTCCACGCCGTTGCGCATGCCGCCAAACGCATCGGCGACGATTTGCGCAAACGTGCCGGTATCCGAACCGTAGGTCCAAAGCTTTGCGCGCGCGATCGCCAACGCCGCGAGAACGACGAACCCCAGCGCGCTCCACACCCAGACCCTCACGGGCAGGCGCTCCATAACCGTGCGGTCAAGCGACTCCTAATGAAGCGCATCTGCGTGTTTTGCGGTTCTCACGTCGGCAACGATCCCTCGTACGCGCGCGTCGCGCGCGAAACCGCCGAAGCGATCGTCGCGGCCGGTTACGGCGTCGTCTACGGCGGCGGAGGCGTCGGTTTGATGAAGATCGTCGCCGATGCCGCGCTCGCGTGCGGCGGCGAAGTGATCGGCGTGATTCCCCATGCGCTTGCGCGCACCGAGATGGCCCACGAAGGCCTCACGCAGCTTCACGTCGTGGACACGATGCACGAACGCAAGGCGATGATGGAGGACTTTAGCGACGCTTTCGTTGCGCTTCCCGGCGGCTTCGGCACGATGGACGAGTTCTGCGAGGTCCTGAGCTGGCGCCAGCTTCGCATCCACGACAAGCCGATTGGGCTGCTCAACTTTCGCGGCTATTACGACGCATTGCTTGCGCTGTTCGATTCGATGGTCCGCGATGGCTTCATTGGTCCGTACACGCGCGGGTTGTTCGTCGATGCAGCCACGATTGACGAGCTCTTAACGCAGATGTTCTCTACTCAGCGAGCGCCGCCGTAAGGATTCGTTCCTGTTCGACCGCGTGCTGGCCCGAGTACCCCTCGCTGGGACTGGCGCGGTAACCGCGGCCGATGTACTCGATGTCGAAGCCGTCGCGCTTGCCTTCGAGAAGCCGGCGCCGAACGAAGGCGCGCGCTCCCATGTTCTTGGGCTCCTCTTGCACCCAAACGATCTTCTTTAGGCGAGGGTAGATGCCGATGAGACGATTGATCTCGGCAACCGGCAGCGGCGCGAGCAGCTCGATGCGGGCGATCGCCGTGCGCTTGAGCGAACCGTAAGCCGCGTGACTAACGAGATCGTGGTAGATTTTTCCGCTGCAAAGAATCAACCGTTCCACCTTTTCCCGGTCGAGCGGTCGCGGATCGTCGATGACCGGGACGAAGGCACCGGCGGCCAACTCCTCGAGCGTTCCCATCGCACTTTCGGCCCGCAGCAGCGATTTGGGCGTCATGACGACCAGCGGGACGGCAATCGGCGAGCGGGCCTGCATCCGAAGCAGCTGATAGTAGTTGCTCGCGACCGAGGGAGAGGCGACGCGCAAGTTTCCTTCCGCAACGAGCTGTAAGAAGCGTTCGGGCCGCGCGCTCGAATGCTCCGGGCCGCCGCCTTCGTATCCGTGCGGAAGCAGCAGCGTCAGTCGCGACGTCTGCCCCCACTTGGCTTGACCCGCTGCGATGAATTGATCCACGACGATCTCCGCACCGTTGAAAAAGTCGCCGTATTGCGCCTCCCATAAGACCAGCGCGTCGGGTTGTTGCGTCGAGTACCCGTATTCGAACCCCATGCAGGCGTACTCGGAGAGCGGGCTGTTGCGAATTTCAAATGAAGACTGCGACTGGGCGAGATGCTGCAGCGGAATCCATACCGCCCGCCGATCGTTCGCAGTCGCGGAGTCTGCCCCGAGCGGAGTCGAAGGGTGGAAGACGGCATGACGATGGCTGAACGTTCCCCGTTCGGTATCCTGGCCCGTAAGACGAATCGGCGTACCGCTAGTCAGCAGCGAGGCGAACGCGAGCGACTCCGCCGTTCCCCAATCAACCATGCCGTTTTTCGCGATGGCGGCGCTTCGCCGCTCGAGCTGAGCCAGCAGCTTGCGATTGAGCGTGAAGCCCTCGGGCACCGCCGTCAACGCCTCGTTCCAGGAAATCAGCGTGGCGCGCGTCACCGTCGGCAGCACCGTCCCATCGAACGTGTTGCTGCCGGAAAGCTTGCGGCCCGCGATCGGCGAGGGCGCCGATCCTTTCACCGCACGGCGTGCCGCCTGGAGGCGCTCGGTCGCCCTTTCCACCATCTCGGAAGCGAGCTCGGCGGTGATCGTGCCTTGATTCACCAGCTTGTTGGCGAATAGGTCCCTCACCGTCGGATGGCTCTTGATTTGCTCGGCCATTTGCGGCTGCGTGTACGCCGGCTCGTCTTGCTCGTTGTGACCGAAGCGCCGATAGCCGATCAGATCGATCAGCGCGTCGCGGCCGAAAGCGCGGCGAAAATCGATCGCGAGATGAACGGCTGCGATGCAGGCGTCGACGTCGTCGGCATTGACGTGCACGATCGGGACGTCGAAACCTTTAGCCAAGTCGGAAGCATAGCGAGTCGACCGCGCGTCCGCGGGATCGGTTGTAAATCCGATTTGGTTGTTTGCAATCAGATGGAGCGTGCCTCCGGTTTCGTACCCCGGCAGCGACTGTAAATTGAAAACTTCCGAGACGATTCCCTGACCGGTAAACGCGGCGTCGCCGTGGATCAGGATCGGCACGGCGCGCTTGTGGTCTTGGGTCGGCTCGCCGTGCGAATGATCGGTCTGCAACGCGCGCGCGCTTCCTTCGACGACCGGATCGACGGCTTCTAAGTGGCTGGGATTGTGCGCCAGCGTGACCTCGATCGTTTTGCCCTTCGACGTCGTGAACGTGCCGGTGGCGCCGTGATGGTATTTGACGTCCCCCATCACGTCGTCGTCACCAAGGTTTCCGCGATACTGGGCCGCCTCGAATTCGCTCATCAGTTCTTCGTACGGAAGATTGACGACGTGCGCGATCACGTTGAGACGGCCGCGATGGGCCATCCCGAAGACCGCGGCGGAAACGCCATCGTCGGCAAGCATGTCGAGCATCTCCTCGAGCATCGGCACCATCACGTCGAGCCCTTCGCCCGAGAACGTCTTCTGGCCGAGAAACGTCTTGCGCACGTACCGGTCGAAAGCTTCGACCTGCGTAAGGCGCTCGAGAAAGTCGATTTGGCGCTGCGGCGACAGCTTGATCCGATTGCGCCCCGACTCGATGTAATCGCGCAGCCAGCTGCGTTGGCTGGCGTTGGAGATGTGCTCGATCTCGTAGGCAATCGTCGAGCTATACGTCTCGCGCAAGCGCGGGAGCACGTCGGCCAGCGAGTTTCCGGGAACCTTTACGCCCAACACGCCGGCGGGGATCGCGCTTTGCAGCGCCGGCGTCAGCCCGTAGGTTTGAGGGTCGAGCGAAGGATCGCCGACCGGCTCGCTGCCGAGGGGATCGAGCTGTGCGCCCAAGTGCCCGTGACGGCGATAGGCCGACACGATTGCCATTCCCGCGGCCACCGCTCGCAGCATCTCGTCGGATGGCGCGGCGGCAGGCGCGGCCGCCGGAATCAAGCCGATCTGCGGCAGCGGCGCCGCCTGCAAGCCGAGCGATGCGAAGACCGCTTCGTAAAACTCGTCCTTGCCTTGCAAGAGCTCGTCGACGCGGCGTAGATACTCGCCCGACTGGGCGCCCTGAATCACGCGATGGTCGTACGTGCTCGTCACCTGCATCATCTTCGCGACGCCGAGAAGCCGCAGCGATTGTTCGCTGGCCGTCGCAAAGCCCGGCGGGTATCCGATGGCGCCGGTTGCGATGATTGCGCCTTGACCCGCCATGAGGCGCGGCACCGAAGCCACCGTGCCGATCCCGCCCGGATTGGTCAACGTGAACGAAGCGCCTTGCAGGTCGTCGGCAACGAGCTTGTTCTCGCGCGCTTTCACGACCAGCTCCTCGTACTTGATGCGAAACTGCGCGAAGTCGAGCTCCCCTGCATTGCGGATCACCGGCACGACCAGCGAGCGCGTGCCGTCCTTGCGTTCGGTGTCGACCGCCAGACCGAGATGGATGCCGGGCTCGAGCCGCGCCGGTGCGCCCGCCGCATCGCGCCGGAACGACTGCGTGATGACCGGCATTTCGCGCGCAGCGCGTACGAGCGCGTATGCGATGAGATGCGTGAACGAAATTCGATCCGTGCGGCCGGACGCGCGAACCGCGCCGTTGAGTTCGCGCCGTCGCGCGTCGAGCACGTCCACGGGTATGCTGCGAAAGCTCGTCGCGGTCGGAATGGAAAGGCTCTGCTCCATGTAGCCGGCAAGCGCGGCGGCCGGCCCCTTCAACGGCACGAGCGTTGCACCGTCGGGGATCGGGGGTGCCGGCGGCACGGAGGCGGTCGGACGTTGCGCGCTTTGTGCCTGTGCGAGCACGTCGGAGCGGAGAATTAATCCGTTCGGGCCTGAGCCGTGCACGAGCCCGAGGTCAACGCCCAAACGCTGCGCGATTCGGCGCGCGGGTGCGTCGGCGAGCCCGTTGCCGTCGGGTTGCGGAACGGCCCGGACCGGCGGCTTCGGCTCCGTCTGCTTGTCGCGCGGCGATGGGGTGACGGCTTGCGCGCTCTGCTTCGACGTGTCGATTTCGGCGAGCGGCGCGCCTACGGCGACGCTCTCTCCCTCGCGCGCGAGAATGCGCGCGATTACTCCCGCGACGGTAGCGGGAACCTCGACGTCGACCTTATCGGTCGTCACTTCCACGAGCGGATCGCCCTCGGCAACGAAATCGCCGACGCCTTTGCGCCACTCGACGATCGAGCCTCCGGTCACCGATTCTCCCATTTCCGGGAGCGTCACGCTGACGAGCGTCTGTTCCAAAGCAGAACTCATCTTATATTCTCGTGGGCTCGGAGCCTATGACGCCACACCAAACATCAGTTCGAGGATTCGGCCGGACGGGAGCCAAACGTGAGTTACGATGAGTGCGGCGGACACCGACCCGACGCAATCGGTTTCCGAAAGGTTGAACCGCCGCGTTTTCGTCGGCATCTCTACGGCGGCAACGCTAGCGGCGTCCACGCCGGCGCCGGCGCAGGAAACGCTCGGCAAGCCTCACCCGCCGCTGGTTGCGGAGAACGATCCGGCGATCGTCGTCGACAACGTCCAGCTGAAGCGGCCCGACGCCGTCGTTCCGGCCTACGCGGCCTGGCCCGCGGGAGCCGGCGCCGGCACTTCCTCCGTCGTCGTGGTCATGCACGTGTGGGGCGTCGATGCGCCGATTCGCGATTTCGTGCGCCGGCTTGCGAAGGCCGGATTTGCGGCAATCGCTCCCGATCTCTATGCCCGATCCGGAGCGCCAAGCGGCGACGGCGCGACCGACTATACTATCTTTCGCCCGTACGCGCAAAAGCTGGAACGCCCGCAATACGTCGGCGATATCCAAGCCGCCGCAAGTTGGCTGCAGTCCAAGTTTGAGGGAACCAACGTCGGCATCACGGGATTCTGCATGGGCGGCCACCTGGTGCTGGACACCGTCATCGCCACCGGCACGCTCTTCGCGGTAGCGTGTCCGTTTTACGGACCGCTCGACGAACTCGATCCCAAAGCCATCCGCATTCCGGTTTGCGGAAGCTACGGCGCACGCGATACCAGCATTCCGGCCGATTCGGTGCGCGCGTTCGCCTCCGCGATGACGGCGCCGAATGATTTTCGAATTTACGACGACGCCGGCCATGCCTTTATGGACGATACGCGCCCGCGTTACGTTGCCTCAGCGGCAGCCGACGCTTGGAAGCGCACGATCGCGTGTTTCGAGAAGTATCTTCGAGGATCGGCGAAGTGAGCGTAGCCGAAGCCTTCGCGTTCTTCTTGGCCGGGGCGGCGCTCGGGGGCATTCTGGCTTGGCTAGCGGCGCGTTCCGTCCGCGAGCAGGCGATCGAAGCGCTTTTGGAGCGCGCCAAGAACGAGCTGCGTGAAGCGACTGCGACGCGCGCCAGCGAGCGTGTCGGCGAGCTCGTCTCACCGATGGCGACGAAGCTCGGCGAGTTCGACCGGCTTCTCGGCGAGCTCTTAGGACGCACCAATCAGCTCGAGAATGCGACCGCCAATCTTACTACGCAAACTTCCACGCTGGTAAGCGCGTTGCGCAACCCGGCCGCGCGCGGCAAATGGGGCGAGATGCAGCTGCGCAACGTCGTCGAGAAGGCCGGGATGCTTGCCTACTGCGATTTTTCGGAGCAGCAGACCGTGGCGCTGGACGAAGCGCGAGTCCGCCCGGATATGACGATCAACCTCCCGGGCGACCGTTGCGTTTTCGTCGACGCCAAAGCACCGATCGACGCGATGCAGGCGGCTCTGGAAACGCCCGACGACGAGGCTCGCCGGCTTCTCGTCAAACAACACGCCCGCGCTCTGCGCGATCACGTCGACTCGCTGTCGCGGCGAGCCTATCAGCGGGCGAAAGGTTCGGCGGAATACGTCGTGATGTTCGTGGCGGGCGAAGCGTTTTTGAGCGCGGCCTGCAGCGAAGATCCGGCGCTCGTCGAGTACGCCATGGATAAGGGCGTGCTCGTCAGCGGGCCGCTTTCATTAATCGGCCTGCTGCGGACTTTCGCTCTCGGCTGGCAAGCCGTGCGGCAAGAAGAAAACGCAAAGCGGATCGCCTCGATCGGACGCGTGCTCTACGAGCGCGCGCTCAAGTTCTCCGAGCACTTGGGCGAAATTCGCAAGCACCTGGAGCGATCCGTCGTGGCCTTCAACGGCGCTGTAAGCTCGTACGAATCGAAACTTCTCCCGCAAGGCCGCAAGCTCAAAGACGAAGCCGCGTTGGCGGGCGACGATCTGGCGGAGATCCCGCCCATCGACGTCGTGCCGCGCGAGATCACCGCGCTCGACGCGGCACCCCGCTCTTCCGAGTTACGGCGTCGCGCCTGAAGCGTGGTCGGCCTCCCACGCTTTGAGCGCCGCGAGCGTATTTTGAACGTGCTGCGACGGATCCATGCTCGTATACGTATAGATGATGGTTCCGTCGGGTGCTATCACGTAAGACGTTCGATTAGCATACTGCGGATGTTGCGCTAGCACCGCGTCGTAGGCTTTGATGACCGTCTCGTCGGTATCGGCTGCGACCGCAAATTTGCTGCGGCATTCGCTCACGGAGAACTTCTGAAGCTTGTCGAGCGGGTCGTGCGAGACACCGATCACGGTCGCGTTCAGCGCCTTATACTCGTCGATCGCGTCGGCGAACTCATGAGCTTCGATCGTGCACCCCGTCGTGAAAGCCGCCGGATAAAAATACAGAACGACCGGACCCTTTTTGAGCGTTGCGGCCAGATTGAAGGTGAAGGCGTTTCCGCCTTGCGTCGCCTGCAACGTGAAATCGGGCGCCTTGCTGCCGATCGAAAGCGCGGCCAAGGCCGGCGCCGTCACCGCCGCGACGACGGTGGTTGCGGACAGCCAAAACCGTAGCGATCGAGCCATCATTCCAAACCTCCTACACTTTGAATTCAATGCCGGTAAATTGCTTTGGATCGTAGTTGGCGTCACGGGGCGGCCGGGGCGTATCCTTCCACCACGTACTATACATCGCCAGCCACTCGAAGTTTTCGAAAAGATATTCGTTGTCGCGAACCCGCCGCCATCGCGTGACGAACGGAAGAATGGTGCTCCAGCGCGACCGCAGCATGAACCCGACCGCATCTACCAGCAAGGAGGCATCGAGCACGCCGCGCCGCGCCAGACATGCGACCGTCTCGACGTACTGCGCGACCAAAACCAAGGCGTGATCGTCGGGCGATCCGCTGAACGCGCCGCGCACGCTGTCGTCGTTGGGATAGCGCTCGCCGATCCCTTCGAGCTGCTCGAACGCCGCGACGATTGCAGGGTCGGTCAGGCGCGCGATGGCGTCGAGGATCGCAAGCGCGTTTCGCTCGTGCTCGAGCTGCTTGTTCTGCCGGGTCAATAGAATCGTCGACAGGCCCAGCGCAATCAGCGAAACGACGACCGATGCGGCCGCGAAGGTCTGCTCGGCGCTCACGGCCGATCTATTACAACCCCATCAGGCGCGCGAGAATCAATCGCTGGACTTCGTTGGTGCCTTCGCCGATCTCGTTGATCTTTTGATCGCGGTACATCCGCGAAATCGGGTATTCGTCCATGAAACCGTAGCCGCCGTGAATCTGCAGCGCGTCGTTGACCACGCGATGCGAGAGCTCGCCGGCGAAGAGCTTGGCAAAGCTCGCTGCCTGCACGTAGTCGCGGCCTTGATCCTTCTCCCAGGCCGCGCGCAGCATCATCAGCTTCGCGTGCTCGATTTCGGTGAGCATGTCGACCAGCTTGAACGAGATCGCTTGAAACTTGCTGATCGGCTTGCCGAAGGCGTGGCGTTCTTTGGCGTATGCCAGCGCCTCGTCGTATGCGCCCATCGCCAGCCCGATCGAGAGCGCCGCGACGGAGATGCGGCCGCCGTCGAGGATCGAAAGAAACTGCCGGTACCCCTCGCCGCGCGGACCGAGCAAGTTCTCCGCCGGAACTTCTGCGTCGACGAAGGAGAGCTCACGCGTGTCCGACGCGCGCCATCCCATCTTGGCGTACTTCCGGCTGCGCGTGAATCCCGGGGTCTCTTGCGGTACGATAACGTTCGAAATCTCACGCGAACCGTCGGGGCGGCGTCCCGTCACCGCGGTAATGGTCGTACCGCCTGTGATCTCCGTCCCAGAGTTGGTAATAAAGGCCTTGGTCCCGTTGATCACCCAGCTGCCGTCACGCGACTCGGCCTTGGTCTGCACGTTCCCGGCATCGCTGCCGGCGTTGGGCTCGGTCAATCCGAAGCCCCACAGCCGCTCGCCGCGCGCCAGCGGGACCAGATACTTTTGCTTCTGAGCTTCGGTTCCAAATAGATAGAACGGCGTAGCGCCGAGCGAGACGTGCGCCGCCAGCGTGATCGCGGTCGACGCATCGGCGCGCGCGATTTCCATGACGGTCAGCGCATAGCTTACCGTATCGCCGCCGGCACCGCCGTACTCTTCGGGAAACGGCAAGCCCATGAAACCAAGCTCGCCCATTTTTGCGACGAGCTCGTAGGGAAACTGCTCGTTTCGATCCATCTCTTCGGCGCGCGGCTTTACCTCTTCGCGCGCAAACTCGCGCGCAAGGCTTTGGATCGCCCGCTGCTCGTCGGTTAAATCGAAGTCCATGGCGAAGGTATAGCCCCGGCCTGTAGGTAAACCTCTTTTCCCAAGCGATGATCTCCCTGCGCGGCGTTTCACTCGTCTATCCAAACGGCGTGCGCGCCCTCGACAACGTGAACCTCGAAATTACAAAGGGCGACTTCGTCTTCCTCGTCGGCGACTCCGGAACGGGCAAATCGAGTCTCCTGCGGTTGCTTTACCGCGAGGCAAAGCCGACCACGGGTGAAATCACCGTCGACGGCATCCGCGTCGACCGGTTGCGCCGTAATCGCGTTCCGGCGTTACGCCGCCACCTCGGCGTAGTCTTTCAAGATTTCAAGCTGCTCGTCGACAAGACGGTCTGGGAAAACGTCGCCTTTGCGATGCAAGTGACCGGAGCGCACACCCGCGACGTGATGCGGCAGGTACCGCGCGTTCTCGATTTGGTCGGTCTCTCGCACAAGAGCCGCATGTACCCGGGCGAGCTGTCCGGCGGCGAGCAGCAGCGCACCGCAATTGCCCGCGCGCTGGTCAACAATCCTAAAATTCTGCTTTGCGACGAGCCTACTGGCAATTTGGACCCCGCGAACACGACCGAGATCACCGCGTTGCTGCTGCGCATCAATTTAAAAGGAACGACCGTGGTCGTGGCCACCCATAACCAAGCGGTCGTGGACCGCATGCGGCGGCGGGTCGTGCGCCTGGAGGACGGCCGAATCACCACCGACGAGGAGAGAGGCTACTACTATCTTGGACTCGGGCAAGGTCAAGTTCTTTCTGGGTGAGGTTGCGCGAAATTTTTCGCGCAACACCGGGATGCAGATGACGGCAATCGGAACGGTTGCGATCACGATCGTCTTGCTCGGACTCTTTCTCTTCGTCCGGGCTGCGCTCGCAGCGGTCGGCGCACAACTGCTCGACCAGATCGAGGTGTCGGCTTACCTTCGCCCCGACGCAACGCAAGCGCAAGTTGCGGCAATTGCTCGATTTCTTTCGGTCGATCCAATGGTCGCATCGGCCCAGTACGTGCCCAAGCGTCAGGGCCTCGCGGAGCTGCGCGAACGCACGAAGGGCACCATCGACACCGGTCTGCTTACCGAAAACCCGCTCCCCGATAAGTTTCGGATCAAGACGCGCGTACCCGACGACGTTCCGGCCGTCGCGGCGAGCGTTCGCCGATTGAGCGGCGTCGACAACGTCGTGTACGGTCAGAAAATCGTGGCGCGGCTATTGCAGCTGGGCGCCGTTCTACGGCGCATCGGCATCGGGGTCATCATCGTTTTCTTTGCGGTAGCGGGGATCATCATCTCGAACACGATTCGGTTGACGGTTTTTGCCCGCCGCCGCGAAATCGCGATCATGCAGCTCGTCGGCGCTACTAGCACGTACATCCGCCTTCCGTTCATCTGCGAAGGATTGCTAGACGGCGTGCTGGGCGCGCTCCTTGCGGTCGGACTGCTTGCCGCGGCGCGCGCGGCGCTCTGGCCGCGCTTGCTGGAAGCCCTGCCCTGGGCGCAGCTCGCGGCGGCGCCGGTGGATTTGCGAGTGTTCGCAGCGGAGCTGATCCTGGTCGGCGCGGCGATTGGTTTCGTGGCTTCGTGGCTCTCGGTCGGCCGGCACCTTCGCACCTAGTGCACCTCATGCGATCGCGTTTAGCTGCCGCCGCCGTAGCGCTCGCGCTCGTTCCGGGGTTGACCGGAACCTCGTCGCTCGATGCGCGCATCGCCGCACAGCGCGCAAAACAGCAGCAGATCGAGGAGCGTCTGCAGGGCAAGCGTGCCGAGCTTCACGCCGCGACCCAGCACTACGACGACTTGGAGCAGCAGCTCGGCGAGACCAACGCGGCGATCGGGGAGGTCGACGGCCGCATCGACGCGCTTGCAACCCAGCAAAACGCGACGCAGCGCCGCATCGATTGGAATACCGTTCAGCTCGGGGCGGCGCGGAAGTCGCTCGAGTTGCACGACGCCCTGCTCAAGCGCCGGCTCGTCGATATCTACGAATACGGCGACCTTACGTATTTCAACGCGTTGATTGCGTCGCGCTCGTTCAGCGAGTTCGTCGAGCGCTGGGAAGATCTGCGGCTGTTAATCGCGGCCAACGAGCGGACGGTCCGGGCGCGTAAGGCGGCCGAAGCCCGCGTCGCCGCCATCGAAGCCGACCTCGAGCGTACCCGCCTGGAACTGCAGCAGGAAGACGAGGCACAAGAGGAGGCGCGCAGCCAGCTCAATTCCCTCGCCGACGAGCGTCGCAACCTGGTCGCGCTCGCAGCCGTGCGCCGGCGCAGCGTTGCCTCGGAAGTCGCCGCAATGGAAAGCCTCTCGGCAGCCGAGGAATCCGAGTTAGAGGGCCTGATCCTCGAACGGGAGCGCGAGCTCGAGGCGCAGCGGCGCGCGCAAGGAATCGCCGGCGGCGTCGAAAGCGGTGGCGGCTCGGGGAGTTTTTCATGGCCGGTGACCGGGACGATCACGTCGCCGTTCGGCTGGCGAACCAATCCGTTTGGAGGCGGCCCCGAGTTTCACCAGGGGCTCGACATCGCCGCGCCGTTGGGTACGACGGTCACGGCTGCCGCAGGCGGGACCGTGATTATGGCGCAATGGTACGGCGGATACGGAAATTATATCCTGATCGACCATGGGGGCGGCTACTCGACCGGATACGGGCACCTCTCAGCCATGTACGTGTCGGCGGGGCAGCAGGTCCAGCGGGGTCAGGCAATCGGAGCGGTCGGATCCACCGGACAATCCACCGGCCCCCACCTCCACTTCGAGATCCGGATTGCGGGCAAGCCTGTTGACCCGGCGCCCCGGCTCCATTAAGACTTAGCGAGTAGAGTCGAGCCAAAGAAACTTACCGCCGGTCCGGAGTGTAGTCGAAGGACGGGTAACAAAAGGAAAGATGTACCGCTTCACACGTCTGCTTCTCACCGCACTTCTGCTGGCCGCATTCGCGACGGTCGCGATACTGCTCGTCGGGTACGGCACCGGCAGAATTGCGCGCGATTCGGTATTCGAAGTTGCCACCACCGGCGACTTGCGCGACCTGTTCGCCCAGCCGCAACCGGCGGGATCGATGCTGGTCACCTTGGCGTTGCGTAAGCTCGAAAGCGATTACTACAAGCCGATCGATCCGCAGACGCCGTTAATCGGCGAGGCTGCGGCGCTGCGAACCGTTTTAAGCAGCAAGAAGATCGCCGGCCTCCTTCCGAGCGAAACCGCCAACGGAGACCCGCGGCAGGACGGCGAGCGCGCAGCCGACGTGCTGGCGTTCGCGCAAGATCACTACGCCGCCGGCTTCGGCCCGAACGGGCGCGAGGATCTCACCGACGCAGCGCTGCGCGGCATCATGGATTCGGTGCGCGATCCGTACACCGTCTATCTCTCGCCCCACGAGATTCAAGGCCTCAACGAATCCCTTTCAGGCGGTAACTTCGGAGGCATCGGCGTCTACATCTATCAACTCAAAGACGGCCGAATCGTCGTACAGCCGATCGAAGACATGCCTGCGGCTCGCGCCGGAATGAAGCCCGGCGAGGTCGTCGATACCGTCGACGGCAAGACCGTGCGCGGTCTTAGCATCGACCGTGTGGAAACGATGATTCGCGGAGAAGCCGGAACGCTCGTTCGTTTGCGCGCCCACGAATACAACAAACCTTCG
The DNA here is from genome assembly GCA_035654155.1 of Candidatus Babeliales bacterium. Classification (GTDB taxonomy): domain Bacteria; phylum Vulcanimicrobiota; class Vulcanimicrobiia; order Vulcanimicrobiales; family Vulcanimicrobiaceae; genus Cybelea. The sequence continues at coordinate 37,323 of DASRXM010000016.1, forward strand.
GGCGAACGGACCTACGCGATCGTTCGGGAGATCATTCACGTCCCCACGGTGCGCGCAAAAATGGAGAACGGATTCGATTACATCCGGCTCTCGGACTTCGGAACCACCTCGAGCGACGAGGTTCGCAAAGCCCTGCTCGAAGGACGGGCCCATAACGCCCGCGGGTACATTCTCGATCTTCGCGATAACGGCGGAGGCCTGCTCGATGCCGCAGTCGAGATTTCCAGTTTCTTCATACCGCAGGGAACGATCGTTTCTACGATCCGTCGCGACGGTCAGAAAACGAGCCAAGAGGCGCTCGGTGACGCCATCGGCGGCCTGCATCCACTTGTCGTGCTGGTGAACAAATACACGGCCAGCGCCTCCGAGATCACCTCGGGCGCGTTGCAGGATTACCACCTCGCAACCCTGGTAGGAACGCGCACGTTCGGCAAGGGCGTCGTGCAAAGCATTTTCCCGCTGCCGGATCAAGGGGCGCTCAAGATTACTACCGCGCGTTATCTCACGCCCGCCGGGCGAGACATTCAACATCACGGCATCGAGCCCGACGTCGTCGTCGACCAGGATCCGAACCCGGCGATCATCGACACGCCGGCCGACAAACAGCTGACTGCGGCCAAGGAACACCTCCGAGCCCAGCTTCGTTAACAGTTTGGAGATTATGAAACGCTTATTTTCGCTTCTCTTGGCATGCGGTCTAATGGCCGGCGCGGTTTCGGTCGCCGCGGCGGCCCAGACGACGTCGCTTCCCACGCTCGACGCTGCGGAGATCGCCACCAGCTACGACTATCTGCTGGAGAATTTCTATAAAAAAGTCGACGCTCAAGCGGTGCTCGATTCGATCCGCGCGCAGCTGCTCTCCGCGATGCGCACCGCGGGCGTCAAGAACGCCGAACTTCCGACGATGCACGCCGACCAGAACGCGGTGGCCAACGTTCGCGAGATCGATCGTGAGATCCAGGACGCCGCGACCGAATCGACTCATAAGTTCACGCCCCATGCGCTTACCTACATCGCCCTCGACGGCATGATGAAGTCGGTCGACGACCGGTACACCGTGTTTATGACGCCTAAAGAGTTCGCGGGACTCAATCAGGGCCTCGACGGTGGCGACTTCGGCGGAACCGGCATCGTGATCCAGATCGACGATAAGACGAAGTACGTCTCGGTAGAGAACGTGGTGCCGGACGGACCGGCCGACAAGGCGGGCATCGTACAAGACGACCTCATCACGACGATCGACGGCGCCTCGACCAAAGGTATGAGCCTCTCCGAAGCCAGCGGAAAACTGCGCGGCAAGGAAGGCACGAAGGTAACGCTGACCATCGAGCGCGATAGCGCCGCGCTTCCTGCGCCGATCACGATTACGCGCGCAAAAATCCATCAGCTGAGCGTTTATGAAAAGATGCTGCCCGGAAAGATCGGTTTCATCGCTTTGACCGTCTTCGGCCGGGACACCGGGGACGAGCTCAACGCGGCGCTCGACCGTTTGCAGCAGCAAGGAGCGCGGGCGCTGATCCTCGATTTGCGCGACAACGGCGGCGGCTATCTCGAAGCCGCGGTTGCGGTCAGCTCTAAATTTATTCCGAGCGGACCGATCGTATCGGTCGAATCGCGCGCCTCGAACATCACCACGCTGGACGCCGACGACACCGCCATCAATCCGTTGCCGCTCGTCGTTCTCGTAAACGGATATACGGCCTCGGCATCGGAAATCACGTCGGGCGCCATTCAGGACAGCAGCGTCGGCACGATCATCGGTACGAAAACCTTCGGAAAAGGCGTCGTGCAAACGATCATTCCGCTACCCGACAAGAGCGCAATCAAAGTCACGACGGCGCGCTATCTGACGCCGCGCAACCGCGACATCAACCATCTCGGAATCACGCCCGACATCGTGGTGGTCGAAAACAAGCACCCGCAGTTTGGCCAACCGTCCAAAGACGAGCAGCTGGAGCGCGCGATCCAATATCTCGACGACCGGCTCGCGCACCTCAGCGCGGAGAACGGCGGCTAGGGGACCTAACTCGGCGTCTCGCCCGAGTCCGCGGCGGCCTTTGGCTTGCGCGACCGCTTTGGCTTCGCGCTTGGGTCGTCGGCGCTCGCACTCTTGCGTGTCCGTCGAGACTTCGGCGCGGGCGTCGGCAACGCCAGCGCGGACGCCGAGCCTTGCAGCTCCTCGGGCTTGCCGGCGGCACCGCGCGCCCGCCGCTTGCGCGCGGGTTTGGTTCGCTTTGGATCTTGCGGCGGAATCGAAAGGCTTGGCGGCGGGGCTTCAACTGCCGGCGGAGCCTCGCTTACCGTCGCGATTGCGCGCGACGGTTCCACCGGTGCGGTCGTCCCGGTGGCGTGGGCTGCTCCGTCGGAGCTGACCTCGAAGATGTGACGATCCGGTGTCGGAACGAACGGCGACCCGCCACCCCGGCCGCGACGACCGCGCCGCCGGCGGCGGCGACGGCGGTGCTGGCCTGCACCATCTCCTAAGTTTGGGGGTTCGGTCGCCGGCGGCGGCATGGCAGGCGCAGCCAGCGTCGTCTCTTCGGCTTCCTCGCGGCCGCGGCCCCGGCGACGGCGGCGGCGCTTGCGGTGACCGTCGCCCTGGGCGTGCTGCACCGCACCCTGCGCGATGATGATCGCGTCCGGCTGCGCTTCGCCGATGCGTTCGGCCCTCAGCGCTCTGTCTTGCGCCTCTTCCTCTTCGGTAACCGGCGAGATTCCGATCGGCGGGCGCGAAGCCGACTGGCGCGCCGCATCTTCGGCGAGCTCGCGCAGCTGGCGCGTTTGCTCCGCAGCTGAGACTTCGGCGCCGCGTACGCGACGCTTGCGGCGCGCCTTGGCACCCGCCGTCACCAGCTCGGCAAGCACGTAATCCTCGCGGTCGGCGACGTCGATAATGCGGATGCGAACGAAGTTGCCGGCGTTGTTCGCAGCATTTTCGACTTCCGCCAAGCGCCCCTCGACGACGGCGGCCGCCGAGGTTGGATTCGGCAATCGTCCGGCGACCAACTCGACGTCGTGCTCGTCGCCGACGCGGACCGAACGCGCGCCGCGCTCCTTAAAGCCGGCGACCATCTCGATGCGCGACTTCTCCGGATGAATCATCGGATCGACGCGCACGTGGATCGGATGTGCGATCGCGCGCGCCAGCTCCCGGCACTCCTCTTCGTACCAGAACTCCATTTGCACCGCGACCGTCGGCGCGACGTGCACGACCACGTCACCTGCAACGCCGTTGCCGGCCTCGTTGCGAATTCGCCGGAAGGTCTCGATGGCGACCGACTGCGAGGACATCACGCTTCCCATTCCCGCGCAGGTCGGACACGCGCCGCGAAGCTGGCTGCCCAGGTCCTTCCCGACGCGCTTGCGGGTGAATTCGAGCAAGCCCAGGTTCGAAAACGACTGGATCGTCGCGCGCGTGCGATCCTTGCGCAGGCTCTCTTCCATCGTCTGGATGACTTTCTCGCGCGATGCCTCCGAGGCCATGTCGATGAAGTCGACCACAACGATGCCGCCGATATCGCGCAGGCGTACCTGGCGCGCGACCTCTTCGGCGGCTTCGATGTTCGTCTTGAGGATCGTGTCCTCGAGGTTGCGGCCCCCGGTGAACTTGCCCGAGTTGACGTCGATCACCGTCAAGGCCTCGGTGGACTCGATCACGATCGACGCGCCCGAAGGAAGGTTGATTTTCGGCCGCATCAGCTTCTGCAGCTCGTCGTCGATCTTATAATCGTCGAAGAGCGAGCGCCCGGAATTGTAATACTCGATGCGTCCGATGTACTGCGGGCCCAGCAGCTGCAGGAAGTCGCGGATCTTCCGGTACTCCTCTTCGTCGTCGATCAGCACCCGCTCGACGTCGGCTGTGATGAAATCTCGCGCGGCCTTGTAGACGAGGTTCATGTCCTTGTGCAGCAACGACGGCGAAGCGGCGCGCTTGTACATTTCGAGAATGCCGTGCCACATGCGGATCAACACGCCGAGGTCGGCGATCAGCTCGGCTTCGCTGGCGCCGGCTGCGGCGGTCCGAACGACGGTCGCCATGCCCTCGGGCCGAATCCGCTTCATGACGTTTTTGAGGCGGTTGCGTTCGTCCGCCGTTTCGATCTTGCGGGAAACCCCGGAGTATTTGCCGGTCGGCATCAGGATCAGATAACGGCCCGGAAGCGAGATGTTCGTCGAGATTCGCGCTCCCTTGAGACCGCGGGGCTCTTTGACGATCTGCACCAGCACGTCGTCGCCGCGCTTGACCTTCTCGCTGATGGTGAACCCGCTGTGCCCCTGCGTTATCTCGACGTCGCCGATGTTCAGCGGCTGCTTGTTAATGTCGTCGACGTAAAGAAAGGCGTTGCGGCCCAGGCCGATGTCGACGAACGCCGCGCCCATCCCCGGGAGCACGTTCTGCACCTTGCCTTTGTAAATCGAGCCGATGACCCGCTCTTCGCGCTCGATGTAGAGTTCGGCTAACCCGCCGTCCTCGAGTATGGCGACCCGGTTTTCCCAAGGGTCGCTCGAGATCAATATCTCGCTCGACAAATTTTCCTCAAACTCGGAAGCCTGCCTATCGCCGCGCTCTCGGTGACCGGTGCGCCCGCGTGGCCGCTCCCTGGTAAAAACTTTTTTCTTAAAAAACTCTGCCGGCGGCCCTCGTCCCGGGGACGGTGCCTGCCGGCTTAGCCTTCGATGTGTTCCCGCCGCCCGGGAAGCGGACCTGCGCCGGGCGTTTTATTCTAACTCTCGTCAACATTTCGGGCGAATTTTCAAACTTTGGCTAGCCCGTGGAAGGGCTTCGTTCTCAATCGAACGGAAATCGAGCGAGCCCAAGCTACACTGCGAGGCGCCAAGAGTTTATTATGAAGAGAGCGGATTTCATTTTTTGCAGCCTCGTGTTAGCGGCATGCTCGCGCACCCCGGGTGCGTCCGCGCTACCTCCGTTCACGCCGAATCAATCGAAGACGAGCAGCTCCAACTTTGAAACGCTCTTCCGTTTCACGGCCCGCACCGACGGCCACGTCCCCGTCGGCGTTCTACTGCCGCTCAACGGCGTGTTTTTCGGCACGACCTACTTTGCCGGCAACGCAAACACATCGCACGGAGTCGTCTTCGAAATCACCACGTCTGGGTTCGAGACGATTCTCCACCTCTTCAAGGGTAAGAGCGATGGGTTAGGACCGTACGCCGGGCTGATCGACGTCAACGGGACGCTCTACGGAACGACGCAAGAAGGCGGGAAGCACCACCTGGGAACGGTGTATGCGATCACGACGGCGGGCTCGGAAAAGGTTCTTCTTTCCTTTGGTGGCGCAAACGGCAGCTACCCCCGCGCGAATCTCCTCGACGTCAACGGCGTGCTCTACGGTACGACGTACTTCGGCGGTTCGCACGGCTACGGAACCGTCTTCTCGATGACAACCGCAGGCGCCGAAACCGTGCTCCATAGCTTCAAAGCCGGAACCGATGGCTCCGAGCCGCTCGACCCTTTGATTCTGGTCAAGGGAAAGTTGTACGGCACGACTTCGCGGGGCGGCGCAAACGACGATGGAACGGTCTTTGCGATCGACACCAATGGCAAGGAAGAAATACTTTACAGTTTCAAAGGTGGGAAGGACGGCATCGAGCCGTTCGGGGGGCTCACCAGCGTCAATGGCACGCTTTACGGCACGACGTTTTACGGCGGCGCCTATTACAAGGGCACTGCCTACAAGATCACGACTGCCGGCGCGGAGAGCGTGGTTCATTCATTCGGGAGCGGCACCGACGGTGCCGCTCCCACTGCCGGTCTAACCCTTTATAACGGTGAGCTCTACGGCGACACCGAACGCGGCGGGGCAAACGGCAAGGGCACGATCTACGAAATCAGTCCTTCAGGCAGCGAGAGCATCCTGTACAGCTTCACCGGTGGCGATTCCGGCGATCAGCCCTACGCTGACCTCACCGCATCGGACGGCGCGCTCTACGGCACGACTCTATTCGGCGGCGGACCCAAAAACTTTGGTACCGCCTTCAGGTTCTCACTCTGAGCGGTCTTAAGTAAGGGAGCTGCAACGATGTCATTGCATCGTTATCGATGGATAGTACCAACGTTAATCCTTTTTGCGTCGGCGGCCTGCGGTACGCAGACCGTTCCGTCCAACGCCGGCGCGGGGATGCAGATCTCCGGCATGCCCAAAGCCGGCCTCGGCGCGACCGACAACACGTCAATCCTGAAGAACCTCAAGAAGGACGTCGTGATCGGATCGACCATCGATTCGAAGAATGGTGACAAAGGCCCGGGAGCCATCTCGATCGTTCCAGGAAAGCAGCGTTTAAAAACCGGCGACCTGGTTGTCTGCAACTTTGAGGATTCGGCCGGTAAAGCGGGCGCCGGAACGACGATTGAAATCCTCGCTCCGCAGCAAGGCTCTTCGCCGACGCGCTTCACTCAAAGCGATTCGATCGAAGGTTGCGACGCGAATGCGTTGGCACGACCGAACTACTTGTGGGCCGGCGGCCAGACCAGCGGGGAGGTCGTGAGGTTCTCTTCGAGCGGAAAACTGCTGAAGGTTTACAAGGGTTCGCCGGTTGCCGCACCGCTTTCGGACGTCAATGCCGGCGCGGCGCAAGAGTTCGCTCCGAATTATATATTCGTCGGCGCCACGACGTCGGGGGGTATCGTCAGCATCAGCACCGGTTTTTATGGCGACGGCATCGCAACGCAGGTCGCTGAGGGATTTGCGGTGGGATCCGGTTCGGAGTACAAGCTCGGTCCGACTGGGCTGCAGTACGATCGCCGCATCGATACTCTCTACATCGTCGACGGCGTCACCAGCACGATCGTCGCATTCTCGCACGCAAGCGATCTGATCGAGAAAGATGAAATTGTCGTCGAGTCCGGCGGCAAGAAATTCAAATGCAAGGAACCCAAGGTAACGTGCGCTAGCCTCGTCTACAGCGGATCGCCGCTCGATGCGCCCTACGCTTCGGCTCTCTTGCCCAACGGTAATCTCGTCGTGGCGAACACGCAAGGAACCGCCAATGCCCTGGTCGAGCTGACGCCGCAGGGCCAAGTGCTCGACACGAAGGTCGTCGACTCCAGCAAGACGCAAGGCGTCTTTGGCCTGGTTGCGGCCGGAACGAACGACGACAATACCGTCCTCTTCTTCGCGGATGCCAATTCAAACGACGTGCAAGAACTCGAGCCGTAACGCATAAACTTTTCTTAACGCTTTCGGAGGCCACGCGCCAAACGGCCGGCGGCAGGGATTCGATCGTTTCCCCAAGAATCGAGCGGGCCCGTCAGAGGATACTTCTCCATGCGCGCACTTTGTTTAATTCTATGCACCGCCGTTTTGGCCGGTTGCTCCCGTTGGGCAGCCCCGTCCGTGCTCCCGGGCGACACACCGAGTCAGACCCGGCCGCAGCAGAGCTCGAACTTCGCAACGATCTATCAGTTTCCTAAAAACGTGGACGGCTCCAATCCGGTCGGCGGATTGCTGAACCTCAACGACGTTCTTTACGGAACGACCTATTTCGGCGGTACCAAAGCACCCGGTATGGGCGTTGCTTACCAACTCTCCCTACCAACCTCGGGCAAACCAAAAGAAATCGTGATGCATAAATTCGCCGGCGGCAGCTACGACGCGGCGAAGCCGTACGCCGGGCTTACGCCGGCGGACTGCACGGCCTCGATGAGCTGCACGCTCTACGGAACGAGCCAGGAAGGCGGTACGTATAGCGACGGCACGGTTTACTCGCTCGTGCCCGGCGATCAAGGCAGTGAAGGCGTGACCTACTCGTTCAGCGGCCCACCGAACGACGGTAAGAACCCGCGGGCGAGTTTGTTGAACGTCGACGGCGTGCTCTACGGCACGACCTACTACGGCGGAGCAGCCGATTTAGGCACGGTCTTTGCGATTACTACCGGAAGCAGCAGCGTTACCGAGACGGTAATCCACAGCTTTACCGGCGGCAGCGGCGACGGCGCCCTGCCGCTTGGCCCGCTGATCAACGTCAACGGCGCCCTCTACGGAACGACGTCGGAGGGCGGTCCGAACGACGACGGAACCGTCTTCGAAATTCCGTTGTCGACTTCCGGCGGAGGCGAACAACTGCTCTATAGCTTTACGGGCGCACCGGACGGGGCTAAGCCGTATGCCGGACTGACCGCCGTCAACGGCTCGCCTTCCGGCGCGCTCTACGGAACGACGTATGAAGGCGGCGTCCACAACAAAGGCACGATTTTTGAGCTCAGCACGTCCGGGGCCGAGAGCGTGCTCTACAGTTTCGCCGGCGAACCCGACGGCAAATTACCGACTGCCGGCCTAACCCTTCTCAACGGGATTCTTTACGGCGCAACGGCCCACGGAGGCGCGCACAACAAAGGCACGATCTTTGAAGTCCTCCCGTCGGGCGGAGAGAACGTGCTCTACAGCTTTACCGGCGGAGCCGACGGCTACAATCCATACAATACGCTGATAGCATCCGGCGGCGCGCTCTACGGAACGACGCTGTTTGGCGGAGCGGGCACCGGCGCAATGGGCACCGTCTTTGAATATTTCGCCTCGAGTAGCTCGCATCGGAGGTAACGACGCGGTGCTTTGCTTGCCTCGCCTGACGGTCGCGATCGTTGTAGCGAGCCTCGTTGCTTCGGCCTGCGCAGCTCAGACGGTTGCGCCGAACTCCGGATCCGTGGCGCCGGCTTCGAGAACTCGGGCAATTAGCCCGCGGCCGGTTGATACAACTTCGATTCTTAAGCAAGACACTAAAGAGGTCACGATCGGCTCGACCGTCGATGCCACGAACGGCGACATGGGGCCGACTGCGATTTCGATTGTCCCCGGCAAGGTTAAGAAGGGGCTCCAAAAGGGTAACCTCGTGGTCTGCAACTTTGAGAATTCGGCCGGCTACCAGGGTCAGGGAACGACGCTGGAAATCCTAGAGCCGGCAGCAAACTCGCCGACGAAACAGTTCGCTCAAAATGACGCGTTTGAAGGCTGCGATGCCGTCGCGCTCAACACTGCGAACGACGTTTATGCTGGTGGCCTTACCAGCGGCGAGATGGCCGTCTTCTCACCCACTGGCGGAGTGCCCATAAAGACGTACGGCTCAAGCTCGCCAGTTGGCGCACCGCTTTCGGATACCAATGCGCCTCCTGTAAAGGCCTTTGATCCAGCGTACGTGTACGTTGGCGCGACGACTTCCGGCGGGATCGCAAGTATCTCCGACGGCGAATACGGCGACGGCCAGGCGACGCAGGTCGCGGAAGGCTTCGCGGTGAGCCAAGGCTCGGGACAACCGCTGGGACCGAGTGGGCTGCAATACAGCAAATCGCTCGACGTCCTCTACATCGTCGACGGCGTTACGAATACGATCGTAGGGTTTACGAACGCCAGCAAACTCCTGGTGCAGGACGAGATCGTCGTCGAGCCCGGCGGCCAGACGTTCCAGTGCCTGTACCCCAGCGTCACGTGCGGGTTTCTCGTCTTCGCCGACACGTCGAGCTACTCGCCGCTCAATGCGCCGGTGGCATCCGCATTGTTGCCCAACGGCAATCTCATCGTGGCCAACACCCAGGGAACGCCCAACACGCTGGTCGAGCTGACCCCAACGGGTCAGATTCTGGATACGGCCGTCATCAATTCCAACGACACAACGCCGGGGATCTACGGGCTCGTCGCGGCCGGAACCAAGGACGCGAACACCGTTATCTACTTCACCGACATGAACACGAACGAGGTCTACGAACTCGAGAAGCCGCCGAAAAAGTGAGCTGACGGCTTAGGCGTTCCCGAGAACGTCGCGATCCTTCTGCGAGTAAACATTGAGAAGAATTCCGATTGCGACGAAATCGGTGAGCATCGCCGATCCGCCGTACGACATGAACGGCAGCGGAATTCCAGTGATCGGCATGATCCCCACGGTCATCCCGATATTGACCAGCACGTGAAAGAACAGCATCCCGACTAACCCGGCGGCCAACAGGAAACCGAAACGATCCCGGGCCACCAGCATCGTGCGGATGCCGCCCCACAGGATCGCCGCGTAGAGTGCTAGCAGCGCGAGCGCTCCGACGAAGCCCCACTCTTCCGCCAACACCGTAAAAATGAAATCGCGCGAGTGCTCCGGCACGAAGTTGAGCTGCGTTTGGGTGCCGTGGTAGAGTCCACGACCGAACCATTCGCCGTTGCCGACCGCGATCTTTGACTGATCGAGGTTGTAACCCGCGCCCTGCGGATCCGCTTTGGGATTGAGAAAAACGAACAGCCGCGACCGCTGAAAGGGCTTGAGAACCGCGTTGGTGCCGAGGGCCGCCGCCGCAACCACTAGCACGCCGAGGGCGTAAATGCCGAAGTCGCCCAGCTTGGGCAGCGCGAAGAAAAGCTCGACGCTCAGAATTGCAAGCAGCACGAGCGACGTGCCCAAATCGGGCTGCTTGAGAATTAGCAGCGCCGGCACCGCGACGGTTGCCAGCGGCTTCCACAGCTCTTGCAAATTCTGATAGGTGCCGCGGCAGAGAACGGCGGCCAAGGCGATGGCGATCACGAGCTTTGCCGGCTCAGAGGGCTGAAACGTCCCCAACGGGCCCAGCGAAATCCACCGCTGGGCGCCCATCGCGCTATGGCCGCCGCGCAGGATGAAGATCAGCATCAGCAAGTTGATCGCGTACAGTCCCGGCGCCCAGCGCTGCCACGTGCGATAATCGACTAGCGAGATTCCGAACATTGCGAAAATTCCCAGCAGCAGATAGAGTATCTGCTTTTTGAATTCTCCGCTAGCGTCGGGCGAGTGAAGCCCTGCCGAACGAACGCAAACGATGCCGAGCAGCGAGATGGCGACTCCGGCAACGGCCAGCGTCCAGTTGAAGTTGCGCAGGTAGCGTTTCACCTGCGGCCTTTGTTTCTACCGAGCGGGCACCGGAGCCGCTGCCGCGGCCGCAGCAACCTTTTTACGGCGACGCCGTTTGCGAACGGGGGGCTTTGCCGGCGGCTGCTCCGCTTGCGGGGGACCCTCGTGGGTCGCGCTTCCGTTCGGCCGGTTGACCGAAAGTATTGGGATATTTGCAAGCATGGCCAGCGTCCGGTCTTGCCGCTCGAACGTGACGTCGATGCGGTCCCGGTCGACCTCGACGTAGCGTGAGATCACGTCGACCAGCTCGCGCTTCATAGTTTCGATCATCTCCGGCGCGAGCTCGAGGTGATCGGTCATTAGCACGAGTCGCAATCGTTCCTTTGCCGTCGCGCTCGAGCCGGATTGGCCAAACAGCCGCTTGAGAAACTCGATCATCGCCGCTTCCCTCCCAACAGCGATCCGAGCCGCTCGAACAGCGAATCCTTTGCCGCGGCCGGCATGGGCGCGGGCACGTCCTCACCGGCGACCCGCGCCGCGATCGCGTGATACGCCGCACCGGTTGGGGTTGCCGCCTGCAGCGCGAGCGGCTCGCCGCGATTGGTCGTTACGATAATCTCGGGTTCGTCGGCGATCACGCCCAACAGCGGAAGCCGCAGAATTCCGTTCACGTCGTCGACCGAGAGCATCTTGCCTTTCTTTACTAAGTGGGGACGAAGCCGATTGATGACCAGCTGCGGCCGGAAACGGTTGCCGAGCAATCCGACGACGCGGTCGACGTCGCGCACCGCCGCCACTTCCGGCGTGCAGACGACGATCGCTTCGTCGGCGCCGGCGACGGCGTTTTTGAAGCCCAGTTCAATTCCAGCCGGGCTGTCGATCAGCACGTAATCGAAGCGCTCGCGCAGATTCGAGACCAGGGCCTGCATTTTGACGGTCTCGACATCGTCTTTCTCTCGCGCCTGCGCGGCGGCCAGCAAGGAGAGCCTCTCGGTGTGCTTGTCCGCAACGAGGGCATCCTCAACCGGAACGCGATCCTCGAGCACGTCGAGCAAGTGATGCCTGACGCGGTTCTCCAAGCCCAACACGATGTCCAAATTGCGCAAACCGACGTCGGCGTCCACCAGCACGACGCTCGCACCCCGATTTGCGAGCGCCGTGCCGAGGTTTGCGGTCGTCGTAGTCTTGCCGACGCCGCCTTTGCCCGACGTGATTACGATGGCGCGGCCGCCCTTCGCCTTTTGTCCTTCGACTACGCTCCCCTTCGACTCCACTTCGACTCGCTGCGCTCGCTCAGTGTCGCTCAAGGTCGTTCCGCTCAGGATGACACCGCTGTCGTCGTCTTCTTGCCGTTGATGCACGCTACGTTACCCCGCTTTCAACGCGTCGAGAATGCGTCCGAAGAACGTTTGATTGTCGAAGGTCGTAAACGGAACGAGCTCGCCTTCGAGCCGGCGTGCGATCTTGTCGTAGATTGCGCGCAGCCGATTGGCGTCGTTCAAGACGATCGGCTCTCCGCGGTTGGTGGTGTCGATGATCTCCTCGTCGTCGGGCACGATCCCGAGCAGCTCGATCGAGAGCACTTCGCAAACGTCCTCGACCGAGAGCATATCGCCGCTGCGCACCATCTCGGGGCGCAACCGGTTGACGATCAAACGAATCGGCTTGCCCGCGCCGGCGATCTTACCGACGACGCGGTCCGCATCCCGAATCGCGCTCACCTCGGGGGTGGTGACGACGATCGCTTCGCTTGCGCCCGCCACCGCATTTCGAAAGCCCGTTTCGATTCCCGCTGGCGAGTCGATCAGCACGTAATCGGCTTGTTCGGCCGCGCGATCTACGATTGCGGCGAACTGCTCGGCCGTGATCGCGTCTTTTTCGCGGGTCTGTGCCGCCGGCAGAATCGAGAGCGAATCGAAGCGCTTGTCTTTGATCAGCGCCTGACGAAGCTGGCAACGCCCTTCGGCGACCTCGACCAAATCGAAGACGATTCGTTTTTCGAGCCCAAGCACCAAGTCGAGATTGCGCAAGCCGATGTCGGCGTCGATCAGAATGACTTGCTTGCCGCGTTTGGCAAGGGTTGCACCGAGATTGGCGGTGGTGGTCGTCTTGCCGACGCCGCCCTTGCCCGAGGTGACCACGATTTTACGCGCGTTCATGAAAGCGACGACCTCGCGTCGTTGCACTCAGCCAAGCTGTTCAGCGGCAGGATCACGATCTGTCCGGCGCGCACCAGGGCTGCCTCGGGTCCCCTCCCGACGCTCGGGCGCGCGCTATCTTCGACGGCAATGAAGGTGGCGATGCGCAGCTGGGTCGCTGCGAGATCGAGCGCGTAAATGTGCGCGGCTTCATCGCCCTGCGCGCCGGCGTGCGCGGTTCCCGCCAGCCTCCCGAAGACGAGAACGTCGCCGGTTGCAATCAACTCGGCGCCGGGATTGACGTCGCCGACCACGACGATGTTTCCGGTGTGATGCAAGGCTTGTCCGCCACGCAGGGTCGCGGCGTGATAGAGCGTAGTGGGTAACGCCTCAACCAGCCGCAGCTCGGGATGCGGACGCGGTTGCGTTTCGAACTTGGCACGCCGCACGCTTGCCTCGCCTCTTTTTCGGCGCTGCGCGATGTCGGTGCGAGCGCCGGCGAAATCGGCCACCAGCGACTGCGCCGACTCGGAAAGGCGGGTCGTAGCCGGGACTTCGAACTGCAGGCCCTCGGCCGCGGCGAGCGCCTCGAGGCCCTGGCCCGTGCCGCAAAGCGCTCGCAGCGTGATCCCGGCTTGAGAGAGCAGGCCGCGCAGCCGCGCGAGGTCCTGCGCCGCTGGTACCGTCGCGCCGAAACTGGCTACGGCGCGAGCCCCCTGATAAAAGCTCGGCTGGCGAGCAAGCCGAGCCTCCAGCTCGCCGAAAGCCTCCTCCAAATCGCGGCCGGAGAGCGTGACTTCAAGGCCGTCCAGCCTCCCTCGCAAGAGTGTCACGCTGCGCTGTGCGCGAAGAAAGCGTCGCAGTCCCTTCGCCATCCACAAAAGACTCGCAACTTCTTGACCTTCTCCACATATAATACACAGCGAGCCGGCGTAGCCTGGTTCGGTTAGTAACGCAAAGGAAGACTAAAGACGTATGCTCCGCCGCACGGTTCCGGTCTTGACGATCATCTCGCTGCTTTGCGCCGTTTGCCCCGCGCGGGTCTCTGCCATGTCGACGCAGGCCGAGATCGCGATGGGGCAATCGTACGACCAACAGGTCGTCGCCGCCAGCGTGATCGAGACCGACCCATTGTTGAATGCTTACGTTCAGGGCATTGCCGGCAACCTTTGGAATCAGGTCGCTCGCAAGGATCTACCCTATAACGTTAAGATCATCAAGGACGATCAGATCAATTCGTTTGCGACCATGGGCGGATTCGTCTACATCAACGAAGGTCTGATCGATTTCGTGCAATCGGATGACGAGCTGGCCAGCGTCATCGGTCACGAAACCGGTCACATCGAGCGCAGGCACGTCATCTCGACCAATTCAAAAGCGCAGATCCTCGACATTCTCTTCGGAATCGCTTCGATGTTCTCGCCGATCATCTACGAGCTGGGCGGTTTAGCCGAAGCCGGCCTGATTGCCAAGATGGAGCGCGGTAACGAACTGCAGGCCGATCGCTACGGTCTGCAGCTGATGTCGCGCGCGGGCTACGACCCTGAATCGATGGTCACGATGATGGCGCACTTAGGCGTCTTGGAAGACGAGCACAACGATGCCGTTAGCAAATACCTCGAGGATCACCCCGATCCGGCAGCGCGCGTTTCGCATCTAATGGGATACCCCGAGCTCGATCCCAGCGTCGTAACGCCGGCCCAGGAACTGGTCCAAGCCTCGAGCGACGAGGAGCGCGCGCGATACTCGTTTGCGCGCCTGCGGCTCGATCAGGTGCTCAAGGGCGACCCGAACAGTGCCGAGGCATTGCTCGAGTTAAGCCAATCCGAGCTCGCGCTCGGCTTACCGAACAAAAGCGAGCAGACCCTCGCGGAGGCCGCGCAGCTCGGTTCGTCCGCGACGCGCGCGACTGCGAACCAACGGATCGCAGCGCTGCGCCAGATGGAGGTCCAAGAGGTCAGGCTGAGCCACGTGGATCCGCCGAATCTTCAGCAGGCGGTGACGTCCGCACAAGCGATGCATCTTCAAAACGCCACCGAGATTGCGGCCCGCGTTCAGGAAGGCAAGGACCAGCTCAAGTCGGTTCAAAGCCGTATCGAGACGCTGCAGTACGAGGTGCCCGATCTCAGCCGCATCAACATCCGCCGCGGCTCGCGAGTCGAAGCGATCGCAAAAAATTTGACCTCGATGGCGCGCTCGCTCAATAGCGCGATCCAGGATGCGGGCGGCAACTCCAGCCCGATTCAAGGCGTCGGATCGCTCGAACGAGACAAGGAGAGCGGTTTGCTCAAGGAGACGGCCGACATCTACGAAGAGATGCTTGGTCCGTTTGCGATGAAACCCGTTCCGACTGAATCGGTGGCCCTCTTTCCCGCGTATCCACAGATGATGGGCGAGCTGTCGCGCGCCGACGGCGAGATGCTGCGCTCCGTCGATGCGGCGCGCGCCGCCTTAACACAGGTCGATCAGTCGCTCGGTGACGTCGACGAATTTCTCAAGGAGCTCGACCACGCGTCGGTCGGATATGGCGGCGACGTCAGCCCCAACGAGTATGCGACGCTCACCCCGATGATGCGCAAATGCGTAGACGAGCTCAATGCCGCCGCGACCTCCGCGTCGGAGGGCGCGCAGCTCTTCAATTTGGCTCGCTCGCGTCAGCTCTCCACTCGAATCACGCTGCTGGGTCTGGGCACGTCGCCGCAGCTTTATTCGACCTTGCAGTACGCGCTCCAACAACGCTTCGGATCGAGCGGCATCGATTACCGCACGATGCTGCGCGACGGCCTAACTCCCGGCGACGTAGCCGCGGCCACCATTATCGCGGCCGATATCAAGAGCACTCCCGAGAGCGTCATCGCCGAAGCAAAGAGCTCCGGCCAAACTATCATCGACGTCGCCAACGCGCACAAGATGCACGCCTGGCCCTTGGAGATCTTCATGGGGCTCGTGTACCTCGACTACACCGACGACCCGATCAAAGAGCTGCGTAAAGCCGATGGCACGCTCGCCGTCGATCTCGACAAGCTCGGGCTGTAAGGAACCGGAGAGCGAGCATGGCTGCAACCGCCGACGCGCGAAACATCTTCACCCTCGTTCGCAAGGGTATCGACGCGCGTTCGGTGCGCGCGCACGTCCGCAAGCCGTTCCGTTTCCTGCTTTGCGGCGATCCCGCGCTGGTCGCCGAGTTTCGCGCGCTGCTGCTCTCGGGACACGACGAGAGCGTTCCGCTGCAGGCCGCGGCGTGCTTGGAGACGATCCGCTCGCACTCGCCGCTCGTCACCAATCCCCAGGAAGCGCGAGCCGTCGTGTTCCTCGGACGGCCCGGCGATGCGGCAAGCGCCGATTTCGAGGCGCTGCGTGGCTTGCGCGTCCCGATTTTGGCCTTGACGGTCGACGCAGCAGCGGCGGCGTCCGGGCCGGTCACGCCGCCGGCGCCGGGGACCTGGGCCGAATACTTCACACCGGCAATTGCGCGCGAGCCGCTGCGCAGCCGCTTCTTTCCGCACCTGATCGATTGCACCGGCGGGGTGGAGATCGCCGTCGGACGGCACTTGCCGGTGCTGCGCGAAACCGTCGCCGCAAAACTGACGCGCGACGCCGCTAACAACGCGTTCAAAGTCGCGCTGGCCAGCTCCGTCGTCGATCAAATCCCACTGCTCGGGGTCGTGCTGAGCCCGTTTGCGTCGGCCGGTGACATGGTTGCGATCACCGGCATTCAAGTAATGCTGATGCTGCATATCGACGCGGCCTACGGACGCGACCCCGACATGCAGCGCGCCTGGCAACTGCTTCCGGTGATCGGCGGCGGCTTCGGCTGGCGCACCCTGGCGCGCGAGCTCGTTGGTTTCGTTCCCGTGGCGGGTATTGCAATCAAAGGCGCGATCGCATACGCGGGCACCGTCGTCGTCGGAGAGGGCGTGACGTTTTTTCACGAGCACGGACGCGAGATGACGAAGGGTCAAGCCGCCGCGCTCTACGAGCATGCCAAAAGCGACGCGCTGCGCTTTGCCCGCGATTTGCTGGGCAAGCTGCGCAAAAAATAAAGCTGCCCTTACAACCGCTCCAGTAGCGACTCGTCGTCCAAGCGGCGCAGCTCCTCGGGTACGCGCGCTCTGACCGGTTCGGCCAAGCGCGCTGCAATTTGGCGCCGCCGTTGCACCGCCAGCGATTCGCGGCGTTCGAGGAACCGTTTGATCAGCACGCGTTCTTCACCGGAGAGGTACGCGGTCGGCGCATAGGCCGGTTCGTCCGAAGGGGCTTCCAAGTCGAAGCCTTCGTGCCGTATGCGGACGTCGAAGTAGTAGACGCTCAGAACTATCGCCACGAACGGGATCAAGAGCGAGCGCGCGATCGCGTCGGCCGCCACGTACGCAGCGGTCCAACGAGCCAGAGCAAAAAAGGCCGCCTGCGCAAGAACCGATCCGGCAAAGACGATCGTGCCGACTGCCAGTGCGCAGAGCACCGTCCTTCCGAATTCGTTTCTATTGAATATCCGCGAAACCGTCGACCGCAGCGCCGCGCTCGCCGGCTGGTCTTCGACGACGACGCCGAAGAATGCGCAGGTGCCGGCGACCAGCAGCATTACGATGCAAAACGTCATCGCGAACAGCAGGATCGTGGTGGCTACGAGCGTCAGCAGCGGAAGGACCGGCGCGAACAGCGCGCCCAGCACGAGTGGGATCGTGGCGATTAGAATCAACGCTACGTAGCAGACGAGCAGGACTGCGAGCGCGGCGATCAAGAGCTCGACGATCGGCACCAAACGGGCGAGTACGGCGGCGTAGCAAGCAGCCGGGAATACCGGCTCGGCGCGATAGATTCGCGCTACGCCTGCTCCGACCGCACTGACCGCGACCGCCAATAAGAAGTACGAGAGCAGGACCGATACAAGCGTGATCGTCAGCGCACCCGGCGAATCCAACAGGGTGGGAGCGTGCGCGCCGTGCACCGGCTGCGGTTGCGACAAGCTGCGCAGCGTCGCTTCGATTTCGGGCTGGGCCGCGAGCGTGACGAAGTACTCCACCAACGCCAGCGGCACGACCGTGACGAGAACGATAGCGAAGAACGCTCGGAAATTGCGCAGATACAGCAGGATCGCGCGGTTGAAGATTTCGCCGAGACTCAGCGGGCGCAGCTCCATCGCGCGCGGCTTCGGGCCAGGTAATCCCGGCACCCCTACTGAAGGCGCGTGCTGATGCTCGTCGGTACGCTCGACGCCGTGCGCCGCTATCCCGTCAAGAGCCTGCGCGGCGAAGCGCTCGATCGCGTAGAGCTTGCTCCGGATGGTATTCCCGGCGACCGAGTTGCTGCGCTCGTCGTTCGAACGGGAAACGCCCGCGTCGGGAAGACGTATCGCGGAAAAGAAAACGACCGCCTCCATTTATTCAATCACGCGGAGACGGCTCAAGGTTGCGCGAGGACGCGAGGTGTCGAAGTCGAGTTACGCGGAGGCGATCGCTTCTTCGACGACGCTCCCATATCGTTGCTGGTCGATCGCTGGCTGGACGAACTCTCCGGTGCGGTCGGCTACGAGGTGCAGTGGGAACGGTTCCGGCCGAACCTCTTCGTGCGCGCGTCCTCGGAGTTCGCGCAAACTGAAAGCGAACTCATCGGCGCGACGATGCTGTTGGGAACCGCGGTGCTTCGCGCCCGCTCGCCGATCGAGCGCTGTGTCACCGTGACCTACCATCCAAGCGGCGACGAAAGCGATCCGCGAATCCTGCGCTTCCTTGCGCAGCATCGCAACACGTGGATGGGCGTGTACTGCGACGTGATGCAACCGGGCACGGTGGGCGTCGGCGACGCTCTGACGCTCCAAAGGAAAGAGGCGCCGCTTGACGGCGCCTCGGCCCACACCCGGTGATCGCAAGCGTACTAAAACGCCGGGCCGCGGCGCCTACCTAAATCCGACTAGACTGGAGATCTTTTACAGCGCGCGCCGGCCTTCCAAGGCCTTAGCGATGGTCATTTCGTCGGCGTAGTCGAGGTCGCCGCCGATCGGAAGGCCATAGGCCAGTCGGGTCACGGCCACGCCCAACGGAGCGAGCAGGCGGGCGAGGTAAAGCGCCGTCGCCTCGCCCTCGGCATTCGGATTCGTCGCCAAAATTATCTCGCTTGGGTGCTCGCGCCCGATTCGCTCGACGAGCTCTTTTACGTGGAGCTGCGCCGGGCCGATGCCGTCCATCGGTGAGATCAGCCCGCCCAACACGTGGTAGCGTCCTTTGAACGCGCCGGCCCGCTCGATTGCATAAACGTCCTTTGCTTCGGCGACGACGCAGATGGTAGCGGCGTCACGGCGGTCGTCGGTGCAAAACTCGCACGGGTCGCCTTCAGACAGGCAGTAGCAATTCGAACAGAAACGGACGTTGTCTTTGACGGCGAGGATGGCATCGGCAAGGCTTTGCGCTTCGTGGCGCGGCCGGTTCAACAGGTAAAAGACCAATCGGGCCGCCGTTTTGGGACCGATCGTCGGCAGTTTGCTGAGCTCGTTGATCAGCCGCGCGACGGGGCTCGCGACGGACGTCACATCAGTCCGGGAATGCGCATGCCTCCCGTCACGGAAGCCATTCGTTTTTGAGAGGTCTGCGCCGCCTTTGCCAACGCGTCGTTGACCGCGACGGCGACGAGATCCTCAAGCGTCTCGACGTCGTCGGGATCGACGGCTTCCTTGCCGATTTTCACCCGCTTGACGCGCTGATCGCAGCTTACGTCAACCGACACGGTTCCGCCGGCGGCGCTTCCGGAAACGATCGTGTTTGCAAGCTCCTCTTGAGCCTTCTGCATTTCGGCTTGCATCTTTTTGAATTGTGCCATCAAATGGGCTTGATTCATTGCCGAGACCTCGCAGCCTTAACGTATTCGCTCGTTCGCATAATCGAAGAGCGCGTCGGGCCCCTCCTCCTGGCGCGGCCTGGACGGCGCCGCGTTGCCGTCGACGCGAAGCCGAACCTTGAGCGGCACGCCGAGCACGTCGGCAATGGCCGCTTCGATGAGCGCCAGGTGCTCCCGCAGCGCGTCGGCGCGCCAGTTATCCGGCAGCTTGAGCACGACCGCGTTGCCGTCCAACGCCTCGATCTCCGTTCGCGAAAGCGGAACGCGCAACGACTGCCGCTGCCCTTCCACCTTACTGCGAATGGTTTGCCATGCGGCGCGAATTTGTTGCAATGAAAGTGCCGGCGCGGCCTCGACGCCGTTTCGTTCGGCACTCCGCCGCGCGGATGCGCGCGGGACCTCGCTCGGGTGTTCGCCCGACGCTCGTCCTTCGAGGGCGGCCACGCGTGCGGCGAGCGCGTCGAGCGTTGGGTCTTCGCCCGCGTATATGAACCGCAGTAGCGCCGTCTCCAGCTCGAGCCGCGCGTTGCCGCCCGCGCGGCCCAGCGAAAGCGCCTCGCCGAAGGTACGCAAAGCGCGCAGAATCGCCGGCTGCGAGATGCTTTGCGCTTGACCCACCGTCGCTTGTACGTCTTCCGGCGCTAAGTCGCGCTCCAGTAGCGCAGGATCGACGTGCGCGACGAGCAGGTGACGAAACGACGAAATCAGGGCGCGGATGAGCACGGTAAAGTCGGCGCCGGCGTCGCTGGCTTCGCCGACGGCGGCAAGTGCCGCGCTGCCGTCTCGCGCAATCGCCGCATCGACGAGCTTTTGCGCGAAGCTCCGTCCGGTCGATCCGAACGCCAAGTCGAGCGTCTCCGCGGTCGCCCGCTTCCCGCCTGAGAACGCAGCCAGTTGCTCGAGCATCGTCAGCGCGTCCCGCAGACCCCCGTCGGCGCGATACGCGATCGCCGCCAACGCGTCGTCGCCGACGGCAATCTTTTCAGCCTTTGCGATCTGCTTCATCTTTTCGATCATCACCGGCACGGCTATTCGGGCAAACGAATAACGCTGACAGCGCGACAAGATCGTCACCGGAAGCCGCTCGGGTTCGGTCGTCGCAAGAATAAACACGGCGTGCGCCGGCGGCTCTTCGAGCGTTTTTAAAAAGGCGTTCGCGCCCTCTTTGGTCAGCATGTGCGCCTCGTCGATGATATAGATCTTCATCCGCATCGTTGCCGGCGCAAATTTCACAGCTTCGCGAAGGGCGCGTATCTCCTCGATCCCGCGGTTGCTGGCGGCATCGATCTCGAGCACGTCCAGCGCCGTCCCGGCCAGCATGGCCCGACAATTATCGCAGGTGTTGTCGGGAACGGCCGTCGGCCCGTTCTCACAATTGATGCAACGTGCTAGAATCTTGGCAGCCGAGGTTTTCCCTGAGCCCCGTGGCCCGGAGAAAAGATATGCGTGGGCGAGCTTTCCGCTTTCGAGCGCTGCGGTAAGCGTACGGACGACGGCGTCTTGACCCACCAGATCGGCAAAAGTCAGGGGGCGCCAGGTACGGTAGAGGGACACGGCGCTCACACTTTAGCAGGTTGTTTGGCTGCGCCTGCCGGAGGGTACGCTTGCAACATCCTACCTGGATAGCGGTTTATGGTATTTGCTTCCCAGGCGGTAGCTTTGGGTTAATTTTGGAATAAGAAAGACGTCCGTGGACCTGCGCGCAGCGCTTAAAGAGAAGTTCGGATTTGCCGGTTTTTACCCGGGCCAAGAAGAGGTCGTGTCACGCGTCCTTAGCGGTCAGGATACCCTTGCAATTCTCGCCACGGGAGCAGGCAAGAGCCTGACGTACCAGCTTCCGGCGCTGCTGATGGAAGGTACGACGGTCGTGGTAAGCCCGTTGATCGCGCTGATGAAGGACCAGCTCGACATGCTGCGCGACCGAGGCATCACCGACGTCGTGGCGCTCAACTCGACGCTCTCCGAAGATCAGGAGATCCGGGCCCGCGAACGGATCCGCTCCGGCACCGTGCGGATCGCATACACGACTCCCGAGAAGTTGGAAGACGAGAGCTTTCTTCGGCTGCTTCAGTCGATTCGCGTTCCATTGTTCGTCGTCGACGAGGCGCACTGCATCAGTCAGTGGGGCCACGATTTTCGACCGGCTTATCTTGGGCTGGGCGCGGTGATCGCCAAGCTCGGCCATCCGCCGGTTCTCGCCTTGACGGCAACCGCGACGCCCTCCGTGCGCGAGGACATCCTGCACCAGCTCGGCATCGATCAAGTCAAGCCCATCGTTCGGGGCTTCGATCGGCCAAATCTGATTTACGAAGCGCGCAAAGCCGACAAGGAAGCCGACAAGCTGAAAATCCTTACCGCGCTTTTCACGGGCGAACAGGCCCTCGAAGGCACCGGCATCATTTACACCGCGACCATCAAGAACGCGCTCGAGGTGCAACGCTACCTCACCCACGAGCTAGCCATTCCGGCGGCGGTCTATCACTCGAAGCTTCACAAAGAAGACCGCACCCTGGTTCACAACCTGTTCATGGACGAAGCGATTCGGGCGGTCGTCGCGACCAATGCGTTCGGCCTGGGCATCGATAAGCCCAACATCCGTTTCGTCGTGCACTACGATCTACCGGGATCGCTCGAAGCGTATACGCAAGAAGCCGGCCGTGCCGGGCGCGATGGCTTGGCGTCGCGCTGCATTCTCATTTACCGTATGAGCGACACGCGGGTCCAGAACTACTTCCTCACCGGCAAATATCCCGACGTTGAAGAGGTCCAGCGGGTGTTTGGAACGATCGAGGTCTTTGCGGATCAGGACGGCGGCGTTTCGATGGTAGATCTCCGTAAGATTCTTCAACTTCCGTTAACCAAACTGAAAGTTATTCTCGCGCTGCTCAAAAAATCCGGATATATCGAGCACGTTGGAAAGGCTGCATACGGGCTAACGGAAGCGGTGCGCAAGCATCGCGACTTGATGCTGAATCTCGCGAACTACGAAACGAAAAAATCCTACGACCAAAGCAAGCTCGCCATGATGCTGCAGTACGCCGAAACGACTGCCTGCCGCCGCCGTTTCATCCTCAACTATTTCGGCGAGGATTTCAACGCGACGAACTGCGGCGCGTGCGACAACTGCCTGCGGGCCCTTCACCAGGGTCTCGACGAGCGCGTCGCCACCGGCGGATTCAAGATCGCCGACGTCGTGTATCACGCCAAGTTCGGCGTCGGCACGGTCGAGCGCGCCGAGCGCGACTTGGTCACCGTGCTCTTTCCGAGCGTCGGGTATAAGACGCTGCTGGCCTCGGCGGTCCGACACGCCGCCGCAGCGCAAATTGCCTAGGGTACTGTTGCTCGCGGCGCTCGCCGCGATCTACGCTGCCGCTTCCGGACAAGTCCCCGCGCCATCGCCTTCCCCCATGCCCTCGGCGACGCCGGTCGCGACGCCGCCAGGCCCCAGCGGAGCGCCGACCGCCACGCCGCCGCCCATCGTCGTTACGCCGGAAGCCGCCTCGGTGCCGCTGGGCTCGCCGATCGATCTGACGGTCGGTTCGGCGATCAGTCCGATCGCCGCGGTCGTCGTCGACCCATCCATTGCCGCCGTCGAAGTGAATCAAAACACTTCGCGCGTCACCATCATCGGCAAAGCGCCAGGGACCACCGTTGTAACGATTAGCGACGCGCGCGGCTTGCGGCGCGACGTCCCAGTACGGGTCGCCTATTACGCCGGTGCGATCGCTTCCAAAGTCAACCTACCGTTGACCGGAAACCCGGCTTCGGGAGAATTCGTGCGCGAGCAGGTCGCACAGGCGGTTAAAGAGGCGGCCCAAGCGCGCCCCGGCGCGCAGGTGCTCGTAACGTCCGACGACGTTCCTTTGCACCACGCGCTCGCGCAGGATGACGTGGCCTCGTTCGACGTGCCAGTGCTGATTCAAGGAAACCAGTTTTTCGAGGTAGACGGCGCAACGCACGTCGACGTGCAGAACGTCGCGGTCCCGCGCATCTCGCCCGATTCCCTAATGGTCAGCGATTACCCGGAACGCTTGACCGAAAACGGCACGCTCTTTACCGCCGATCTGCAATACCAGCAGCCGTCGCGCTTTCTTTACTTCCATTACAATCCACCCGGTCAGCCGGACCGGCGCATCGTGCTTCGAGCGCAGAATCCTTCGCGCGAACCTTCGATCGTGCAGTTTATCAGCGGGCGCGGCGGTCCGTCGCCGAACGAGATGACGGCCGGTCATGCTGCTACGGAGCGCTTTTTAGTGAACGTCGTGCAGAACCAAGGGCGGTTGCTGACCTTGCCAGCGAACAGCTCGACCGACATCGTAACTCAGGAGTTGCCGGCCGGTGACGTCGTCTGCAACCTCCTGCAGCTTCGCGTGCTTTCCGGTGGAAACGTCCATTTGACGCTGTTCGCTCAAAACGCCGACGAGAGTCCCGAAGCGACCCTCGCCGACACGGAGCTGCTGGAGAGCACCCATCAACATGCTCGGGGCATTTATCCGATCGCCGAGTTTCATTTCGCGGCGCAATGGCGAGTCGAGGATGAGTATCTCGAGCTGCCGGTCGGCCAGCTCCCGTTACCCAACCACATGCGCGGGCAGGCGCTGTCGGGCGACTACGGGGTTCTGCAGTCGTTCGTAGTCAACGTTGAGAACCCGTCGGGTACGCCGCAGGCCGTTGCGCTTTACGAAAACCCGCGGGGCGGTCGCGCGACCGGCACGTATCTAATCGACGGCGTCCTCGTCCAATCGCACCAAGTCCCGCCCTACTCGCGCTACAAGGTCCGCCAGTACATCGTTCCGTCGCACGGTTTTGTACGGGTGACGATCGTCACGATGCCGGAAGCCGGCTCGAACCTCCCGGTGCACTTGATCTTCGCGCCCGACGACGGCAGCGTCGCGCCCGGCGCACCCGGGTCACCCGTCTATTGATTCGTAAGCGCGTTGCGCCGTCAGCGCGCCGTCTGCCCACGAGAATCGAGCGATACACCGCGCGCGAGCGAGCTCCGTCGTGGGCTCATCGCGGCTGTTCAGCGCTGATGTGAGCGCGTCCGCCCAGGCGCCGGGGTCTTGCGCCGCAACCACGCGCGCGTCGCTCCCGGCGATCTCGGGAAGCGAGCTTCGATCCGAAACGACGCAGGGAACGCCGGCGCAGAGCGCTTGCGCGGCGGCGTAACCGAAACCCTCATAGAGCGACGGAACCGCCGCCGCCGCACAACTCCCATACAGCGCCAAGAGCTGCTCGCGCGACACGTAGCCCGGCATCTCGAGGCGCTGCGCAACGCCCAGCCGCTGTGCGAGCGCAGCGCACTCGCCGGCGTATGGCGTGTGGGGACCGACCGCAATCACTCGCGCGGCTTGTAGTTTCGAAAGCGCGCGAACGAGCACTTCGAGATTCTTGCGCGGTTCCACCGTGCCGACCGCCAGAATGGTCCGCCCGTCGCTTTGTCGTCGGACCGTGCTGAAATCGTCGGCCACTCCGGGATAAAGAACCTCAACCCGGGCGGGATCGAGGTCGCAGAGCGCCAGCAGCCGCCGGCGCGAAAAATCGGAATCTACGAAGACTTTGCGCGCGCGGCGGTATTGCCGCAGCGAAAAGCGGCCGAAGTACAATCGCGCGTAAAGGGGTGCATGGCTTTGCGCTTCGTGCCAAGCGAGATCGTGCACGGTCACGACGATCGGGAGCGCGCTTGCCGCGGGCATCGTTCCCGACGCGCAGTGCAACAATTGGGCACCGGAAGCTCGGGCGCGGCGCGGAAGGAGCACCTGATCCCAAAATACGCGGCGGTCGAACCGCCATGGATCGAGTCCAGCCTCGCGCAATTCGACCACGTCGAGGCCGCGCGCACGTAACGCGCCGGCGAGCCCGCGAACGTACTCGCCGATTCCGGTTGCCGTTCCGACGGTCAGCTGAGCGTCGAGCGCCGCCCTCACCGCAAATCACGTTCCAGCGCCCGCACCATCAGCGATCCCTGATCGATCGCGCGAGCACGCGCGAGGTAGCGTTGCGCGCCGGCACGATCTCCGCTCTCCCAAGCGACTACGCCGAGGCCGGCGATTGCATCCGCGCTCAGCGGATCGATCTCGGCCGCCCGGCCGAAAAGTTGCTGCGCCCGGCGACGATCGCCGGCGAGATCGGCCTGATTCGCGGCAGCAACGAGATAGCGCTCTGAAAACGGCGCGAGCGCGACCGCAGCATCGAAATCGCGAAAGCCGCGTTGCAGCCACGCGCGTTGAAGCGCGCTGCCCGGAATCTGCCGCCAGGCTTGGCGGTTTGCGAATAAGCCCATTTCCCAATCTGCTTGCGCGACCGCATCGGGGTGGGTTCGGTCGTGGGCAAGACGCGTTCGCAGCAGGCCTTCCAGCGCGTACGCGGCCGCCGGGTCGCGAAATGCCAGCGCCTGCGCTTGACTGTTGATTGCATCGGGGTCGGGTGCCGCGAGGAAGTACTCTTGCGCCAGCAATGGCCGGCCGCGCAGGAGCGCCACGCGCGCCAAGAGTTCGTCGCGCATCGGCGACGCCGGCAGTCGCACGGCGTAGCGTTGCGCGGCATCGGCGTCGCCTCGGTCAAGCGCTTGGGCTGCGAGTGCCTCCTCGACGTACGGCGCCGGCGCCAGGCGGTCCAGCGCGCGATAGACGGCAATCCCCAACGCGGGCGAAACGGCGCGCGGGATCGTTCCCTCTGCCGCCGCGTTTCGACTGAGCGCATCGGAAGCGAGTTGAACGATGCCCAGCGCCACGAGCGTCACCGCTACGATCGCGCCCAGCGCCCACCGCAAGAACGCGTAGCGCCGAGGCGCGGCCGCAGCGGTATCAGAATTTAACGGTAAAGTTTACGTCCTCGCGGGTTTGCGTGCTTCCGTTGATCGGCAGCAGGCTATCTTGGAAGCGATCTTGGAACGCCGAGATCGAGAGCGAGCTGGACATCCGAGGAATGTCGAACGTGAGCCCTCCGCCGTAGGAATTGTTGATCGTGTCGAGATTGGCCAAACCCGGCAAACCGTATGCGCCATACAGCCGCTGCGCGTCGTAATTCAGATTCAAGGTCAATCCGTGTACGACCGGGACCGAGACTCCGGCGCCAAGCGAAAGCAGATTAACGTCCGCGTAGTTTGGAACGGCCAGCGACGCACCAACGCCCGGAACTTGCCACGCCGGCGCATTAGGCGCCGGGTTTAGCGAGGCGCTATCGCTGGCGCTTGCGACGTGCTCGTACTCGCTTGAAAGGTTCAGGTTCAGATTGCGCTTGCCGGCCCGCAGGTCGAAGTTTGCGCCACCGTCGTACGACGCATCGTGCGACGCAATGTCGACGGTCTGCGTCGCGTTGTCACGTGAATCGAACTGCGCCAGGCCGGTCTGCGCCGGCGTCGAGAGGAAGTCCGCTCCGTGAAGCTGTGGAGGCGCGAATGCGATCGTTCCCGGTGCGGGCGAAATGTTCGGGGCCGGCGGCTCCGGCTCGTACGGCGCAGCGAAGAGAGCCGTCGAAGGCGTCGCCGCGGCCGTGCCGATTGCAATTGACGGCTGGGAGAAACGCACCGCGCTCGAGATCGTACCGAACCGTCCGGCGTCGTTGGCGGGCGAACCTTGCGTGGCGAGATCGCGCATCGTCAACTGGTCCTGCGCGAACTGCGCAGCCGTTGAGATGCCATAGGATTTCGCCTCCGGAGCGGCGACCTGCAGCGCTAACTCGCGAAACGGAGACTCGCTGATTCGATCCCCGAGCGTGGCCGCAAATGAAGCGCGCGAGTCGCTCGTCTCGCCGAAAACCCGCAGCATGAGTGCCGAGCCCATATCGATTCCGCTGCCTCCGGCGGGTAGCTCGGCTCCCGCGACCGCGGCACAACAAAGCGCTAGCGTAAGCAGCGTGAGCGCTGAAGCTTCCGCAACGCCGGTGTAACGACGCACCTCTCCTCCTTTTGCTGCGGGCTTCTTAGCTTGGAGGTCGGGCAGCTTCTCCCCTTGCGAGAAACCGCCGAGCGATCAAGATTGCGGCGTAATCGTCGATCGGCCGGGGCGGCAGCTGAAGCCCAATGGGGACCAGCCGGCGCCAGCCACGGGGCGGATGGTCGGCAAAGTAGAGGATGCGAGCCGCCCGGCTGGTCTCGTACTCGTCAACTAGGTGGATAGGGAGGCGCAGGCCCTCCAGCGCAGCTCTGATGGGCCGCGAGTTCGTGCCTCGGCCTAGCGCTATCGCTCGGATCGCTCGCCGCGCCGCCAGCCACTGCAAGCGCGGCCCGAGACAGTCGACCGGCTCGATTCCGGAGTCGATGACGGCGCCTGAGGCGTCGAGAAGCGCGTACCCGGCCTTCGTCCGGCCCGGGTCGACCCCGATGACCGCCTGACCCGCGGTCACGGGCGCTGGGTCAGGACGATAACTACGGGGATCGCGCCGACGTGAGGATAGTAATCCTCTGCTGCAAACGCCGTGAGCAGATACGTTCCGGACTTGTTGATGCGTTGCTGCATCTGTTGCGCG
This sequence comes from Candidatus Babeliales bacterium, assembly GCA_035654155.1. Taxonomy (GTDB): domain Bacteria; phylum Vulcanimicrobiota; class Vulcanimicrobiia; order Vulcanimicrobiales; family Vulcanimicrobiaceae; genus Cybelea. The sequence goes on from DASRXM010000016.1 coordinate 65,579, forward strand.
TCGGGAATCAGCTGCAGCGGAGCGAAAGTTTCCGAAAGGAAGGGCGGCAAGTCGGCCCGCCGCGCCGCGATCGTCACGTAGTTTTGCAGCTGGCTGAGCGCGATATTGATGCTCGCCCCGCTCTTGCCGGGAATAACGAGTTCTGCGATGACTTCGTTCTTCCGAAAGTACAGTGTATCGGCGATCACCTGAATCGCAAAGTGAATTTGATCGTTCTCGAACAGGTTCTGATCGGACGTCACCGTCAGCATAACGTTGGTTTGAGAAAGCTTCGCGCGAGTCGTCAGGTCGTTGGCTAAGCCGCTGAGCTTTTTATCGGCGTCGGGCGGAATCGCGTACGCCCTCAGACCGAAGCGCGGATACGTGGCATTCACGTACTTGACCGCAAAAAAGTAATAATCCCGGATGGTCGCTAAACGCTGCGCGGGCGTCGCCGACTGCGCGATGATGCGATAGAACGGAACCATCAGCGTATCGACCGGTAAAACCAGCCGTCCAGTATTAACTTTGGTTTCCAAGTCGCGCTGGCGCGCCTGCAGTTCGCCGATCTGCGCGTTGAGGGAGTTGAGCTTGAAAAATGCGGTCTTAACCTCCTGCGACGCCAGGATCGCGACGAGCGAAACGACCAGCGCGATCACCATGCCGGTCGCGATGGCGACGATCGTCGACGTATACCGCGGGCGAATTCCGAACAAGCTCAAGCGCCGCCGTCCGACCTGGTGGCCGACGCGATCCCCGACGTAGGCGACGGCGCCGGCAAGCGCCATTACCGCGGCGATGTTTCCGATCCCACGGATGAACTCGACGAAGTTCATACCGAAGCCGCGCGCCTCAAGCGGCTCAATCCGATTGCGGTGAAGAGCAGGTTCGGAACCCAGGCCCAAAAAGCCGCAAACGAGAGAAACGCCTCGCCCGCAAACGAGCAGATCGTCATGACCACGTAGTACACGAAGACGATCGCCAGCGATAAACCGAAGCCTAAGCTGGTACTTCCACTCGAGCCGATCGAGCGCAAGCCAAACGGGATGGCGATCAGAATGAACACGAAGCACGCGAACGGTCGAGCCAGCTTTTCCTGATATGTCGTCACGTACTTACGAACTTCGGGCTCGGTCAACTGGCCGGAATGCACGACGTCGGCGATCTCGGCGCGGCTCATATTCTCAGGATCGTCGTTGCTCATGCGCTTCATCAGGTCCGTTGGCCTCTCGCCGATTTCGACCTCCTGTTGCGGGACGTGCGGTTCCGCCAACGTCGAGCCATCGGGATTGAAGCGATAGACGCTCGAATTCTGCAGCGTCCACTTATCGGCCGTGAACTCGGCCCGATCCGCGAAGACGACCTGGCGCGGATCGTTGTGGTTGTCGTACTGAATCAACGTCACGTGCAGCAGTGCTCGCGAGTTCGGCTCGTAAGCGGTCGCTATCGTTACCTGTCGCCCCCCGCCCGGAAGCGGCGCCGAGACGGTCAGGTCGCGACTGAAGGCGCTGACGTGATTGATGACGTTGTTCTCGATCTCGGTAAGCTGATCGTTGGCATACGGAACCAAGCCTTCTTGTAAATAGAGCGTCACGAACGACATCAGAATTCCAATCGCGAGCAGCGGCGCGACGATCCGCGCGAACGTGATGCCGGCAGCTTTGAGCGCCGTGAGCTCGCTTTCGCCCGAGAGCCTTTGAATCGCGAGCAGCGTGCCCAGGAGCAGCGCCATCGGAATCACCAACACGATGTCGGCCGGCAACGACCACACGAAAATCGCCAGCGCCGCCCAAAGCGGAGCATGCTCGTTGCTGACGAGCTTGCCGATGTTGAGAATCTCGGTCGCCGCAAAGATCAGCATGAACGCCGATAATCCAAACACGAACGGACCCGTCAGCTCGGCGAGCATGTACCGGTCGAGAATCGTAAATCTCATCTGTGTCGGCTCTTGCCGCCACCCTGACATTCCGCCTCGGGGACGCTCCCTTCAGACATCCTTGTCTTCCGGTCGCTCGGCTCGATTTTTGGGAGAACAAAGTTTTGAAGAACGCATCCTGCGTTGCCCAAAAATCGAGACGCCCCGCGGCGGAACGTCAGGGCGCCAGCCGGAGCCGACGGTTTTATAGTCTGAATCCTTCACCAAGATAGAATTGTCGAGCGATTGGAGAGTCAAGGACTTCTTGCGCGGTTCCGGATACTTCGATGCGGCCGTTGTTCAGGATGTAGGCGCGATCCACGATGGCGAGCGTTTCGCGCACTTGATGGTCGGTGATTAGGATGCCCAGACCGCGATCGCGCAATTGACGGATCATGGCTTGAATGTCGGCGACGGCGATCGGATCGATTCCCGTAAACGGCTCGTCGAGTAAGAGGAACGCCGGTTGAATTGCCAGCGCTCGGGCGATCTCGACGCGGCGCCGTTCGCCGCCCGAGAGACTGTCCCCGCGCGCGTCGACGAAGGCGCGCAGTCCGAACTCTTCGAGCAGCGCCGGCAGCCGCCGTTCGCGTTCGTCGTGCGAGATGCCGTTTTGCTCCCAAATGAGCCGAATGTTGTCGCCCACCGATAGCTTTCTGAATATCGAGTTCTCTTGCGACAAGTATCCGATGCCGTTGCGGGCGCGTGCATACATCGGTGCGCCGGTAAGATCGATCTCTCCGCTCGAGTTTGACAGCAGGACGGTGCCGCCGTCCGGTTTGACGAGTCCGACGACCATGTAGAACGTCGTCGTCTTGCCGGCTCCGTTAGGACCGAGCAGCCCGACGACCTCGCCCGTCTCCACCTGCGCGGTTACGCCGTTGACGACGGTTCGCTCGCCGTAGCGTTTGACGAGTCCGCGCATTTTGATCGCAGGTTTGTGATTCATCGCATTCGCATGTGGGTGAGTGAAATATCGGAGTCAAAGCTCGAACCGGTCGCTCGAAAACCCTTGGGATCGGTAACCACGACGTTCCCATTCCCGTGCAGCATGCCGGTGGCTCGCTGATAGACCAGCTGGGTGCACCGCAACGTCATTCCGGTCGACGTTCTGGCCGAAACGCCATCGAGCAGCGTAACGGTATCGGCACTCTGATCTACCACCGCTTGCGGTGAGATTGCCGAAATCGTCGATCCGTTCCGGTCGCGAAACGTCACCCGCGCGTCTTGGAAGACCGCGCGCTCACCGCCCCGAGGGCCCTTGCTCTCGTACGAGCTCGCCAGCAAATCGTAATCGATGCGGTTGTGGACTTCCTGAATGAGATGAACCGGCCGGTTTGGCGTACCCTGCCCGCGGATCTCCAAGACGAGCGGAGTCGGCGCGCTGCGCGCCGCGCTGGAAGCGCGAGCGGCCGGAGCGGGCGCGTTCTTGGGCGGCTGAGGATTGCAGCCGGCCGCCGCGAAGCAGGCTGCCGCCGCGACGTACGAAAAACGCACCATCATCCGGTCGTTGGGCTAGGCTCGCCGCCCTTGGCTGCCGCGAGCGCAAGCGCCAGCATCGGGAACCACAGCCCGAAAATCACCACGCTCACCGTGTCGATGAGCCCTTGCACGGCAACGCCGAACAGTCCCGCCGTTACGCTCAGCGCTAAGAGCGCGTCGGGCGCCGGCGCGGTCGCAACGCGGCGCCGCAGTTCGGTGGCGAAGCGCCACATCGTCCATAGGACCGCGCTTGCCCCGACGATCCCAAACTCGGCGAGAAAGGTCAGGTAGAGGCTATGCGCGTGAAAGGCGCTGGGGTCGCCGTCGGGAGCGCGGACCAACGGGTAGACGCGAGAAAAATTGAACGGCCCGACGCCGGTGAGCGGGTAGCGATCGGCGATTTGCACCGCCGCGCGCCAGATCGACAATCGAGTGTAATCCTCGCTGGGATCGTGATGCGCGTTGAAGAGGACCAATACGGCCAATGCACCCGCGACCACGACCGCGATGGCGGCACCGCGCCGCGCGCGCACGGCGAAGAGAAATGCGAACGCCGCCACGCCGCCGATCCAGCCTGCGCGCGAATAACTCAATCCGATTGCGGCCAGTCCGACCAGCAACCCGGCCCGGGCCAGGACCCGTAGCCCGGGCGACACTCCGGAGCGCGCCAGCGTATACGCGATCGGCAAGAAGACGATGAAGTAGCCCGCAAGCTCCCCGGGCAGAATGAACGCGCCCGTTGCTCGGCCGTGCTGCGCGACGTACTGCGCGGCGGGCACTCGCGCGATCGCCATTGCGATTGCGGCTGCACCCGCAAGCGTTCCCGAGGCCAAATAGGCAGCGAAGACCGAGAGTGCGGCATAACGGTCGGAATAGAAACGCATGATGGAGCAGTGCCATATGATTCCGAGACCGCCGATGCCGGTGAAGAGCAGGCCCGCGACCGGATTGAAGCCGAGGCAACCCGCAACCAACCCCGCACCGAAGATCGCGAGCAGCGGCGCCAGCAATGGCTGCGAACCTTTGGCGGGGTAACGCGAAAGCACCAGCAGCGCATAGATCGCAAGCCACGCGCAGACCGCGAGGACCGCCAACGTAAGCGGTTGCGGCAGCAACGAAATGCCGGGAAACTGCACGCCCGCAAGCGCGATGAAGCTCGGAAAGAGCGGCACGAGCGCAAAAACGAGGCCGAGTGCGGCCGGCATCGCGCGCCGCATCATGCTCGGGCTAACAACGCGGCGATGCGCTGCGCGATTTGCCGCGCTCCGCCTGCGTCTCCCATCCTCGCGCGCCCGGCCTCTGCCATGCGTTCGCGCCGGTGCTGGTCGTCCAAGAGCGCCTCGATGCCGGCAACGGCGTCGTTCCGATTTCCGCCGAAAACCTCCAGCGCATCGCCCAGCAGCCCTCGCTGACGCCGGCGATACCAGTGCGCCGTTCGATCGTGCTCGCGTTCGAACGCAACGACCGGAACGCCGGCGGCAGCGGCCGCTTCGTTCGCGGTTCCGGCTTGTCCGAGAACGAGCGCAACGCGAGCGAGCAACGGCCCAAGCGTTCCGCGCCAGGCGCGGACGATGTCGCGCGAGTCGCTGCCCAGTACGAACGGCAAAAGATCGTCGTCTGCAACGCGTACGCGCCATCCGTCGCGCCGTGCATCCTCCGCGAATCGATCTGCATCGAGACCGGGCGCGATCGAGAGCACTCCGCCAAGACCCGGGCGCCGCACCGCTAAGTCGCGCGTCAGCCCGAGCAGAAACCGCGCGTCGTCATACGCCTCCTGCCGGCTTCCCGGAAAGAGCGCCAACGCGGGCTCGAAGCCCTCGACCGCGCGGGCAGCATTGGGATCGTCGTCCGTTTTAAAAAGGTCCACGATCGCGTTGGCAACCTCGGCCCGCAAACCGTGTCGGCGCAAAGCCGACGCGGTGGCTTCGTCGCGCACGAAGCAGGCCGATGCGCGCGCGAGCCAGCGCTCTTCGACCGGACCGTAAGGAGCGACATTTACGCTCTTCGCACTGCCGACGAAAACGGTCGGAGCACGCGCCAGGCGCGTCATCGCCAACGCATAGACGTCGCCGACGGCAACGGCCGCATCGTATCGTCCGCGAACGCTCCGCAAAAAACTCAGTTGCGCCCACGTTAGCGGAACTAGACCGGCGCGCACGTCGCGCACCAGGTTGCGCACGTTTCCCATCGCGACAAGGCCGCCGCTCGGCATAACGCGCCGCGGCCCGACGTCGCGCATCGCGCCGCCCGGTCCCTCTCCGACGAGCGCGAGGTGATCGATGCGCGCGTCCGGCGTAAGCACGCGAAGTTCCGAGGCGATCCGGTCGGCAATCGCCGCCTCTCCGTGGCCGTTGGTGACGAACAGAACGCTCACGCTGCCGGCAGCAACGGGACGAGCGCGAAATCCGCAAGCGCAAAGCGCCGCTTCGCCGGATCGTATTCCAGCGCGCTGCTGGAGACGAACCGGCCGTACGGCCCGGCGTGAACGATCGGCACGCCGCCGACGTACTGCGGCTCGTGAAGCGTGTGGTGGCTGTGACCGCCCAGAATCAGGTCGATGCGTGGGATGCGCTCCGCGAGCTCGCGGTCGAGCGCTAGACCGATGTGCGACAGCACGACCACCATGTCGCCCTCCGCAACGTTTTGCACGTGCGGGGCGAGCGCCGTCCACGGTTCCAAGAAGCGCCAGCCGAAAACGCTTTCCCAAGGGCTTTTAACCGGATACTGCATGATCAGGAGACCGAATACGTGTATTCGCGCGCCGGCCGCGCCATCGCCCCGCGCATCGAAGCGCAGCGAGGTGGCAAACGGGAGTGTTCTACCTTTTGTATCCAGCAAGTTGGTGCACACCAGCGGATGGCGCATCCGCGCCGCTCTCGCACGTAGCAAGCCGAACAGATAATGGAACTCGCGGTTTCCAATCGCTTGCGCGTCGTAACCGGCCGCATCCATCTCGCCGACGATCGGCTCGTTTCGGTAAAAGACGCTCTGGCTTCCACGCAGCGAATCGCCGCAGTCGAAGAGCAGACCGGGATTGAGCGCCCGCAGCTCGCGCAGCCGCGGCGCGATACCGCGGCGATCGTGCAGATCCGAGGTGTGATAGATTCGGATCACGACTACGCAGTCTTCGAACGCGCAAGGTCCACGGCGTATCGCGCGCAGCGTTCGAGCGCGTCGGAAGGACCGAGCGCCTCGCGCATGCGGGTAAACTCCTCGCGCTGCGCGACCGGATCCATCATCAAGGCTTCGAGAGAATCGGCGAGGCGTTCGGGGGTCGCATCGTCTTGGAGCAGTTCCGGCACGACCTCGCGGCCGAGCACTAGATTCGGCAGCGTAATGAACCGGTGCCTTATCATACGATGACCGTACCATATTAGAATGCGTGGGATCACGTAAACTGCGACGGCCGGCACGCCGGCAAGAGCCGTCTCGAGCACGGCGGTACCTGAAGCGACCCACGCGCCGTCGGCCGATTCCAGCGCGGACGCAACCCCCGCAACGATCGCAACGTCGCCGGCCCCTGCACGATTCAAGTACCGCCGAATCGTGCGATGCGCGCGCTCGTCGGCGGCGCCGACGACTGCGCGCAAGCGAGGCCGCCGTTGCCGCAGCGCGCGATAAGCAGCCAAAAGAACGGGGAGATGGCGGCGCAGTTCGCCCGAGCGGCTTCCCGGCAGCATCGCGACCAGGCCGCCGTCCGGCGGCGGCGCCGGGTTGCGCGCGCGCATTTGGTATCGGCTCGCGAGCGGATGCCCGAAATACTCGATTCGGCATCCCAGGCTACGATAGAATTCGTACTGGTGCGCAAACGCCGTGACCGGAAAAGCGACCGCGCTGACGTTGCGCGCCTTCTCCGGGTCGTCCAGCCACGTCCCGGGAGGAAAAAGATCCATGATCGGCCCGGCGTATCCAAAGCGCCGAACCGTATTGGCTAAGCGCAGATTGAAGACGCCGAAATCGACCAGCACGACCAAATCCGGTTTCGACCCTGCGATATGAAACGCCGTGCGCAGCATCGCGTCGAGCAGCTTCGGAATTCTCGGGATCGCTGCCAACGGACCCATGCTCGCCCATCCCCGATGATTCCGCCAGAGGCCAAACCCGGCGGCCCGCATACGCTCGCTCCCGATCCCTTCAAACTGCGCTTCCGGATCCAATTTCTTAATAGCTTGCGCCAGCAAGATCGCCATCGCCTCGCCACTCGGCTCGCCCGTCGAAAAGAAATATCTCACTCAGGAGCCTGTATAGTTAGTCCCTCGTATTCGGTGCCGATTTTTGTCCGAAGACGAGGCGCGATGAGGGAACGAAGCCGTAAACTTCGTGACCGAAGAGCAACGAAGTATTCGGGCAAAGCGGCCCGAAGACGAAATCGAGCCGAGCGACCGGAGGACAGGACGTCTCGGGGAGCGTCCCCGTGGCGGAATGTCACCCCGCACGCGCGAGCAAGCTCCCTTACTTCAGCACTCCTCGCTGTGAAGGCGCTTCGAGAAAGGCGACGATCTCTAAGCCTGGGCCGGTGGCAGCCTGCTCCTTCATCGCCTCGATCGCCTGCGAAACGTTGAGCTTCGGATCGTAGAGCAGCTTGTAGCAGCGCTTGATCTCGTTGCGCTCGTCGGCCGAGAAGCCCGCGCGTCGCAAGCCGACGCTGTTGAGACCGTAAGGCTGGCACGGGTTACCCTCGACTAGGAAGAACGGCGGAACGTCTTTCGTGCATTTGCTCATGCCTCCGATCATCGCGTGGCGACCGATCCGAGTGAATTGATGAACGCCGGTTTGTCCGCCGATGGTAACGTAATCGCCGACATGCACGTGTCCGGCGAGCTGTGCCAGATTGCTCATCGTCACGCCGTTACCGAGCGCGCAATTGTGAGCGATGTGGACGTATGCAAGCAACAGGCAATCGTCGCCGACCGAGGTGACCTCGTCGTAGCCGGTCGCTCGTTGGATGCTGACGTACTCGCGAAGGATCGTGCGGTTGCCGACGCGCGTGAAGGCCCGCTCGCCGCCGTACTTGCGGTCCTGCGACGCCGCACCGATGGTCGAGAACGGATAGATCAAGCAATCTTCTCCGATCTCGGTCCAGCCGTTGACGACGACGTGCGCTTGAAGCGTCGTTCTCGCACCGATCGAAACGTGCTCCCCGACGATGCAATAGGGCCCAATCTCTGCGTTCTTACCGATCTCTGCGCTCGGGTGAACGATGGCGGTCGGATGGAGCACGAGCGTTGGGCTCCCTAAACGTGAAGGACGCTTGAGTCGGCGCCGAACATCCGCGGATCGGAGACGATCGAGAACATGATCTCGGCCGAGCAGGCGAACTGCCCGTCAACGGTCGCTTCGGCGCTGACCCATCCGATGTTGCGCTTGTGGCGCAGCATAACCACTTCCATGTCGAGGCGATCGCCGGGAATGACCGGCCGCCGGAACTTCGCCTTGTCGATCCCGGCCAGATAGGGCGTCTTGCGCGAAAACTCGCCCGGCTCGAGAATCATCGCGCCGCCCAGCTGCGCCAGCGCTTCGATCATGTAGACTCCCGGCAGCACGGGATTGTCCGGAAAATGCCCGGCAAAGATCTGCTCGTTGTACGTGATGTTCTTGTAGCCGCGCACCCGCACCATCGGCTCGAACTCGAGGATGCGATCGACCAGCAGCATCGGGTAGCGGTGCGGCAAAACCTCAAAAATCTTGCGAATGTCTAATTCCGTCACGTCATCTCCTTGCGGATGGTATGCTCGGCCGCGAACGCAGCGCACGAGCCAGCGACGCGTGCAGCTCGTGTCCGCTCTTGAAAGCCACGACCTCGAAGCACGGCCAAGCACCGAGCAGCGCGAGGTCGCCGATCAGGTCGAGCACTTTGTGCCGGACGGCTTCATCCGGCCAACGCAGCGGCTGCATCGGTCCGTCGGGCGTGAAGATGAGCGCATTCTCCAAACTGCCGCCGCGGCCCAAGCCGCGCGCCCAGAGAGCTTCGATTTCGTCGATGTGGGCAAACGTTCGAGCGGCAGCCAATTGCTCTCGATACGTTTCCGAGTCGATTTCGCCGTCGAAGTATTGCGTTCCGATCGGCGGTGGAAAATCAGCCACGAACCGAACCCGAAAACTCGAAGCGGGAAGCGCCGCGATCATCCGGTCGCCCGAGCGCACCCAGCGGGGCGCATCGAGCGTCAAGACCTCGCGTTCGCGCGGCTGCTGTTCGAGACCGCACTCCGCGATTGCCGCGACGAACTCGGCGGCGCTGCCGTCCCGCGCCGGAATTTCCGGCCCTCGAACGTGAACGTCCGCATTCGTGACTCCCATCGCAAAGAGCGCCGATAACAGGTGCTCGGTCGTGGAAACGCTCTCGTCATCGGATCCGAGGACGGTCGCTCGCGAGGTGTCGAGCACGCATTCGGGCGCTGCCGGCACGCGCGTTTTCCCCAAGACGAACGTGATTCCGTTGCCGGCTTGCGCGGGCCTCACCTCAACCGCGGCGTGTTCTCCCGTATGGAGACCGATGCCGTCGAACGAAAGCGTCTTACGAAGCGTCGCCTGCATCATGCCGCGTTACTCGTCGCGGCGACGCTCCAAAGAATCGACACGATCGAAGAGCTTTGGCAGGTTGCGAATCATGACCTCTCGGCGAAGTTCGTCGCGATGCGCGCGCGCCGGGTTTCCCGAAACTACTGCGCCGTCCTCCACGTCCTTCCAAACGCCGGATTGGCCCGCAATCGTAACGCGCGACCCGACCCTGACGTGTCCTTTGAAGCCTACCTGTCCTGCGACTTTGACGTAGTCCCCGATCACGGTCGAGCCGGCCAAACCGGTGAGCGAGGCAATCACGCAGTGCTTGCCGACTCGGCAGTTGTGTCCGATTTGGACGAGGTTATCGATCTTCGTTCCGGCCCCGATGCGAGTGCTTCCGGTTTGTGCGCGATCGATGCAGGTGTTTGCGCCCACTTCGACGTCGTCTTCGAGCACGACGTTCCCGACCTGCGGTATCCGCTCCGTTCGACCGTCGACGAAAGCCCACCCGAAGCCGTCGCTGCCGATCACGCAGCCGGGGTAGAGGACGACGCGATCGCCGATGCGAGAGCCCGGCATGAGGCTCACGTGCGAATGCACCCAAACGCACGAGCCGATCGAGACGTCCTCGCCGACATACGCTCCGGCGCCGATGATGCTGCCCGAGCCGATCGCTGCGCGGCGTCCGACGTATGCATGCGCGTCTACGTAGACGTCGCCGGCCAGACGCGCGTCGTCTTCGACTGCCGCGGTCGGATGGCGGAACGGGCCGCGCGGGCGCGCCGCCCGCACCGACGTCAGCAGCCGCGCCAACGCGTGCCGGGCGTTATCGACTACCAGCAGCGGCTTGGAAACCGGACCCGTTTGCAAAGCGCCGTCGACCAAAACGGCGGCCGCTTCGCTCGCGAGCGCCGCCGTCAGGTAGGCGTGCGTCGTTGCGAAGGTGAGCGCGCCGGTGCTCGATTCTTCGATGCTCGAAATTCGATCGATCCGGATGCTGCCGTCGCCCACGACGCGGCCACCAACGCGTTGGGCCAATTCAGCGAGCGTGCCCAGCATCGGGATTTACGTGCCCGGCGAGGGCGTCGCTTTTTCCGTGATGTTGAGTGCTTTCTCGACGTCCGCCGTGATGTCGATGCCGCCGTATCCGATTCCTTCGCGCGTTAAAACCAGCTTCAGCTGACGCTGCGACGCGATTTTTCCGGCGGCGTCCCGGATCTGCTGCGAAAGCTGGTCGGTCACGCCGGCGTACTTGCGCTGAAGCGCGAAGGCGGCGCTTTGCTTGCGCGCGGCGCTTTCGCGGCGGGATGCGATCGAGCGTTCGTCGGCCATCAGCTGATTCTGATAGCCTTGGTACTCCGGCCAATTCGCGACGATCCGCTGCACGTCCACCAGCCCAATCGGGCTGCGCGCCGCGCAGGCTGCGAGGACCGCAGCGAAGAGGAGCATGGTCAGCGTCTTTTTCTTCACTCGTGTTGGCTTTCAAGGTCTCGGATGACTTGATTCGTTAGGTCGTAGCCGCCCGCGGCAGCCCATATATTGACGAAAACGATGCTGAAACCTCGGTCCCTTGCGAT
>DASRXM010000017.1:0-135037 GCA_035654155.1 Candidatus Babeliales bacterium
GCTCGCCATACCGCATCGCGCGCAAAGATCGCGTGCCACGAATCCGCCAGCTCGAGCGACGCCACGACCGAGACCGCGACCGAGTCCTTCGGCGTCCACGGCGCCGGACGATAGAGCAGCATTCTAAACTCGACCGGCAGCGGTTGCGTCGCGGCTGCCGCGTTGACGCCTTGAGCGAAGGCCTCCACCGCGGCGCGATCGTTACTTGAAAGCGCGCGCAGCTGACGCTGCGCGATCCCGCCGATGTTAACCGCGCGTTGGACTTCGTCGTACGGCAGCGCCTTCGGCCCCAGCACTTCGGCGAGGCGCCCGTATGCGTAACGCCGCGTCAGGTCGAGCTGGAAGAGCCGATCCGAGCCCTCCACGTAGCCTTCGGCAAAGAAGAGATCGTGCTCGTTACGCGCGCTAATGTGCGGCACGTCGCGGTGGTCGCGAACGATCGTCACCGCATCAACCAATCCGGGCACGGCGAGGCGTCCGCGCGTCGTCGCCGCTTGGTGCAGCCCTATGCCGACGTCGGCGGCGTAAACAGCCAGCGCGACCGCGCCGCAAATCGCGAACGCCGCGGCGTGGCGCGTTAGCGCGCGAGCGACCGCTGCAAACGGTGCCGGGTCCGCGCACTGCGCCAGTCTCGGATCGGGCCGCTCGAAAAAGCCCATCGCTCTATTCTAGCGCGTCCCGCCGAGCCGGAGTGACCGCGCCGATCGCTATATCCGGTATCGCAAGCGAATCAGCGCCGTCCGAGCCATCGGGTAGGCCTCCGGGACGTAACCTGCCGTTCCGTAGTTCCAGGGCACCGCCGGGTTCGTGCCGTCATTCGTCGGTATGCCGTTGCCGAGCGTGTAGAGGCAACCCTTGCAATACGTCGCGCCGTAGGCCTTCTCGTAATACGGGTCGCCGCCCGCGTATCCCGGCGGTCCGATCAGGTACGGATTCCCCTGCAGCTGCGTCGGCGTATCAACGCCAAAAAGATTGACCACGTCGAAGATCGCCGTTACGCGCGGCGAAAGATCGTACTCCATGTGCAGCGACGTCAGCGTCTGCGGCGTGGTGTGCAGCGTGTTTGGATCGGCTCCTTCGTTGGTGCCCAGCGTCGCGATGTACGGGTTGGTCTTGACGTTGTACGGCAGCGCCGGATTCTTCAAGAAGTAATAATTATAGCCGGGATTGACGTAGTTGTCGTTGGGAACTTGGGTGGGAACACCGTTGACGATCGCCCACACCATCGTGCCGTTGCCGTAGGGATAGCCGCTCTCATACGACAGCATCGGTGTGATCCGGGCGCGTCGGCGATCGAAAGCAAACTCGTACGAAGCCGTCGCCGTAAAATTCGGGACGTAATTGGCGGGGAACAAATGCCCGGCAAGAATTGCCGCCGCGTTCAAGTCGTTGAACGCGAACTGATAGACGCTCGACGAGGACGTACGATTGTAGTTGGCGTCGAGCGTGAATCCGCCGCTGCTCGCCCAGAGCTCGAGGCCGCGCGAGCGAAGCTGGCCGGCATTGGTTGGCACGCCGATCGCATCGGGATTCTCCCCCGCGTTGGCGGAATCGCGGTAGTTCTCGGGCAGCACGTCGATCACGTTTTTCTCGAACTGCGCGAAGGCGGTCAGCCGAATCTGCGTCGGACCGCCGTGCTCGTAAGAGAGTGCGTAAACGTTGGCGGTCTCCGGCGCCAGCGGCAAACTCGGCACCGTTCCGCCCGCATCAGAGCCCGAGTCGCCGCTGCAGGCGCTCGCCGGCGTGCACGACCGCTGCACCTCCAGCGGCAACGGCATGGAAGACGTATGATCGAAGTTGAACCGAAAGCCGTTGAGCCCGTCGAACGTGTACGCCAACGCGAGATGCGGATCGAGTGCCCCGTCGCCGTAGATCACGCCCGTGCTCGTCTGCGAATGCTGGCCGACGTAGCGCAGCGAGCCCATCATCGAAAAATGCTGGGTCATGCTCCACGTGTCACTCAAATAGACGAGGTATTGGTTGAGACGCGGTGCGGCCGTGATGATCTGCGGTATCGTCGGCACGATCTGATAAAGATCGCTCGTATTCACGTCGTACTGTGCGCCGGCACGGATGTCGTGTTTGTCGCCGGCTTGGTCCTCATAGTCGTAGCCGTAGCCGAACTCGCGTTGCCACTGGTTGGAATATAGCGAAATGACGCCGTCAGGAAAGGAGAGATCGTCCCATTCGGGGCCGTTGGCAATCGCGCCGATTTGCGATTCAAAGACCTGAAAGCGCCCCAGCGAGTGCTGCCAGTTGTGGATCCACTGCAGCTTCTCGACGCTGTAGGTGCCGCGCGCGATCGAAGGCGTATCCACCTGTTGATTTGGATTGAACGGCTGGCCCGGAAACGGCACGCCCGGTGCGCTGAACGTCGACCACTCCAAACCCTGGTACGGCGAGTCGTACTGCTGATAGGCTGCCGCGCCCGTGAGAAACGTCGCCGAAAGATCGTCGTGCGGCGAGGCCGCGTAGTGAAGGTTTCCGGCGATTGCATACTGAGCGCGGGTTTGAAATCCCAGCCCGTACGTGCCTTGCTCGGCCGGATAGAACGTGGAGCCGTCGCCATAGGCGAAATACTCGCTGCCGACCGTCGTCGACAGCGCGTAGCGCCACTTCAGATCGGGCGTTGCTCCTTGCTCGCTGAACTTCATCTCGCCGAGCTGCGCGCCGATTCCGTCGGCAACTTCGAACGTCGTCTTGCCGGGGTAGGTTCCCACCAGCGGCACCTCGTTGACGACGCCGCCCATCGCATTTTGACTCTCGTCGGTGTAACCGCCCAAAGTGACGGTTTCAGCGCCGACGCCGGCCGTGCCGAGCTGGGCGCCGACGATGTTTCCGCCGGGTTCGGCGATCAAGCCCTGCGGAACCGGAACCGAATCATAATCGTACACCGTGTCTTGCACTTTGCCGCCGCGCACGATCACGTTCGCAAAAGAATCTTGTTGCACGCCGGGTACGTTCGATATGGCGCCTTGGACCGAGTCGCGTGAATAATTCGCAAGTCCCGACGACGAGGCTTGCGGAGTTCCGGCCGCGGCCTGTTCGCCTTGAACCGTGAACGCGTCGCTCGTGCTTCCGATGCTGAACGCCTCACCCTTGGCCTCGACGTGGGCGATCTCTCTGATCGCCGGGCGCATCGTAAAGCTGAGCTCCTCGTGCTCTCCGGGCAGCAGCACGACGGTCGCGCTCGACGGTTCGTAACCCTTGAGCGTAACGCTGACGACGTACGTGTCCGGCGAGACTCCCAGAATCGTAAAACGACCGCTCGCGTCGCTGGTGGCCGAGTAGCGTCCCGAAGGCGCGGTAGCCGTAACGGCGGCGCCTGCCAGCGGCTTTCCTGCCGTCGTCTCAACGTTGCCCAAGATGGCGCCGGTCGTGAGCTCGGCGCCACGTGCAGCCGGAGCGGCCAGCGCAACCGCTGCAAACGCGCAAATTCCAAGGGTAAAGGGTCGCATGCGTTCGATCTCCTCGCGGGAAGATCGCGCCGTGCGAGCTCCCCGGCTTATGCTGCGAAGTTAAGAGGACGAATCGAACGGGGTGGCGCGCGCAAGCCCCGCGAGCCGGCGGCAATTCCAGGGGGTACGTGTCGTACGTAAAGCCGGAACGCCGATAACGCGACCGCCCGAGGCGGCGCGGCCGCGCGCAAGAGTTTGCGTAGGAACTCGACCAGAAATTCGGCAACCGCGCCGCTCGCGCGGCTTGCGGCGGCGATGGAGGCTCGCAGGGCGCAATGCACGATCGCACCCGCCAGCAAGAAGGCGATCACCAACGCCGGCGCGTGCGAAATCACTACGGAACGCGGATCGAACGGCGATAAGCCGCCGAATCGCGTCTCGTATCCCTCCATGAGCACGACGCACAGCTCACTGCCGCAGAGCGCGCAGGCCAGATCAACAAATCGCGCGCGCAGATCGTTCATGCGCAAAAGCAACGGGTCGCGCGGCGATATGCGCGCCAGGAGAATGAACAGTGTCAACGAGAGCGTGACCGCGGCGCCCAGCAGCAGCGCCGGTAGAATCGCCTCGTGCTGATTGTCACGCAAAGTACCGCCGAGCCACTCGCTATTCTCGGCAAACTCGGTGCCGGCATCGGCCGCCGCCGCCGCCAGAATAGCGGCCGCCGCCACAGCCCACGCGCGCACTAACGCAAATCGCATCGTTTAATATCTGCTTTCAGGCAGGATACGATTCGGGCGCAGCAGACCTGTCGCCTGTGGACCCGCAGCTTGAGGTAATAAGCATCGCCGCGCCGCGCGGTCGCCCAACGTTGGTTTTTCTGCACGAGGGTCTCGGCTCGGCCGGGCTTTGGAAAGACTTTCCCGCGGCAGTCGCGCAGCGGACGACTTGCGGCGCCCTGGTCTATTCGCGTTACGGCAACGGCTTTTCACCGATCCTAAAGGAGCCGCGCGAGCCGTCGTACATGCACGACGAGGCCTTGCGCGTGCTTCCGACGCTGCTGGCGGAATTTGAGATCGAGGATCCGATTCTCGTGGGCCACAGTGATGGCGCCTCGATCGCGCTCATCTATGCGGGCGAGCACCCGAATGCCGTCCGCGCGCTCGTGCTCGAAGCGCCGCACCTTTTCGTCGAAGAGTTGAGCGTGCACAGCATCGCAGCCATCAAACACGAATACGAAACAACGGACTTACGCGCGCGCATGATGCCGTATCACGCCGATGCCGACCGCACGTTCTATGGCTGGAACGACGTTTGGCTCGCGCCGGCCTTTGCCGACTGGAACATCGAGTCGTACGTTGCCCGGGTGCGAGCGCCGGTGTTTGCGATCCAAGGCCTCGACGACGAGTACGGAACGCCCGCGCAGCTCGAATCGCTTGCGCGCCGCGCGCCGGCTCCGGTGGATCGGCTCCTGCTAGCGCGCTGTGGCCACGCGCCGCATAGCGACCGGCGCGCGCTCGTCGAGTCTGCGATCGCGGCGTGGGTTACGTGTATCACGTCCTAGGAACGAGCCGCAGCTGCGCCGCCGCATAGTCGATCTGCACGACGAACTGCTGCAAGAACGCTGCCCCCAAATGGCCGAAGGCGGTTGCGCGCAGCGTCTGCGTGGCTCCGATGCGCTGCGGACCGGTGCGGTAATCGCCGATCGTGACTTGCGGAATTTGGCCGAGCAGCTCGATGCTGTTTCCGCCAATTCCGCCGACTGGGCGTTGCTGCGTGACGTTGAAGAGATCCGAATGCTTTGAGTAAAAATCGTACGCAAGGTTGATATTCGACTCGTCGCCGGTGTCCACTGCGAGCGATGCCGGAACCGCGCCGAGCTGCACGTTGACGACCGGCACGAAGTTCTCGAACGACAGCGGAACTGCGATGCGGCTATGGGTCAGCGGCGTTCCGAAGCGTATCTCGTTTGCGCGTTGGTCGATTTCGACTCCGGTGGCAGCCAAAACGTCGGCGCCGAGCACCACGTCGTAACCGTAGCGTCGCAAATCCGAGAGCACCGCGTAGTAGGCTTCGGGATAAGTGGCGTTCCCGATCCTCAGCGGGCCGGCCCGCACCACCTGCGTCGAGTAGCCGCCTAAGCCGAGCACTTGATAACTGCCGACGACCGTCGCGCCGAGGCGGCTTGCGAGCTCTGAGCTCATCGAAAGGCCCGAGTTGCCGGTGTCGACGAGGCATCGCAGCGCTACGCCCGCAACGCTGCAATCCACGATCGGCGTGACCGCGCTGGGATCGATTGCAATCGGCTCGGGCGGACCTTTTAGCGAAGGCAACAGTCCGCGCGGCGGCGCGAACGGCGACGAAACGGCTGCGCGGTCGTCGTAACGTTCGAATGGCTGGCCATCGTGCAGCACTTCGAAGGGCAGCATGAATCCGTTCACGCGCCGGTAGTTCCGATATTCGAACGTCTCGCTGCCGCCCAGCTCGCGGGCGAGCCGAATCAGCGCGGTTTGCGGATCGACGTACAACCGCAATGGAACGGAGTTGACGTCGCCGATTGCGATCGTTCGGTACAGCTTTCCGCCGAAGGCCGCGTCGCCGGCACCGCCGACGCGGCCGCCGTGCTGTAGAAATGACGGCGTGAGAAACTGCATCGACGCCACCAGCCGTAACGAGCGTAGAAACGGCTCCGGCTCGAGCGACTCCGGCACCGTCGTGTCGTTCATGTTTACTTCGTAGAGGTGATCGCCGTCGAAATAGGAGCCGCTGCAGAGCTCGCCGATGCAGTGTCGCACGGTGATGCGCAGGCCGGCGGCGTCGCTCGAAACAACCTGCTGCTCGCCGCCCAGCGTCAAGCGAGAAACCGAGACGATATGTGCCTGCCACACCGGCCCGGCGGCGTCGCGCATTCTTTGCAGCAGGCGCACGACGTCGGTATCGTTGCGGTTGGCTCCCAGCGTCCCGAGCACGACCGCGCAAAGCAAACCGGCGCGTACGGCGAAACCCATCGGCAATGCACTTCGATTTGCTCGACGGCTATCTTCTCGATAGCGTGCCCCCAAAGGCCGACGTCGTGCGCCAACTCCTGGAAAGCCGCCCACAGGCCGAAGGCGCGCCACCCTTCTACGAAGGCTTGGAGCGGCTCGGTGCGCGCACGCCCGATCTGGCCTTGATGGCCTTGCGGCTGGTGCTCGCGGGGAAGAAGGCTGACGACGTGACGATATCGCGGATGCGCGAGATCGTCGACCGCGCGCGCGCCGGTGACGAGTCCGCGCGCGACGAATTCCGCGCGATCGTCCGGCCGTAGCGCGTGCTGCTCGCGGCGCATGAACTGACCTTCAGCTATCCGGGCGTGTCGCGGTCCGCGCTCGACTGCGTGTCGCTGGAGGTGGCCCACGGCACGACTCTGGCGGTGGTCGGTCCGTCGGGCGCCGGAAAAACGACGCTGCTTCGCGCGATTGCGGGGCTGGTGCGAGTGCGCAGCGGCGACGTTTTGCTCGACGGCCGATCGATCTACAACGAGCCGCCGCAACGGCGTCGGATTGCGCTGGTCGCGCAGGACGATGCGCTCTTTGCAAACATGAGCGTCCGGGAAAATCTCCGTTTCGCGTTGCGCGGCGCGCGGCGCGACGGCCACAGCGTCGTTGAAACCGCAACCGCCCTGCACGTAGGCGATTACCTCGACCGTCGGCCGCGCCAACTCTCCGGCGGCGAGCGCCAGCGCGCGTCGATTGCGCGCGCGCTGCTCTCCGATCCGGTCGCGTTGCTGCTCGACGAGCCGCTCGCGCACCTCGATCCGTCGTTGCGCCGCTCGGTGCGCGACGAGGTCATCGGCGTGCGCGAGCGTTTCGAAGGACCGATTCTGTACGTAACGCACGATCACGTCGAGGCGATGAGCGTCGGCGATGTGCTGGCCGTCCTAATCGATGGGCGAATCGAAGACGTCGGCGAACCTCAGCGCGTTTACGATTCGCCGCGCACGCTGACCGTCGCGCGGTTTCTAGGAGAACGGCCGATGAATCTCTTCGAGTCCGGCGGAGCGATCGTCGGAATTCGGCCCGAGCGTATCCGGCTCGCGGCCGGCGCCGCGGTGAGCGGGCGGGTTGCGCGGCGTGAAAGCACCGGCGCCGACGCGTACCTCGAGGTGGAGACGCAGCACGGCCTACTGGCGGTGCGCGTGCCGGCATCCGCGCAAGCGAGTTCCGGCGATCGCGTCGGTCTCGACCTGCCCGCCGACGCGCTGCGGCGTTTCGATGCCTTGACCGGCGTCGCAATCGCATGAACTCCGAGCAGCTCGCACGCGGCGTGATCATGACGGGCATCGCCGGAACGAATCTGGATTCGAGCTTGCCGCGCTTCGGCGGCTACCTGCTCTTTCCAGGCGATTCAGCCCCGCTCGAGCGCGTTCGCTCGCTGACCGATGCGCTGCGCTCCCGCGATGCCGAGTTGCCACCGCTCATTGCAGTCGATCAAGAGGGCGGCGTGGTCGCGCGATTGGATGCGGGCATCGAGCCGATGCCGCCGATGATGGCGCTGGGCGCCGCCAACGACGTTGATCTGGCAAGACGTGCCGGAGAGCAGACCGCCTTCGATTTGCGGCGAGCCGGCTGCAACCTCGATTTCGCACCGGTGCTCGATCTTGCGCTCGAGCCCGGCAACGTCGTAATCGGCACGCGCTCGTTCGGGGCGGATCCGCAGCGCGTCGCTTCGCTCGGCGCCGTTTTTGCGCGTGGCCTGCTTTCTGCCGGCGTCCTTCCTTGTTATAAGCATTTTCCGGGGCACGGCTCGACCGCGATCGATTCGCACCAAGCGCTGCCGGTCGTGGAAACCGGCGAAGCAACCCTTCGCGCGCGAGACCTGGTGCCGTTTGCCGCCGTGGCGCGCGACGCGCCGGTCATGATGAGCGCGCACGTCGTAGTCCGCGCGTTCGATGCGGAGCTTCCCGCCACGCTCTCGCCCCGCATTGCGCAGGACCTGCTCCGCGGCGAACTCGGATTCGGCGGAGCGCTGATCACCGATTGCTTGGAGATGAAGGCGCTGGACGCGCGTGGTCCGGTTGAGAGCGCCGTCGCGGCGATCGCCGCCGGCGCCGATCTGGTGCTCTTCAGTCACGACGTCGACCTCGCGCTCGCGGCTGCGGTGGCGATCGAAGCCCGCGTTCCACTCGAACGCCTGGAGGAAGCGCACGCAAACGTGACGCGGCTGCGCCAAACCGTTACGTCGCCGTTACCGCTCGATGCCTTCCCGCCTCATCCGGGAATCGGGCGAGAGATCGCACGCCGCGCGGTGACGCTGGTGCGGGGCGTTCCGCACGCCGATCCGCTCGCGTCGGTCGCCGTCTCGTTTGGCGCCTCAACGCCGCAACTGCGCCGCGAAGCCCCGGCTCTCGAAGAGATTCACGCACCGCTCGATCCGCAACCGCAGGAATTGAGCGCGCTGCTCGGAGCGCTCGCGATGCGGCAGCGCCGTCCGCTGCTGCTGGCTCGTCGCGCTCACCTCCATCGCGCGCAAGCCGATGCGATCGCGCAAATCGTCGCGCGCTATCCCGACGCGCTCGTGGTTTCGTTGCTCGAACCGTTCGACGTTCCGCTCTTCGGCAGCGCGCGCCACCTGCTGGCGGCTTACGGCGACGACGCAGCCTCGATCGGCGGCCTTGCCGATGTGCTCTTCGGCGGCACCATGCCCACCGGCCAGTTGCCGGTGTCATCCTGAGCCTGTCGAGTGTCATCCTGAGCCTGTCGAAGGATGACTAACTTTGAGCGTGTCGACGCTATCTTGAACGGCGCCTGCGGCACGCAATTCACGGCCGCCGTCGCTCGCATCGAATATCGCGGGCGTGTCGTCTTCGAGCGAGCCTACGGTGCTACGCGTAACGACGAGCTCGCGCTTCCCGTCTATGCCGACTCGCGCTTCGATCTCGCGTCGCTGACAAAGCTTTTCATCGCGACCCTGCTGCTGCGGCTGGTTGCGCAGGGCCGGCTTGCGCTCGATGAACCGCTGTCCGGCGTCGTGCCGGAGTGGCGGCGCGCGCCGCACGATGCGATCACCGCGCGCATGCTGCTCGCCCATACCTCCGGCATGAACTCGGGCGCCGACTACCGCGAGATCATGGACCGCAACGTCGAGCAGTTCGCGCTGCGCAGCGAGCTCATTGCGGATCCCGGCGAGCGCGTGATCTACAGCGATTTGGGCTTCATTGCAATCGGCGTCATACTCGAGCGCGTTGCGGGCGCGTCCTTGCCGGCCCAAATCGTTTCATGCTTCGCGCCTTCGTTGGAATTCCGCCCGCGTGCCGGACAGCGTTTGCAAATCCCCGCGACGGAAGAAGATAGCTGGCGCGGAAGGGTCCAAGGCTTCGTGCACGACGAGAAGGCCTATCTGATGGGCGGCGCCGCCGGGCACGCGGGACTCTTTGGAACCGCAGCCGGCGTCGCGTCGCTGACGGAGTCTTATCTCGCGCCGCTCCACTCACGCCGCAGTGCGCTGCTTCCCGAACCGCTCGTGCGCGAAGCGATCTCCGAGCAGGCCTCGGACCCGATCTTGCGACGCGGTCTGGGCTGGGCGCTCAAAACGAGCGATGAAAACTCGTGCGGGCGCCTGATGGACCGTTCGTCCTTCGGCCATACCGGTTTCGTCGGTACGTCGGTGTGGGCCGATCCAACGCGCGATTTGCAAGGCGTGTTGCTCACCAATGCGGTTTACTTCGGGCGCGAAGACATCCGCGATCTGCGCGCAGCTTTTTATGAAGCCATGGTGCAAGCGTGCTCGCCGTCGGATTGATGAGCGGGACGTCGCTCGACGGCGTGGATGCGGCGTTCGTCCGGCTGCTGCCTCGCGGCGAAGGCTACAGCGTCGAACTTGTGCGCTTCGAAACGCATCCGTATGCGCTGGACTTGCGCGGCACACTGCTGGCCGCCCTTCCGCCCAACCGCGGCAGTATCGCCGAGGTCGCGCATCTCCATCGCGTCCTGGGCGAAGCCTACGCGCGTGCCGCGCGTTCCGTCGCGGGTGAGCAGCACGTTGATTACGTTGCGTCGCACGGGCAAACCGTGTTCCACGATGGGCTTGCGCGCGAAACGCTGCAGCTGGGCGATGCATTCGCAATTCGCGATGCGGTCGGCGCGACCGTCTGCTACGATTTTCGCAGCGCCGACTGTGCGGCCGGCGGGCAGGGCGCACCGCTCGTCGCGCGCGTTGACGCGTTGCTGCTCGGCAGCGATACCGAGGATCGCGTGGCGCTGAACCTCGGCGGCATTGCGAACGTCACGCTGCTGCGCGCCGGCGCCCGGCCCAACGACGCGATCGCCTTCGATACCGGTCCGGCCAACATGCTGATCGACGCATTCCTAAGCGAGCGCACCGGCGGAAATCAAACGTTCGATACCGACGGAGCTCTCGCAGTGTCCGGCACCGTAAGGCAACGCCTGCTCGATGCCATGCTTGCCGATCCATATTTCGGGCTTGCGCCGCCCAAGACGAGCGGCCGCGAGCGTTTTGGCGCGCAATTTCTCGCGGCCCATCGCGAGGAGCTGTCCCGCCTGTCGCTCGAGGACGGTGCCGCAACGCTGACAGAGCTCACTGCGGCTTCGGTTGCCGGCGCGATCGCCAAGGCCGGTTTTGCCGGCGCGCGGATCATCGTCAGCGGCGGCGGCGCGCGCAATCGCGCGTTGATCGCTCGCATCACCGCACGGGCCGAACCTGCCCGCGTCGAACCATCCGACGCGATGGGAGTTCCGGCCGATGCCAAAGAGGCGATCGCATTCGCCGTGCTCGGTTATGAGACGCTAAGAGAACGCGCCGCCAATGTTCCGGCGGCCACCGGCGCAGCTCGCCCGGCGGTGCTCGGGGCGATCGCGCCGCGCGGTCTGGGCGAGCTGCTCGAAAGAGTCGCTGCCGAATGTGCGGCTGCGCGATGAGCGAACTTCCCCCGACCGAAACCGCCAGCGCTCGCAGCGCCGGACTCGATCTGCTCGCAACGCCGGAACTCGTCGAGTTGCTGATCGCCGACCAGCGCGACGCGGCGCAAGCCGTGCTGACACAAAAGGACGCGATTGCCGGCGCGGTTGAGGAAATCGCCGCGCGATTAGCTCGCGGTGGCCGCCTGCATTACGTCGGCGCGGGGAGTAGCGGCCGGCTCGGTGCGCTCGACGCCGCCGAGATGCCGCCGACCTTTGGAACGCCGCCCGATCTGATTCGCGGCCACATCGCTGGAGGACCAGCCGCACTCTCTCGCTCGGTCGAAGGCGCCGAGGACGACGCGGCTGCCGGTGACGCGGTGATCGGCGCGACCGTCACCAGCGGCGACGCCGTTATCGGCATCTCCGCGAGCGGCGGGGCCGCCTTCGTGGTCGCGGCGATCGACCGCGCACGCGCGCTTGGCGCGTACACGCTCGCGATCACCAGCGTCGCACAATCGCCGCTCGCGCACGCCGCGTTTGCGCAAGTCATCCTCGATACCGGCGCAGAGGTCTTGACCGGCTCGACGCGCCTCAAGGCCGGAACCGCACAGAAGATCGCGCTCAACGCGATCTCGACCGCGGTGATGGTGCGTTTGGGAAAGGTCCACGACAATTTGATGGTCGACGTGGTTGCCGGCAACCAGAAGCTGCGCGGCCGCGCGTTGCGATTGGTGCGCGCACTGGCAAACGTCGACGGCGCGCGCGCGCAGGAGCTGCTCGACGCCGCCGGCGGCCGCGTTAAAATTGCGATCGTCATGGAGCGCCGCCGGCTGACAGCAGTGCAGGCGCAAACGTTGCTCGATGCGCACGCCGGCTCGCTGCGCGCCGTGCTTTGATTTCACTCGCACTCGTCCTCGCCGCAATTGCGTTCGTGCCGATGGACGACCGTCCGGTAACGGCGCAGTATCCGCTCATGCTCGGACGCATCGCCGGGATTACCGTCGATGAGCCGCCGCAGGCGCTGATAGGGCGCTTTCTCACGCCGGGAAATCCCGATGCGCTGATCGCGTGGCTCAACGCTGAAGCGGCTCGCCCGCAGACTAGCGCATTTGCGATCTCGACCGACATGCTGGCGTACGGCGGATTGACCGCGTCGCGCGTGCCCGGCGCGTCCTACGCCGACGCCTACTTCCGGCTGCGCGAGTTGGCGCGCTTGCGCGAGCGAAGGCCGCAGGCCTGGATCGGCGCATTCGGCACGATCATGCGGCTTGCGCCCACCGGCATTCCCGCCGGCACGCAATTTTTCGCGGCCTATCCCACTTGGCTCTATCTACAGGAGTATGCAAGTCTTCACTACCCGCTGCTGCCCGCGGAAGAAGCGCGCGCGGCGCATCTCCGCGAGCTGATCGGCGATGCAACGCTCGACGCGTACCTCGCGACCAGGGCGCGCAACCTCGCGGTGGACCGGTTGCTATTGAAGCTGACCGCGTCGGGTACGATCGACCGGCTGGTGCTGGGGCAGGACGACGCCGGCCCGGTCGGCTTACACGTGCCCGATGTGCAGTTGTTGCAGTCCGAGCTCGCCGCGCAAGATCTCGACGGCCGCGCGTCGATCGAGCCCGGCGCCGACGAGCTCGGCATGGCCCTGGTCGCCCACGCACTCGCGCGCGACGCAAATTGGACGCCGCGAATCGCCGTGCATTACTCCCGGCCCGACGGCGCGCTCTTTCAAGACCCGATCGAATACGCGCCGATCTCCGACGCGATCGACGCGCTCGTCGGCGTCTGTGGCGGCGCTCGCGACGACCAGACTCCGCAAATCGCGCTCTACGTACGCGTTCCCGACACTTCGTCTGAGCAAGATGACGCCTTCGTCGAAGCAATGACTTCCGACGTCGCGGCCGGCCGTTCCGTCGCGCTGGCCGATCTATCCTATCTGAAGTCGTACGCTCAGCAGGCCGGCTTCGCGCAACGAATTCTCGCATCGGGTCTGGCGTCGCGGCTCGACGCCTATTCTTCGTGGAACACCAACGCCAACACCGCTGGCACCGCGCTCGCCGAATCGATCGCCGCCGGAGCCGGCCGTCGCGCCCACACCTACAACGCGCTCGCACATCGCGCCTTTACCTTCACGCTGTTTGTCGACGATTACGGCTATCACGACGAAGTGCGCCCGGATCTCAACGCTACGCTGGCCGCGCAAGGCATCGTCGATCACACGTTGCTGACGCCGGACCTTGCTGCGACGGTGTTGCAGCGCGCGCGCGCATTGCTCTGGAGCTACGCGGATGCGATTCTCGTCCAGCTCGATCCCGGCTATCACATCGCGGCGTTGTCGATCGGCATGCCGTGGAGCCGTACGTTCGAAACCTCAATCGACGCCGCCCTCGCGCCAAATCTGTAGCGTGGTTTTGGTGTCACCCTGAGCGTCAGACCGCGAGCCACGTAGCGACGGTTCGCAATAAAGCGTCGCGGTCGATCGGCTTGGCGATGTGGTCGTTCATGCCCGCCGCGCGGCAGTTAGCGATCTGCTCCGGCATAGCGTGGGCGGTGAGTGCAACGATCGGAATGCTCCGCACGGGACCGTCGAAGGTGCGAATACGCCGAGTCGCATCGATGCCGTCCATCTCCGGCATCTCCATGTCCATCAAAACCAGATCGAACTTCGAAGTTTGAAGCGCGTCGAGCGCCTGCGCGCCGTTGCTCACGACAACCACATTATGGCCCGCCGCTTCGAGCATGGCACGCGCGATGATCTGATTAGTCGGAACGTCTTCGGCCAGGAGAATGCGCCCGGCCCGCGTTGCCGTCGCTCCGTCCGCCGCCGTCGCTTGCGGAGCAGCCGCATCGCGCGCCGCGATTGCAAACCAAAACTTACTCCCGCGCCCGGCCTCGCTTTCGACCCCGATCGTTCCGCCCATCGCTTCGACCAACCGCTTTGCAATTGCAAGTCCGAGTCCGGTGCCACCGAAGCGTCGCGTGGTCGAGCGATCGAGTTGGCTGAAGCTTTGGAAAAGCATCTCCAGTTGTTCGGCCCTCATTCCTATCCCGCTGTCGGTAACCTCGAAACGCAATCGCGGCGGATCGCCCGGCTCGCGACGCACCGTCAGTGTCACGTAACCCCTCTCCGTGAACTTGACCGCATTACCGAGCAGGTTCAGCAAGACTTGGCAAATCCGCGTCGGGTCGCCGAGCATCCATCGTTGGAGATCCTTCGACGTAGTGTCGAAACGCACGTCGAGTCCCTTTGCATCGGCATCGGCGCGAACCAGACTGATCGCGCGCTCGGCGACCTCGAGCGGCGTAAACGGAACGGCTTCAAGAACTAGCTTGCCGGCTTCAATTTTGGAGAAGTCTAAGATATCGTTGATGATCGTGACCAGCAATCTCCCGGCGGCTTTCAACGACAGGGTGAGCCGGCGCTGATGAGATTCGAGCTTACCGTCGAGCAGAAGATCGGCAAAGCCGATGACGGCGTTCATCGGCGTCCTGATCTCGTGGCTCATGCTGGCCAGGAAATCCGATTTCGCCCGGTTCGCAGCTTCGGCCTCAGCCTTTGCCGCGCGGAGCACAATTTCGGTTTCGGCCGCGATTCGTAAGTGTTCGGTGGCGGCTCGGCGCTCGGAAGTCGCCGCCGACATGAGCATTCCGGTACCCGCGAGGACGACGAGAAATGAGTCGACGGAGAGCAATCGCTGTTCCAACGAGCCGGCGCCCAGCACTCCCATTTGATGGGCGGTTCCCCAAATGGCAACCGCCGTAGCAACCGCTATCGCACCGACCGTTTCCCGCTGGCCGAAGCGTAGCGCCGCCCAGATCAGAAAAGGATAGACCGACGGTCGAAGCGTGGACCCACTAATGAAAACCAGCCACGCGACCGCGGCCAGCAAGACCAGCAGAATTGCGTACTCCGCGCGCCCTGCTTCCGGTTGCGCGCGGCGGGGCGTTGCCAACGTCAGGATCAGCGGTGCGATCAACAGCACGCCGGTCGTGTCGCCTGCCCACCACACCCACCAGACGCCGGCATAGGAACTCCACGACGTCAGGCCGGCAAGGGCGAGCTGCGCGGCGCCGTTCGTCGCGGTGACGATCATACCGGCCGCTCCCGATGCGATCAACGCAAGCACGTCGCCCACGCGCTCGAGTCCGTTGTCGAAATCGAACGCGCGCCGCAACAGCGCGACGGTCGCGAGCGGCCCGAGCGTGTTTCCCGCCGCAATCGCCGCCGCCGTCCAGGTTGGTTCGCCGGTCAGGGTGTTGCTGATGAACGCGCCAAGCCAAACGCCGGGCCACAAGCGTACGCCCCATAGCAGCATCGCCGCGACGGCGATGCCCGTCGGCGGCCAAATAGCCGTCACCTGTTTAATTGAAAGCGCCGTTGAGAATCCCACCATCGCGCCGCTGACGTAAGCGGTGGCAAGCAGCAACGATCCGACGACCGAGATAGATCGAACGGAGGAAATCAACCGCTGCATCACGTCCCTAAGGAGCGAATCGCCACACTAAAGGATTGCGCGGCGGCGTCGAGTTCGACCATCAGAGCCGCCACGTCGCGGCCTTCCGACGAGGCGCTCTGCAAGCGCGCGGCGACGTCTGCCAGACGCGCCGCGCCGACGTTACCCGCCGCTCCCTTGAGCTCGTGCGCGGCGAAACGGATCTTGCCGGCATCTCCCTGATCCCGGCCGTCGCGAAGTTTCGTGAGGCAGGCTTGAAGATCGTCGCGGAACGTCGCGAGAAGCAGCGATAGCTGCTCACTTCCCAGGATGTCCCTGAGTTTCGATAATTGCACCGCATCGAGATCGCGCAGATGCTCAGCCATTAAAACTTACCCATGCGCTATGTGAAGTGCTCGGGCGACGTTCATGAGCCGCCGATCGCGTGTCCACAGAACACAATCTCCGATGATCGCCGACGCCACGAGATGCGCGTCGACCCAGCCAATGCCTCGATTCCAAAGGCGGCGTCCCCCTACTAGGTGCATCACGTCGCTGTGGCGGGCCTGCGCGATCAGCGGCAGCCGCGAAAGGTCTAGAAGAACTTTGTCTCGGTTCCGTAAATTGCCGCACGCCAACTCACCGATGACGAAGGGATGCATTAAAACTGCGCCACTTTCGAGGGCAAGACTCAGTCGCTCGATCCTGGCCCTGAAGTGATCCACCCACACCGATGTGTCAACAAGGATCATTGTTGCCTTCGACGGCGGCGAATTGCGCGCAGCTGCGGTTCAGACCCGCCAAGCATGCTTAGCCGCCGCGCAGCCTCGCGAGCAATCAACGCTTGCAAGCCGGCGTGAACTAGCGATGTCTTTTCCTTGATGCCGGTGATTTCACGCGCTTGTTCCACAAGTGCGTCGTCCAGAATCAACGTCGTTCGCATAATATGTATAAATATGCATAAATCGTATGCATATGTCAAGGAAAAGGCGAACCAGGCTCAATCGCATAGTGCAAGAATTCCATTATTGCGCATGGCTCCTAGCAAGCACTATGATTCCCGCGCCGTCAAACGTTCGAACGTAGCCGCTCTTCATAAGTTGCGCGATCTTGGCTCGATCGCCGGCCGGCCATGGCGCTGACTCGGTAAAGCGATAGAGCACCACATAATCCATATCATCCAGCGCAATCGTCGCGTGCGGATTCATCGCGATGTGCGGAAGGATCCATACGCTGGTTCCGACCCAGACGTTGCGCGGTATCCTTGCCAGCTCTTTTTCGCGCAGCCGGTCGGCGGCATTGGGGCGCTCGTACAGCGCGAACGCGGGGTTGATGGGGCTAAAGTACACCGACGTCCAGACCGAAGCGGCGAGTGCCGCAAGCAGTGCCCCCGTGGCCGCGAGTTTCGAACGCGTGTAGAGCACAAACGTGCCGTCCACGAACGCGCACAGCACGTAACCGCTCCAAGCCGCGCTATAGTGGGTCCCCAAAACCATCGTGATGCCTTCGTGCGAGAGCAGCACCTCGGCCAGCCCCGGTATCGCAAATAGCATGTAGCGAGATGCCAACGGAAGAAACGCGAGCGGAAGCAAGATTGCGAACAGATACTGAGCGCGCAGCGGCGAGAACGGGCCGACGAATCCTGCCGGGGTTGCCGGAAACCACCACCATTGATAATAATGCAGCGACCAATACGGAACGTGCGGGTTGATCGCGGGGCGCAGGACCACGAAATAAAGCAGCGCGGCGATTACGGCGATCGCGGCGATCCAGAACCCGCACGAGCGCATCTTCGGCTCCCGGCGCGCCATTGCGGCGGTAACGAGCCCGACGAAGGCTAGGCTGACGAACTGATCCTCTTTGACCAGCGCAAGTGCGACGGCGGTAACGATGGCGACTCGCCATAGCCGTCGATCGATCGCCCACACCAATGTGGCAGCGAGCGGCGGCGCAAACGCGAGCTCGTGAAAGTCGCCGACGGCCTGACCGCTCAATGGCGGATATATTGCAGCGGCGAGCGTCGTCGCGAATGCCATCGGTTTGGGCAGCCGCGAGACCGCCAGTCCCCATACCGGAAAAATCGTTGCCGCCGCCAGCAGGGATTGCAACAGAATCAATCCGCGTGCACCGTCGAGCAGCTTTACGAACGGAAAAGCGACGTACAAGATCGGCGAAAAGTGCACGAGATAATGATTGATCAAGCCCTCGGCGGTGGCGGAAAAGCCGGTGAAAGCGCTGTTGACGATTTGCGTAAACACCGCGTCGTCCACTCCCGCGCGAAAGACGTCGTAGCGCCACATTCCGAGGTAGGTGTAGACCCCCGCTAGCGCAAGAAACAGCGCCGCGATCGCGAGCGGCCAGTCATCGGGACGGCGGTAGGCGCGGCTTGAGTTCATCCCGCAGTAATCTTAGCAATCGCCGTTTCCACTTCGAACGGAAGCGGCGTTGCGCCCTCGGCGAGGCATTGCAGGTTGCCTTCCCACGCCACGCTGTCGCGCGGCGGCGTAACCGCAAAGCGCGGCCGGCCGAGTTCGCGCGCGAAGCGCATCGTATGCATCGCGCCGCCGCCGGCCTCGCTGCAGACGAGCACGACGGCGCGCGCGTGTTCCGCCTGCAGGCGGTCGCGCTCGACGAGCGACTCGGCCGAAACGCCCGTTCCGTACGGCAGCAGCGTCGCGACTGCGCCGTGCGCTTGAACGATCGCGTCTTCCAACGCGGCATGCTCGGGCGGATCGGTGGCGCCGAAACCGTAGCCGACGAACGCCACCGTTGGATTGCCGGCATCGAGCGCGCCGCGATGTGCGGCCGCGTCGATGCCCGGCGCGAGCCCCGCGATTACGGGCTCACCGATTCGAAATGCCAACCAATACGCAAACTCGGCTGCCCCGGGCGGCGGCGTGCGGCTTCCGACGATCGCCACGCCACCCCGCGGCAGCGTACCGCGAACGCGCAGCGGCATTAGGCGTCGACGTATTTCGGTCCGAGCGCGCCGCACTCGCGACATCCCAACAGGCGCAGCGTTCGCACGATGTCGTCGCGCAGTATCTCGATTGCGCGTGCCACGCCGGGTCCGCCGGCTGCACCGAGACCGTATGCGTAGGCGCGTCCGACCAATACGGCACGCGCTCCCAAACAAAGCGCTTTCACCACGTCGCTGCCGCGGCGAATACCGCCGTCGAGCAAAACCTCCGCCCGTCCGTCGACTGCATCAACGACTTCCGGCAATGCGCGAAGCGTCGGCGCAACGCCGTCGAGCTGCCGGCCGCCGTGATTTGAAACGACGATCGCATCGGCGCCGGCATCCAGCGCCCGGCGCGCGTCGTCGGCGGTGAGCACGCCTTTAATGACGATCGGACCTCCCCACTCGTCGCGAATCCAGCGCATGTCCGCCCAGGTTACCGTCGAACGTTCGAGCGCTGCGCCGATGTCTTCATACGGCAACGGTCCCTGCCCGGGCACCACGACGTTGGGAAACTTCATCAAGCCGCCGTCGCGGGCAAAATCGAAAAGCCAGCGTGGGCGCGCCAGCAGCTGCGGCAGGTGCGGCAGCATTTGCCAAAGGTTGCCCCCGGCCAGCTCCTTTGCGCCGTTGCGAAGATCGCGTTCGCGCTGACCCGCAACCGCGGTATCGATCGTCACCACGAGTGCTGCGAAGCCGGCCACGCGCGCTCGCCGGATGGCCGCGGTTGCAGCCTCGCGCCCGCCGATCAGATACAGCTGATACCAGGCCGGACCACTCGTTGCCGCGCGGACTTCTTCGAGCGGGCAACCCGACAGCGTCGAGAGAACGTACGCGGTTCCCGCCGCACCCGCCGCGGCTGCGGCCACGCACTCGCCACGAGGGAAGAAGAGGCGGCTGCTGCCGACGGGTGCCAGCAGAAACGGCAGCTCGAGCGGCGTTCCAAGTACGGTCGTGCGCAAATCGCAGGGCTGCGTGGCGGCCGCGTTGCTCGGCCGAAAGTGCACGCTTTCGAAAGCGCTGCAGTTCTCGCGTAACGTGATCTCCCCGTCGGCGCCACCGTCGATATAATCAAAGACGACGCGCGGCAGACGGCGTTTCGCGAGCCGTCGCAGATCCGCAATGTGGACCGCGTGCATCGAGCACTTGACGTTTGCCTTCCACAGAGGATACCCTCGTCAGCAATGGACGTCCGGTTCGTCGTTACCGCATTTGCGACCGCGTTTACGATCATCGATCCGATCGGCATGATTCCAATGACGCTGGCCGCCACGACGCGCTTTTCGCCCGAGCGGCGCAATCAGATCGCCGATCAAGCGGTGCTCGTCGGCGCCGGGGTGATTCTCTTTATGGGTGTCCTCGGCCGGATTCTGCTGGATTATCTCGGGATAACGTTGCCGGCCTTTACAATCGCCGGGGGAATCCTGCTCTTTCTGATCGCGATCGACATGCTGTTCGCGCGGCCGACGCGCACGAAGCAGACCGAAGCCGAAGAGCGCGAGGCTGCGGCCGGCGAAAATCCGGCCGTATTTCCGCTCGCCGTTCCGATGATCGCCGGCCCCGGCACGATCGCGACGGTGCTGTTGCTCGTGAACTTGTCGCACGGTGACAAGGTCGACCTAATGATCGTGGCCGGCGCCTATGCCGTCGCGTTGCTGGTGACGTGGCTGTGCATGCGCGGTTCGACGATGCTGCAGCGGGTGATCGGAACGACCGGAATTCACGTCGTCACGCGATTGCTGGGGATTATTCTGGCCGCGCTTGCCGTGCAGTTCGTGCTGAACGGTCTGTCGGAGTCGCCCCTACTGCGGCGGTGACCCTGCGGCGTTGTCGGCCGCCCATGCTTCGTAGACGGCTTTTTCGATTGGGGGCATCTGTGCATCGGCCGGCAGTCTGAACCCGATCAGCGGAAGTGGAAACGGGATTGTATGCGGCGGCTGCCTGAACGGATCCACGCCCGGATCGTAACAGAACGGCCAGAGAATGCTGCCGCTTTCCGTTGCGCCGTCAGGGTACGTGTATTCGTAACGGCCGTAGTAGCAATCTTGCCCGTGGTCGCGCCAGGCTCGTACCGGGGTAATGATGCCGTTTCCGTGCTCGTCGCCGCGCAGCGATGACGGAACGTCGAACGCATAGGTCTTGGTAGACGATTCGCGCGAAGCCGGGTCGATCGTGGGAACGGCGTGCGGATCGTCCTGCGCATTGAGCTGCGCGACCTCTCTGGCAAACCCGGCTTCGTCGCGTTGGAGCTTCGAGGGCACCGGTGGACGCGGCAACGGCGGCTGCGCCGGCGCGGGCACCGGCGTTTCCCTGGCGAGCTCGCGCCGTGGCACGACCGCCGGCGCCGACTCACGTTGCCGCACCGGGGTCGCCTTGCGGCGCGGCGGGGGCGTCGGCACGACCGTCTTTTTAATTGTAACGATGGTCGTTTGCGCGACCACTTCTTTCTCGCCGCGGGCCACGAACAGCCGCGCGACCGCGTAGGAGAGGAGCGTCAAGACGATGAGATGGGTAGCCGCCGACGCGATCGTCGACCAAAAGAGCGCCCGCCGCCGGCGATCGATGTTCCCGGAAATCATGGACTAGTTAACGCTGGCAAAGTTCGATGAGAACGCCGTCCGTAGCCTTCGGATGCAGAAAAGCGATGAGGCTGCCGCGTGCGCCGCGGCGTGGGTGCTCGTCGATCAGACGCACGCCCGCTGTCTTGAGTTGGGCAAGCTTGGCCGCGAGATCGTCCACGCGATACGCCGTGTGATGCAGCTTAGCGGCAGACTCGCCGCGATACCGAGCGATCGCAGAGCCCTCGTCCAGCGGCAGCAAGAGCTCGACGAACGAATCGCCGGCTTGCAACCCCACCGTCTCGACGCCCTGATCGTAAACGACCTCGCGAAAGACTTCCCTGAACCCCAGCGTTTCCGTGTAAAAGCGAAGGGTCGCGTCGAGATCCTTCACGACGATCGCCACATGATCAATTAGCACTACGCCACCACTTCTTTGGACCTGTACGTCCCAAAGACTTCGCGTAAGACGTTGCAGATTTCGCCAAGCGTGACGCGGGCGTCCACGGCGTCGACGAAATACGGCATCAGGTTTTCGCTGCTCGCGGCTGCCGCGCGCACGCGGGCAAGATGGTCCGCAACCGCAGCGCCGTCGCGGGCGCCGCGCAACGCTGCCAGCCGTTGCACCTGTTCGCGCTCGACGCGTTCGTCGACGCGCTGCAGCGGAAGCTGTGCGCCACGATCCTCGCCCTCGGCGAACCGGTTGACGCCCACCACGACCCGCTCGCCTCGCTCAATCTCCTGTTGCGCGAGATAGGCCGATTCGGCGATCCGACTCTGCATCCACCCGCTCTCGATCGCGGCGATGCTTCCGCCCATCGCATCGATTTCGCCAACGATCGCGCCGGCGCGCGCGATCAGCTCGCGCGTGAGCGTTTCGACGTAATACGATCCGGCCATCGGATCGACTACGTCGGTAACGCCCGACTCGTAGCCGATGATCTGCTGCGTCCGCAGCGCCGTTTTGGCGCTTTCCGCGGTCGGCAGCGCAAGGGCTTCGTCTTTGCCGTTGGTGTGCAGCGACTGCGTGCCGCCCAACACGGCTGCAAGCGCTTGCAGCGTGACCCGCACGACGTTGTTCTCGGGCTCCTGCGCGGTCAGGGTCGAGCCGCCGGTTTGGGTGTGGAATCGCAGCATCTGCGAGCGCGGATCGCGGCATTCGAACTCGTCTCGCGTGATATGCGCCCATAAAAAGCGCGCCGCGCGAAACTTGGCGATCTCCTCGAAGAAATCGTTGTGCGCGTTCCAGAAGAACGAGATGCGCGGCGCCACGTCGTCGAGCGCAATTCCGGCGTCGCGCGCCGCCCGTAGATACGCCTTGCCGTTGGAGAGCGCGAACGCGATCTCTTCGACCGCGGTCGCGCCGGCCTCGCGGATGTGATAGCCCGAGATCGAGATCGTATTCCACTGCGGAACTTCCCGCGCGCAGTAGGCCATCACGTCGGTGACCAAGCGCATCGACGGCTTTGGCGGATAAATGTACGTTCCGCGAGCTACGTACTCTTTGAGAACGTCGTTCTGCACCGTTCCGCCAAGCTTTCCGAAAGGAATTCCGCGCCGCCGCGCGACCGCGAGCAGCAGGGCGAGCAGAATTGCAGCCGGAGCATTGATCGTCATCGAGACGGTTACGCGGTCGAGCGGCACGCCGTCCAACAGCGTCTCCATGTCCTCAATCGAATCGATCGCGACGCCGACCTTTCCAACCTCGCCGCGGGCTTGCGGCGCATCCGAGTCGAGGCCCAACTGCGTCGGAAGATCGAAGGCGACCGAAAGCCCCGTCTGTCCGTGTTCGAGCAAATAGCGATATCGCGCGTTCGATTCGGCGGCGGTTCCGAAGCCGGCATATTGCCGCATCGTCCACAACCGTCCGCGATACATGTCCTTTCGTATCCCTCGGCCATACGGAAAATTGCCCGGCTCGCCGAGCTGGGCCGGGGTGCCTTCGATCGCGTCGTAGATCGGCTCGATCGGAATTCCCGAATCGTTAACGTCTCTAGCCATCAATTGTTACCAGCGCCGCCCCGCGTTCGACGTTCGATCCGGCTCCCACCAAAACGGCGCCGACTCTTCCGGCGCGGTGCGCGCGTATCTCATTCATCATCTTCATCGCCTCGATGACCGCTACCACTTGACCTTCCACCACGCGATCGCCGCCGGCAACCCGCAGCTCGACGATGATGCCGTGCATCGGGGATCGCACGGTGTCTCCGCCGCCGCCGCTGCCGATTCTTCCCAGCGAGCCCAGACGCGGCGCCGTTCGTCGCTGGGCACGAGCGGCGGTCGCCGGGAGCGCCCGCTTAACGACCCCGTCGCGCGCGCTCGGCTTCCACGCCTGCGCGAACGTCTCGAGGGTAGCAGTTCCGTACGTCGCATCGATCACGCTGCCAAAGTCGCAGAGATCTCGCAGCAGCGGAAGCGTGGTCGGCACTCCGTCCGCGACGTATTCGTCGATGGCTCGCCGCAGCCGCGCGATCGCGGCTTCGCGTGCCGGCGCCCAGACGACGAGTTTTGCGACGAGCGAGTCGTACTCGGGCGGAATAGCCCATCCCGCGTACGCGGCGGAATCGATCCGGATGCCTGGTCCGCCCGGCTCGCGGTAAGCGGTAATCGTGCCGGGGGCCGGGCGAAACGCTTGTGCTGGGTCCTCGGCGTTGACGCGCACTTCGATTGCGGCGCCGCGAAATGCGATATCCGTCTGCGCGTATCCAAGCGGCTCGCCGGCGGCAATCCGAATCTGTTCGCGAACGAGATCGAGGCCGGTGACCATCTCGGTGACGGTGTGCTCCACTTGGATGCGCGTATTCATTTCTAAGAAGTAAAACGCGTCGCCCGAGACGAGGCACTCCATCGTTCCCACCGAGTCGTATCCAATCGCCTTGGCGGCCCGAACTCCGGCCTCGCGCATCGCGGAACGAACGGCGTCAGGAATCTTTGCCGGCGTTTCTTCCCACAGTTTTTGATGCCGTCGTTGCAGCGAGCAGTCACGCTCGCCGGCGTGAACCACGTTGCCGTGCTTGTCGGCGATCAACTGCAGTTCGATGTGTTTGGGATTCTGGAGGTAACGCTCGGCGTAGAGCGTTCCGTTTTTGAAGTACGCCTCCGCCTCGCGCCGCGCGGTGTCGTACGCCGAGGCGATCTCGTCAAGCGATTGGGCTACTTTGAGCCCTCGCCCTCCGCCGCCGGCGGTCGCTTTGAGGGCAAGCGGCAAGCCGAATTGCTCCGCTGCACGCCGCGCCTCGGCGACGTCGGAAATCGGGCGCAGCGCGCCCGGTACCACCGGAACGCCGGCTGCCCGCATCGCCGAGCGCGCGTGCAGCTTATCGCCCATCGCGTCAATCGCATCGGCGTGCGGGCCGATCCAGACCAAACTTTCCGCGACCACCCGTCGAGCGAACTCGCCGTTCTCCGCCAAGAAACCGTATCCGGGATGGACTGCGCCGGCGCCGGACGCGCGCGCGCATTCGATCAGTTTGTCGATATTCAGATAGCTCGCCGCTGGGGATGCAGGCCCGAGGGGGTATGCTTCGTCGGCCAGTTCGACGTGCAGTGCGCCGCGATCGGCGTCGGAGTACACTGCGACGGTCGCGATGCCCATTTCTTTTGCGGTGCGAATCACGCGAACCGAAATCTCGCCGCGATTCGCAACCAGGATTTTCCTAATCTGCTTCACTCGGGCGCAAACAACCCCATCGCATGGTAGCCTGCGTCAACGAAATGCACGTCGGCGGTAACGGCGCTCGCAAGGTCCGAAGCAAGAAACGCCGCCATGTTGCCGACGTCCTCCGCACTGACGTTTCTATGTAGCGGCGCAACTTTCGGCACGACGTCGAGAATTCGAGAGAAGCCGCCCACTTGGCGCGAGCTGGCCGTCTTGATCGGTCCGGCCGAGATCGCGTTGACGCGAATGCCGCGATCCCCGAGGTCGAAGGCAAGATACCGCACCGTCGATTCGAGCGCGGCCTTCGCGATTCCCATCAGGTTGTAGTTCGGCACGATCTGCGTTGAGCCCAGGTAGGTCAGCGCCATAATCGACGCCCCGGTGTTGAACGATTCGCGCAGCGCGCTCACCAGCGCGATCAGTGAATACGCCGACACGTCGAGCGCCAGTCCGAACCCTCCGCGTGACGTGTCGAAGACCTTGCCCGCCAGATCTTCCTTGTTCGCGAACGCGATCGAATGAACCAGCACGTCGATCGGCCCTAGCTGAGAAGCGAGCGCATCCCGCATAGCGGCCAGCGACGCGTCGTTTGAGACGTCGCATTCGATGACCGGACCGCTTCCGAGCTCCGTCGCGAGCTTCGCAACCTCGTCGCGCACGCGTTCGCCTTGATAGGTTAACGCGATCTGCGCGCCGTGATCGTGGAGCTTTCGCGCGACGCCGGTTGCGATCGACCAGCGGTTTGCGACCCCCGTGACCAGGGCGCGCTTTCCTTCTAATAGCTTCACGAATCGCTACATACCATCGGACGGGGTTCCGTCCTGCCAACTGGAATCGATCGGCGGGCGTGGACGCTGGTTGCGCGAATGCTGCATCTCATGAGCCTGGAGAAACGAACGCTCCTCAATGCAATCGTTTCGGTTCCGCTGCTCTGGCTGCTGATCTTTCTCCCCGCGGGCACGGCCCGCTATTGGCAAGGCTGGCTCCTCATAACGATCCTTGTGACGATCGGCGTCTTCACATCGGCCTACTTCTGGCGCAGGGACCGCGGCCTTCTGGAGCGCCGATCGCGGATCGCGGAAAAGGAGCCGGCTCAGAAAGTCATCGTCACCCTCGTCTACGGGCTCTTTCTTGCTATCTTCGTCGTATCGGCGCTGGATCATCGGCTGCGATGGTCCGCCGACATACCGATGCTCGTTGCGATCGGCGATTTGCTGGTCGTCCTGGGGTTGTGCGTCTATTTTGTCGTCTTCCGCGAGAACAGCTTCGCCGCCTCGACTATCCAAGTTGCGGCCGATCAGCGCGTCGTATCGTCGGGTCCTTACGCCGTCGTGCGCCATCCCTTGTACGTCGGACTGCTGATTTTCGTGTCCGGGATACCGTTAGCGCTCGGCTCCTATTGGGGATTGCTGCTCGTGGTGCCGATCGTACCGTTGACGATCTGGCGGCTGCACGACGAGGAAGCCTTCCTCGTCAAGAATTTGCCGGGTTATGCGCAGTATCGAGCCAAGGTGCGCTGGCGCCTCGTACCCGGGCTGTTCTAAACGGTCTGGGAGATGTACGTCTTAGAGTGGAATGTTGCCGTGCTTGCGATCGGGACGCGGCACTTTCTTCTCGCGTAGCATCTCGAGCGCGCTCGCGACCGCACCGCGCGTTTTTCGCGCTTCGATGACGTCGTCAACGTAACCGCGTTGCGCGGCAATATAGGGGTTTGCGAACCGCTCGGTGTACTCGTCGATCAGCTCCTGCATCCGGGCGTCTTTATCGGCGGCAGCCGCGAGCTCGCGGCGGAAGATCGTCTTGACCGCGCTTTCGGCGCCCATCACCGCGATCTCCGCAGTCGGCCACGCGAGGTTGACGTCGGCGCGAATGTGCTTGCTCGCCATGACGTCGTAGGCGCCGCCGTACGCCTTGCGCGTGATGATCGTAATCTTCGGCACCGTCGCTTCGGCAAAGGCATACAGCAGCTTCGCGCCGTGCAAGATGATCCCGCCGTACTCTTGGTCGGTCCCGGGCAAGAAGCCGGGCACGTCAACGAACGTTACCAGCGGAATGTTGAAGGCGTCGCAAAAGCGGACGAAACGCGCCGCCTTAACCGACGACCGCGTGTC
Source organism: Candidatus Babeliales bacterium (assembly GCA_035654155.1). GTDB lineage: Bacteria > Vulcanimicrobiota > Vulcanimicrobiia > Vulcanimicrobiales > Vulcanimicrobiaceae > Cybelea. Next base: position 27,016 of record DASRXM010000017.1, read on the forward strand.
GAGCACGCCGGCGAGCACGTTAGGCTGATTGCCGACGATCCCAACGGCTTGCCCGTTGACGCGGCCGAAGCCGCAGATGATGTTTTGCGCGTACAGCGGCGCAATCTCGAGGAAATCGCCATAGTCGACGATGCCGTTAATTGCTTCGCGCATATCGTACGGCTTGTTCGGCGAGTCCGGGATGAGCTCGTCGAGCGCCGTAACCAGACGGCTCGGATCGTCGTCGCAATCGTATTGGGGCGGCTTCTCGCGATTGTTCTGCGGGATGAACGAGAAGAGCGCGCGGGTGAGCTCGACGAGATTGGATTCGTCGGTTGCGACCAGCTGCGCGACGCCGCTGCGCGTAGCGTGGGTGGCCGCTCCGCCGAGCTCCTCGAACGACACTTCCTCTCCGGTCACCGTTTTGATGATCTCGGGCCCGGTGATGAACATCTGCGAGATCTTCTCGGTCATGATGATGAAATCGGTAATCGCCGGAGAGTAGACCGCGCCGCCCGCGCACGGGCCCGCAATCAGGCTGATTTGCGGGATTACGCCGCTGGCTTGAACGTTGCGCCAAAAGATTTCGGCGTAGCCTCCGAGCGAGACGACGCCTTCCTGGATGCGCGCGCCGCCGGAGTCGTTGATTCCGATCAACGGCGAACCGGTGCGCACCGCGAGGTCCATCACCTTGCAAATCTTCTCGGCGAAGGCTTCGCCCAGCGAACCGCCGAGGACCGAGAAATCTTGCGAGAAGAGGAAGACTTGGCGCCCGTCAATGGTGGCTCGCCCCGTGATCACGCCGTCGCCCAGAAACTCCTTTTCGTCGAGGCCGAACGCATTGCTGCGGTGGACCACGAACCGGTCGAACTCGGCGAACGAACCGGCATCGACGAGCGCATCGACGCGCTCGCGCGCCGATTGCTTACCCCGTTCGTGCTGTTTGGCTATTGCATCTTCCCCGGCAGGCGCCTCGGCCTGCGCGCGTTTCTGCTGCAGCTCGTCGTACTTCTGGGCGCGGCTCTTCACGAAGGCCCCTTGCACGCTCCACCCATCCGCTCCTCGGCGGCATGACAGCATGGGGGCCGGCTAGAACAGCGGCTGCCATGTTGCGCACCATCATTCTTGCATTGGCTATTATCATCGCTTCTCTAGCATTGCCCGCGGGACGTGGCTTAGCGCCTGCCGCGCAAGGCTTCCCCACGCCGCCGCCGGTGCCGTCGCCGCGCCCTGTCACCGAGAACATGTACGGAACTTCGGTGACAGATCCGTACCGCTACTTCGAGGACATGAACGATCCGGTCACTGTGAAGTTCTTCAAGGAACAGAATGCATATGCGCGAGCGGTCCTCGCGCGTTTAGGAGCCGCGCGCGATCGGCTTTTCGATCGCATCGCGCAGCTCGACAACGCCGGCAGTATCGTTAGCGACCTCGCGCGCGACGGGCCGTACTATTTCTATCTGAAGCTGAACCCCGGCGACAACTCGCCAAAGCTTTACGTGCGCAACGCGGAGGGCGGCGCCGAGCGGGTTTTGGTCGATCCGCAGAGCCTTGCGACGGCCGGAAAACACTATACGATCAACTACTACGTCCCCTCGCTCGACGGCCGGTACGTCGCCTACGGCATTTCAGAGGGCGGCTCGGAAGCCGCGGTGATCCACGTGGTCGCGACCGCGACCGGAAACGTTCTGCCCGACGCAATTGACCGCGCCTATTTTGGAGTGACGAGCTGGCTTCCTAACGGCTCCTTTTATTACATACGCGCACCCAAGCTTTCGCCCGGCCAACCTGACACGGATAAGTACTTGCGTAGCGTGTGCTATCTGCACGTCCTGGGCCGGGATCCCGATCGCGACGTCGCGATCTTCGGTTACGGTGTGGACCCTAAGGTTCCGTTTGATCCAAGCGACTCGCCCAGCGTCGTGTACTCTCCTGCGTCGCCGTACCTGCTCGGCGTGATCAATCACGGCGTGCAGAACGAAATGACGATCTACGCCGCTCTTCCGGCCAGTCTCGACTCGTCCGCGCTGGATTGGAAACCGGTCGCCATCACCGCCGACGACGTCACCGGGTTCGACATCAAAGGCACCACGATTTATCTTCTCACCCATAAAGATGCGCCAACCTTCAAAGTCGTCGCCACTTCGCTGGCCGCGCCGAACGTCGCCGCAGCGCAAACAGTCATCGCGCCCAGCACCCCGATTGTCGAAGCACTGGGGGTAGCGGCTGACGGCCTCTACATACTGTCGCGTAACGGCGGCTTCGGCCAAATTAGCCGCGTCGCGCTCGCGGCCGATGGAGCTCCGGGCGCGATAACGAACGTCGCGCTGCCATTCCAAGGCAGCGTCAACGACATTACCACGGATCCGCGCGATGCCGGCGCGCTCTTCGGGCTCACCGGTTGGACGCACTCGCAGCTGATCTACGCAGTCGATGCGAACGGAACGGTCACCGACACTCACCTCAAGAAGCTTGCCAAAGTTGATATGTCGCCCTACACGTCATCGGAGGTGCAGGCGCGCAGCGCCGACGGTACGATGGTTCCGCTTTCGGTGGTCTACAAGAAGGGCATTGCGCTCGACGGCTCCCATCCCGCGTATCTGACAGGCTACGGCGCCTATGGAATCGAGATCAACCCATCATTCAGCGCAACCCGTGTCGCCTGGCTGGAGCGGGGTGGCGTCTACGCGGTCTGTCACGTGCGCGGTGGCGGCTGGTACGGCGAAGCATGGCACCAAGCCGGAATGATCGCAACCAAACCGCACACGTGGGAAGATTTCGTAGCCTGCGGCCGCTGGCTGATCGCCCACAAGTACACTTCGCCTGCGCATCTTGCCGGCGAAGGAACCAGCGCCGGCGGTATTACGATCGGACGCGCAATTACATCGCAACCGCACCTATTTGCCGCGGCCCTCGATGTCGTCGGCGACAGCAACGCGCTGCGTTCTGAGTTCATGCCGAGCGGTCCGGCAAACATTCCCGAGTTCGGCACGGTAAAGAACGAGGAGGGCTTTAAAGCGCTCTACGCGATGGACGCTTACCAGCACGTCGTGAAAGGGACGGCTTACCCCGCCGTTATGCTCGTCACGGGCTACAACGATCCACGCGTTTCGTCGTGGGAGCTCGCAAAATTCACCGCGAAGCTGCAAACCGCCACGTCGAGTGGTCGCCCGATCCTGCTACGAGTCGACTACGATGCGGGGCACGGCTTCCTCGCTGCATCGCGCAAACAGAGCGAAGAGTTGCTTACGGACGAGTATTCGTTCTTGCTCTGGCAATGCGGCGATCCGGCCTTCGCCGGCATTCCGAAGCGCATTTTTCCGCGTGTCACCCTTAAGGTGTCACCCTGAGCTTGTCGAAGGGGAGGGCGCAGCCCGCCTGGCGTTGAGGATGGGTTGTGGTAAAATAGAGTATGCTTCAACCTAAGAATGACCCGTTCTTCGAACAGCTAAAGATCGACGTGCAGGAAGGGATCGAAGCGGCGGATGAGGGCAGGCTCGTCTCTGAAGCGAACGTGCGCGAGTACTTTCGAAAGAAGAGTAGTCGCCTCAAGCGCGAGCAAAAGAAATTGGCCCCTCGGCATGTTTCGAATTAGCTATACAGACCGCGCTCTCTCGGATATTGACGCCATACACGCCCACATCGCGCGCGACAGCTTGGTCAGGGCTGATGCGGTAGTGCGCCGCCTCCTCAACGTCACTAGAATTCTTCGCAGCGCCCCTCGGGCCGGGCATCGCCGGCCTGAATACGGTCCCGATATCCGTACGCTGGCCGTCTATCCGTTCGTGGTTTTCTACCGTCTTCTCGATGACGATCGCATTGCTCAAGTGGTGCGCGTCATCGATGGCCGACGCGACCTCGGCACCGTTTTCTTCAGCCCATTAGTAGCTCAAGCGGCTTGAGCCTCACCAAATCCCCAGCATCGCTTTGACGTCGTCGGAGGCCATCGTCGCCGGATCCCAAGGCGGCGTGAAAGTGATCTCGACGTTGGCGTTCTTCACGCCTTCGACCGCCAGCACGTGGTCTTTGACCGATTGCATGAACATCGGACCAACCGGACACATCGGCGACGTTAACGTCATCATCACGTTAACGTTCTCGCCGTTCTCGCCTTCGGTCGTGATATCGTAGACGAGACCCAGCTCGAGGATGCCGAGATTGAGCTCGGGATCCTTAACCTCGACGAGCGCTTCGCGAACTTGTTCGGCGGTCGGCATGCCACCGAGGTTCCGCGGCCTATACGGCAAACCTCTGGTGCAGGGCAGGCGGGCGTGCCGTCAACCGTCACGAAACTGCTCCGGGACGGGTAGAGTCTAAGGAGGAGGAAAGGAAGAGCCAGAGCGATGTCGATGTGGGAGCCCTTCACCGAGCGAGCGCGGCGGAGCATCGTGCTTGCTCAGGAAGAAGCGCAGCGGCTCGGTAACAACTACATTGGTACCGAGCACATATTGCTCGGAATCATTTCCGAAGGCGAGAGCTTGGCCGCCAAAGTCCTCGAATCGCTCGGCGTCAATCTGGCGAAGGTTCGTCAAGAGGTCGAAGCGATCGTCGGGCGCGGCGGACAGACGGTGCAGCAGGAGATGGTCTTCACTCCGCGCGCCAAGCGCGTAATCGAGCTCGCCTTCGAAGAGGCGCGTCAGCTCAACCACAACTACATCGGAACGGAGCACTTGCTTCTCGGCTTGATTCGCGAAGGCGAAGGCGTTGCGGCGCGGGTGCTCACCAATCTCGGCGTCGATCCCGCCAAAGTCCGCGTGCAGACCACCTCGCTGCTCGGGGCCGAAGGTCAGCCCGCGGCGCCCAAGGGCAAGAGCAAAACGCCCACGCTCGACGCGTACGGGCGCGATCTCACGCAGCTCGCGCGCGACAACAAGCTCGATCCGGTGATCGGACGCAACACCGAGATCGAGCGCGTCATCCAGATCCTCTCACGCCGCACCAAGAACAATCCGGCCCTGATCGGCGAGCCGGGCGTCGGCAAGACCGCAATTGCCGAAGGCCTGGCGCAACGCGTCATCAAGGGCGATATTCCCGAACCGCTGCGGGACCGGCGCGTAATCACGCTCGATCTGGCCGGGCTCGTCGCCGGCACCAAGTACCGCGGCGAGTTCGAAGAGCGCATGAAACGCGTCATGGATGAGATCCGCGGCGCGGCCGGCGAGATCATTCTGTTTATCGACGAGCTGCACACGCTGGTTGGCGCGGGCGCGGCCGAGGGCGCGATCGACGCCAGCAACATCATCAAGCCCGCGCTCGCTCGCGGCGAGCTGCAGTGCATCGGCGCGACGACTCTCAACGAATTTCGAAAGCACATCGAAAAAGACTCGGCTCTCGAGCGCCGTTTCCAGCCGGTCATGGTCGGCGAGCCGACCGTGGACGAAACGATCGAGATCCTCAAAGGCTTGCGCGATCGCTACGAGGCGCATCACAAGGTGCAGATTACCGACGAGGCGTTAGCCACCGCTGCGCGGCTGGGCGATCGCTACATCACCGATAGGTTCCTTCCCGACAAGGCCGTTGACCTGATCGATGAGGCAAGTTCGCGCGTTCGCTTGCAGGCGACGCTCCCGCCTCCGGCGATTCGCGAAGCCGACGCCGCGCTGCGCAAGCTGATCGCCGAGAAGGAAGCGGTCGTCAAGAATCAGGAGTTCGACAAAGCCGCCTCGATCCGCGATCGTGAAGAGAAGCTGCGCCTGGAGAAGGCCAACCTCGAGCAGGAATGGCGCGAGCGCAAGGCCGCGAGCGAGCGCGTCCTACGCGTTACCGCCGAAAACGTTGCCGAAATCGTCGCGTCGTGGACGAAGATTCCGGTGAGCCGTTTAGCCGAAGCCGAAACTGAGAAGCTGCTCAAGATGGGCGACCTGCTCCACCAGCGGGTCGTCGGCCAAGATCCGGCCATCAACGTCATCACGCGCGCAATTCGACGCTCGCGCGCCGGTTTGAAGAATCCGAACCGGCCGATCGGTTCGTTCATCTTCCTGGGGCCGACCGGCGTCGGCAAAACCGAGGTTGCCCGCAGCGTTGCGGCATTTCTCTTCGACGACGAAGAGTCGATGATCCGCATCGACATGTCGGAGTACATGGAGAAGTATTCGGTCAGCCGTTTGGTCGGGGCACCGCCGGGTTACGTCGGCTACGAAGAGGGCGGCCAGCTCACCGAAGCGGTGCGCCGCCGTCCCTATTCGGTCGTGCTGCTCGACGAGATCGAAAAAGCCCACCCCGACGTCTTCAACCTGCTGCTCCAAGTGCTCGAGGACGGCCGTTTGACCGACTCGCAAGGCCGCCAGGTCGATTTCAAAAACTCCGTCATCATCATGACCAGTAACGTCGGCGCGATCGGAATGACCACCACGACCGACATCGGCTTCCGTCCGCAGAAGCTCTCGGCCGAAGACGAAGTCAAAGCTTACGACCGCATGAAGAACCGCGTGATGGAAGAGGTCAAGCAGACCTTCCGTCCTGAGTTTCTCAACCGGGTCGACGAGGTGATCGTTTTTCATCAGCTCTCGCGGGAGCAGATCGAGGAGATCGTCACGCTCGAGCTGGAGAAAGTCATTCGCGAGGTTCGCGCGCAAGAGATGGAGCTCAAGATCACCGACGCCGCCAAATCCTTGCTTGCGAAAAAGGGCTGGGATCCGCAGTTCGGCGCGCGTCCGCTACGCCGCGCGATTCAACGGATGGTCGAGGACGAGCTCGCCGAGGAGATGCTCAAAGGAGCGTTCGGCTCGGGCGATCACATTCTCGCCGACGTCGATCCCGAGGACGCCGACAAACTGAAGTATTCGAAAATCCCCTCGGTCGAGCCGCCGGCGGCGCCGCCGCCCCCCGAGCCCGCCGTCACGTAAGACCGAGCGCCTCTGCACGCCCTGACCCTGGGAATCGTCTTAGCGCAGGCAACTCCGGGCGCTTTGACGCTTTCGGTTCCGAGCGTCGCTCTCAATCCGGCGCAGCAGCAGGTTATTACGGTAAGCGGCGCTACGCCGCCGTTGCAAGCGTCGCTCGATCGGAAGCTGGTCACGATCGCAGTTAGCCCCGACGGGACCAGCGTTACCATCACCGCAACCCAGGCGACCGGAAACGACGTGCTGCATCTGGTGGATGCCAACGGAGCACGTGCCGATCTTCCGGTTCGCGTAGCTTTCAATGCCGGCACGATCGTGCCGCAGACGACGCTCACCGTTACCGGGGATCCGGTCGACCCTGCCTGGCTGGGGGAGCAAGTCGCAAGCTGGGTGACCCGCCTCACTCAAGCGCTGCCGGGTGCGAAAGTTACCGTCGGTGCGGTAACGCCGCAAACGGCGCCGCTCGGCCCTGGGCAGAGCGCCCAGTTTGCCGTCCCAGTGCAGATCGCCGGGAACGGCGAGTACTTCGACCAGTCCGGAATGACCGCGGTCACGGTGCAGAATGCCGGGCTTGCACCGTTTGCGCCGGCGGTGCTATTTTACGACGACGATCCCGAACACCTGACGCAGGACGGGGTTCTGTTTCGCGGCACTATCGGCGCCGCGCAGCCTACCCGGCTCTACTACTACCACGACGTTGGGACCGACCCACGCACGCTCGTGGTCGCGCTCTCCGCCAACTCTCAAGACCCCACCTCGATCCAGCTCGTGCAAGCGTTGGCAGGACCCAACATGGACGTCATGCACGTCGGCCAGACGCTTACCAAGAACTTCCTGCTTACCAAGGCGCGCGATGAAGGGATCGTGACGACGCTTGCGCAGGACGACCCCTACCTTCTTGCGGCGGTGCCGATGGCCGATCGTCAACTGGTCTCCGGCACCGTCGACGTACGCGTGTTGTCTGGAGGCCCGGTTGTGGTGACCGTGCTGGCAGTTTCCGCGGGAGCGGACCCGCGCAACCTGCTCGACGGGCCGATTCTTCCCGGCGATGGCCATCATCGCACCGGCGTGTTTTCGATTGCCGGTTACGGATCCGACCGATTGAACTATGCAGCCGGCGGTCCCGATGCGACCCTGGTGATCGGCGACACGGACCCAACGCCGCCGAGTGTCGATCCGCCCGCGAACGGCCACGACTATGGCGACTACGGCGTCACGCACACGATCGATCTGACGATGACCAATTCGGCCCCTTCGCCGGCGATGGCGTATCTTTTTCTCAAACCGCTGGCCGGACCGGCGCGCGGAGCCTTTCTCATAGACGGAAGCCTGGTCGAAGTCGGCTGCGTGCGCCTTCCGACTCCCTACCAAGTCGCGGCGTTCCCGTTGGCTGCGGGTCAGACGTATCATACGACAGTCGCGACGATGACCGACGGCGGCTCGTTCTATCCGGCCGAAATCGGCGTCTCCGCGACCGCGCCGCAACCCAGCGCGCCGCCCATTAACGCGCCCGACGGCTGCTTCCCCAAGCCCCAACCTTCGCCCACGCCGCAATGACCGCGACCGAGGGCGAGTCGAAGGTCGTCTTGCTGGTGCGGCTGCTCAACGCGATCGATCAGGGACAGCATTCATTCGAGGATCTCAAAGATCGGATCGCCGAGGGCGGAAAGCGCCCCAGCACGCGCAGCCTTCGCCGATACCTCGCGATCTTGTCGAATGCGGGATTTCCACTCTACTTCGATCGCGCGATCAACGCCTATCGCTTCGCCGACGGATATAGCCTCAAGCGGCTCGACTTGAGCAGCGGCGAGCTCTTCGGGCTGGTCGCATTGCGAGCGCTTGGCGCCAGCATCGGTGGCACCATCGGTGCTTCGATCGACGAGGTCGCCGAAAAGTTGGTCGACAGCGCCGGCCGGAGCGCTCGCGCTCGAGTCGAGGCGGGGTCGCCGGTGGCGTTTCGCCTTTCCGAGATTCGCCTCGACGAACGGGGCGAGCGCGCATTCGCGTTGCTCTCCGCGGCGGAGCGCAGCTCGCGAAGCGTCCGATTCAACTACCTTGACAAAGAGGGGAAATCGACCACTCGGACCGTGGATCCGTACGGCTTCATCATCAATGCCGGACGCGTATACTGCGTCGCCTACGACCATACGCGCAGCGACAAACGCACGTTCGCCGTCGACAGCGTCAGCGAGCCTGAGGTGCTCGGACGAACCTTCGTGCGGCCGAGCGGCTTCGACATCGAAGCCTATGCCGCCGCCTCGATTAGCGGCGTCTTGCATGCCGAGCAGACGACGGAGGTTCGGGTTCGCTTCGCGCCTCGCGTTGCAAAGGCGGCGGCGGCGGCGCGTATCGTTGCCGAGCGCGAGGTCGAGCAGCACGAGGACGGCTCCGTCGAGATTGCGTATCGCGTCGCCGACGTCGACGAGCTCGTACGCTGGGTGCTTGGCTGGGGATCACAAGCCGAAATCGTCTCGCCGCCCGGCGCCCGCACCCGCATCGCCGCCCTCGCCGCGGACATCGCCGCCAAATACTAGCCCAAAAAGCGAGGACGCTGCGTGAAGCCGTCCCGTTGGGACTCCAGGAGCGCGACTTCGCGATTTTTTCGGGCCAGCCACGGACGGCTGCTTCAAAACTTTGTTCCCCCGAAAAAACGCGAGAGCAGAAGCGGCACATGGAGGTGCCGCGACGAGCGCTCGCGCGGTGGAGTTCCAACGGGATGGCTTCACGCAGCGGCACGAGCGACAAATTACGAAACCCGCCACAGCGATGCTGTAACGGGCTCCGATGTATTCACTCACCTGCCTCGCCTGTTTGGCTACCTTGCGGAAACCCCACTGACGCCGGCTTGGCGGTTTGACCTTGGCCGCGGATCGTTACTCATCGCAACGTTTCCGGTTGCACTGGTCGCGAACGACACATTCGTCGCACTTCGATTTAACTCGAAGCTCGTGCATAATATCACGCTCAAGTTGCGACGACAAGCGGCCGATTGACGTATTCACAAGCTGTCCACAATTATTTTTCGTTATGCACACACGGGGGGCTCCGTCAAGCATCGAGGGTAGCATAACGCGCGATAGCGAAAATGCACTCGGTGACTTTTTTAACCGTTCTACTGATCGCGCAGAGCTTCTTCGGTACGCTGCCGATCGATGGGATTCGATGCGACCGCGAAGAGGGCGCGGTCGAACACATTCACGTTTCGTTGCAGCTCTTCGACCGAGGTCGCCCTGTGACGGTGCCGGCCGGCATCGGCATTCCAGAAGGTTCTGACTGCCTCTATTGGCTGCACACCCACGCTGCCGACGGTTTTATTCACGTCGAGTCGCCCGTAAAGCGGTCGTTCGACCTGGGCCAGTTCTTCGATATCTGGGGACCGGATCTGAGCTGGACCAAAGCTGCGACCCTGGCAGCGCCGCATGGCAAGCAACTCTCGATTTGGGTTGACGGCAAGCCCTGGCACGGTAGAGATCCGCGAAACATAGCGTTTCACGATCACGAAACGATCGTGATCCAAAATGGCCCGCCGTTCGCGAAGCCGATGCACCCCGACTGGTCGAAGTTTTGAGCGTGGAGCTGGATGGGCGCCATCTCACACTCGAGGCGCTCGAGGCCGTGGCGCACGGCGCCCCCGTGCAAGTCTCGGCCGCCGCACGCGAACGCGTTTTGCGTGCGCGCGAGTTTGTCGATAGCCGGTTTGCCTCGGGTCAAGCCATCTACGGCGTGACGACCGGCTTCGGGCGGCTGGCGAACGTTGCGGTCGATCCCGCCGACGCCGTATTGCTTCAGTTGAATCTGGTTCGGAGTCACGCCGCCGGCACGGGTGAGCCGCTCGATGTGGCCGTCGTCCGCGCGGCAAGCGCACTGCGGGCAAACTCGCTGTCGGCCGGTCACTCGGGTGTCAAGTCTGAAACGCTCGACCTAATCGTTGCGATGCTCAATCGCGGCGTGACCCCCGTCGTTCCCTCGCAGGGTTCGGTCGGAGCGAGCGGCGATCTGGCTCCCTTGGCCCACATGACGCTGGCACTGATCGGCGAGGGCGAGGCTCTCTATCACGGGGAGCGTCTCGCCGGCGCCGTCGCGCTGGAGCGAGCCGGGCTTCAACCAATCGCGCTGGGAGCGAAGGAAGGCCTCGCGCTCGTCAACGGCACGCAGGTGATGACCGCGGTTGCGGCGCTCGGCCTGCTGCGCGCGCAGCGACTCGCCGCGGCCGCCGACCTAATCGGCGCGATGTCGCTCGAGGCTTACCTCGGCTCGCAGCGCGTTTTCGACCGGCGTCTCAACGATCTGCGCCCGCATCCGGGCCAAGAGCGGGTCGCCGCAAACCTGCGAGCGCTGCTGGCCGGCTCGGAGATCGTGCAATCCCATGCCGACTGCGACCGCGTTCAGGACCCGTATTCATTTCGGTGCATCCCGGTCGTGCATGGCGCGGTTCGCGATTCTCTGGCGCACGTGCGGCGCGTGACCGAGATCGAGGCGAACTCCGTAACCGACAATCCGCTGGTCTTTCCCGACGACGGCGAGTTCGTTTCGGGCGGAAATTTCCACGGCGAGCCGATCGCGCTGGCCCTCGATTTCCTCAAGCTGGCGATATCCGAGCTCGCCTCGATCGGGGAGCGCCGCTTGTACCTCCTATTGAATGCCGAAGACCGCGGCTTGCCGCTCTTTCTGACGCGGCGCCTGGGATTGCAGTCGGGACTGATGATCGTGCAATACACCGCGGCGGCGCTCGTCAATGAGAATAAGGGACTTGCCTGGCCCTCGAGCGTCGATTCAATCCCCACCTCGGCCGGTCAGGAAGATCACGTCAGCATGGGCATGACCTCGGCCAACAACCTGCCGCGCGTGCTCGACAACGTCGAGGGCGCGTTGGCGTGCGAGCTGCTCGGCGCGCTTGCGGCAACCGACTTCCGCCGGCCGCTACGCTCCGGGGCCGGGACGCAAGCCGCCTACGAGCTCGCGCGCCAAAGCATCTTGCCGTGGACAGAGGACCGCCCGCCTGCACCCGACATCGCGGCCGCGCGCGAGCTTATTGCCTCGCAGCGGCTAGTTCAGGCGGCCGAATCCGCAATCGCCCACCACCTATAACGTGTCACCCTGAGCTTGCCGAAGGGTGACCCCCTACAAACTGATGTTGAACTGCAAGTAGGCGTTGAACGGATTGGGCAGCGTGATTGCGTTGGTGTCCGCGTATGCAGGGGTGTACGACTGTGAGAAAGCCGAATTGAGCGGAACGCCGTTTGCCTTGATGTCGTTCGGCGAGTACCCGTTGTAGAAGTTTGAAACGTAGTAGGAGTTGTCTGCGTAGCCGCACGTGTAGTTGTTCGGCGGGAACTGCTTGGTCCACGGCTCGGACGATCCGCCGAAGCAGGCATTAACGAGGTTTGCCAAGAGCAGATTCACTTTCACTCGCGGGCTGAGCTGGTACCCGATCTGCAGGCTCAGATTAAGTTGGCTGGGCTGGCGAAACGCGCCGAACGAATCGAAGACGCCGGTTTGAGGATTCGGAATAAAAAGCGCGCCCGGGTACGTCCCATTTTGAGTCGCCGCAAGACTGCACGACGTGTAATCGGCCTGCAGGTTGTGATGCGGCGCACCCCCGGGTATTGTTGCTGAGTTAGCGACGCACGTCCGCGGATCGATGCCGAGTACGTCGGCCGGGTTCCCGTAGAGCTCCCCTTCGTTGAACGTCACGGCGGGCGTGATGTTGAAACGGTTGTGCTTGTAGTTAACGATCGCGCTGGCGACGTTGGGTGAAAGGTATGCGTAGTCGAGGCCGACGGGGAACCAGCCGTTGCGATTGAGCAGCGGCTGCGGCGCCATCCCATAATAGGGATTCCAAATCGGAGGGTAATAGCCGGCGTGATCCGTGCAGGTGGGGTCGGGCAAGATGTCGCCGGCCTTGTTATGTTCGTAGCATTGCGATCCGCCGCCCGCTGCCGTCAGTCCGTCGAAGTTCGCGATATCCTGGTTGTACGGATCGATGGGATTGATCGAAGTTCCCGGATAGTCATCCCACCGCTCGGCTGAATTGGTGTACGTATACGAGATTATGAACGACAGCCCGTTCTTGTCAAAATCGCCCTTCGTAAACTCTGTCTCGACGCCGTCGACCCACTCGACGCCGGAATTGAGGCCGCCACCCAAGCCGAAGGGCAACGAGATTCCGTAGACCTGGTTCGTCGCGTACCGATAATACGGCGTAACCTTGATCGTCATGTCGGTGCCCTTAAACCGGTGCTCGTACGACGCATCGTAGTTGTACGAATATTGCACCAGCGCGTCGTGGTAGGGCGTCGTGAAGCCGTACTGCCAGAACGCTTGGAAGAGCTGGTAGGCTAGATTGTTGTACGTGGAGTTGTATTGAACCTGATACGTCTCCGGCTCTTGTGCGAACACGCCCGCCGACAAACGCAATACGGTGTCGGGGTTCACGGTGTACGTGGCCCCGATCTGCGGGGTGAATGCATAGTCGGCGACCGACGGAGCATAGGTGTTGCTCAGCAGCAAGTGCCCGTCTTGGCCGTTAGGATGCACGGTCTGCACGGGGTGTGCCGGGATCGAATAATCGATCGGACAGTTGAAACCGATGAACGGGGTCGGCGGCCGCCCGCTCGCCGGCGGCACCGGGATGAAGTACGGCGCGAAGGTATCGGGGTTGTAGCAAAATTCGCGTTGCCCCGCCAGGAACCAGAAGTTCTGACCGTTGTTCTGCGTGTTCGCTAAGTTGTATTCGTAGATTTCGTCGCGCAGTCCGATGTTGACGTTAAGCTTGTCGGTGGGATTCCAGAGGTCTTGCAGCGCGACAACCGTGAAGTTTGGTACGATCGTGTTGAGAAAACCCTGGTTGCCGGTATAGGTGATCTGCCACGTTGCACCGGGAATCGCCGAGGCCGGTATCGGGTCTTCGAACGTGCCGCTGGTAATCGGCAGGTTGCACGGCGCCGGCTGCCCCTTCTTATACGATTCCCCGCCCGACGAGCCGGAGTACCAGGCGAAACATTCCGTGCCGTTGGTGAGGTTCGTGACGTCGGTCGTCGGCGTGTTGTTGAAGTTGTTGTTGTTATAGCGGTTGGTGCTTGCGGTGACGTAGTTGGCGTCGAACGTCAGCAGATGCTGCGTGCTGAGCTGGTCGCCGAATGTCAGGGAGAGACCGCGGGTGTGGGACTCCAGCTCGTAGTCATAGCTGAAGACCGAGAATCCGTACAGTCCGGTTCCGTAACTCAACGCGCTCGTGTTCAGCCAATCGGAATAAAACGCGTATCCGTAAATTCTGAGGTAGGCATTCGATCCCATGTTGTGCTGGTATTGCAGCTTGAAGATCGACGCATCGTTCCAGCTCGAGGCTCGATTGTCGGGCGGTACTGCAGAGTAGGTCCCAACGGCGCACTCACCGACAATGTGGAACGTCGGATATTCGTCGAACGGATCGATATTGGCGCAACGCCCTCCAGGCGAGCTAGGCGCGAAATACGGCACCGGCGTTACGCTTGCCGGATTCTCGCCAAAGTACGTTCCGCTTGGCCAAGTGACGAAGTCCGGCCAGACCAGCGGCACGAATTTGCTGTACCAGTTCGGGAGCTGGCTGAGCTGGCCGATAAGATTCGGACCAATGTCGTTCTCTGAGCTGACGAACTGTGTTTCCAGCGAGGTAACGTTATAGAGCACCTGAATATCATCGCGCCCGGCGTCGTTACGGTGCGGAACGCCGATGTGCAAATTGACGACGTTCTCGCGGTCGGAGATATTCGATACGCCGTAACCCGAATAGGCCGGCGTGATCGTCTGATAGCATCCGGGATTTTGAAAGATGCCCGTCGGCAGCGGGATCGTTCCCGGAAGCCCGGGATAGCCGAACGGATTATAGACGGGCGACGGATTCGGTCCGTCATACCATCCCGAACCGCTCGGCGGGCGGTAATTGCAAATCGGATACACGCCGGCGAACGGAAGATTCGACGTGTTGTAGGCGATCTCGGGGATACCCCAGATAAGGCCGAGATTGGATCCGTTGAATTGATCCAAGTATCGGTAATCCTGGTCGTAGCCGCCGATTCCGACGTAATAGGAGAAGAGCCGATCCGGCGTAGCGCCGCCGACTTCGACGTTGAGCGAATGATAGAACGTCGGCGAGCCGATCCCGCCGCTAACGGTCGCGTATCCGGGATAGCTGCCCGTCTTGATGACTTGATTGATGAACCCGGCAAGACCGCTCGTACTCTGGCCCACAGTTCCGCCGCCGGCATAGACTTGCAACTCTTGTTGGCCGAGCGTTCCGGCCGTGCTGCCGGGGTAATTGTCGAACGAGCGATTAACCGGAACGCCGTCATACTCGTAGCCGATCTGGTCGGTGTTCCCGCCGCGAATGTAAACGACCTGATCCCAACCCATTTGGTTAGGCGGCACGAAGACGCCGGGCACCGCCGAGATTGCCGAATACGCGTTGTTGAGGTTGCCGCCGCCGCCCATGCCCGCAGCGGCTGCGGTTACGGTCGAGTTGACCGAATAAATGTCGCTCGTCGTGCCCGGTTTCACGAGGTCCATCGAGGAGCGCGCCGTTACGTGCGCGATTGTCCGCAGCGAAGCGGCCAATGCGACGTGAAGCGTTTGCAGTTGATCGGCGAAGACCGAAATGCCGGTCAGCGACGCGGTGTCGAAGCCGTTCTTTGACGCCGTAATGCTGTATGTGTCGGGCGCGAGCGTCAGAAACGCAAACCGGCCGGCTGCGTCGGTCGTCACGGTTGCCGTCTGCGACGTGCTAACCGCTTGCATTTGAACGCCGGCAATCGGCGCTTTCGTCGCCGCGTTGACCACAACGCCCGTGATCGATCCGGTCGTTCCCGCGAGGGCGCCCACCGCGCTTGCGGCAAATGCCGCTACAGCCGAGAAAGCAACAGTAGAACGCTTGACCGAGTGTAGCATCCGCAACCGTTCGCGAACGTTCCTCGCGTGTCATCCTGAGCGTAGTCGAAGGACGCAGCGCAAAGGACCCACTCCCGAGCTAAAGAATTCTCAAACCATGAGCGTAGCTGCAGGTCCTCGCGCGGTCCGGGCGCCGCGCGGCACGGAAATCTCGTGCGCAGGCTGGCCGCAAGAAGCGGCACTGCGGATGTTGATGAACAATCTCGATCCCGAGGTGGCTGAACGCCCCGACGATCTCGTCGTCTACGGTGGAAACGCGCGAGCCGCGCGTTCCTGGCAGGCTTTCGACGCAATCGTTCGGACATTGCGGCGTTTGAAGGGCGACGAGACGCTAATCGTTCAGAGCGGCAAGCCGGTTGCAGTCTTTAAAACCCACCCGCGCGCGCCCCGAGTCTTGATTGCCAACGCCAATCTTGTGCCGAAGTGGGCCGATTGGAGCGTTTTTCGCGAGCTCGAAGCGCAGGGATTGACGATGTACGGCCAGATGACGGCGGGATCTTGGATCTACATCGGCACCCAAGGAATCGTTCAGGGAACGTACGAGACGTTTGCCGAGCTGGCGAGGCAGCATTTCGACGGCTCGCTTGCAGGGCGGATAACGCTGACCGCCGGCGTGGGAGGCATGGGCGGGGCGCAGCCGCTGGCCGTCACCATGAACGGCGGCGTTTGCCTGATCGTCGACGTCGATCGCGGACGCTTGCAGCGTCGTCACGAGCTGCGCTACCTCGATCGGGTCGCCGACTCCCGCGAAACCGCGCTGCGCGAAGCCGAGAACGCGCGCCGCGCCGGCGAGGCGGTTTCCATCGGCTATGAAGGAAATGCGGCCGTTGAGTTTCCGGAGCTTTACGACCTCGGCTTCCGGCCCGACGCGGTCACCGATCAGACCTCGGCGCACGATCTTCTCAACGGCTACGTTCCGGCCGGTCTTTCGCTGGATGAGGCAGGCGAGCTGCGAAAGGGCGATCCGCGCGAGTACGAGCGCCGCGCGCTGGAAAGCTGCGGCGCGCACGTCGCGGCGATGGTGCGATACCTCGATGCCGGATCGGTCGTTTTCGATTACGGCAACAACATCCGCGAGCAGGCGCAGCGCGCCGGTTTCGCGCGCGCCTTTGCGTTTCCGGGTTTCGTACCAGCGTTCATTCGCCCGCTCTTCTGTCGCGGTTCGGGCCCGTTTCGTTTCGTGGCGCTCTCGGGCGATCCGAACGACATCGCGCGTTGCGACGAGCGGCTGCTCGAGCTCTTTCCGAGCAACGCATCGCTGAGGCGCTGGATAGAACTCGCGCGCGAACGGGTTGCGTTTCAGGGTTTGCCGGCGCGCATTTGCTGGCTCGGCTACGGCGACCGCGTCAAAGCGGGCCTCGCGTTCAACGAGCTCGTGCGCAACGGTGCGGTGAAAGCGCCGATCGTGATCGGGCGCGATCATCTCGACACGGGCAGCGTCGCTTCACCGTATCGTGAAACCGAAGCGATGCGCGACGGAAGCGACGCAATCGCCGACTGGCCGATCCTCAACGCCCTACTCAACACCGCGGCCGGCGCGCATTGGGTCAGCTTTCACCATGGTGGCGGCACCGGCATCGGCTACAGCCTTCACGCCGGCATGGTGGTCGTCGCCGACGGCAGCGACGACGCGCGCGAACGTCTGCAATGCGTCCTGACGTCGGATCCCGGAATCGGCGTGGTGCGTCATGCGGACGCCGGCTACGAAATCGCAATCGAAACGGCCGACGCCAAAGGTATCGACTGGCGCCTCTGATCTAATGGAGGCAGCCGCAAGGTTTCGAGGTCGCCCGCCGGCGGCTAGCGGGCTCTTGCGAAAACCGCGCAGAATTGTACATTTTGGGCATTCGCGGCTGGGTAACGTCTTAGGACGATGCAAAAGGACCACGCAAAGGTGGTCCTTTCTCATATCTCGCCCAGCCGCGCGGATGCGCGTCATAGAGGGCTAGCTCTTCGAAACGGCGGATGCGTTCGGCCGTGCCCCACGCGAAGCCGCTCATCGTCCGTGCGAAGACGGTCGTCACATGCGATACCGATACGCCGCAATGCGGCATCGGCTTCGAGCAGCTCGGCCGCATCGACGATGCCGTCCTCGAGATCGAAGATGGCAGATTTACGCGCGTTGGGCCTTCTGCTGTCATCCTGAGCGAAGCGCGTAGCGCTCAGTCGAAGGACGAACTCGATCTCTCCAACTGCATCGTGGTCCCCGGCTTCGTCGATGCGCACGCGCACCCGCTGTTTGCCGGCGACCGCGAGCCGGATTTCGCCGCCCGCATTGCCGGCGAAGCGCCGCCGCTCGGCATGCGCTACACGGTCGAGCGGACGCGCGCAGCGCTGCTCGATCCGCAGCGGTTCTACGAGCAAACGATTCGTCCGCGACTTCAGACCATACTCGCCCACGGAACGACCACGCTCGAAACTAAAACGGGATACGCGCTGCACAAGCCGGGCGAGTCGGCGCTGCTCGACTTGATCGCGCAGCATCGCGGCGATCCGGACGTTCCCAACCTAATTGCCACGTTCTTGGGCGCGCACACGCTGCCGCCCGAGTTCACCCGCGAAGAAGCGTTCGTCGACTACTTGATCGACCAGGTGATTCCAGCCGCGGCCTCGCACGGCGCCGTTTATGCCGACGCGTTCTGTGAGCCCGGCTTTTTTTCGCCCGAGCAGACCCGCCGCTACCTCGATGCGGCGCGGCTGCACGGAATGCGTCTGCGCGTCCATTGTGATGAGATGGCCTACGGCGGCGCCGCGGAGATGGCCGCGCACCTCGGCGTCGACGCCGTGGACCACTGCAACTACATTCGGAAGTACGACGTCCACGCAATTTCCGAGCGCGGCATCGTGACGGTCGCGTGCCCGGCCACGATCGCGTATCTCGACTTGCCGCAGCGAGCGCCCGCGCGTGAGCTGCTGGAAGCCGGCGGAATGGTGGCCCTGGCCAGCGATTACAATCCCGGAACCTCGCCGTGCTTCAATTTACAAACCGTTGCGTATTTCGGCCGCAAGCTCTTCGGCCTCACGGCGCCCGAAGCGCTCTACGGCGTCACGCGCGCGGCGGCGCACTCACTGCGCGCCGATGCGGGCGTCATTCGCCCCGGCGCGAGCGCCGACTTCGTTGCGCTGCGACTCGAATCGCCCGACGAATTCGGCTGGCAGTTCGGAGGCAACCTGGCCGCTGCGGTCTTCAAGAACGGCATCCGAGTATGACCAGCGAGCTCGTGCGCTGCGCGCGCGCAATCGTAGCCGGCGAGCTGCGCGAGGATTTCGCGTTCGTCGTGCGCGATGGCACGATCGCTGCAGTGGGAAGCTTTCGCGAGGTGCGCGACCTGGCTCGCGACCTCGGGTCGCGCTCGTTCCCGGCCGACCGGCTGGTCGTGCCGGGCTTCATCAACGGGCACAGCCATGCGTACCAAATTCTGCTGCGCGGCTGGGCCGACGATTGGCCGTTTGAAAAATGGCGAGCCGAGGCGCTCTACCGCGTCGTGCCTCAACTCACGCCCGACGACATCTATTGGACGTTCGCCGCGGCCTTCTCCGAGATGCTTGCCGCCGGCATCACGACGGTCGCGGAATTCTTCTATCTCAATGGAGCCGGGAACGAGCACGCCGAAGCGGCGATCCGCGCGGCGCGCGACGCCGGCATCAGGCTGATTCTCGCCCGCACCTGGATGGACGCGGACTACGCTCCGCCGCAGTTTCGCGAAACCATCGAAACGGCCGCGCAGCGGACGCGCGAGTTGATGCGGCGCTATCCCGAAGCGCACGTTTGCGTGGCGCCGCACTCGTTGCACGCCGCATCGCACGAGATGATTCGTGCCGCCGCGGAGTTTGCGCGCGAGTTCGATTGCAAGCTTCACGTGCACGTTGCCGAGGCCCGTTACGAGGTCGAGCAGACGCTACGGAACTGCGGGCGCACGCCGATCGCCTTGCTCGCCGATCTCGACGCGCTTAGCGATCGAACCGTTGCCATTCACGCCATCCATCTGAGCGACGAGGATTTCGAACTGCTGGCGAAAAGCGGCGCGAGCGTCGTTCATAATCCTATGACCAATCAATACCTCGGGGACGGTATCTGCGACGTGCGACGGCTGCAGTCGCTCGGCATAACGGTGGGCCTAGGCACCGACGCCGACGTGAAGCCGTCGCTGATTGATGAGATGCGCGCCGCCGCACTATTACAGAAGCTGCTGCACCGCGATGCCGGCGCCTTTAGTGCGGCGCAGGCCTATGCGCTCGGCACGGTCCAGGGGGCGCGTGCCTTGGGGATACCGGGCGGCGACCTCGTCGTGGGCACGCCCGCCGATTACGTCGTGCTCGACGGATCCCGCGTCGACCCGTGGTCGCCGCCGCTCAACGCCCTCATGTATCGCGGCGAAGACGCCTGGGTACAGGCGACCTTCCTACGTGGCCGCCGCGTATATGTCGGCGAGCCGTCGCCCCTGGCGGTCCGAGCAAGGGAAGCAACCCACGGCATAGCCCAGCGCCTCTCGCTCTGAGGCCGCGGAGGGCGAAAGCAGGCGGGCGGGTGCGTGCAAGCACTTGCATTCGCCCAGCGGCGGTGCTACACTTCGCATGCAAGTACCCACTTGCACTGGTCCCAATGATGCAAGCGCTGATGAATAGGCTTCCTCTCGGGCTCCTCGCCACGACCTGCGCGGCGCTGGTTTTGGGTGCGGCTCCGGCAGCGCCGCCGCCCCAACCCGGCGACGCCCACGCGGTGATCGAGCATATGGAAGCGCGCAATCCTTCGCTACGGTCGTACCGGACGCGCGTTCACGTCGATATCCGGATGCTCAGCTTTCCGTGGCTGGCACCGAAGCTCGACGGCACGTCGTACTACCAGCGGCCGAATTATTATGAGGTCGTTTTCGATCGCGTGCCCGGCTACGCGCGTGGCTTTCAACGGCTTTTCGATGACATCGGCAATCCGAACGCGTGGGAGAAGAACCAGATCGTTACGCTCGGAGGTACGACCTCGCTCGACGGTCGTCCCGCGATCGTGCTGCGCATGACCAAGAAGATTCACAGCGATATCCTCGATCACACCCTCGTATACATCGATGCTTCCGACTACGCGCTGCTGCAGATGGAATGGTACTACACCAGCGGCGGCAAGATCACGATGACGCAGCAATTCCGCATGCAAGGCGTCTACGCCGTGCTGTCGCAACAGCACGCCGACATCAGCATCCCGCACGTTCGCGCCGTCGCGGACGCGTCGTATGGTACCTACGAGACCAACGTACCCGTCGCTACAGGGAGTGCCGCGCCATGATCGCAACTCGTAAGCTCGTTGACGCCGGAAGATCTGCTTCCCCCGAGGAAACGCGCGAGCGCATCCTCGCGGCCGCGCGCGAGGTAATCGGCCGCAAAGGCAAACGCGGCGCCACGACCCGCGAAATCGCCGAGGTCGCGGGCGTGAACGAAGCGACGCTCTTCCGGCATTTCGGAAGTAAGGAATCGTTGCTGGTTGCGTGCGCCCAGCATTTCTGTGGACATATGCAGCTTGCCGACGTTGCCTCCCAGCTATCGGGCAACGTCGCCGAAGATTTGCTGGTCATCGCGCGCCTGATGCACGCTCGCTTCGAATCCTTGCAGGACATGATCCGCTGGTCGTTCGTCGAGCAAGACTACGACAGCGACGTTTTTGCCGCTACCGCGTGGCGGCCGCAGCTGGCCATCCTCACGGTTCTGACGCAGTTCATGCAGCGGCGGATCGACGCGGGCGAGTTGCAGGGAGAGGCACATAAGATTGCCATGGTCTTTCTGGGCATCGTCTTCATGCACGTTATGGGGAAAAAGAAGTTTCCGGATTCACCGCTCCACGGCGATCCGGACAAGGCCCTTCGATTTTATATTGACGTTTTTCTCAATGGGGTAACGAAACGCTAATGGATACGCGAGACGTAGACCAGCAAAAAACCGCCGGCGCGAAGGGTAACGGCACCGGCAGAGCCGCCCCCGGCGAGCCGCGCGATTCGGATGTCGAGCAAGAGCGTTCGCGACCGCGCAAGCGAGTCGCTTTCATCATAGCCGCGGTGGTTGTCATCGCGATCGTCCTGATCTGGGGGTTGCCGTGGCTAAACTTCATGCTTTCGCACGAAGGCACTGATGACGCCCACGTCGCTGCCGACGAAGTCGCGGTGACGAGCAAGATCCCCGAGCGCATCGATCAGATCTTGGTAGACACCAATCAACCCGTGCACCGCGGACAGCTGCTCATCGTACTGGATAACAAGGACGAGCTCGCCAAGCTGCGTCAAGCGCGAGCGCAATACGATCTGGCGGTCGCCAATCAGCGAACCACCGAAGAGCAAGGACGCGGCGGCGTTTCGCAGGCCGGCGGCGCAATCGCGGGCGCGCAGGCGCAGGTGCCCGCCGCGCAGGACGCTGTCGCGCAGGCAAACGCGCAGCTGCGCGCTGCCGAGGCGCAAGTGCCGGCCGCGCAGCAGGCCTACGATAAATCGCAAGCCGATTTCAGCCGCGCGAGCTCTTTGGTGAGCACCGGCGACGTGGCGGCGCAACAGCTCGATGCGGCGCGCGCGCAAGACGCCGGGGCCGCGGCACAACTGCGCGCAGCCGAAGACCAGGTCAACGTCGCCGAAGCCAACGTCGCGGCTGCGCAGAGCCGAGTTGCGGCGAGCGAGGCCGGCGTCAGCGAGGCGTCAGGGTCCCTCACGACCGCGCAGGGCAAACTCGCGCAAGCCGCCGATCCCAGTCAGGTCGAGGCTGCCGGCGCACAGCTTTACCTCGCCAAGCAAAACCTCGACTACACCCGCATCTACGCTTCGACCGACGGGTACGTCGGCGAGAAAGCGGCCGAGGTCGGGCAAACCGTCGGTGCCGGCATCACGCTCATGACGATCGTCCCGCATAACATCTACATCACCGCAAATTATAAGGAAACTCAGATGGGGCGGATGCGCGTCGGCCAGCCGGTGGAGATTCGCGTCGACGCGTACCACGGGGTAACGTTCCACGGCCACGTCGCATCCATCAATCCGGCGTCGGAGAACACCTATGCGCTGGTGCCCGCTCAGAATGCCAGCGGAAACTTCGTGAAGGTAACGCAGCGCATTCCAGTGCGCATCGAAGTCGACGACCAACGATCGGATTTGCCGCTGCGTCCCGGCATGAGCGTCGAAACTTACGTTCGCGTGAAGTAAGGGCAATGTTCGGCGCGTACGACAGCCCGGTCGTAGAGCACGGCCTGCGACGGGTCATCATCAGCGTTGCGGTCATCACGGCAACTCTGCTCGAGATCATCGACGTCACGATCGTCAACGTCTCGCTGCCGAACATTCAAGGCAACTTCGGCGTCGGCGTGGACTTGGGCGCCTGGGTCGTTACGGCATACCTCATCGCCAATGTGGTCGTGATCCCACTGAACCCGTGGTTTGCCGCGCGATTCGGCCGGCGCCAGTATTTCTTTACCTCGATCCTTATCTTTACCGCAGCCTCGCTGATGTGCGGGCTTTCCAACAGCCTTGGACAACTGGTTTTTTGGCGGTTGATTCAAGGGCTTGGCGGCGGTGGTCTCATCGCGACCTCGCAAGCGATACTGCGCGACACCTACGGCATTAAAGAGCAAGGCAAGGCGCAAGGCGTGTTTGCGATGGGGGTGATCGTGGGTCCCGCGCTGGGCCCCGTGATCGGCGGATGGATCACCGATCACTGGAACTGGCACTGGATTTTCTTTATCAATATCCCGATCGGCATCATCGCCGCCACACTCATTTGGAATTTTCTGCGCAACCCGGCCCAGCCGCAATATCGCAAGCTCGATTGGATCGGCTTGATTCTGCTCTGCATCGGTCTGGGCTCGATGCAGTTCGTGCTGGAGAACGGTCAGCAGTACGACTGGTACGACGACGCCCGGATTCGCTGGTTCACGTTCTTCTCGATCGCCGGCCTGGTGTCGTTCGTGTGGTGGACGTTGCGATCGCCGATTCCGGTGGTCGATCTGCGAGTGTTGCGGCTTCGGCAAGTCGCGGCGGGCAGCATTCTAGGCGCCGTTCTGGGCATAAGCCTCTACGGCTCGATCATCATTCTGCCGCAGTATCTGATCAACTCGCTCGGGTTTACTGCGACCCTCTCCGGAACGACGGTCATGGTTCGCGCCGGAGCGGTCGCGCTGTTCACGCCGCTGACCGCGATCCTAACGCAGCGCGGCTTGGTTGACGCGCGCCTGCAAGCGGCCATTGGATTCGTGCTGCTTTCGATCTCGAATTGGATCTTGGGAAGCATCACGACGCCGGTCTCGGATTTTCATAGTTTGATTTTTCCGCTCGTTCTCAGCGGCATCGGACTGGCGCAGATCTTCGTGCCGCTCTCGGTCGCGGTGATTGGAAGCGTTCCGGATAAAGAGGTTCCCTCGACGGCGGCGTTCTTCAACCTGTCGCGTCAGATCGGCGGCAGCGTCGCGGCGGCGGTGTTGATTACATTGCTGGTCCGCGGCTTCACCGTACATCAAACCGAGCTCGCGTCGTCGCAGACGCTGGGCCATCAGCCCACCGAGCAATACGTTCAAGCGCAAGGCGGCGTGAATAACCGCGGTGCGATCCAGCGGCTCGCGGTTCTCGTGGAAGCGCAATCGGCGGTGGAATCCTATGCCGACACATCGCGATGGGTTGCGGTGATTACGCTGAGTCTAGCGCCGCTCGTGCTGTTGCTGCGCAGGCCACGGATCGGCGTGGCGATGGCCGAGTAACGATGCTGCGAACGCGCGCGCTCTCGGCATTGGTCGCCGCTGCGGCGCTGGCAATGGCGTTGCTTCCGGTCGAGCGCACCTCGGCCCAACTTGACTCGCACCTCCCCGCCGGCGTAACGATTCCGACCGAGATCCCGACTCTGATGCTGCCGCCCGTGCCCACCGTCGCGCCGGGCTATCGCGCTCCGCAAACCGCTCCCAGCGCGGCGAGGATCGTCGGCGTGACGCAGCGGCCGTTCGTCGCGATCTCGTTGCAGGACGCTATCGTGATGGCGCTGGTGAAGAACCCAAGCCTCGCCGTTTCGGCGTCAAACTTCAGGATCGCGCGCTACACCATCGTGCAGGTCAAGGGCGCGTTCGATCCACTGGTTCGCGCCCAGACGCAGTCGAATTTTTCGGCCAACCCGCCGGTGAACTTCCTCGAGGCCGGCCCCGGCGAGCTTGGATACTATCCGGGCGTAGCGCCGACGACCGCGGTCGGGCCTGGAAACATCATTCAGCATCAGTCGGCCACGGAATACGGCGTCAGCGGACAGGGCGAGGCCGGCACGACCTACGCGGCGAGCATCGAGCAGAGCCGAACCTACAACAACACGACGTTTGACGCGTTCAACCCGTACTATCTCGCAACGCTCAATCTTGCGGTCACGCAACCGCTGCTCAAGAACTTCGGCATGAGCGCGGCCAAACGTCAGTTGAAGCTGGCCTTCGTCAATGCGGATGCCGGAACCGCGCAGACGCTGATCGACGCTTCCAACACGATCTCTCAAGTTGAGGATACGTACTGGACTCTGGTTGCGGCCTGGCGCGACGTTGCGATCCAAGAGGAAGCGCTGCGCGAGGCGGTCGCGCAGCAGCAAAGCAACATCCGGCTGGCCCGGCGCGGTGCCGCAGCGCCGATCGATGCGGTCGAATCCCAAACTCAAGTCTCAAACTTCCAAACCAGCGTCTTTTCCGCCCTCGAAACCGTTTCGCGGCTTCAAAATCAGCTGAAGAGCCTGGTTGCGGCAAGTGCCGCCGATCCGGTGTGGGACGCCAACCTGGTGCCGTCGACGTCGGTGCAAGAGCTGCCTGCCGCGCACGACCTCGCCGCCGTTATCGCGGTGGCGCGACAGAGCCGCCCGGAAGTTCGCCAGGCGCAAGATAAGCTGCTCGCTGCCGATATCGACCGCGCTTTTGCCAAGAGCCAGTCGCTCCCGCAAGCCGACGTCGTGCTGCAATATCAAAGCGACGGCTTCGCCGGCATCCCGGTGCCGCCCCCGAAATTCATCGCCTCGTTCTGCCAGAGCAGCGGCCTCGTTGCATGCCCGACGCCGCCTCCGAACACGCAAGGGGCGATGCCGTGGGCCTATCACAACATGTGGGCCGGCTATTTCCCGGCATTCAACACCGCCTTGATCGTCAGCTACCCGCTGCAAGGTCACGTTGCGCGCGGTCTGCGTGGCCTTGCCGGCGAGGAGACAACGCAAGCGCGGATTCTGATGCAGGGCGTCGAGGAGCGGATCGGTGCGGAGGCGCGCAATGCGCTGCAGAGCTATCAATCTGCGCTCTCCAAGCTCGACGCCGCGCGAACGGCTCGCGAATCGGCCGAGGCGGTTTATGCCAGCGAACTTCGCAGGTTCCAGCACGGCGAATCGACGACGTTTCTCGTCCTCCAGCGCCAAGTAGAACTCGCGCAGGCACGCGGAAGCGAACTGCAAGCGCAAACGCAGTTCAATCAAAGCATCGTCGAGCTGCAACGCGTCGAGGGCACGATTCTCACGGTCAACGGCGTCAACGTGCAAACCATCGGAAGCCAGGCGCTAGCGCGGTAGGATCGCAAAGCCGTGAAAAAAGACGCCCTTCCCGCCGTCGTCGCGCTGGCTGCCGTTGCGCTCGCCGCACTGCCCGCCGGGCCGACCTTCGCGCAGCTCGACTCGACGCTTCCGATGCGCGCAACCATTCCGACCGGTGTCCCTTCGCCCATACTGCCGGTCGTGCCAAGCGTCGCGCCCGGCTATCGCGCCCCGCAGGTCGTTCCCAGCGCTGCCCAGATCATCGGCGTTACGCAGCAACCCTTCGTCGGCATATCGCTGCAAGATGCGATCGCGATGGCGCTGCTCAAGAACCCAAACTTGGCCGTCTCGGCTTCCAACTTGCGGATTGCGCGATACACGATCGTGGAAGTCAAAGGCGCCTACGACGTGCAGCTTCAGTTGAAGCCGTCGTCAAGCTACTACATTGCGCCGCCTCAGAACGCGTTTCAGGCGGGTCCGGGCGAGCTTGGAAGGTATACGCCTGCGCCGGGTGCGACGCCGGGCGTCATCTACACCACCGGGCCCGGCAACATTATCCAGCATCAATCGGCCTTCCAATACGGCGTCGGCGGCCAGCTCGAAAACGGCACGACGTATCAGGCCGGGATCCAGCAGAGCCGCACGTATAACAACACGGTTTTCGACGCTTACAATCCGTACTACGTCGCGACCCTCAACTTGGCGGTAACGCAGCCGCTGCTCAAAAACTTCGGGATCAACGCGACGAAGCGCCAGTTAAAACTGGCTTTCGTCAATGCCGATGCCGGTGCGGCCCAGGCTCTGGTCGATGCGTCGAACACTCTCTCCCAGGTCGAGAACGCCTATTGGAATCTCGTCGCGGCCTGGCGCAACGTCGCAATCCAAGAGGAAGCGCTAAAAGAAGCGATCGCCCAGCAGCAGAGCAACGTTCGGCTTGCCCGCCGCGGCGCGGCGGCGCCGATCGACGCGGTCGAATCTCAAACGCAAGTCTCGAATTTTCAGAACGACGTTTATTCGGCCTTGCAGACCGTTTCGCAGCTGCAGGTGCAGCTCAAGAGTTTGGTTGTCGCCGATCCGGCCGACCCGATCTGGATCGCTAATCTCGTACCCTCGACGTCGGTGCAGGAGTTACCGAATCGCGCGGATCTGGCCCAGATCGTTGCTGAAGCGCGGCAGAATCGCCCCGAAGTGCGGCAGGCCGAGGACAAGCGCCTCGCCGCCGATGTCGATCGCATATTCGCTCGGAATCAGTCGCTGCCGCAAGCCGATCTTCAGCTCCAATATCTGAGCAACGGGTTCGCCGGGATATTGACGCCGGTTCCGGCCTTCTTGCTCGGAGAATGCTTTAGCGTTTCCGCCTTGCTGTCGTGCCCGACGCCCCCGCCCGAGACGCAAGGTAAGATGGCATGGGCGTATCACAACATGTGGGCCGGCTATTTTCCGACATTCAACGTCGCGCTGCTCGTCGGCTATCCGATTCAAGGTAGATTGGCGCGCGGCATGCGCGGCGTTGCGAGCGAAGAGGAGACGCAGGCGACGCTGCTGATGCAAGGCGTCGAGCAGCGGATCGGCGCCGAAGCCCGCAACGCGCTGCAAAGCTATGACTCGGCGTTGGCCAAACTCAACGCTGCCCGGCAGTCGCGCCAGGCCGCCGAGGCGGTCTACGCCGGCGAGTTGCGCAAGTTTAAACGTGGCGAATCGACGACTTTCCTCGTGCTTCAGCGTCAAGTTCAGCTCGCGCAGGCACGCGGCTTGGAGCTGCAGGCGCAGACGCAGCTCAATCAATCGGTCGTCGAGTTGCAGCGCGTCGATGGATCGATCCTAACCACAAACGGCGTTGACTTGAAGACGCTCGGAACCCAGACGCTCGCGCGATAGAATGCGGCATCGAAGGATTCGGGCGCTACCCGCCGTCGTCGGCGTCGCCGCCGTCGTTCTCGCCGCCGTGCCGGTGGGGCCAACCTCGGCTCAGCTAGACGACAGCCTTCCGCGGCGTGCCGTACTTCCCACTGCGATCCCGTCGCCGAGCTTGCCCGCAGTTCCGGCTATGGCGCCGGGGTATCGGGCGCCCGAAGTGGAGCCGAGCAATCCGGGAATCGCGGGCATAACGCAGAGTCCGTTCGTGGGAATCGCGCTGCAAGACGCGGTCGCAATGGCGCTGTTGAAAAACGAAAATTTGGCGATATCGGCTTCTAACGTTCGAATTGCGCGCTATCGCGTCGTTCAAGCGAAATCCAACTTCGACGTCCACCTGCAAGTCGCGCCGTCGTCGAACTTCTCGGTAATGCCGCCGGAAAATCTGTTTTTTGCCGGTCCCGGCGTCGGCGGCAGCGGCTACACGTGTCTGGGTGATTATTACGGCGCAACTCCCTATCCGTGCTCGACGACCGGGCCGGGCAACATCATCCAACATCAATACTCGTTTCAGTCCGGTATCGCGGGACAGGGCGTCAACGGTCTACAATACGCGGCCGGCATCACGCAGACGCGCACCTATAACAACCTCATCATCAACTCGTTCAACCCGTACTACCAGGCCACACTGAATCTCTCGGTGACGCAGCCCTTGCTCAAGAACGGCGGCATGAACGCGGTCAAGCGCCAGCTCAAGCTCTCTATCGTCGACGCCGACTCCAGTGCGGCCCAGGCCCTCGTGGATGCGTCGAACACGATCGCGCAGGTCGAAGACGCGTATTGGGATCTCGTCGCAGCTTGGCGCAACGTCGCGATTCAAGAAGAAGCGCTTAACGAGGCCGTCGTCCAGCAACGCACCACGGTCCGGCTTGCCAAGCGCGGGGCCGCGCCGCCGATTACCGCGGTCGAGACCCAGACCCAAGTCGCGAACTTTCAAGCTCAGGTGTTTTCCGCGCTTCAGACCGTATCGCAGCTGCAGAACCAGCTGAAGAGCTTGATCGTCACCGATGCCGGCGATCCAATCTGGCGCGCCAACCTTGTGCCGTCGTCCCCGGTGCAAGAGCTGCCGACGCCGCGCGATCTCGCTGCGATCGTTGGGCTGGCGCAACGCCAGCGCCCGGAGGTTCGGCAAGTCCGAGACCAGCAGCGAGAGGCCGACATCGATCGCGCGTACGCAAAGAATCAGGCGCTGCCGCAGGCCGACGTAGTGGCGCAATACTTCAGTAACGGCTTTGCGGGTTTACTGCAGCCCTTTCCCAACTTCGAGATTGAAGGATGCGCTCTGCCGACTGACAGCTGTCCCACGCCCCCGCCGCAAACGCAGGGCAACATGACCAAAGCGTTTCACAACTTGTGGACGGGCGCATATCCGGAGTTTAATATAGCGCTGGTTGTAAGCTTTCCGTTGGAGAACGATACCGCGCGTGGTTTGAAGCAAATCGCCGACCAGGAGGAAGACCAGGCGCAGATTCAGATGCAGAGCCTCGGCCAACGGATCGAATCCGAGGCGCGCAACGCGCTGCAAACCTATCAGTCGGCGCTGTCGCGGCTCTCGAGCGCGAGCCAAGCGCGCGCTGCAGCCGAATCCGTTTATGCAAGCGAAGTCCGGAAGTTCCACAACGGCGAGTCGACGACGTTCCTGGTTCTGCAGCGTCAGGTCGAGCTTGCCCAGGCTCGCGGTGAAGAGCTGCAGGCGCAAACCGATCTCAACAAAGCGGTCGTCGAGCTTCAGCGCGTCGAAGGAACGATTCTCACCGACAACGGTGTCAACGTCCAAACCTTAGGCTCGAAAGCGCTCGCGTCACCGCATCCGCTGTCATCCTGACCCTTCGACTCGGCACTGCGTGCCTCGCTCAGGACTGCGCGCCGCAGTTTATCCTGAGCGAAGTCGAAGGGGCGCTTGGCGATAAGGAACTTGGCCGCTGCAAGCTCATCAGCCGGCTCGAAACATTTTTTCGCGCCATCGCACGTTACGGCCGAATAGGCTGACGAACCAGACGCCCAGGCTTAGAAAGTCGCGGATCGGAATCAGCCAAACATCGTCAGCGCGTCGAACGCCTAGCGCACCGCGCGCGAGGTAGTGCAAGCCCAAACGTAGAGCAATCACGACGCCAAGCAGCGGCAAGCCCCAAACGAGATTGCGCGAAGTGGCCAGATAGATCAGCGCAAACGGCAGCGCGTACACCAAAAAGGAGAAGGCATAACCGGCAGGAGCGAGCGCCAAGTTCGTGCGGGCCCAGCGCAGCTCGTGCGACCACAGCGCCGCCAAGGACGTCTCGGGAACCGTGGTCTTCACCACGTAGCGCGAAAGCTCGACGCTCTTTCCATGCGACGTGACGAGCTCGCCGAGCTTGTGATCGTCGGCGAGGACATTCCCGATCGCTTCGAGGCCGCCGATTGCCTGCAGAACGCTGCGGCGGACGGCCATCGTAGCGCCCAGGCAAAACCGAAGCTTGCCGAGCGCGAGCGCGACCAGCACTGACGGGATGAATCCGTCTTCGATCTGCAGCGAACCGAGTCGCGAGACGATGCTCGCGTTGGGCATCCCCGCATAGAGGCAGGTTGCGGCGCCGACGGTTTCACTCGCGAACGATGCCGCCAGCGCGCGTAAGTATTGCCGGTCGACCCGTATATCGCAATCGGCAATCACGACGATATCGCCGCGCGGCTGCACGGCCGGTTTTGCCAGGTTCGCGATCTTCGGATTCGTCATGGCGGCGTTCTCGCCGATCGCGATCAGCGCGAGGTGGGGGAATTCCGCTGCGATTCGGCCGGCGACCGCGAGGGCCGAATCGTCGCCCGCGCGCAGGCATAAGATCACTTCATAGAACGCTTCGTACTCTTGGTCGCAAACCGATCGGAGGTTTTCGTAGAGGTCCGGCTCGATACCGGCGATCGGCTTCAAGATCGTGATGCCGGGCAGGAACTCTTCGGCGAGCTCCAACGGCCGCCGCGCGAATGCGGCGAGGCAAACGGTCGCGAGTGTGAGATAGACCGCACCTGCAATCGCAACCGCGAGCAGCACCGAGATAACCACCGACGCCATCCTTCGACAGGCTCAGGATGACATGCGAGCGGCTAGCTCGCCGTACGTCGTGCTCTCGATGCCGTTACGTGCAATCGCTTCTCGAACGCGTGGGCTGGTCAGCGCTGCAAGCTCGGCCTCCCATTGGTAGCGCTCGGTTCCGCGATCGGCGCCGTCGAACGGCGCGGTCGCAGGGTGGAAGAAGATTTCGGTTACGCCGTCGGGGAGCCGCTCCAAGAGTTCTAAAACGCGAGTTTCGTCGAGCGCGCCGGCCTCGTTGACACCAAAGGCGTAATCGTTGCAAAAGACTCCCGCTCGCTGTGCCCGAGCGCGCATCAGCGCAAGCCACGGCTCAATCGTACGCGTTCCGCCGAACGGCTCGCGCGGAATTCGAACCGCGCGCAAGCCGAACTCCCGTCCAATCTGCAGGACGAGCCGAAAAACCGCCGGGTGAACGTGCATATGCGATTGCGCGTCGGCGTGGTCGAGGGTCAGCCCTGTAGCCGCGAAACGCTCGAACTGCGCGCGGATCTCGGCAGCCAGCTGTGCGCGTATGCCGGGGCGGAAGAAGAATCTAAATCCCGCGCGCACCAAGTCCGTGAGAAAATCGCCGCGCTCGTCGACCAAGTCCGGTACGCGACCGGCGGGAAGCACGGGCCGCCCGTTGACTAGCACGACGTGTAAGCCGACGGCGAGCTTGGGCAATCGTCGCGCGCGCTCGATCGCATCGTCCGCAGCCGGGGCGCCCACCATGAGGCTCGCTGCCTGGAGTACGCCGTCGCGATGGGCCTTTTCTACGGCTTCGTTGACTTCCCGCGCAGTTCCGAAATCGTCGGCATTGAGGATCAGCCGCTTCACGCTTTGAGCTTGGCGGCCGCGGCATTGTCGACCAGCCACGTCAGGCGGCCGTCCTTCGGCGCGACGATTTGCGCGGGATATTTCACCGGATCGATCGGACCCTGGTAGACGGCCGCGAGAATCTCTGCCTTTTCGGCTCCTTCGACGACGAAGACGACGTTGTACGCAAGATTGATGACCTTCGGCGTGATGGTAACGCGCCACATCCCCTGCGCCGGCACGTCCACGGCGCGAACGAGCACCGCAGCATCGGTCTCCGGCGGCGTTCCGGGAAAGAGCGAAGCAGTGTGGCCGTCGGGACCGAGGCCGAGCATAATGAGATCGAAGCGCGGCGAGCTGCCGAGATCGGTCCTGATCAGCGACGCGTATTCGTTTGCGGCCAACCCAGGATCGTCCTCGCCTCGAATTCGGTTTACGTTGGCGTCCGGAATCCCAACCGCGTCGAGAAACGCGCGCTTTGCCATGCGATAGTTCGATCGTTCGTCCGTCGGCGGCACGCACCGCTCGTCGCCGAAGTAGATAAAAACTTCGCTCCACGAAAGTTGGTTGCGCAGCGGCTCTTGCCCAAGCAGTTCGTAGGCGGCGCGCGGAGTGTTGCCGCCGGAGAGCGCAACGCGGAACGCTCCCCGCTCCGCCGACGCTTGCCGGCCGATCGACACGAAAACATCGGCCACGGTTCGCGCCAGCACTTCGCCGTCGGGATATACGTGGAGTTCGCCTCGATCGGCCACGGTCAGTTCCGCTGTTTTGCGAGAATCTCGCCGGCGGCGGCCAATGCGTCGTGAAAGACTTTATCCTTGCGGCCCCGCAGGATTGCGCGCTCGACGAGCGCCGCGATCCCAGGATCGTTGATTGCCCGATACCGGGTCGCGTGCCGGTCCGGCCCGGTAACGCTTAAGAGAATGGTGGGCTCGCTCTTGTCGATCTCCGCCGAAAAAGTAGCGCGCGATGAACTTATCGCGATGCGAGCGATGCGCCGAGGATCGCCCTCGCGCCGAATTTCGAAGTTGATGCGGTTGCCGGACCGGTCGACCAGCGCGTCGTTCTCGCTGGGCGTCCACCCCAACCGGCTGGCAAGCCACCCGAGCAGATAGAACGCCTCAGGATCCGACCCGCAGCCGATCTCGACGCGCCGAACCGCGGCAAGCTCTGCAACGTCTTTTCCGTCGAAGAAGATTGCGACGCACTCCTGCCAAGGTGCCAGCCGCAAGTAGGCAATGTCGGTAATCGGAATCGCCGGGTGACGGGCGACGTAGTCGACGAGCTCGCACAGCGCCTCGTGCCCGAGGTCGAGCAACGAGCTGTTATATACCACCGTTTGCACGCCGTCGCAAAGCATCTCAAAACGTGGGTCGGTGCCGATCCCCGGCGCGATCCAAAGCAGGACGACCGGCGTATCGGCGACCCGCAACGTGTCGACGGCGGAACGCAGCGCCTCGGGCGGCGTTCCGCTGACGCCGAGCTCGACCCAATCGGAGCCCTCGATACGATGCATGCTTTCGCTTTGCGCGGCGTCGAGGATGACGACTCGTGACGGATGTTTGGATGCGAGCCTCCGAATACGGTCGCGAGCTAGTTCGCCGATCGATGAATTCTCGAAGAACACGACGAGCGTCTGGGTCGCGACTCGCGCGTCGACGCGCTCGAGCGTCATATGTGGCGCCAATCCGGGAAGAGTTTTCTGGCGCTTTCCGGACCTTGGCTGCCGGCCGCGTAGTTGGGAAACGTAAAATCTTTCGTGTTCTGCCAAACCTCTAAAATCGGCGTGACGATCTCCCAGGCCCGCTCGACTGCGTCCCAGCGCGTGAACAGCGTTTGATCGCCGAGAATCGCATCTCCAATCAGCCGCTCGTACGCGGGCGGCGACTGCACGCCGAACCCGCTTCCATAATTGAAATCCATGTAGACGCTGCGGACGTGCTCCTCGGGCCCGGGGACTTTCGCTTCGAAGCGCATCGAAATGCCCTCGTCCGGCTCGATTTTGATCACCAAAACGTTCGGCTCGATTTGGTCGGTTGACTCGCCGTAGAAACGATGGGGTATCGGCTTAAACGTGACGGCGATCTCGGAAACCTTGCGCGGCAGCCGCTTACCTGACCGAAGGTAGAATGGAACGCCGGCCCAGCGCCAGTTCTGCACGAACAGCATCGCCGCGGCGAAGGTTTCGGTGTTTGAATCCGGCGCAACGTCCGGTTCTTGCCGGTACCCTTTGACGGCCCGTCCGTCGATTGCCCCGGGCCCGTACTGCCCGCGCGCCGACATCGACCACACGTCGGTGTGCGCCGGCGGATCGATCGCGGAGAGCACCTTATATTTCTCGCCGCGAATGTCGTCGGCGTTCGAGCTGATCGGCGGTTCCATCGCCACTAAAGCCAGCAGGTTGATCACGTGATTTTGGATCATGTCGCGCAGCGCGCCGGCCGAATCGTAATAGCCGCCGCGCTCCTCGACGCCTAGCGATTCCGCCGAAGTGATCTGCACGTTCTGCACGTAGTTGCGGTTCCAAATCGGCTCGAAGATGGTGTTCGCGAAGCGCAGTGCGATGATGTCCTGCACCGGCTCTTTGCCCAAGTAGTGGTCGATGCGATAGATCTCGTTCTCCGGAAAGACCGCCTCGATCGCGCGCTGCAGCGTGCGCGCCGAGGTGAGATCGGTGCCGAACGGCTTCTCCACAACGATCCGCGTCCAGCCTTGCGGGTCCTTCTCGAGGCCGGCGGCTTTCAGCTGCTTGATGATGACCGGAAAGACTGACGGAGGGGTGGAGAGATAGAAAAGATGGTTACCGCGCGTACCGAAATCGCGGTCGTTTTGCTCCAGCCGTTTCTTCAAGTCCTTAAAATGGCTGGTGTTGTTGAAATCGGCGGTGATGTAACTGATCCTGCGCGCGAAATCGTCCCACATCGCGCCTTGCGGCTTTGAGCCGTCCGGCATGAACAGCTCGAGTTGCTTGCGGCAATATTCGCGAAATGCGTCGTCCGTGTAGGCGGTTCGCGCGAAGCCGATCAGGGCAAAATCGGTGGGAAGGGTGCCGTTTAGCCGCATCGAGTATACGGCCGGGAGCAGCATTCGCTTGAACAGATCTCCGCTGGCGCCAAAAAACACCACGCTGCAGGGGTTCGCAATGCGCTCGGTGGCAAGGCCTTCGCGCAACGGGTTGGCTGCAGCGCCGTCTCCCGAGACCGTCGCCGTAGCGGTTGCTTCGTCAGGCATGCGTCTCGCTTTTGACCGCGTGACCGCCGAATTGATTGCGGAGCGCCGCAGCAACCTTCGCGCTGAAAGACTCGTCTTGGCGCGATGCCATGCGGGCCATCAAGGAAAGCGTGATGACCGGTGCCGGGATATTTTCATCGATTGCCGCCTCGACGGTCCAGCGCCCCTCGCCGGTATCTTCCACGTAGCCACGAATATCTTTCAGTCCTGGATCCTCTTTGAACGCGCGCGCGAGCAGCTCGAGCAGCCAAGAGCGCACGACGCTAGCATGCGTCCAGAGCTCGGCAAGCTGTCCGAGATCGAAATCGTACTGCGAGTTCTTGAGGATCTCGAATCCCTCGCCGTAGGCTTGCATAAGGCCATACTCGATGCCGTTGTGCACCATCTTCGAGAAGTGACCGGCGCCGGCAGGACCGACGTGCGCGTACCCGCCCGGCGGCGCCAGCGTCAGAAAGATGGGTTCGCAATGGTTCACCTGCGCATCGTCGCCGCCCACCATTAAACAATAACCTTCTTGCAAACCCCAGACGCCGCCGCTCGTTCCGGCATCGATGAGCGAGACGCCCTTCGCCTTGCAATCGGCGTAGAGGCGCAGACCATCCTTATAATTGGTGTTTCCGCCGTCGATGACGATCCCGCTCGGCCCCATGAGGCCCGCGAGCTCGTGGATCGTGTCGTCGGTGGGAGCGCCCGACGGAACCATAACCCACGCCACCTTCGGCGATTCGGTGAGCTTCGCAACCATGTCGGCCAGGCTCGAGGCGCCGGTCGCGCCATGTCCGACGACGTCGCGCACGGCGTCCGCGCTGCGATCGAATCCGACGACCTTGTGCCCGCCGCCGATCAGCCGCTGCGTCATGTAGTTGCCCATCTTTCCGAGTCCGACCATCCCGAGTTGCATCGTCGATCCTTTCAACCCAGTTAAGCTCGCACGGTCAGCGCTTCATCGATCACGTCCTCGACGAAAGCGCGCAGCTTGGAAGTTACGTCCTTCTTAAAGTGGATGCGAATGCCGCGGCGGCCCCGTTTATCGAGCGACATCCAATCGCCGAGAGCCTGCGCGGTGAGCAGCGTACGGAAGCCGACGTTCATGCCCGGAATCATGGGATCGTCGGGATCGTCGGCCGTTATCTGCAGCACGACGCAGGAATCTGGCCCGCCTTTGTGCAGCTGTCCCGTCGAGTGCAGGAAACGCGGCCCGAAGCCGACCGTGGTTGCTACGCGAAATGCGTTACGGATTTTCAAGCGAAGCTCTCCCAGCAGCGCAGCATGCGTTTCGTTCCGAGCGATGTACGCCGTGATGGCGTTGTAATCGCCCGGCCGCAATTGTGCGAACAGGCCGGCGAGCGCCTCGGTGGGATTCTTTGCGGAAATGTCGCGGCTCCCCGAGAGATACGTGATGGTAAAATCCGGGCCGTCGATTTCCGATTTGGGCTCGTCGAACTTGCCGTTCTTTGCATACTGTGCGAGCAACGCGACGGTGTTATCTTTTGACTCTTGCACGTTGGGCTGATCGAAGGCGTTGATGCCGAGAATCACGCCCGCCGCCGCCACCGCGATCTCCCATAGATAGAACTGCTCGCCGATGTCGTACGGATCGTTCATGTCGAGCCGAATCACCGGATGGCCGGCGCCTTCGAGCCCGCTTAGTTTTTCAGCGACCCCCGCCTCGGGGCCGGGCAAATTGGCGCCGACGTAAACAAAGACGCGATCGCCGGAGTAATCGTCGGGCGTGCCTAGCGGCTCACCCTCGATCGGAACGATGCCTTTGCCGAGCTTGCCGGTCGACTCGGCGATCAGCTGCTCGGCCCACGCGCCGAAAGCCTTGACGGATGGATGGGTGACGATCGTGAGCTTATCGCGGCCGTTGACGGCGAGTCCGCCGATCGCTGCGCCGAACAGGACGCCGGGCGCGGTGCGCGGATCGACCGTGCGATCGTTGGCGTGCATCGCACCAAGAGCCCGGTCGAGCAGCAGGTTGATGTCGTAGCCGGCAATCGCCGACGGAGCGATGCCGACGAACGAGAGCGCCGAGTATCTGCCGCCGATGTTCGGATCGTTCTCGAAGTCGGCGCGGAAGCCGGCCTCGCGCGCTTCTTTATCCAGCGTC
The DNA here is from genome assembly GCA_035654155.1 of Candidatus Babeliales bacterium. GTDB lineage: Bacteria > Vulcanimicrobiota > Vulcanimicrobiia > Vulcanimicrobiales > Vulcanimicrobiaceae > Cybelea. The sequence goes on from DASRXM010000017.1 coordinate 64,364, forward strand.
GTGCCTGGATCGGTAATCGCCGCGAAGTTTCGGCCCGCCGCTGCTACCCCGACCTCTTTGCTGACCTTTTCATGGAAGTAGGCGTAGAACGCGTTCGGCTCGGTCGTCGTACCGCTCTTGCTCGAGATGATGAAGAGCGTGGCGGCGATGTTGATTGCGCCCTCAAGCTCCTTGATCTGCTGCGGCGAGGTTGAATCGAGCACGTGGAGTCGCGGGTAGCCCTGGATGGGTCCAAACGTGTCGGCGATGATGTCGGGGGCGAGCGAGCTCCCGCCCATTCCGCACACTACCGCCGAATCGAAGTGATCCTTAGCCTCGGCGGAAAATTTCCTTAATCCGGCGACCTCGTCGAGCATGTGCTGCTGGATGTCGAGCCAGCCCAAGGACTTCTTGATGATCTCAACCGCCTCGGGTTGCGTCGACCACAGCGTAGGGTCGTGCGCCCAGATTCGCTTCAAAAAATCGGCCGAGGCGAGTTGGTCGAGTGCCGCGTTGTAATGAACCTGCGACTGCCCCAGCGACAGGCGCACTCTCTGCGCGCCGCCCGATTCCAGAAGCTTCTGCTTGTACACGATCGCGCCCAGCAGCGCGGCAAAAGAATCCGAGAAGAGCTGAACGCCCTCGACCTGCAGGTCGGCCGTCACATCGAAGAGCGAGATCTTGGCCTCTTGCAGCGCGCGCATCACGTCGGTCGCCCCGCGCAGATCGCTCTCGACCGTATCGGGAACGACCTTGCCGTGATCGAGCAGCGCATCGAGCGTTGCCGGCGGCATCGTGTTGACCGTATCCGGCCCGACCACGTTCTCGACGTACATAAGATCGGGGTAATGCGGATTTTTGGTTGAGGTCGAGGCCCAGAGGGGACGCTGCACGGCGCCGCCTTTAGCTTTGAGTGCCGCAAACTCGTCGCCGTAAAAGATCTCTTTGAATTTCTGATAGGTGAGCTTGAGTCCGGCGATTCCGGTTTTGCCGAGCAGGCCTTCGAGCTTTTCGCCTTGATTGATCCGCGCTTGGATGAGCTTGTCGATCGCGGTGTCGATGCGGCTGACGAACACCGAGTTCACGGACCGGACTCGATCGATCGGCTTACCCTCCTCCACGCGCCGCCGAAGCCCCTTGACGTATGCCAATGCCGCCTTCTCGTACATGTCGACCGAGAAGATCAACGTGACGTTGATGTTATAGCCGCGGTAAATAGACTCTTCGATCGCGGGCAGACCTGCCTTGGTGCCGGGTATCTTGATCATCACGTTCGGCCGGCTCACGCGGTCCCACAGCTCTTTGACCATCCCGATCGTTCCGGCGGTGTCGTTTGCCAGCAGCGGTGAGACCTCGAGGCTAACGAAGCCGTCGTTTCCGCCCGACGAGTTGTAGACCGAAGCAAAGGCGTCGCAAGCGCTTTGAATGTCTTGGATCGCAAGATCCCAGAAGAGCGCGTCGGCATTCTTCTCCGTGCCGACCAGCGAAGCCAGCTGCGCGTCGTAATCGTTGCCGGCGCCGATCGCCTTCTCAAAGATCGTCGGGTTGCTGGTCATGCCCCGCAGCCCGTTTTCGATCAAGCGCGCGAGCTCGCCGGAAGCGAACATGTTGCGGCGGACGTTATCGAGCCACACGCTCTGCCCGGCATCGAGCAGTTGCTGGACCTGGTTCTTCATGGTCTCTCCTAACGAGCAGCTAGAGCAAATTTGTTGAGGGCGACCTGGGCGACGTTATCCGGGGTGAAGCCGTAGGCCTTGGCAATCGCGGCGGCAGGCGCCGACGCGCCGAACTTGTCGATTCCGAACGCGTAGCCGCGATCCCCCACATACTTCGACCAACCCAGCGTCGCGCCGGCTTCGATCGACATCCGGGCGCCGACCGCCGGCGGCAAGACTTCATCGCGATACGCCTGCGGCTGCGCGTCGAAAAGCTCCCAGCACGGCATGGAAACCACTCGCGTTCGCACGCCTTTGGCATCGAGCAGTTTCTTTGCATCGACCGCGAGCGCCACTTCGGAACCAGTCGCTATCAGGATCAAGTCCGGATTTCCGCCTTCGGCGTCCGAAAGCACGTACGCGCCCTTTGCGACCGCCGCATCGCGGACGCCCAAGAACGGCACTTTTTGCCGCGTGAGCACGATGACGAACGGCGCATCCTTCGAGGCAACGGCGAGCTTCCAGGTTTCCAGCGTCTCGAGCGCGTCGGCGGGACGCACGACGTAACAGTTCGGCGTCGCGCGCAACGTCGCGAGCTGCTCGATCGGCTCGTGCGTCGGGCCGTCCTCGCCGAGAAAGACCGAGTCGTGGGTGAACACGTAGATCGAGCGAATTTTAGTGAGGCAGCCCAACCTAAACGCCGGTTTCAGGTAGTCGACGAAGTTGAAGAAGGTCGCGGCGAATGGCAGCAGCCCGCCGTGAAGCGAGATTCCGTTGGTTGCGGCCGACATCACGTGTTCGCGCACGCCGTAGTGAATGTTTCGCCCAGCATAATTGTTCGGCTCGAAGTCGCCGCAGTTCTTGAGGTAGGTCCTTGTCGACGGATCGAGGTCGGCCGAGCCGCCGACGAGCTCGGGCAGGGCGATCGCAATCGCATTCATCACGGTCCCGCCGGCGTCGCGCGTTGCAACGTTGCCGTTTTCGGCGGTGAAGGTCGGCCACGGCAAATTCGGCGGAAGCTCGCGGCGCAAAGCGCGTTCCAGCTGCGCCGCCAGTTCGGAGTTACCGCGCTTCCACGCGTCAAAGGCCGTTTGCCAAGCAGCTTCCAGTTCGGCGCCCTTCGCGCCGACCGAGCGATAGAAGGCAAGCGCGTCTTGCGGCACGTAGAAGTCGGGCTCGAGCGGCCAGCCCAGCTCTTCCTTCGACTTCTTGACGTTGTCGGGCCCCAGCGCTTCGCCGTGCGCGAGATAGTTGTCTTGACGCGGCGAGCCGTAACCGATGTGCGTGCGCACTGCGATGAATGATGGGCGGTCGGTGACGTTTTTTGCCACTATAATCGCCTGGTCGATGGTTGCAACGTCGTTGCCGTGATCGATGTCGATGAACTGCGTGTGCCACCCGCTGGCGTCGAAGCGGGCAACGGGGTCGTCGCTAAGCGTAACGTCGGTAGGCCCGGCGAGCGACACGAGGTTATCGTCGTAGAAGACGATCAGCTTTCCGAGCTTCAAGTGCCCTGCCAGCGAGATCGCCTCCTGGCTAATTCCCTCCATGAGGTCGCCGTCGCCGCAAAGGCAGTAGGTAAAGTGATCGACGATTGCGGCGTCATCGCGGTTGTAGACGGCGCCCAAGTGCGCTTCGGCAATCGCCATGCCTACGGCGTTGCCGAGTCCCTGTCCCAGCGGACCGGTAGTAGCCTCGACGCCGGGCGTGCGGCCGGCTTCGGGATGTCCGGGAGTCTTGCTGCCGAGCTGACGGAAGTTCTTGATGTCATCGAGGGTGAGGTCGTAACCGGTGAGATAGAGCAGCGCGTACAGCAGCATCGAGCCGTGCCCCGCGGAGAGAACGAAGCGGTCGCGATTGAGCCAGTGCGGATCTTTCGGATTGAAGCGCAAGTGACGCGTCCACAGCGTATAGGCCATCGCCGCGGCGCCCATCGGCATGCCCGGATGGCCCGAGTTGGCCTTCTCCACGGCGTCCACCGCTAGGAAGCGAATGGTGTTGATTCGTTGCTCGTCGGCGGCTGAGTTCGGCACGGCGAAGTCCTTTCATGATGCGGGGGCAGGCTTGCCTCGTGCCGTAGGTTCCGCGGGTGACCGCGGAAGAACTGCAGGCCAAGATCTCGGCGTTGGCGCGCGGCGAGGGCGACGTGCACGGTCGTCGAGGGCGCGCTGTCGACGAAGCGATCGACAAGCTCGACAGCGGGGCGCTGCGCGTCGCCGAGCCGCGAGACGGCGAGTGGATCACACACGCGTGGCTAAAAGAGGCGATTCTCCTCTACTTTACCCGTCGTAAGCGCAGAATGCCGCTCAAAACTAAATTCCGTAAAGCCGGAGTACGATGCGTTTCGCCCGGAGTCGCGCGCTACGGAAGCTTTCTTGCGCCCGGCGTCGTGCTGATGCCCGGATTCGTCAACATCGGCGCGTACGTGGGCGAGGATACGATGATCGATACCTGGGCGACGGTCGGTTCCTGCGCGCAAATCGGCAGTGGCGTTCACCTCTCCGGAGGCGTCGGCATCGGCGGCGTTCTCGAGCCGCCGCAGGCTACGCCGGTCGTCGTCGAGGACGGCGCTTTCATCGGCTCGCGCTGCATCGTGGTTGAAGGCGTACGCGTCGAGCGTGAAGCGGTGATCGGCGCCGGAGTCGTCCTAACCGCGAGCTCGCCGATTGTCGACGTGCGCGGCAGCGAGCCGGTGATAACCAAGGGACGCGTCCCGTCGCGCGCGGTTGTGATCCCCGGTATGCAGCCCAAACGCTTTCCGGCGGGCGAGTACGGCACGCCCTGTGCCCTCATCGTCGGAACCCGAACCGAATCGACGGATCTCAAAGTATCCCTCAATGCAGTGCTGCGAGAGTACGATCTCGCCACGTGAATCCGCGCGTCCTCGACATTGCCGCCTCGCTGATTCGCGAGGTTTCGAGTAAGAGGAAGCCAAGCTCGATCGATCTCGGCTTGGGTGAGCCGTCGCTGCTTCCGAACCTTAGACATTTCGATCGAGCGATAGCATCGCTCTCGAAATGCGGTATCAAGTACACACCCAACGCCGGCGAGGCGGAGTTGCGTCATGCAATCGCGAGCTACTATGCCTATCCGTCGATGGACCGCGTTGAAAATGTTTGCGTTACGGTCGGGTCGCAAGAGGCAATGTACGTAACGCTCAAGACCTTGCTGGATCCGGCCCGCGACGAGCTGCTGATCGTCGAGCCGTGCTTTCCCTCGTACCAGAAAATGGCGGCGCTCGAGGGCGTCGCGGTGCGGAGCGTCGCGATGCGCGACGAGGACAATTTTGCGTTCGATGCGGAGCGCATTGGCGCTGCAATCGGCGAGCGGACGCGCGCGATCGTTGTATGCTCCCCCTGCAATCCGACGGCGCGCGTGATCTCCTCCGATTCGGTGGCGGCGCTGGTTCGCGTGCTGGAGCAGCGGGGCGGCGAGCCGATCTGGTTGATTCACGACGAGATTTATCGCGAACAAGTCTTCGTCGACAATGCCGGCGAGCTCGCGCGGTCTTGGCCGAATACGATCGTGACCAACTCGCTCAGCAAGAGCAACGCGCTGACCGGTCTGCGTTTAGGCTGGATTCTGGCCCCGAGCGCATTCATCGAGCAGGCGATCAAAGTTCACGCTTGGGCGACGTCCTGCGCCGACACGTTTGCGCAGCGCGTCGCCAGGAGCGTCTTTCGAACTCCCGGCGCGCTGCAGGAGCACGCGCCATGGTATCGGGAGCAGCGCGCCAACCTGATCGCTGAGCTGGAGAAGAGCGGCCTGCGCTACGTCAATCCCGAGGGCACGTTCTACGTATGCGTGCGGCTCAGCCCCGGAGCGCGTTCGCTCGAGGCCGCCGCCGAGCTTGCCGAGCGTTACGACGTAATCGCGATTCCGGGCGTTGCGTTCGGCCCATCGCTGGAAGGCTGGCTTCGCCTCAGCTGGGTGTCGTCGCCCGAACAAGTCGCGACCGGCCTCTCGCGGATCGCAACCTATTGCAGTACAATCACGCCACAGGGAGCACGCACATAGCGTCGTCCTGAGGCCGAAGGATGAGTGGAGCATGAACAAAGCGTCGATTTCGAGACGTGCCGCCCTGGCGATTTGCGCGGCGGTTTTGTTTCCCGGATGCGGTGGAAACGCGGGCACGGAACCGCCCACGCTCGCTCCCGGCACCGCCGAAGCCGCCCCCCGGCTCTTGAGAGCGAGCCTTGCGGTCCGGCCGCCGGTTCTAGTGCGGCGGGATTTGCGCAAGTCGTGGATCTCGCCCGACGTAAAGAATGCACCGAGGCTGCTCTTTGCCTCCGATGCGGGAACCGACGAGGTCGACATTTTCACCCTGCCCGATTTGAATCTGAAGGGAACGATCACGGGATTCAGCGAGCCGCAAGGTGAGTGCTCGAACAACAATGGGTACATCTGGGTCGCCAATACCGGCACCGAGCAATTGTTGGAGTACTCGCGCACGGGCCTGCTGCTCAATACCATCAACGACGCGTACGGCTACCCCGTTGGATGCGCCGTCAACCCGACCAACAACGACGTCGCCGTGTTCAATATCTTTGATATTAGCGGCCAAGGCGGGGCCTATGTCTACTCGTGCCCTTCGTGCACGCCGACCGTGCTGACCATCCCGGGATTTTACTACTATTACTTCGGCGGCTACGATCCGGCCGGCGATCTCTTTGTCAGCGGCAGAAACGCCAGCGGAGATTTTGCGCTGGGAGAAGTGCCCAACGGGAGCACGTCGGGTTACGTTATCACTATCACCGGGGGCACGATCTACTTCCCCGGCTTTATACAGTGGTACAAGCCGGGAGACTACATCGTTTCGGCGGACCAGCTTTGCGGCGACACGGAATCGTCATGCGTGTATTGGATCAAGATCTCGGGCAAGAACGGGACCATCATCGGGCAGACCTACCTCGAGAATCCGGAAGGCGGGCAAATCTGCGACCTGGTGCAAGGCGTGCTCAACCCAGTGGGCGAGAAAAACCTCGTCGGGGGCGACTACGACTACTGCAGCTCCGGTCCGAGCAGCGAGAACCGCTGGCTTTATCCGGCCGGCGGCATCCCGACCAACTCCGTCGAGGACGGGCTCGTCACGCCGATCGGCACCGCCATCAGCGTGAAGTAACTGCTCGACAACCCCGCGGCTACGCTTCAGAGTTTCTTCATGCTGGTCTGGGAGCATCGTACTCGGCGTTGCCGTCGAGGAGGGTTACCGTGAACGCTCGGCTCCTTAGCGTTGGAACGATTGCCGTGCTTTTCGCCTGCGGGTGTGCGCAAACCACGGCTCCTCCCGTCGCAGGTTTGGGGTACGAAACGCAAAACCCGATGCCGCTGACGCGCGAGGCCGCGCCGGCCCTGCAATTCTTCAACACGCCGACCACGGACGCGTGGCCCATGTATATCGTGCGGGGTCCGCAGAACGCGCTCTGGTTTTCGGAGTTTTTCACCCAGGCGATCGGGCGCATCGCGATGGATGGCCAAATCACCGAGTTCCCGCTGGGCAGCCAGAACGACATCGAAGGCATCGTCGAAGGCGCCGATGGAAACCTGTGGTTCTCGGAGCCCGGTGCGAATGCGATCGGCCGGATGACGCCGCAGGGCGCCGTGACGTCGTTCCCGATTAACGCTTACGATCCGGATCCGCGCGGCATTACGCTCGGTCCGGATGGAAACGTTTGGTACGCGGAATTCGATGACGGATACATCGGCCGAGTGACACCTCAAGGCGTGATTACGCGCTTCGCCCTGCCGGATTATCAGAGCGTCCCGTGGGACGTCAAAACGGGCCCGGACGGCGTTCTCTACGTCAGCGAATCGGGCGCCGACCGGATCGCGCGGTTCGACGTAAGCACGTTGCAATTCGAAACGTCGCTCGACGTTCCGACGCAGGGAGCGACGCCGTGGGGTATTCTCTATGCGCCCGACAAACATATTTGGTTTACCGAGCGGCGCGGAAATAACATCGCTGAAATACTGAGCAGCGGAACGATTCGCGAATTTGCGATCGCACAGCACGAATGCTATCCTGAGGCACTCGCGGCCGGGCCCGACGGCGAACTATGGTTTACCGAAAGCCTAACCGCGGATCTCGGGCGCATCAACCCCGCGACCGGCAAGTTCGGTTCCGTCGTTGCGTTACCAAGCGGCAGCATTCCTAACGGCATAGCGCTGGGCTTTAACAAGAGTCTTTTCTTCACCGTCGATAACTACGACGAGCCGAGCCAAATCGGCGAAGCCACCCTTCACTAGCGGCGCCAGTCCGGCGCATCTCTCGCCCGCTGGCCGGGGTTAAAGCGCCCATGAAGATTGGAATTCTCGGCAGCGGCGACGTGGCGAAGTCGCTGGCACGCGGTTTTCTTTCGCGCAGGCACGAGGTTATGCTCGGCACGCGCGATGCGGCGAAGCTTGCACCCTGGCAGAAGGAGCAGCACGCGGGCGCGCAGGTCGGCTCTTTCGCGCAAACCGCGGCGTTCGGCGAAATCGTAGCGCTGGCTACGCTCGGAACCGCGACAATTTCGGCCATCGAGCAGGCCGGCCCTCAGAATTTTGCTGGTAAGGTCGTCATCGACACGACGAACCCGCTCAACTTTGGCGGCAAAACGATTCAGCTGGCGATCGGCTTTGACGATTCGCTCGGCGAGCGCGTGCAGCGCGCGTTACCGAAAGCGCGGGTCGTCAAAGCCTTTAACACGGTCGGCAATCAATATTTCGTCGATCCGCAGTTCGATGGTGGACCGCCTACGATGTTCATTGCCGGCAACGACGACGCGGCCAAGACCGAGATTATTGAGATTCTGCAAAGCTTCGGCTGGGAGAGCGCCGATCTCGGCGGGATTGAGTCGTCGCGCTACCTCGAGCCGATGTGCATGGCGTGGCTAGCCTACGGCGCGCGCTCCGGCACCTGGCACCACGCTTTTAAGTTATTGCGCTAAGGCAGTGCTTGAAAACACGGTCGCGTTCGGAACGAGGACCGTCTGACCGAGCGGCGGAGCGTCCTTCGACTTCGCTCGCTGCGCTCGCTCCGCTCAGGATGACACCATTAAGTCGCTCCGCTCAGGATGACATGGTTAAAATTCAAATGCGGCCGCGTTTCCTAGCCGATCCAGACCGTTTGGATGTTCACGAACTCGTGAATCCCGAAGGCCGAGAGCTCGCGCCCGTAGCCGCTGCGCTTAACCCCGCCGAACGGCAAGCGCGGATCGCTCGCCACCATGCCGTTAATGAAAACGGCGCCTGCTTCGACGCGCGCCGCGAAGTCTTCGGCGGCGGCAACATCGCGCGTCCAGAGGCTCGAGCCGAGTCCAAACGGCGACGCATTCGCCAGCGCAAGCGCGTGCTCGCGACTGTCGGCGCGCACGACCGCTGCTGCCGGTCCGAAGACTTCTTCCTCGAACATCCGCATGCCGGGAACCACGTCGGCAACGACGGTAGGCTCGTAGAAGTATCCCTCTCGTTCGAGCGGCTTTCCGCCGAGCGCAAGATGCGCTCCGCGACGGAGCGTCGCCACGACTTGCTCGTGAACGGTTTGCCGTAAGTCTTGGCGGGCGCACGGGCCGAGCTGCACGCGTTCTTCCATCGGATCGCCGACAACTTGTGCGCCGGCCAACTCGGCGAAGCGCGTGAGGAACTCGTCATAAACGCCGTTCTCCACAAGGAATCGTTTCGCGGCAATGCAGCTCTCGCCGTTGTTTTGAAAACGAGCCCGGACCGCCGTCCGAGCGGCTGCGTCGAGGTCGGCATCCGAAAACACCACGAATGGATCGGAACCGCCAAGCTCGAGCACGCATTTCTTGAGCGCGTCACCGGCGGCGCGCGCGACGGCGACTCCGGCGCGTTCGCTTCCGGTCAGCGTCACGGCGGCTATACGCGGGTCGGCAAGCAGCTTGTCGATGCCGTCACCGCGCGCGATCAGCGCGCCGAAAAGACCTTGCGGCGCTCCGGTTTCGCCAAAGATGCGTTCGAGTTCGAGCGCGCAACGCGTCGTGTTCGCGGCGTGCTTGAGCACCATCGTGTTGCCGGCCATGAGCGCGGGCGCCGCCGCGCGAATCACTTGCCAATACGGGAAGTTCCACGGCATGATCGCGAGCAGCACGCCAAGCGGCCGAAAAGCCACGTAACTGCGCTTGGCGGAAGATGGCGCCGGCTGCGCGGCAAGCATCGCGGCGCCGTGCTCGGCGAAGTAGTCGAGCGCCGACGCGCACTTTTCAACCTCCGCCCGCGCTTGAACGATCGGCTTGCCCATCTCGCGCACCGCTCCGGCGGCAAGCGAATCGGACTCGGCACGCAATCTCACGGCAACCGCGCGCAGGACGCGCGCCCGTTCCTCAAACGATGCCCGGCTCCAAAGCGCCGCGCAGTCTGCGGCAGCGTCGAGCTTCGCGTCGATCTGTCCCGCGTCCATGAGCTCGAACCGCTCGAGCGCGCGTCCGGTCGTGGGATCGGTCGTTTCGATTGTGCCGGTGGTTTCGATCATATGGATTGCACCGCCCATGGGCCCGAGGGCCCGGCATATACTTCGACGAGACTTGCGGGGTGCAGATACTCACGGGCAACGCGCTCAACGTCGCCAGCCGTGATCCGCTCGAAACGTTCGTTGAGCGTTCGGTAATAGTCGAGCGGCAGATCGTTGCGAACGATGTCGGCGATCTGCTTCGCCTGTCCGGTCGACGAGGCTTCCTCGAGCAACGCGTTGCTGACGAGCCGAATCTTCGCCTCTTGCAGCTCGGTTGCGGAAACCGGCTCGTCCTGCAGACGCGCCAACTGTTTGCGCACGAATTCCACGGCCTCGACGACCCGTTGCGGCGAGGCGCTCAGCTCGATCCGAAGGTCACCGCGGTCTTCGTCGGCCTCGATCGAGCTGTTCACGCTGTACACCAGACCGCGAGTTCGCCGCAATCCTTGCCAAAGGCGCGACTCGAAAGCGCCGGCGCCTCCTAGAATTTGATTCAGCACGAGAAACGTGTCGTAATCTCGGCTGGCGCGCGAGACGGCCGGCTGACCGAGCCGAATGTAGACCTGATTCGCTTCGGTTCCGATGTATTGATGGCCGCCGGCTGCCGGCGGCATCGGCATTAAATGCGGATTGGGACGCGGCCCGCTCGTTTGCCAAGTGCCGAACGTGTCTTCCAACGCGCGGCGGACACGTTCTGGCGAAAGATCGCCTACGACCGCAATCGTCGTGAGATCGGGACGCCAGTATTGCTGCACGTATGCCAGAAGGTCGTCGCGAGTAAGGTCGCCGACGCTTTGCGGGGTCGGCTGCCGGAGCGTCGGATCGTCACCCGAGAGCAACAGACGATAATACGCGCGGTCAACCATGACGCCGGAGATATTGGCCTCGGACTGCAGGCTGTTGGCCAGCTGCGAGCGCTCGACTCCGAGCCAAGGATCGGCGAAGCTCGGATGCGCTTCGCCGTCGGCCAGGATTGCGGCGATGCGCTCGAAATCGCTTGCGAGCCCCTGAGCCGAGAAATCCTGTCCCGTTTCCACGAACGCGCCGATTTCGTCGGTCTCCTTGCGGCGCTCCGAGAACGAATACGCTGCGCTCCCGTAATCGGCAACCGCCGAAGCCAGGCGCGCGATCCCGGATTCTCCCGGCGGTTCGAAGGCCGGCGACGACGCGATGTTGCCCTGAAGAACGAAGGTAGGACGATCGTTCTTGGTTTGTACGATGACGCGCAAACCGTTTGCGAGCCTGAACTCGACGGGCGCGAGAGCGCTACGCGCGGTGGTCGGCGTTCTGACTGCTTTTGCGATCCAGGCCGGCTGGACGATCGGGCCGCTGGGAGCGCGCCGCGAGAAGTCGTCGCTGGCTTCGCTGCTGCTCTTTTGCGAGCTGCCGCGCGGGGGACTTTCGTTTGGCGTAAGGTGTCCGACGACAGTCGGCCGGCTGAGATAACGCCGCGCCGCCGCCACCAGGTCCGCGTTGGTCAGCGCCGAAATGCGCGCGTCCTCATCGGAGATTTTCTCGCCGACGATGCCGTACGTGTAACCGGCTAAATTTCCGATTCCGTCGATCGAGTCGGCGGTGTAGAGGCGCTCGGCGATCGTCAGTCGTTTGGCGGCCAGCGCCAAATCCGGCGCCAGTCCATTGCTCGTCATGGAATCTAGCGTGGCTTGGAACACGCTCTGAGCTTCGGCGCTGCTGTGGCCGGGGTTGAGAATGATGAACACGTTGAGCAAGCCGCCGCGCAGCTGCGTGTCGGCATTCGCCTCGATCGCCAGCGCGATGTTGCTCTCCACCAGTGCTTGATAGAAGGGAGAGCGCTGACTCTCGAGCAGCGTCGCCAGGGTGCTGACCGCCGGTTCTCCCGCCTGCGTATCGCCTGGAACGGCATACGCAAGATCGAGAATCTCGAATGGAAAGGGGAATTGCGCCTCGACCGTCTTGCCCGGCGAAGCGATCGGATTGTTATCCGCCTTTGCGGGAAGCTTCTTTGCGGGAATCGTTCCGAAAAAACGTTGGACCTTTGCGAAAACCGCTGCGTGGTCGACGTCGCCGGCCACGACGAGCGTAGCGTTGTTCGGCGCGTACCACTCGTGGTAGTAGCGCGCGATGTCGGCGACGGTCGCTTGCGCGACGTCAGTTGGGTTTCCTAGCGGCGTCCGGCCCGCCGGCTGACCCGGAAACGCGGCCGCGCGAACTCTCGCCAGCAAGTTGAAGAAGGGCGAGCTCTCATCCCCTTCGATCTCGTTGAGAACCGCATTGCGCTCGATCGCCCAATCGGATGCGCGCAGCGCGGCGTGCTGCATGCGGTCGGCTTCGACATAAAGGGCGACGTCGAGCTTGTCGGCCGGCATCTCGAAGTAAAACTGGGTGTAGTCGTACGTCGTTTGCCCGTTCATCTGCGCGCCCAGCCGGGCGGTTATGTCGTCGAGGCCGCCCGACGAGATCTCCGGCGTTCCGCGAAAGAGCATGTGCTCGAGTGCGTGGGCCAAGCCGGTCTTGCCGGGTGTCTCTTGCAGCGAGCCGAAACCGTACCAAACCCCGGTTTGAACCACCGGCGCGGCACGATCCTCGACGACGACCACGCGCAAGCCGTTGCGCAGCGTGGTCGTGAAGATCCCTGCGTCGCCGGGTCCGCTCTGCGCGTGCACCACAGCCGGCGCGCCTACCGACACGGCGAACGCGACGCACGCAGTTAGGAAGCTTTTTACCGGGGCTCTCACAAGTGCGTGACTCCTAAGTAGTAGGCTGCGGCCGATTCTACGGCCGCTCGCGGAAGGCAACCGATCAGCTCGCAACCTAGGACCTCGATTCCGCGCTCGGCCGCGAGAAGTCGCACGACCTCAACTACTCGATACAGTGGAGTTGCAGCATAATCCGTCACGTTGAGCGAGACCTGCACGCGGTCCGGCCCGCGCGGCAGCGCGAGCGCGCGCAGCGAGCGCAAGCCCCCGTTACGCTCCCGCACGGCAAGCGCAATCTCGCGTGCGGCCGCCAGATCGTCACCCGCCAGCTCGACGTTGAAGGCGATCAAAACGTCGCGCGCACCGATCGCAATGGCTCCCGCGCTCGCGTGACGCGGTAGATCGCCTTCATCGGGCGCCCAGCCGGCGTTCCGCCGAATGTCGGGCAGCGCCCTGCGCTCTTCCCGGCGCGCAGCCGCGCCATAATAAAAGGAAGGAATGCCGTAGCGATTCCATATTTCCGCTCCGGCGCGATGCGCCAGCGCCGCGGCCTGCTCGAGGGTTGCGTTTTCGAGCGGAACGAACGGAAGCACGTCGAGCGCGCCGATCCGCGGGTGAGCGCCGCGGTGAGTCCGCAGATCGATTCGGGCGACCGCAACGCCTGCCAACGCGATCGCCGCATCCAAGACTTGCGCCGCATCGCCGACAATCGTAAGAACGCTACGATGGTGCACGGCGTCGCTGCTCCAATCGAGCAGGCGCGCGCCGACGTTCTCTGCTGCTGCGCATGCCGCCTCGATCGTGGCGGGATCCCGTCCCTCCGACAGATTCGGCACAATCTCAAATAGGGCCCTATCCAAGTACGTTCCGTATCGCGGTAACGATATCGCGAGCGTTCCTCGGTGAGACGATTTGCGTGTAGCCCAGCCGGCTTGCCTCGATCTCGCGACGGTCGCCGCCGGTGACGGCGCGCACTTCGCCGGATAATCCAAGCTCGCCGAAAACGGCTGCCGACGGGGGCGTGGCGACGTTTCTAAACGACGACGCGATGGCGAGCGCAATTCCGAGATCTGCCGCAGGCTCGACGACGCGCAAGCCGCCCGCGACCGAAGCGTACACATCGTGCGTTCCCAACGCGAACCCGGCATGCCGTTCGAGTACGGCAATGATCATTGCGAGCCGCTGTTGATCTAGATTATTGGCGAGTCGTCGCGGTGTCCCAAATGCCGCCTCGCCGACCAAAGCTTGCACCTCCACTAAGACCGGGCGCGAGCCGACGATCGAGGCGACCACGCACGAGCCGCTCGGACGCTGCCTGCGTGCCCCCAAAAACAGTTCCGACGGGTTGGCCACTTCGTGAAGTCCGGCTTCGTGCATCGTAAATACGCAGATCTCGTCGATCGACCCGAAGCGGTTCTTGTAGGCGCGCAGGATGCGATATTCACCGCCGCTTTCGCCCTCGAAGTAGAGGACCGTGTCGACAAGATGCTCGAGCAGCCGCGGTCCCGCGATCGCACCGTCCTTGGTGACGTGGCCGACGATGAAGCACGCGCACCCGCTGCGTTTCGCATAGTCCATCAGTGCCTGCGTACAGTCGCGAATCTGCGTGACGCTGCCGGCATACGCTTCCGACTCCGGCAGCCAGGCGGTCTGAATCGAGTCAATCACGATCGCAAGCGGAGCTCGTCGCTCGAGCGTGTCGAGCACGGTTCGCAAGTTCGTCTCCGGATACACCGTCATCCTGAGCTTGTCGAAGGATGACCTCTCACCAAGCACTCTCTCCGCTCGCAGCTTCACCTGCTCCGGCGATTCCTCGCCGCAGACGTAGATGACTTCGCCCTGTTGCGCCAAGCGCGCCGCGATCTGAAGCAGCAGCGTCGATTTTCCGGCCCCCGGCGGTCCGCCAACGAGCGTTAAACTGCCTGGAACGATGCCGCCGCCGAGGACTGAATCGAACTCGGGCATGCCGACGCCCACGCGCGCCACGCCGGCCGAGCCGATCTCGTGCAATGCAAACGGTCCCGCGCTGCTCGCCGCACTCCGCCGCGAACCGCGTGCCGCTTTTGCCGAAACGGCGAAAGCGCGCTCGTCGAAAGAATTCCATGCCTCGCATTGCGGACAGCGCCCAAGCCATCGCGGCGATTCGAAACCGCAAGCCGAGCAGAAGTAAACCGCGCGCGCCTTTGCCACCCTCATCCCTTCTGCGGGGCGTCCGCTTTGCCTAGGCGAATCCGACGCGCGTGAGCGACCGCGCGCACTTGCAAATTGCCATTGACGGACCGGCGGCAGCCGGAAAGACGACGGTTGCGCGCGCGGTGGCAAAGCGTTTGGCGATACTGTATCTCGATACCGGCGCGATGTATCGCGCGCTTGCGTTGCTGGCTCTGCGCAACGGAACCGACGTAGATAACGGCGCCGCGCTGGCGCGGCTGATGAGCGACGAACCGATTGAGGTCGAGCTCGACGAATCCGCGCAGCTCGGCTTTCGGATTCGGGCTGGTGGTCGTGAGCTCGACGAAGCGACGCTCTTGAGCAACGAGGTGACGGCGATTGTTTCGGTCGTGGCCGCGCAGTCCGAAGTCCGCGCCGCAATGGTTCGTGCGCAGCGGGGCATTGCCGAAAAGGGTGCGGTCGTGATGGCCGGTCGCGACATCGGTACGGTCGTATTGCCGAACGCGCCGGTTAAGATCTATCTCACCGCGTCGGTTCCGGCACGCATCGAACGGCGCCTGATGCAGCTGGAAAGAGCCGGCGTCGCGGTCGACGCCCATCGTCTGGCGCAAGAGATCGAGGAGCGCGACCGGCTCGACCAAACGCGCGTTATTTCGCCGCTGGCACCGGCGCCGGACGCGCACATCGTCGATTCAAGCGAGATCGATGCCAAGAGTGTCGTCGATAAGATTTGCGAAATCGTGGCGCGGAGCCGGTGAACGCGCGCTTCTACGATTTTTCAAAGTTTGTGGTTAGCGCGATCGCCCGAACCGTGTGGCGCGCGCGCGTCTTCGGAGCGGCCAACGTTCCGGCGGCCGGGCCGCTCATCGTGGCTTGCAATCACGTGTCGTACCTCGATCCACCGATACTAGGTTGCCTCTGCCCGCGCCGGATCAGCTACATGGCAAAGAAGGAGCTGTTTGTAATTCCGGTATTGGGCACGATGATTCGCGCGCTGGGCGCCTATCCGGTCGATCGTCACGGAAGCGCGACAGCCGCGGTCAAGCGCTCGCTGCAGGTGCTCGAAGCTGGCGGAGCGATCGGGATCTTTCCCGAGGGAACGCGCAACACGACCGGTACGATCGCCCCTCAGATCGGGGCCGCCCTGCTCGCCTCGTTGGCCCAAGTTCCGGTCGTCCCGGCCTGCGTCCGCGGCAGCCACCGGGCGCTGCGCCTCGCTCGCACGGACGTAATTTTCGGCATTCCGCTCTCGCCGCCGGCCCGGAAAGCAACCCGCGGCGACTTGGCGAAGTTCACCGCAGAGATCATGAAAGCGATTGGAGAGCTGGCGGAGAGCACCGGTGGAAATTCGTAAGGCGTCCGTTCAGGGATTCTGCTTCGGAGTCGCGATCACGGTAAAGAAGGCCGAGGAAGCCATCGCTTCGCGTGGCGACGTCACGACGCTCGGCCACGTGGTTCACAACCCGCAGATGGTTGAATCTCTTGCCGCACGCGGTCTCAAGAACGCGCAGAAGGTCGACGAGGTGGACTCGGGCGCTCTCTTCGTGCGCGCGCACGGCTTGCCGGTGGACGTCTTCGAGAAAGCCAAAGAGAAGAACCTCGAAATTATCGACGCGACCTGCCCGATGGTTACGAAGATCCACGTCCAGGCCGAGAAGCTCAAGGCGGACGGCTACAAAATCATCGTCATCGGCGACCCCAACCACCCCGAGGTAAAGGGGACGCTCAGTCACGTTCCGGGCGCCTGGTGCATTCAGACTCCGGCGGACGTCGAGCGGTTACCGCGCTCTAGCCGCGTCGGCGTGGTAGTTCAATCGACGTGGTCGGGTGAAGGCTTTACCGAAATCGTTCAGGCACTCTCCGCAAAATATTACGAGGTGCGTGCCGTCAACACGATTTGCACCGATACCCATAACCGGCAGAACGAAGCTCTGCGCCTAGCCAAGGACGTGGAAGTAATGATCGTGGTAGGCGGCAAGACGTCGGCGAACACCCGGCACCTGGCCGATCTGTCGGAATCGCACGGCGCCCGCGCGTACCACATCGAGGGGCCGGGCGAACTCCAAGCGCAGTGGTTTGACGGCGTCAAGGTGGCTGGACTGATGTCCGGTGCGTCGACGCCCGGATGGCTGGTCGACCAGGTAGAGGAACGCATGGAGGTTTTGGCCGCTTCTGCTTAACCTGGCCATACTTTCCGAGCGTTTCGAGAACGCGCTCGAGGAGCGAATCACGGGATATCGGGGATCCAACGAGATCTCCGATAGTCTTTTGCGCCATTTTGGTTACTCGCCCTATGGACCGGCTCGCCGGGGAAAGCGGCTCCGCCCGCAAATGGTGATGCGGGTTGCGACCGGCGAAGGCGCTCCCATCGAGCACGCGCTCGACGCGGCGGTCGCCGTCGAGATCTTTCACAACTATTCGCTGGTGCACGACGACATCGAAGATCGCGACGAGCTGCGCCACGGGCGCCCGACTCTGTGGAGCGCGTACGGCGTCGCGCGAGCGATCAACGCCGGAGACGCAATGTGCGCGCTCAGCTTTCTCAGCCTCGAGCATGCCGTCGCGTACCTCGAGCCCCGGCGGGTGCTGCAAATGCTGGCGCTGCTCCACGAGGCGCACGCCGTGATGTGCGAAGGTCAGTCCCTCGATCTGTACTTTGAGTCGGAGCGATCGGTCGGTGTGCGCGATTATTATCGCATGATAGAGTGCAAAACGGCGGAGCTTTTCGACGCCTCGTGCCGTTTGGGCGCGCACGCGGCCGGCTGCGACGACGCTACCATTGCAGGCTATGGAGCGGTTGGGCGCGCCTACGGCATGGCCTTTCAAATTCGAGACGATGCAGCGGGCATCTGGTCGACGGTCGACCAGACGGGAAAGACCGTAGCAAGCGACATTGCCCGGCGGAAGTGGACTTTTCCGGTGGTTTGGGCGATCGCGCAGCCGTCTTCGCCGGCGCGGTCAATCGTGGCCGGCGCGTACGCAAGGGGCAAGCCGCTCGATGCCCTCACCGTCGAACGCATCGTGGACGCGCTCGACTCGCTCGGCGCCCACGAAGCCGCAGCGCAGGCTGCAGCAGCCCATCTGGCCATCGTCGAGAATCATCCCAATCCGGAGCTTCGCGAGTTTCTCTCGAGCACGCTCGGCCTCACCGCCGCGCGTTAGCTTCTTAAGGAAAAGTAAAACGCGTGAACGTCAATGGTACGGTCCGTGCCTCGGCGCGGCAGACCTCGCTAGCCTGGGCGCTTCCGGCGCTGCTTTTGGCGGGCCTGGTCGTGCGGCTGTTCTTTATTCCGAGCGAAGGCTTCAAGACTGACGTCAGCACCTACGCGGCATGGGCGTTGGGTCTGTCGCAGCACGGCTTTGCTTCGTTTTATTCCACGATCGGGTTTGTAGATTACCCGCCGGGATACTTCTACGTTTTAGCGGCGATCGGTCATCTCTGGCAGCTGCTCTTTGCCGCCCACGACCGCAGCTTCGCGGCGTTGCGCGTACTCGTAAAGCTGCCCGCCGTCATCGCCGATCTCGGCGTCGGCGCGTTGCTCTACGCGACGGTTCGGCGCTTTGCCGGCGTCACTTTGGGGCTGGCTGCCGCGGCGCTCTATCTGCTCAACCCGGCCGTCACGTTCGTTTCGGCGCTCTGGGGCCAAGTCGATTCGATCTCAGGCGGCTTTGCGCTGCTTGCCGTCTACGCGCTGCTGCGCAGCGATTGTCATCCTGAGCGGAGCGCCGAAGGCGCGCAGTCGAAGGGGCGCCCAACGCTGTGGATCGTCTTCGGCTGGATAGCGTTCGCATATTCCTTACTCATCAAACCGCAAGCCGCAGTCCTGTTGCCGTTGCTGATCGCCTTTGCTTTCGTCGATCCGCAGCGGCGCCGCACGCGCCTGCCGGCCACCGCAATCGGCGTCGCGGCCGGGCTGCTGCTGGCGCTGCTGCTTACCGAGCCGTTTCATCCCAGCAACCCGATCGAAGCTCTCTCGTGGCTGTGGCAGCGATACGCCTCGGGCTTGAACGTGTATCCCTACAATAGCGTCAACGCGTTCAATCTGTGGGCGATTCATGGCGCGCTCTGGGTACCGGACAATCAATATATTCTGCTGCTGCCGCAGAAGGTTTGGGGCGTTTTGCTCGTGGGCGCGGCGCTCGCGCTGATCGTCTGGCGCTACCTGCAGGAGCGAACCTCGCAAGCGCTGCTCGAAGGATGCGCGATCGCGACGCTGGCGTTCTTCGTTCTGGCAACGCGCATGCACGAACGCTATCTCTTCAACGGATTGCTCTTCACCATCGCATGCGTTCCGTTCACCGGGCTAACGCTCTTCGGCATCAGTCGCCCCTCGGCACGGCGCTATCTTTGGGGCACCGTCGCGCTGTCGGGCGTACTGTTGGCCAATCTCATGTATAGCCTGCAATATCTGAACGTCGTGACGAATAACGTGAGCGGCGCCAACGCGACCAACTTGTGGGGGATCTGGATGCCCTTGATCTCGGCGGTTGCGGTCGCGACGTTTTTCGTGCTCGGATATCAGTATCTCGGCGAAGCCGAAGCCGGCGCTGCGACCGCCGCCGCGCCGCGCGAAACCGCCCCGCCGGTCTCAATCGCAGCCGCAAGCCCTGAGCGCCACTGGTACGATCCGCGCGAGGGTTTGACGGCGATGCGCGCGCCGCTCGATTACGTCATCATGGGTGCGCTCGGGGTCGGAAACTTCATTCTTTCGTTTGTCGGCTATTGGTGGCCGCCCGGGACCAGCTGCTGGGCGCTTCCGGGCATCTCGCGCTGCGGCATTTTCGACGAGATTTACTTTGCCCGAGCGGCCGAAGAGTATCTGCAGAATATGCGGATCTACGAAAATACCCATCCGCCGCTCAGCAAGCTGCTGATCGCATTCTCATTGATGCTTTTCGGCGGCATGCCGAAGGGCCACGGCCTCGGGGGATGGACCGGGCTCAACGCCATCATCGGTCACATGAGCAACGGCGATAACGTGTACGGTTGGCGCTTTCTCGACGTGGTCTTCGGGGCGCTGGTCGTCATGCTGCTCTACGCGTTTGCCAAACGGATCACGGGCTCGACGCTCTTTGCCGCGATCGCCGCGTTGCTGCTCACGTTTGACGGCATGCATTTCGTGCAGTCGCGAATTGCGACGCCCGAAGGTTTCGTCGTCTGTTTTGCCACGCTCGCGGTCTATGCGTTTTATCGCTTCTGGATCAGCTCGCAAGTGGGCGAGCGCGCTCACGTCGCGGTGCCGGCGGCCGGTCTGGTGGCGGGTGCGGCCTGCGCGTTACTGGCCGGATTCGCCGTAGGCCAAGCCAGCCGCCTCGCGCTAGGCTTCGACGGCGCGGCAACGACGATCGTGACCCTTTACGTCGCGTGCGCCGCTTACTTGGTGGTGCGCTACGTTGCTTTTCCGCGCCTGTTCGGCGACGGTCGGCGAGAGCTGACCTATGCCGAAGGCTCGCGCGCTCTACGCGGCAACGACGGCACCGCGGTGTTTGCCGCCGACGGCGGCACGATCGATTCTCGCGGACGCATCACGCGTGGCGTGACGTCGCAAGCCAAGGGAGGCGCGCTCGTTTATCGCGACGATCCGTTAGTCATCGAGTACCGGCGCGACGCCTCCGTGCGCTACCAAACGCCCGATGGGGATGCCGTCTACGCCGACGACGAAATTCGCGCCGGCAGCGCCGTGGAAAAGGGTCGCTCGTCGAAGCTCTGGCTGGTCTTCTTCACCGTGGCGCTCGGTTTGCTGGTCAGCACCAAGTGGTACGGAGTGATGGGCTTCGGCGTAAGCTTCGTGGTGCTGATCTTTGTGTGGTTGCAACGCTCCGGCCCGGAGCGGCCGACGGTTTGGGGAAACCCGCGCGGCTTCCGTCTGGACGGCGCGCTCGCCACGATTTTACTGGTAAGCGCGACGGTCTATGCCTTGGTTTGGGTGCCGGATCTGCTTCGCCACTCGCCCGATCCCGGCGAGATTCACAATCTCAACGACGTCGTTTATAGGCAATACTCGATGTACGAGTACCACGACACACTCAAAGCCACCCATCCATACTCTTCGAAATGGTGGGAATGGCCGCTGGATTACGTTCCGATTGCATATTTCTATGAAGACCATCGCAAAGATCAGAACAATCCGAACGGTTGCTGCATCTACGAGGTGACGTCGATCCCCAACCCGGTGATACTCTGGTTCGGTTTGCTGTGCGTGCCGTGGGTTGCCGTCTTGGCCTGGCACGAACGCAACAAAGGCTACGCGCTCATCGTTCTGACGTATCTGCTCCAGTGGTTGCCGTGGATTCGGTCGCCGCGCATCACCTTTGCGTACCATTTTTACGTCGACATCCCGCTGATTTGTCTGTGCAACGTGATCGTGCTGCAGCGTCTGTGGTTCTGGGCGAAAAACCGGGAAGGCATGCGCTGGCTGGGCGGCCTCGGCGTCGGTGCCTACGTCGCGGCCGCGGCCGCGGGCTTCGTATTCTTCTATCCGATCCTGTCCGCGCATGGGATTAGCTGGAACGCCTGGCATGCCAAGATGTGGTTTCCGACCTGGATTATCGGCCCGGGCTAGCGAAGTTGGTGTAGCGAATGTCCGGACACTCGAAATGGCATAACATCAAGCTCAAGAAAGGCAAGGTCGACGCTCAGCGCGGCGCGCTTTTCACCAAGCTGAGCAAAGAGATCATTCTCGCGGCCAAGGGCGGCTCGCCCGACCCCGAGGCCAACTATCGTCTGAAAATGGCGGTTGAGAAGGCGCGCGAGTTCAACATGCCGCTAGAGAACATCAAACGCGCGATCGCGCGCAGCTCGGGACCGAGCGACGCGGTGCAGATCGAGGAGATCCGTTACGAGGGCTATGGGCCGCACGGCCTGGCGGTGGTCGTCGACGCTGCGACGGACAACCGCAACCGCACGGCAGGGGAGTTGCGCTTTCTCTTTACCCGGCACGAGGGAAATCTCGGCGAAAGCGGCAGCGTTGCTTGGCTCTTCGACCCGGTCGGCATCGTCGAGATCGATCCCGCCGGAAAATCGGAGGAGGCGTTGATGGACCAGGCGCTGATCGAGGGCGTCGAAGACATCGAATACGACCGGGAGCTTTCCATCATCTACACGCAGCCCGCGCGTTTGGCCGGCGTTCGCGACGAGCTCCGCGCCCGCGCCAAGATGTCGGACGCCTATCTCGGCATGCGGGCGAAAACCAAGCTGGAGTTGCAAGGCAACGAGTTGACCGCAGCGCTGACGTTCTTAGAGACGCTCGAAGAGCACGAAGACGTCCAGCGCATCTTTAGCAATCTCGATTTTAGCCGGGTTCCGGCCGAGGCGCTCGCCTGAGATCACAGCTTCGCGCGTACTTACCGCGCGATTGGCTCTTCCCAATCGTTCTGGTCTTTTTTGTTGCGGTGGTCGTGTGGTTTGGGCGCCAGATATACGATTTTCTTTCGCCGTCGGCGGCAACCGTAACCGTACCGTCGTTCGTTGGTCAAACCCTCAACGATGCCAACGCCGAAGTCGAGCGGCTCAAGCTCAGCTCGGCGGTTGTCGATCACGCGACCAGCGATCGCTATCCCAAGGACGTCATCATCATGCAGCGCCCCGACGCCGGCGTTGCAGTGCGCGAAGGGCGGCAGATTTCGTTCGTCATTAGCGACGGTATCGTCGCGCGTCTGATGCCCGACTTGCGCTATCAATCGATGCGCGAGGTGCAGCTCGATCTCGCACGCGCCCACCTCCAGCTAGGAAAAGTCACCTACGTCAAAAGCGACGTTATTCCCGAGGGCCACGTCGTTTCGCAAAATCCGCCGCCGCTGATCAACGTTCACGAAGGCGACGTGGTGACCCTAAGCGTGAGCCGCGGCGGGCGAGCCAACGTGATCGTTCCGGATTTTGTCGGGCTTACGGTCGATCAAGCCCGGACGCTTGCCGGCGAGGCGGGAATCAAACTCGGCCAAATTGTTTGGACGCCTCTTGGAAGGAGCGGGCCGCCGCACGGCATGGTTGCGCGACAAGTTCCGCCTCCAAAAGCGAGAATCGCCTCGTTCGATCCGGTCGCGCTGCAGGTCAGCGCCGGTCCCGACGAGTCCGGCTACATCATTCGTCAGGTGCACGTGCTGGTCTCGGTTCCGGTGCCGGAAGCGACGGACGCCGCCAACCAGACGCCGCTCGACGTGCGGCTCTCACTTGCCGATGCAACCGGCCGCTACGACCTCTATCATGCATACGCGGAGCCGGGACAGAAGCTCGACTTCAACGTGACTGCCGTCGGGACTTCCCTACTCGACATGTACGTCAACGACACGTTGATCGGCGAAACGCGGCTTGGCACCGAGCCGCCCCGCGTTTACAAAGCCAGCCCAGCACCAAGTGTGTCACCCTGAGCTTGTCGAAGGGTGACAGTGTGACCATCCTTGCGCCCTCATTATTGTCCGCCGATTTTGCGCACATTGGCGAACAGATTGCCAGTGTGGAAAAAGGTGGCGCCGACTATCTGCACCTCGACGTCATGGACGGACGGTTCGTTCCGAACATCACGTGGGGACCGAAGATCATCGGCGACTTGCGAGAGCTTTCGCCGCTGGTGTTCGACGCGCACCTCATGATCGTCGAGCCGGAGCGCTACGTCGACGAATTTCGCGCGGCCGGCTGCGAGCGCATCACGTTCCACATCGAGGCCACGCCGCACGCGCAGCGCCTCCTCGTGCACCTTCGCGACATTGGCGCGGCGGCGGGCATCGCGATATGCCCGCAAACGCCCGTCGAGATGCTCCAGGACGTGATCGAAGAATGCGATACCGTATTGGTGATGAGCGTAAACCCCGGCTTTGGAGGTCAAAAGTTCATTCCGCGGGCGCTTGAGAAGGTACGCGAGGCGCGCGCCCTGATCGAACGCCGGAATCCCGTCTGCTTGGTCGAGGTGGATGGCGGCGTCGGGGCCGAAAATGCTCGCGATCTCGTCGAAGCCGGCGCAAATGCGCTGGTCATGGGCTCGGCCGTTTTTTCGGCACCGGATCCGGCTGCGGAGCTCCGCCGCATTCGATCGCTTCTCGCGTGACCGAAGACGAAATAATCGAGGCGATTCGTCCCTTCACAAGAGGCATCGGTGACGACGCGGCGCTATGGCAGCCTTCGCGTTCGCATCGCAGCGCGATATCCACCGATATGCTGGTCGAGGGCGTCGATTTTACGCGTGACGCGATGTCGCTCGAAGACGCGGGCTGGCGATCGATGGCCGCAAATCTCAGCGACCTCGCAGCGATGGGAGCGCGGCCCGTGCTCGCGACCGTCGCGCTCGGCTTTCCCGAAGCGACGAGCGGCAACGATGTCCGGCAGCTTTACGCCGGCATCGCTGCGTGCGCGAAGCGATGGAAGCTCGCGATCGCCGGCGGGGACCTTTCGCGCGCGCCGGCCTTGACCGTCGCGATCGCCGTAGTCGGTGAGGTCCGTGCCTCGGATGCAAAGCGCCGCAGCGGCGGACGGCCCGGCGACGTGCTCGCCGTTACGGGCGCTCTTGGGGCAGCCCGCGCGGGTCTCGAGCTGTCGCGAAAATCGCAGCCGCTCGCTCCGGAACTGAACGAATCGGCTCGCCAAGCATTTTCCCGCCCGCAGCCGCGCGTCGATGAAGGACGATTCTTGGCTGCGAGCGCCGCGGTGCGCGCGATGATCGATCTTTCCGACGGTCTCTCGACGGATCTGGGCCGGCTTGCGGCTGCGAGCGAATGCGGCGCGGAGCTGGAATCCGTCCCGGTCGCCGATGCCGCGAGTGCCGTCGCGCGTGCGCTCGGAGAGAATGCCGATGCGTTCGTGCTCGCCGGAGGCGAGGATTTCGAGCTTCTCGCGGCAATTCGCGCGCGCGCTTTTCCGCATCTGGCCGCGCGCTACGCAGCTCGCTTCGCGCGACCGCTTCTGCGGATCGGAGTTTTAAAAGAAGGCTCGGGCGTAATTTGGAACGGCGCGCCGTTACCGCGCACCGGTTGGGACCATTTCGCGCGCTAAGGCGTCCGGGAACGTTTAGGCTCGCCTAGTGACTCGGTTCGAGCGCAGGCAACCGGTGCAGACGCGCGCGGTGCGGTGGACGCCTTTATCGTCAATGCGGACCGATTGCAAATTCGGCAGCCAACGACGCTTCGTCTTGTTCATCGCGTGACTGACGTTGTTGCCCGCCTTGGGGCCTTTGCCGCAAATTTCGCACCGCTTAGCCATAGCCGGGCGATATTACCACGGCGCGCGATGCCGAGCAACCCCGGAAGGGGGTGAGCCCAAGCAAGAATTCGCCGGACGGCTCCAAAAGACGCGGCCATGGGCGCAGCGCGTATTGCGATCGATGCAATGGGTGGAGACCACGCCCCCGGCGAGATCGTCGCGGGCGCCCTGCTGGCCGCGCAGCAGTTCGACGCGGCGATCCTCTTGGTCGGCGACGAGGCGCGCGTCCGTCCGCTTCTGCGGGGACCCGGCGCCGACCGGGTGACGGTCATTCACGCTCCCGAGGCGGTCGCCATGGATCTGTCGCCCTCGGTCGCGGTGAGATCGTGCGATCGAACGTCTTTGGGCGTTGCGGTGAGCTTGGTCAAGCGCGGCGAGGCCGACGCGGTCGTCTCGGCCGGAAACAGCGGGGCTTTTTTGGCAATCGCGCTGATCAAGCTTCGGACGATCGAAGGCATCTCGCGTCCGGCGATCGCAACGGTTTGGCCCGCGCTCAACGGCCCCACGGTGCTGTTGGATTCGGGCGCGAACGTGGATTGCCGGCCGGAGTGGCTCGAGCAGTTTGCAATTATGGGATCGGCCTATGCCAAAGCGGTCTTGAACGTCCGCGATCCGCGGGTAGCGATACTCTCCGTCGGCGAAGAGCGCAGCAAGGGCAATCAATTGGTGCTTGAGACTGCCCGCCTCTTAGAGGCGGCGCCGGTTCGTTTTATCGGTAACGTCGAGGGAAGCGATCTCTTCCATAACGTGGCCGACGTGATCGTCGCGGACGGATTCGTGGGCAACGTGGTTCTGAAGACCGGCGAAGGCATGATTGCCGATCTGGCCCACGTGATGCGCGACACCCTGTTGAGCGGCAACCTCTTGACGAAGCTCGGGACCGCGATGCTTGCGCCCGCGTTAAAACGGTTGCGTAAACGGTTCGACTACGAGACCTACGGCGGCGCGCCGCTGCTCGGCCTGCGAGGAAACTGCATCGTCACGCACGGGCGCGCCGGCCGCAACGCGCTCAAGCATGCGATCGGCGCGGCCGTTAAAGAAGTCAATCACGACGTAACCGGCAAGATCAGCGAGCTGATCGTACCGCATCTCGCCGCGACGTAGTGTCGTGTCCGGCGACACTAGGGTAGCGCAGGCCGCCATGCTCGGCGTCTACGTTCATCTGCCGTTCTGCCCGTATCTTTGTCCATACTGCGATTTTGCCAAATGGCCGCTGCGGGCGAGCAATGCCCGACGGTATCTCGACGCGCTGTTTGCCGAGATCGATCGCGAGACTCCCGTGACCGCCGCGACGATATATCTTGGCGGCGGAACGCCTAACGCATACGACGCGCGCGCCGTTGCGGAGCTGACGGCGCGGTTACGCGCGCGGTTCTCGGGGACGCGCGAAATCACGATCGAAGTCAACCCGGAGCTGGTGCGCGGCGGCGATCTGCGAGCATACCGCGACGCAGGGGTCACGCGTCTGTCGATCGGCGTGCAGTCCTTCGATGCGCGGGAAATCGAGACGCTGGGCCGCAAGCACGACGTCGCGCAAGTCGAGCGCGTCGTCGCGGATGCTCGCGCCGCCGGGCTGGCTTCGGTGTCGATCGATCTAATGTTTGGCGTCCCGGGTCAGACCGCGGCGACGTGGCGCCGGTCGTTAGACGCGGCGATCGCGCTCGGCGTCGATCACGTGTCGGCGTACGGACTGACCGTCGAGGAAGGTACGCCGTACGCCGCATGGCGCGCGCGCGAGCCCAACGTCTTTTTCGACGACGTCCACGAGGCCGAGCTTTACGCGATCGCGATCGAGACGCTGCACGCGGCCGGCTTCGAGCAATACGAGATCAGCAACTTCGCCAGGCCCGGACATCGCTGTGCCCACAACCTGAACTACTGGGCGAACGGCGAGTACCTCGGTGTTGGCGTGGGTGCGGCCTCCTATCTCAATGGAGTGCGCAGCGTGCATACGCGCGCGCTGGAAGAGTATGTGGCGGCGGCGCTTGCGGGTCGCGCCATTCCGTCGGAGGCCGAGCGGCTGGAAGGTCGCCGCCGAGCCGGCGAAGCGATGATGCTCGCGCTGCGCACCACGCAGGGGGTTGGACTGAGCGAGTTCAAAGAACGCTACGGTGTCGACGTGATGGCTGATTACGCCGCCGTCGTAACGCGATTCGCACGGACGGGATTGCTGGAGCGCGCCGGCGACACGGTGCGGCTGACGCAGCGGGGCCGATTCCTTGCCAATGAAGTTTGCGGAGCCTTTATAACATTCGAGTAACACCGACCACGCTCTCGGAAGCCGTCCTGCGCGCGGCCTTTATCGTAGTATTCGGCGTAACGGGCTTTCTTTTGGGTCGTGAAGCCTACTTCAGTTTGCTCTCGACGCACTTTCCCAGCGAAGCGCTGCAACTGGCGTTTCTCATTCTTTCACCGGTCGCCGGGGCGGTGATCGGCGCGTTGCTCGCGCCCTTCGCCCAAGCCCTTTTCGAAGGCCAGCTCCGTCAGGCCGAAGTTGCAATGGACCGGCTGTCGCCGGCCGAAATCGCGGGCGGCGCGGTTGGATTGATCGTCGGACTGCTGGTCGCGTTTCTCATTAAAGGCATCGTCTTCGAGCTGATCTCCGATTTCGGTCGAGCCGGAACGTATATTGCGATCGTGTTGTACCTCATCCTCGCCATCTTTGCGGCGTATCTGGGAGCCCGCATCGGCGCGAAGATTCGAATCGTTCCGGTTCCGCGCGGCGCTATCGGCAGCGCGGCCGGCGGGACGCCGAAACTCGTCGATACTTCGACGATCGTCGACGGCCGGATCGTCGAGATCGTCGAGTGCGGATTTCTCGACGGCGAGCTCATCGTGCCGCGCTTCGTGCTGCGCGAGCTGCAGGCAATCTCAGATTCGGTCGATCCGCTCAAGAGGACGCGCGGGCGCCGCGGCTTCGACGTGCTGACCCGCTTACAGGAGCTCGCCGTAGTCGAAATTAGCGAGCGGGACTACGACGATATGGCGCTCGGAAACGTCGACGCGCGGCTCGTCCGTCTGGCAAAGGAGCTCGGTGCGCGACTGGTAACCAACGATTACAATTTAAATCGGATTGCGCACGTAGAAGGCGTTGCCGTCCTCAACGTCAACGAGCTCGCCAATGCCGTCAAGCCGGTGGTACTGCCGGGAGAAGAACTGCACGTCGCGGTCATTCGCGAAGGCAAAGAGTTTCACCAGGGCGTCGGCTATTTGGAAGACGGCACGATGATCGTCGTCGAGCATGGCCGGCGTTTGATCGGCGAAGAGACCGACGTGATCGTCACCAGCGTGTTGCAGACCGTCGCCGGCCGGATGATATTTGCGCGACCCAAACGCGAGGGAGTCGCTTCTTGAAATGGGCAGCCGTTATCGTTGCGGCGGGCCGCGGCACGCGTCTGGGCGCCCCTAAACAGTTCCTCGAACTGGCCGGAATACCGATGGTCGCCTGGTCGATCCGATTGTTTGCCTCGATGAGCGAGGTTGCGGAACTCGTCGTGGCTACCGAGCCCGAGTCCATCGAGCCGATGCGGGCGCTCTGCGCGCAATTTGCGCCGCGACTGGCAGCGCAAGTCGTCCGCGGCGGTGCGACGCGCCAGCAGAGCGTCTACGCAGCTTTGAACGCAGTTCCGCCGGACTGCGAGGCCGTCTTCGTTCACGACGGCGCCCGGCCGCTCGTCGCGGCGTGCGACGTGCGCTCGGGCATGGCCGAGGTGCGCGCGGGGCGCGGAGCGCTGCTCGCAACGCCGGTGGTCGATACGATCAAGATGGTCGATCCGCCGTCTCAGAGCGTCGGTGCCACGCTCGATCGGCGAGCCTTGTGGGCCGCGCAGACCCCGCAGTTCGCAATGACCGTCGACCTGCAAACGGCGCATGAAAATGCGCGTCGAGCCGGCATCGAGGCGACCGACGACGCGGCCCTGCTCGAAGAGATCGGAATCGAGGTCGTGGTCGTTCCGTCGACCAGCGAAAACTTCAAAGTCACGCATCCCGCCGACGTCGCGCGCGCCAACGTCATCCTGAGCGAAGCCCAAAAATGATGCGCATTGGACACGGGTTCGACGCGCATCGGCTGGTCGAAGGCCGCGCCCTGATCCTGGGCGGCGCGCGCATTCCGTTCGACCGCGGTCCGCTCGGCCATTCGGACGGCGACGTTCTCGCGCACGCGTTGGCCGACGCGCTGCTCGGCGCCGCCGCACTCGGCGATCTCGGCTCGCGATTTCCGGCTACCGACTCTCGTTGGAAGGATGCCGACTCGATGGAGCTGCTCTCGCGCTGCGTCGCGGTTGTGCGCGATGCGGGTTTCGCGATTGTCAATGTGGACGCCACGATCGTCGTGGAGCGCCCGAGGCTCGCGCCGTTCATCGCGCAAATGCGCTCAAACCTTGCATCGCGAATCGGGATCGGCGCCGATGCCGTGAGCGTGAAGGCCAAGACGAGCGATGGGATGGGCTACACCGGCGACGCCACCGGCCTTGCCGTCTACGCAGTAGCGCTGCTAACGAAGAAGTAACGCGTCGATGACTCACGCGTTTCGAGCAAGACTCGAGGGGAGCCGGAACTCCGCAGGGACATGGGTGCTCGTTCCGCCTGCGATCATGAAACGCTTCGGAGGCCGCATACGCGTGCCGGTTTGCGTAACGATCAACGGCGTTACCTGGCGCACGACGATCGCCGACATGGGTGCCGGACCGATGATTGGCGTCACGGCCGCAACTAGGAAAGCCGCCGGAATCGAACGGGGCGATCCGATCGAGCTGACGATCGAGGAGGACACCGAAAAGCGCACTGTGGACGTGCCGGCCGATTTTGCCAAGGCAATGAACCGCGCTCAGCACAATGCCTTCGATTCGATGTCGTATACGCATCGCAAGGAGTACGTTCAATGGATCGAGGCCGCAAAGAAGCGTGAAACGCGCGCGCGCCGGATACGTCAGGCTCTGGCAAAGCTCGACGAACGCGCGCGTACGTAGCCGCTAGCGCCCGCGGTTACCTTGTTCGTACGCGAGATGGCGTGATAGAGTGGAGTGAAGCAATGCCGTATCACGAGATCGTCTTACCGCAGACAGAGCCCGAGACGGAGTGGGTGCGCGGCCGGCCGCTGCAAAAAGTGAGCCCGCAGCGAACGCACTCCTGGTTACAAGGCGCACTCACGGTGGAACTCACCCACTGGGCGGCGGGACGCGGCAAGGTTGGTCCGGAGTGGCGTTTTCGCATCGCGCCGCGGGGTGAGATTCGCCGCCCGCTGGTACCTGACGTCGCCTACGTGTCGAACGTGCGATTGCAAGCGCTCAGCGATGCGGACCTCGAAGTTCCGCCGCTCGCGCCCGATGTGGCCGTCGAGATCCTTTCGCCCGACGACCATCGCGCTGATGCCGACGACAAGATCGGCGCATGTCTGAAGGCGGGGTCGTCGCTAGCGATCGTCGTCGATCCTGAAAAGCGCGTCGTGGAACTCCACGACCGGTACGGCGTTGCGCGGCTGAACGAAAACGACGCGATCGAGCACGCGGCGCTACCGGGATTCTACTATCCGGTGCGAGCTCTTTTCGCGGTGCTCGAGCGGCCATAAATTCGGCCCGCAGCTTAGGATTGACGGCCTGGGTTAAACTGTTTGCACATGCCTATGAGCGCCATCCGGGCGGACCTGCGCGCGGCCCTCGAGCGCGACCCTGCGGCGCGCGGGTGGTTCGACGTCGTACTCTCGTACCCGGGCTTTCATGCGCTGGTAGCGTACCGGCTGATCCACGGGCTTCACCGCGCCGGGATCCCGATTCTGCCGCGCCTGCTCGCAAACGTCGCGCGCTTTTTCACCCAAATTGAAATCCATCCCGGCGCGACGATCGGCAAGGGCGTTTTCATCGATCATGGCTCCGGCGTGGTCATCGGCGAGACCGCAGAGATCGGCGACGGCTGCACGATTTATCAGGGCGTAACGCTTGGAGGAACGAGCCTTTCTCACGGCAAGCGTCATCCAACGCTGGGCCGCAACGTCGTGGTCGGCGTGAACTCGAGCGTCCTGGGCGCGATCGCGCTGGGAGATAACGTGAAGGTGGGCGGCGGTTCGGTCGTGGTCAAGGACGTGCCGGCCAACGCAACCGTGGTCGGAGTGCCGGCTCGAATCGTCGCTCAAGACGGAAAGCCGATTCGGATTGTCCCCGAACGGCCCCAGGTCGAGATGCCGGATCCGACCACCGATGCGATCGCCCGTCTGCAGCGCCAGCTCGGGCAGCTGGAAAAGCGGCTGACGGAACTCGAGCAAGGGGAGGCGCCTGAAGGAGAAGCCTGGAGCTGGGTGATTTAATCCTCAAGTGACTTTTAGGGCGAGCGGAGTCAGGGGCTCAGAATGAAGCGTTGAAGTGAAGCTCTACAATACGCGAACGCGTAGCGTTGAGGAGTTTAAGCCTTTGCGCGGCGATGAAGCGCGCATTTATGTCTGCGGACTGACGCCATCGGCGCAGGCGCACTTGGGGCACGCGCGCTCGTTTCTTTTTTTCGACGTGCTGCGGCGCTATTTAACGCACCGCGGGTATCGCGTGAAGTACGTTCAGAACGTCACCGACATCGACGATCGCAGCATCGCCGCCGCCAAAGAGGCCGGCGAATACTATCACGACATCATCGAGCGCTACTATGCCGAGTTCAAAGCGTCGATGCGCAGGCTTGGAGTGCTGGAATACGACGAAGAGCCGTACGCGACGCAGTATATCGAGCCGATTCAGGCGATGATCCGCAAGCTCGTCTCGAACGCTCACGCGTACGCGACGCAGGACGGCATCTACTATCGCGTAACGGCCTTCCGCGGCTATGGCAAGTTGGCGAATCGAAACACCGACGAGCTGGAAGCCGGCGCGCGCATCGAGGTCGACGAGCATAAGGAAGACCCGCTCGACTTCGCGCTTTGGAAGTTCGCGAAACCCGGCGAGCCGTATTGGCCGTTCGAACCATACGGCGACGGCCGGCCGGGCTGGCATATCGAATGCTCGGCGATGTCGAGCGCGCTGCTAGACCCCGAAGGGACCGGCTTCGACATTCACGGCGGCGGCGCCGATCTAATTTTCCCGCACCACGAAAATGAGATCGCCCAGAGCGAGCCGCTGATGGCGCGCCCGCCGATGGCAAACTTTTGGGTGCACGGCGGCCTGCTGCTTTTCGATAATCGTAAGATGGCGAAGTCGCTTGGGAACTTCGAGCCGTTG
Source organism: Candidatus Babeliales bacterium (assembly GCA_035654155.1). GTDB lineage: Bacteria > Vulcanimicrobiota > Vulcanimicrobiia > Vulcanimicrobiales > Vulcanimicrobiaceae > Cybelea. The sequence goes on from DASRXM010000017.1 coordinate 96,682, forward strand.
GTCGATTTGCTCGCGCGTCACGATCCACAGGCGATTCGCTGGCTTTTCTTGCAAACTGGCTACCGCAAGGTGATGAACTTTACCGAGGACTCGATCGGTTCCGCGGCTCTCGGTCTCGCGCGCGTTAAAGCCGCTTATCGCGAGTTGGCGCCCGCGACCGACGGCGAACCCGCCGACGACAAGGAACTCGACGCGCGAATGGAAGCGGCCCTCGACGACGACATGAATACCGCAGCCGCGGTCGCCGTGCTTTACGACGCCGTCGGCCGTTCGACGCCGAGCCGCGAAGGGCTGGAGTATTGGCTGACGATCTTGGGCGTCGCGCCGAACGACGCTTGGTTGCAGGAACCCGCCGTCGAGCTTGCGTCCGACTTCGTCGAGAGGCTGAAGCGCGCGCTGAAAAACGCGGGCATCGAACCGCCCCGCGCGGCGCTCCAAGTCGCGGCGCCGGAGGAGGCGATTGAGAGAGTGATCGCCTTGCGTGACGAAGCTCGCCGCTCCAAAGATTGGGCGGCCTCGGACAAGCTGCGCGATGTGTTGCAGCGCTGCGGCATCGAGGTCAAAGACTCCAAAGAAGGCACAACGTGGACCGCAACAGCTTAGCGCTGTCATCCTGAGCGGAGCGAACGCAGTGAGCGAAGTCGAAGGGCTGAGCGGAGGCGCGCAGCGCCGCAGTCGAAGGACGAACGACGGACAGCGACGGACCACCCGCGCGAGCCTCGACTTCGACGACCTCATTTACGGCATCCATTCGGTCGCCGAAGCACTCGGCGCCGGCGACGAGCTTCGGCTGATTCACGTTGCCGCCAACCGCGCTAAGGACGCCGTTCTGCGCGAGCTGCTAGCGAAAGCCAAGGAGCGCGACGTTCCAGTGCGCTTCGAACGGCGGGCGTTCTTCGATCGCGTGCCGTTTAAGGCACATCAGGGGATCGTCGCACTTGCGCGACCGTTCCCGTATGCTTCGCTAAACGAGATACTGGCGCGAACGTCCGAAAACGGTTTGCGCCGCCTGATCGTTGTTCTCGATCATCTCACCGATCCACATAACGTCGGCGCGATCGTGCGGACCGCCGAAGCGGCCGGAGCGCAGGGCGTTGTGCTTCCGGTTCGGCGTTCGGCAGGCGTGAACGCAACGGTCCGCAAAGCGGCCGCGGGCGCCGCGGATCACATACCTATCGCGCGCGCCAATATCGCCGAGGCGATCCGGGCGTTGAAGAAGGCCGGCTTTTGGGTTGTGGGGGCCGACGTTTCGCGGGAGTCAATCGAGCTCGGCGTTGCCGACTTGGCTCGCGACTTGGCCCTGGTCGTCGGGGCCGAGGGCCTTGGGCTCTCGCAGCTGGTCAAGCGGGAGTGCGACTACTTGGTCAGGTTGCCGATGCGCGGTAAGGTCGCCTCGCTCAACGTTTCGGTCGCGGCGGGAATCCTGATGTACGAGGCCCGCCGGCAGCAAGGGGCGCTCGCCTCGTCCTTGACGAGGGAGGGGGACCCTCCTATATACTAGCCTCGACGTGCCGCGCCCGACGGGCCGCGGCCTGCGCATGCGGCTCGTCTTCACTACAAGGCAGACAAAATATTATGGCAATGACCCATCCAGTCTCCGACGGACTGGAATATCAGCAACGGGTCGACGAGGACCTGGTAGCCGTCGCGAAGACCGGCGACAACCTCGCGATGGAGTACCTCCTTAACAAATATAAAAACTTCGTCCGCATCAAGGCGAAGAGCTACTTCCTGATCGGAGCCGATCGTGAAGACATCATCCAAGAAGGGATGATCGGCCTTTATAAAGCCGTACGGGATTTTAAGGCTGACAAGCTTTCGAGTTTCCGGGCCTTTGCGGAGCTGTGCATCACCCGGCAGATCATCACCGCAATCAAAACGGCGACGCGCCAGAAGCACATCCCCCTCAATCAGTACATTTCGCTCAACAAACCGATTTACGACGAGGACAGCGAGCGCACGTTGCTCGACGTGATGGCGTCGCAGAAAACGTCCGATCCCGAGGAGCTGGTGGTGACGCAGGAGGTCTCCGACGACATCCGCCAGCGGATCCGTCAGAATCTTTCGGAGCTCGAATCCCAAGTTCTCGAGTCATATCTCGAGGGCAAGAGCTACCAAGAGATGGCGCGAGATCTGGGGCGTCACGTGAAGTCGATCGATAACGCGCTCCAGCGCGTAAAGCGGAAGATCGAGAAGAACCTCGCGGAGTTCGAGTTCCAGTAGTCCCGCTGTGTCACCCTGAGCGGAGCGCCGGAGGCGCGCAGTCGAAGGGCGAAGGTGCGAAGGTGTGACGCGGTTTTTGTTGACGATGCTGCTTGCCGCGGCGGCGGGCCCGGGAACTTGGAGTAGCGGGACCGCGCTGCCAATCCCCCGCAGCGAAGTCGCGGTGGCACAGTTAGACGAGCGCATCTACGTGATCGGCGGCTACGCGAACGGCGACGTCGATCAGAATTTGGTCGAGGTGCTCGACGTGCGCGCGCGCATGTGGCAGGCCGCCGCGTCCTTACCGCGAGGCCTCAACCACGTCGGCGCAGTCGGCTATCGCGGGAAGCTCTACATTTTCGGCGGATTTTCGGAACAGAACGATTCGGCGGTCGCCGACGCCGACGTTTACGATCCTTCGACCGATCGCTGGACGCCGATTTCGCCGCTACCGCACCCGCTTGGGTCGGTTTCGGTCGCGGTGCTCGGCGACGAGATTCACTTGGTCGGCGGACGCGACGTGCACAGCGTGACGACGCATTTAGTCTACGATCCGGCAACCGACCGCTATGCCCAACGGGCGCCGCTTCCGGTCGGACGCGATCACATGGGGCTGGCAGCGTTTGACGGGAAGCTTTACGCTATCGGCGGGCGAATCGACACGCCGGCGCACAACACCGCGTACGTCGACGTTTACGATCCGCGAACGAATGCATGGAGTCCCGGAACGCCGTTGCCGACGCCGCGCAGCGGCATGGCGGTGGCGGTTTACAACGGCACGATCTTCGCAATCGGGGGGGAGGCGCGCGGAATGGCGACCGCATTTACGACCAACGAAGGCTACGATCCGGTCGCAAACCACTGGTCGCAATTCGCGCCACTGCCGGAAGGCCGTCATGGAACCGGCGCAGCCGTGATCGGCGATCGTCTCTACGTTCCGGCCGGCGCTCCGATTCCCGGAGGAAGCAAACAGAGCAAGACGCTTCTCATTTTCACGCTTTGAGGAGGGACCGCGTTACGGCGCTACTGCATGGCATGAAGATCGTCCCAATCCTAGCGATCCTCTGCGCTTGTGCAAGCCCGCAGCGCGCGCTTAACGCGCCGCCGGCCGCACAATCCGCGCTGCACGGCGTGCCGCCCGACGGCCACGGCCAAGATAACATCTATTGGAACAAGAAAAGCTTGCACTTGCCGTATCCGCCGAAGGGCGATGCGCACGCGACCTTAACGTACTGGGGACCGAACGGTTATTATACCGAGAAATATTGCAACAAGGGCGGTACGTTTTCGGCGGTCGCAGGTCACCCCTTTGGCAACCCCAGCGGCTATATGCACGTGATCTATGCCTTTGCTGCAAAAACACGGGGTTCGGAACTTTGCGACTTTTCGGCGGTCCTCAAGAGCACCGGAAGCCCACCAATCGCAGCTATCGAATTACAGATCGAGTAACGTCGCCCTGATCGCCGAGCAGTTCGACGATCCGTTTATACAGCGTCTCGCGCTCGTCAATCGGATCGACGATCAGGACCGTCGGCTCTCCCTGGTGCGGCTCGATGCAAACGGTTACTCGCCCCGGGGCGCAAACGTCCATGCAGCTCGTGCTGATCGCGCGAATCGCGCCCCACCGGCCGTCCGCCTTCAGCCGCTCTTTAAGCCAGTTGCGCAAGTGGAAATCACCGATGCGTTCGGCGACGTCGGGAGCCTCCTCCGGAATTCGTTCTTTGAAGCAGCGCTCGCAGACGAGCACGAGGCCCGTGCGTAACCATTTTGGAGTAACTTCTTGCATATTTGAAAAGATGGAGCCGACGGCGGGATTCGAACCCACGATCCCATTTCTGGGGACGGTTTACAAAACCGTTGCCGTGACCACTTGGCTACGTCGGCGACAACAGCGGAAGTTGCACCAGCGACTCTCCAAACACCTTTTCAAGTCGCGGTGGCTTGGCAGGCTTTGCCGTTGGCGCGTCTCTCTCAATTGGATTTCCGCGTCCACCGAGCCGATGAGCCCGTCCGCGGCCGCGATTTAGCCCTCGGAATGTTGGGGTTAGCGCGTGGCAATTTGGGCATAGCAGGGTGAGATTTTCTAGGCGGTAGTTTTCCCAATTGCCATCGATGTGTTCGACCTCGATGGGAACTCTTCTGGTGACTATGTGACGTTCGGCCCAGCCGCACTTACTGCAGCGTTCGCCAAGTCGAGCGATCAAGTATCTACGCAAGAACGAGGTTGTTTGAAGCGCGGCGTATCTGCCTGACTCGAGCAGTTCAACGCGCGCTCGTCGCGCATAGTCATGTTGGCACCTGAAGGAGCAATACTTCGTCGCACCGCGCTTGATGGCGTTACCACAGCGATTGTTGCACCATCCGCGGATTTTCTTTGCATTCATAGATAGATACTATCGAAGCATTGTGCCATACGTATGGCAGCAAGAAAAGCTACAAAATTACATTTGCCTCGCAGCGTTTCCCAAGACGTGCGCCACTGTGCCGCGCGGGCGGTCGCATGAATTGTGCGCCGCCGAGTTGAAGAATGAGCGTCCGCCGCGAGATGCGGCGCGGAGGTGCATATGGAGCGTAATGGTATCCTCATCGTCAGTTTTGCGGCGCTGGCTGCATGCGCGCAAATCGGCGGAAACAGCGGTTTACCGGGCGGCTCACCGGCAGCGCGCAGCCAGTCGGCTTCCAAGCCGCGGAACGCCGGTTATCTTCAGATGTATAGCTTTAAAGGCAACGCCACTGGGGCGAACCCCGAGGGTCGGTTGCTCTACGTCAAAGGGGAGCTCTACGGCGCCGCTTCCTCAGGTGGCCTCGGGGTGGGCACGGTCTTTTCGGTGACGCCGCTCGGCCGCGTTAACCCTGTCTACGAATTTCACCCGGATGCCGCAGACGGTGCGTATCCCGAGGCAGGACTCGTCGATCTTGGCGGAATGCTGTACGGTACGACGGCCGCCGGCGGTACGTACGACGGCGGAACTGTTTATGCCGTAAGCCCGTCGGGCGCCGAGCATATCGTGCACAACTTCGGCCACGGTAGCGACGGTGCGGATCCGCAATCGGAGCTCATCGTGGTAAACGGCGTGCTGTACGGAACGACGTATAACGGCGGAACGCACAAGGTCGGTACGGTCTTCTCGATAACGCCCGGCGGCTCCGAGCGCGTTCTACACAGCTTTAAAGGTGCGCCGACCGACGGCGCCCACCCGAGCGCCGGACTCACGTATGCGAACGGATGGTTTTACGGCGTGACCCGAGCCGGCGGACAAATTCCGCCGGGCGGCGCCGCTTTCAAGATCGACACGAACGGCCAGGAGACAATACTCCATGCATTTGGCGTTCTCCACGGCGACGGTGAGAATCCGGCGGGCACGCTGCTATTTGATAACGGCGAGCTGTACGGCACCACGCTGCACGGCGGCATATACGCGAGAGGCACGCTGTTTGAAATGGACACGAGCGGGAACGAGATCAAGCTGCACGACTTTGGCCGCCACTACAATAGCGACGATTCATACCCCGCAACCGGCGTCACTCTCTCGAACCACGGACGCGATCTCTGGGGAACCGCCGAAGGCGGCGGAACGGCCTGCAACGGCGCCAGTTGCGGAGCGATCTTCCGCTACCAGCTACTCGGCGTCGGGTATAGCGTCGAGTATGCGTTCGGCGGCTACGACAGCGGTGCCAATCCCGAAGGAGCGCTGGTGAACATCAACGGCACGCTCTACGGAACGACGTTCTGGGGCGGCAGCGACGAGTACTACGGCACGATCTTCGAGATCCAGTCGTAGCGCCTGCGTGCGGTAAACTAAGTTCCGACGACGATCCAATCGGCGACGACGTACTGCGCGCCGGTGCTCGTAATCGTCAGCCTGCCATCGCCAAACGCGTTAGTTCGGAACGTTGCAAGCTGGGCGCGCTGGTCGTCGATGACGCCGTCGACCTCGACCTGCCGCGCCTGCTCGCGCGTGCTCACCGCAAGGTTCTCGCCGTTTGCGAATCTGGCGCCGGCCACTCTAACGTTCGATAACCGCCCTTGGTAAAACGCGATCGAGATCGGAATCGAGAACACGTTCTCCGACGCGCCGCCTTTGAGGACAAACGACGGTGCGCTCATCGGACATCCGGCGCTTGTGGCAGCATGCTCCAGCGCGAGATCGCCGATCGCTCCCTGAATCACGGTGCCGCTGGCGTTCGCAGCCCAGGTTGCGGAGCCGCGGCCGTCGCTGGTTCGGGTTCCGCCGCCATACGCGCCGCCTTCCCAACCGAAACTCTCATCGAGCGATGGGATCCCATTAACGCTGTAGCCGGCCGAGCTTTGACAGTAGGTTCGCATTCCCGCGCCCTGTCCGAGCACGAACTCCGATCCGGAAACGATCTGCTTGCCGCGTTGCTGGGTGGCCTCCTGACGTAGAAGCCGCGTCGTTCCGCTTGCGGCCGGCGACCCGGCAAGCGCCCGTTGGTCCCACGTGATGTCGCGGATGAACGACCCGAACGCATCGGTCACTGCGATCGCCGCCTTTGCACTGGCGGAAGCGGAGGTCCGATGCCCGTCGAGCGCATCGGCGGCGTCGCTCACGGTTTGCACGCCGTCGGCGGCCGGGAGCGACAGCCCAGGTTGATCCAGGCCGCCGGCACACCCGGCGAGCAGAAGTCCTATGAGGGCGGCAACCGCGAGGGTCGCTGAGCGAGCCATCCTGTGCAGACTCCAAAGTGCGTAGGAGAGTTTGCTATGGCTCCCATGGTAAGGTACCGGCTTGGGGGGCACATGAGAAGTCCGTGAGGAGAGGGTTGCGTCAGCAACCGCCGTCACTATCCGAGGAGGCCGTAGCCCTCCTATAGTACCCAGGTGAGCCGGTCGGAACAACATGCATGGTGGCACCTCGCCTGGGTAGGTGGCCGAGTGGTTAATGGCACCAGACTGTAAATCTGGCGCGCGAGAGCGCTACGCTGGTTCGAATCCAGCCCTGCCCAATGGGGCCATTTAAGATGCTGCGGGCGTTGCATAGTGGTAATGCCCTTGCCTTCCAAGCAAGAGTCGCGGGTCCGATTCCCGCCGCCCGCTCCAAAAAAGCCTTTATTCTTATTAAAGGCTTTTTTGTTCGCTCAACGAGGTTCCAACGAGCAGCTCAGCTACACGCAAGGCTTGATCGATGGATACGGACAGGACTATCTCTAAGGCGCCAACCGCAAAACCTATGTAGATGCCGTCACGGACCGACGTTTTCGATAACGGTCAGGGCATCTTTGGAAACTTCAACGTGTAGCTCGAGGGGAACGGCGAAGCGCAATAGTGCGTTTTATAGAGCGTGCCGCCGGTGATCGTTGCGGCCGAGACGCACAGCTGTCCGACCGAAGGCAAGTTGAAAAACGTGACGGTGCCGCCCGAATTCGTTCGGCCCGAGCTAATCGATCCGGTCGGACCGCTGCTGTTATATCCGGTGGACAGCACTACGGTAATGCCGCCCATTGGGGCGCCCGTTGAGGTGGTGACGGTGACTACGGTCGAGCTCGGATTTGGGCCGCCGGGCGTCGACGATGTGCTCGAACCACTGCACGCGGCCACTACGAGCAGCGCCGCAGCTGCGGCATAACGAAGAGTCAATAGCATAAAATCTCCTTCTCTAACACCTGGCACGGGCGCTGCCGCACGAGATTAGTGGCTGATTACAACGGCGTTGCTGAAGGTCTTTCGCGGCCCCTTGAACGTCACGTGAAATGTGCCAGTAACGGTCACGGTCGCGCCGTTGCTGCGGCTCTGATTGGTCTTGTCGATCACGACGATGCATTTGGAGTCGCAGAGTTGATAGCCGGCAACCGGCCCCATCGGCGTGCTCGAGGTCTGGTAGTTCGAAACTTTCCCCGTAACCGTCACGCTTTTGTCGTCGTACATCGTCGGGTTCGCAACGATTGCCGACGGCGTAACCACTGCGGCGATCAACGTGGCGAGAAGAAGCTGGCGCATCACATTCCTCCGAGCGTCAAGCAATAGTAGTAGGGACCGAGCCGTTCGGCGGAGTAACGCTCCGGCACTCTACGCGCCGTCGTAGCTCAGTGGTAGAGCACGTCCTTGGTAAGGACGAGGCCATGGGTTCAATCCCCATCGACGGCTCCACCTCCCTCCTTGCCGCAAGGCGCTTGGTAAACAGGGCGGGGAAGCACCTTTTTGCACGGATTCTAACCACTCAGAAAGGCGTTTCGCGCTATAATGTTGCCTGATATGCGCTCGTCAAACTTCTCCAAAATTTCCAAACTCTGCGCCGCGCTTGGCGCGGCAGTCTGCCTTGCGTTGCCGGCCCTCGCGTCCGCGCAACAGCAACCCTACCCGCAGTCATACCCGCAGCAGCAACCGTCGTACGCCGTGCCGCCTCCGAGCTACGGCCATCAGAACGGGATCAGCGGAACCATCAGCGGTTTTGACGGGCAGTGGATCGTCTACATGCACGACGACAAAGGCTACACCGACCACATCACGCTCCACCAAGGGACGATCATCAATCCGACCGGGATCAAGCTGCTCGAAGGCATGAACGTCACGGTCTACGGCTATGCCGACGGGCCGACGTTTCAAGCCAACATTGTCAATGTGGCTTCCTCGCCGTACTCGCCGTACTATACGCCCGACAACGGGAACCCGGCATATGGCTATGGCTACGGCTATGGTTCGCCGTACGGCTACGGGTACGGTTACCCGTACGGCTACGGTTATGGCTACGGTTACCCGTATTTCGGCATCGGCATCAACTGGGGTTGGGGCTGGGGTTGGGGCTGGCCCGGCTGGGGCTGGGGCGGCTGCTGCGGCTACGGCTACGGATACGGCGGCTACCCGTACTACCCGGGCTACCATTATCCGTACTATCCGGGCCGCTATCCGTACTACCCCGGCCGCTACTATGGCCAGCGCGGAACGGTCAGCGCTCCGGCGCACGGTGGCGCCCCGGTGACCGGGGGAGCGCACGGTTCGGCCGGCGGGGGCGGACACCCACCGCGCTAGCTAAGCGCTAAACGAACTCAGAAGGCTCGCTACCACAGCGAGCCTTCTGCTACCAGAATGTAAAGAATCGGTCCGAGGCCCCACAGGATACTGACGACGAACCAGACGGCCTTCTTGAACGCCGTCATGTCGCCGCGCGCGATCAGGTTGATCCACATCAGGATCATCGCCACCGGATGTAATACGATCGAGATCAGAATTTCGAAAAACAGCTTCATGCGGGTCTATTATGCCCTGCATCGTTTTTGCGCCTCCGCTCGTTATGGGAGCGCAAGGAGTTTGAAATGAAGCACGACGTCACGCCGGAAGTCCAAAAGAGCGAGCAAGAATGGAAGGCGCAGCTGGGGACGCAGCGTTACCACATTTTGCGCGAAGCGGGTACGGAGGCGCCGTTCTCGGGATCCTTGCTTGCGGTAACCGATGACGGCACGTATGCGTGCGGCGCCTGCGGTCAGCCGCTTTTCAAAGCCGATGCGAAATTCGATTCGCATTGCGGTTGGCCCAGTTTCACCCGTCCGGAGGAACAGGAGAACGTTCGGCTACTGGATGACTACAGTCACGGCATGGACCGAATTGAGGTTCGCTGCAAACGCTGCGATTCACATCTCGGGCATGTCTTCGACGACGGTCCCGGTCCGGAAGGAACGCGCTATTGCATCAACTCCGCATCGCTCGACTTTTTGCCCTCGCCGCGAGCGTAGGGCTGGGCCTGTTGCCCACGGCGTCGCGCGCGCAAGTGGAACTGCTCCCTGTCAAAGTTCTCTACGCAGGCTCGCTCGTTACTCCAATGGAGGGGCCGATCAAAACCGCGCTGCGCGCGCAAGGCATTGACTTCCAAGGCGAACCCGGCGGAAGCAAGGAGCTCGCCAATCTGATCCTGGCCGGCGTTCGGTCGCCGGATGTTTTCATCAGTGTCGATCCCGCGCTGGTTGCGAAGCTGGGAAGCCGGGTCGCTTCAGCGCATACTTTTGCGGGAACGAGTCTCGGCGTGGCATGGGCGCCAAACTCGCGATTTACTACGCTGTTCGATAGCGTCGCTGCAGGTCAAACAACGTTACGGCTCGCGCTCGAACGGTCGGGGCTAAAGATCGGTCGCACCGATCCGCAGCTCGATCCCAAAGGCGCTTACACCATCGAAGGGATGACGATCTGGCTGGGCCGCGAGGACGAGCGGCAGATTCTGGGCGACGACGAAAACGCAGCGCAAATCTTCCCCGAGCAGGACCTGCTGGCACGGGTCGAGACCGGCCAAGTCGACGTCGGATTCTTTTACAAGACCGAAGCGATTGCTCGCGGATGGCGGTTTATTCCACTGCCCGGCGACGCCGCCCTCACGAATAAGATCACGTACACGCTTGCTATAATGAAAGCGGCCGGGCATTCCGCCGCCGCTCAAACGTTTGCCGACTTTATACTCAGGTGGCAGGGGCGCGCAATCCTCGAACGCGCCGGCCTGACATATTTCGACCCCGAACATTCACCGTGATCAAAGCGCAGTTCCCCGACGAACAAGCTGCCGATGGCGGTTTCCAGCGACAGGAGGATGCGTTCCACGATTGGGTTGGAGCCGATCCGGCCTCTCACTATCCGGCCCAAGCGGGCCGCTATCATCTTTACGTTTCACTCGCGTGTCCGTGGGCGTCGCGTACCGTCATCGTTCGCAAATTAAAAGGTTTGGAAGAAGCGATCGGGTCGACCGTCGTGGATCCGATTCGCGACGAGCGCGGGTGGCGCTTCACCGACGCCGATCCCGATCCGAATAACGGCTGGGCGTTCCTCAGTGAAGCGTATTTCGCCACCGATCCGGGCTATCGCGGACGCGTCACCGTGCCCGTGCTTTGGGACAAGAAGAGCGGACGCATCGTCAGCAATAACGACGACCATATTATGCGCATGCTCGAAACCGAGTTCAACGAGCTTGCCGCAAATCCGGCGCTAGACCTCTATCCGCAGGCGCTGCGTTCGGAAATCGACGAGCTCAACGACTTTCTTTACGAAACCTTCAACAACGGCGTCTATCGAGCCGGATTTGCGACCTCACAATCCGCGTACGAAAAAGCGGCTTACGCCGTCTTCACCACGATCGACGCGATGGAAGCGCGCCTGGCATACCAGCGCTATCTCTTCGGTGCCGAGCCGGTCGAGACCGACTGGCGGTTTTTCGTGACGCTCGTCCGCTTCGACCCGGTTTACTACAGCCATTTTAAGTGCAATCTGCGCCGAATCGTCGACTATCCCAACCTTTACGGTTATCTACGCGACCTCTATCAAATCGACGGCATTGCCGAAACCGTCGACTTCGATCAGATCAAGCGCCACTATTACTACACGCACGACGACATCAATCCGACTCGTATCGTGCCGATCGGACCGCTGATCGATCTGACCGCGCCGCACGACCGCGCCGGCCTGGGAGAGCGTCCTCACACATAATCGCCAAGAAGCACGACCGGCTTCGGCGACACCTTTAGCCACGCGCCGTCGTTAGTCACGATCGCGTCCGCACGAGCCGCAACTGCGGTTCCAATGATAAGCGCGTCCGGCGGCTTGATGCCGTGGCGCGCGCGAAGGATCGCAGCCTGCTCGGCTACCGCGATATCGACCGGGACGCACTCTAGATTTGAGAAGCGCTGCAAAAAATCCAGATACTCTTCGACGGTGTGACTCGCTCTAAGCGGACCGACGAGAAGCTCCATCGCGCTGATGCTTGAAACGAGGGCGCGATTCCGTCCGCTTTGCACCCAGCCATCGAACAGTAGTGTCGCCGCTTCGGTGATATCGCGGCCGCCTTCCAGATACGCGATCAGCACCGAGGTGTCGACGACAAAGGCGGAGCCTCTTGTCAGGCTCGCTGCAAGCCGATCGCGGTCTACTCCCAATCGGCGCGTTCCCTCGCGACGAAAGCATCTCCGTATACGCCCTTGGCGATGCCCGCGTAGGAGCGCCGCACCGGACGTAGCAGAGCCGAGCCGTCTGTGAGCTTGATCACGATCACGTCCCCTTCACGCACGCCGAGGAAATTGACAGCCTCGCTAGGGAGCGTTATTTGATTCCGCTTTCGGACGATTGTTTCGATTTCTGATTTCTTACGCTTTGTCAGAAGTTTGGATTTCACGCAGAAAGTATAGCATCTTGACAATCGAACATATGTTCGATAGCATGAATCTCCCATGGCGGCGCCGGCGGTCCTCCCTGACAGAGTCATCCTGAGCGGAGCGAGTGCAGCCGGCGTCATCCTGGGCGAAGTCGAGGGACGGCGAGCGGCATTCGAGGCCCTCAAAGCTCGCCTCAGCGCAAGGCCTCCGGCCATGCCGGTCGAGGGGCTCGTGCCTACTGGGATTCCCGAGCTCGACGATCTGCTCGAAGGCGGTTTCGCGGCCGGTACCATAGCCACGCTCGAAGGCCAAACTGGGCGATGGAGCCTCGCGGCCGGTTTGGTGGCCCGGCTGACCCACCACAGCTTGGTCGCGATCCTCGACGACGGCGGACTCTATCCGCCGGCGCTCGCCGAAGCGGGCGCCTCGCTCGAGCGCGTCTTGGTGGTTCCCGCGCGCACCGCGCTGGCGATGGCCCGTGCGGCCGACATTCTTTTACGCTCGCGCATCTGCCGCATGGTTCTCATGCCGGCGGTTGCCTTGCGTGACGCCGTCTGGGAGCGGCTCGCAAAGCTCGCTTATCGCGGTGGGACGCTCTTGGTCGTGGTGGCGGCGCGCGCCGGCGCGGCATTGAGCGCTGCGGCGGGAGTGCGTCTGCACTGCGCGCTCCAGTGTATTCTCATGCGTGGCCGGCGCGGATTGTGGGGAACCGTCACAGGATTCGAGCTGCGCATCAGCGTGCGCAAGCATAAGCACACGGCGGCGGGTCGCGCGGCTCGCATGCGGGTGGAGCGCGATGCTGCTCTGCGTTAGCGTTGCGGGCGATACCGCGCTCTGGGAAGAGATGCTCGATGCGCTCGATGCGGTTTCGCCGCTCGTTGACGACGTTCGTCCGGGCCTGGTCTTTATCGAGATGCATGGCATCGCCGGCGACGTGCGCCGGTGGATCGCGCAGACCCGAGCCGTATTGACGCGTTTTGAGTGCAGCTTGCGAATCGGCGCGGGCTCGAATAAAATTGCCGCCCGCGCAGCCGCGTACGTGGCCGACGGCACGGTTTTCGAACCGGGCATGGAACGCGCGCTGCTCGCGCAGCTGCCGTTGACGCTGCTCGAGATCGATCCCTCGATCGTCGAGCGCTTGCGGCTGCTGGGCATCGAGCGGCTCGGCGAGCTGGCGCGCTTGCCGCACGGGCCCTTCGTGCGTCGTTTCGGACCGCCGGCCGCGACTTGGCACGAACTGGCCCGTGGCATCGATCGGCGTCCCTTCGTCCCGCGAGGCCACGCCGTTGCAATTGAAGCCTCGATTTTCGGTGAGGGCCGCGCCTCCGACGAAGCCCAGGTTTACTTCGCGTTGCGCATGCTGCTGGCGCGGATTTGCGCCGATCTCGAATGCTGCGGCAAACGCGCCGGCAAGCTGCATCTGACGATCGAGTTGGAAAATGGCGACACTTGCGACTTCGGCATACCGCTGGCCATGCCGACGGCGCACGAGCGCACGATGTTTGAGATGTCGCGCGCCAAACTCGAGGGTGCGACGTTTGCCGCCGCGATCGTGGGCGTGCGGCTCCAAGCGCTGCAGCTGGAAGAAGGAGGAGAAGCGCAGACTCTCTTTTGCGCCGACGAACTCGATCCTCAACACGTCGCAGTGACGATCGCGCGCCTCGAAGCCGCACTCGGCGCGCGCGTCGCGCGTGCCAAAACGCGCGACGCGCACCGGCTCGAGGAGCGCTTTCGTTATGAAGCTTTCAGGCTACCGTGTCACCCTGACCCTTCGACTCGGCCTGCGGCCTCGCTCAGGACTGCGCTTCGCGCAGGCGATAAGGAGTTGGTTCCACAGCTGCGACTGCTGGAAGTACGCGAGGTGCCGGTACAGTTGCGCGGCGGCGAGCCGGCGATCGTCGATCGGCAAGCCGTGCGTCATTGCACGGGTCCATGGCGCATCGACGAGCGTCCTCCCGCGCAAGGGCCGGTGACGCGCGACGAATACGACGTCGTGCTCGAAGACGGAACCTTCGCGCGCATCTACCACCAAGGCTCGCACTGGTACCTCCGCGGCGTGTATGAATAACTTTTTTATAAAAAAACATATCGTTCGTCTGCGGACTTCAAGCATGGGCGGGTTGGCCGCGTTCTGGTGAGGGCCGTCTGACCGAGCGCCGGAGCAGGATGCGGAAGGCGCGAGGCAGCCGATAGGAGCGCCACACGGATGTGGCGCGACGAATGTGCACGAACCTGAATGCGGCCAACCCGCCCATGCCTGACGTCCGCAAAGAAGGGTATGCGGAGCTCCATGCCTGGTCGAACTTTAGCTTTCTGCAGGGAGGCTCGCATCCTGAAGAGCTGATCGAACGCGCGGCCGAGCTGGGATTGACGGCGATCGCGCTTACCGATCGCGACGGCCTCTACGGCGCGGTGCGATTCTCCACGCATGCGCGCCGGTGCGGCGTCGAGGCGATTGTGGGCAGCGAGCTCACCTTCGAAGACGGCGCGCGCATCGTGCTTCTGGTTGAGAACGAGTGCGGCTACGCGCATCTTTGCGAGCTCATCTCGCGCGCGCAGATGCGCGGCAGCAAGGGCGACGCGCGCCTGCGAATGGAAGACTTCGAGGGGCGTGGCGACGGGTTGATCGCGCTGGGCGGCGGATCATTCGGCCGAATCGAACGGGAGCGCGCTTTAGCCTATAAAGCGATCTTCGGCGAGCGTTTCTACGTCGAGCTCCAGCAGCACCTCACTCCGCAAGAGGCGCAGCATAACGTGCAGCTGGTTTCGCTCGCGCGCGAATGCCGGCTGCCGTGCGTTGCAACCAATGCCGTCGCGTACGCGCGCAAAGACGACGCACTGATTGCCGACGTGCTGGCCTGCGTGCGCGACGGCACGACGGTCGAGGCGGCGCGAGCCACCAACGCGCTGCGCCCCAACGCCGAGTTCCATCTCAAAGCGCCGGCCGTCATGCGCCGTCTCTTCGGGCCGTATCCCGAAGCCGTCGACGCAAGCCTCGACATCGCGCGGCGCTGCCGTTTCAGGCTGGAACGCCGCAGCGGGCAGTTTCCGCTCTTTCCCGTGCCGGAGGGCAGCTCGCCGCAGCGCTATCTTCGTCAGCTCGTGTACGAAGGCGCCGCAAAGCGCTACCGCGCGCCGCTCGAGGCCAAGGTGGAACGGCAGCTCGAATACGAGCTCGGCATCATCGCGCGGATGGATCTCGCCGGCTATTTTTTGATCGTCTGGGACATCGTGCGCGAGGCCGAGAAGCTCGGCGTCCTCTGTCAAGGCCGCGGCTCGGCGGCGAATTCGGCGGTATGCTACGCGCTCGGCATCACCGCGGTCGATCCGATTGCGATGAACTTGCTCTTCGAACGATTCATGTCGGAAGAGCGCCGCGAAATTCCGGACATCGACATCGATTTCGCGCATCAAGATCGCGAGCGCGTGATTCAATACGTCTACGAGCGGTACGGCCGCGCGAACGCTGCGATGGTGGCCGAGGTGATTACCTACCGGACGCGCTCGGCGATCCGTGACGTCGGCAAGGCCCTCGGCCTGAGCTTGCAAGAGGTCGATGCTCTCGCGCGCGAGTTCGACGTACGCGAGTCGTTTCCCGAAGAGGCCGGCCCGGAGCTGCTCTTTGCGATTTGCCGCCGGATCGCGAATTTTCCGCGCCATCTCGGAATTCACTCCGGCGGCATGCTGATCACGCGCGATCCGCTGGTGCGCGTAGCGCCGGTGGAATGGGCGACGATGCGCGATCGGACCGTCGTGCAATGGGACAAAGACGACCTTCAAGATTTAGGGTTGATAAAAATTGATTTGCTGGGCCTTGGAATGCTCTCGCTCCTGCGCGAAGCCTTGGTAATTTACCGGCGCAGCGTCGCGCGCGGCGATCCGTGGCTGCCGGCAGCGATCGCGCGAGATCTCGAGCTGCACACGATCCCCGCCGGCGACGACAAGACCTACGCGATGATGCAGCGCGCCGATACGATCGGCGTTTTCCAGATCGAATCGCGCGCGCAGCAATCGATGCTGCCGCGGCTCAAGCCCACCTGTTTTTACGACATCGTCATGCAGGTGGCGATCATTCGTCCCGGACCGATTCAAGGCCAAATGGTCCATCCGTTTTTGCGACGGCGCGCGGGGGCAGAACCGGTAAAGTATCCGCATCCAAAGCTCGTGCCGGTGCTCGAGCGGACGCTCGGCGTGCCGCTTTTTCAAGAGCAGGGCATGCGCTTGGCGATCGAGGCGGCGGGCTTTTCGCCCGGCGAGGCCGATCAGCTGCGCCGCGCGATGGGACACAAGCGCTCGCGCGAGCGCATGGAAGCGATGCACGCAAAGCTCGTTGACGGCATGATCGCCAACGGCATTGAACGCGACGCCGCCGAGCAGCTTTTCCACATGCTCGAAGGCTTTGCCGATTACGGTTTTCCGGAATCGCACGCGGCCAGCTTCGCGCTCTTGGCGTATGCATCGGCGTATTTAAAGTGCCACCTGCCGGCGATCTTCGCCGCGGCGATTCTCAACGTGCAGCCGATGGGGTTTTACTCCACCGAGGTGCTCGTCAACGACGCGCGGCGCCACGGCGTAACGATCAAGCCGGTCGAAGTCAATGCGAGCGGATATTGGTCGGATGTCGATCGCGACGGCGCGCTCCGGCTAGGGTTTCATTTGGTGCGCGGTCTCGGCGAGGCGCAGCGTAAGCGCCTGGAGGCTGCGATCGCTCAGGGGCCCTTCGACGACGTGCTGGCCTTCGCGCAACGCACGAAGCTGGAGCGCGAAACGCTGGAGAATCTTGCGATTGCAGGCGCCTTCGCAGCGTGGTACGCATCTCGCCGTGCAGCAATGTGGGCGTTGCGCGGGCTCGACGAGCGCGAAGCCCGCGGCGAGCTTGGCGCGCTAATGGACGTTGACGAGCCGTCCGTCGAGTTCGAAACGCCGGCCCCCAAGCGGCTCGTTACCTTCGATCTCTGGTCGACCGGGGTCACGGCGTCGGGTCAGGTGATGGAGCATTTTCGCGGCGAGCTCGCCGCGCAAGGCGTCGTTCCGGCCGCGCGGTTGCCGCGGCTCGCGCGCAACGCTCTCTGCCGCGTCGGAGGGCTCGTCATCACCCGTCAGCGGCCCGGTACCGCAAAGGGTTTTGTGTTTTTAACGCTCGAGGACGAAACCGGGCTCGTCAACGTCATCGTGCGCCCCGACGTTTATGAAACCTATCGCCGGCCGATTCGCGCGTCGTCTGCGCTCATCGTCGAGGGGCGGCTTCAGAAGGAGAGCGGTTGCATCGACGTCCTCGCGAAAAAAATATGGAGTTTTGACGACCAAGGCATCACCCGAACTATTGCGGTGCATAGTTTTCAGTAATTTCGGCTACGACGACTACTGGATCGTGTCGATCAAGTCGCCTTTAGCGCTGTATTCGGTGATCGTGTCGTTATCTTCGTTTGCTACATAGAAATCGCCGGCTTTGTTGAAGGCGATGCCGGTCGGATTGTCGAGTCCTTTGTTTTGGGTCGTCTTGAGGACTTTCCCCGATGAGCTTAAAATGCCGATCGACGACGAGGAAGCATCGGTGACGTAGAGATCGCCCGCGCTATCCTTGGCCGCGTATTCGGGCGCAATGCCCGAAATCGAGATGACTTTCACGACCTTCGCCGACGAATCGAACACCGTGATCGCGTCGGCGCCGGAATCAAAAACCCAGGCGTCGGAGCCCTCGAAGACGATGCCGAGCGGGTAGTCGAGTTCTTGGCTCGAGCTGTGAATGACTTTCCCCGACGAGTCGAAGACTTGAACTTCTCCCTCGTCATAGTTGGTGTTGTTGCGATTGGCAACCCAGACGTCGCCTGCCGAATCGATCTGAACGCCCGACGGCGAGAAGCCGGTGGAATCGTCGGTGTCGAGCGTTTTTATGAGCTTGCCGGCCGGCGAATATACCGTCACCTCGTTGGAGCTGCGCTCGGATGCGTATAAGTTGCCGGATTTATCGAAGCACAGATCCGCGGGCTGGTCGACGCCGGCGGTGATCGTCTTCGAAGGCACTTGTTGGTTCTTTGAGTCGTAGACGAGTATCTGCGACGAGCCGGCGTTGGCAACGTAGAGGTTCCCGCCCTTATCCTCCGCCAGGCCGATCGGATGATTCAGCGCAGCCGACCCCGTCCGTGGCCGGGCCGCCGGCGCTGCGGCCGGGGAACTCGACGGAAGCGTAAGACCGGAACATGCAGCGAGCGCGCATCCGAGGAAAGCATTCGGCAGCAATATAAAGACCGGCCGGCTTTTCATATGGCGTATCCTCCGGAATGGAGAACGTGCGCTCGACCGGGCACGCGTTCCTCTCCGCGCGGTTGCGCGCCGGGCAGGAACTCCGCGATTCAACCGGGAGGCTGTTCGATGCTAAAAAAGGTTAATGCCAACGAGCTGAAACCCGTTACCTGGGCGTCGCCAAAAGGTAAGTTCGGCGGTGAGGGGATTCAAGTCTCTGAAGCGCTCGGCCGCAAGCGCGACTCGACCGACTTGCTCGAGCGCCATCCGTTCGACGTCGAAATCCTGCGCGTGCCGCCGGGTAAGGCGCCGTATCCGTACCATTCTCATAGCGCTCAGTGGGAGTTCTATCACGTAATCTCGGGTCGCGGCACGCTGCGCCACGACGATGGGACGACGCCGGTTGTGGCCGGCGACGCGTGCATCTTTACTCCCGGAGAGCCGCACCAGTTTTTCAACGACGGCTCCGAAGACTTGGTCGTCTACGTCGTTGCCGACAATCTGATCGGCGAATCGTGGTATTACCCCGATAGCAACAAATGGGGCGTAAGCTTACCCGAGCGCCGGCTCATGCGCGCCGAAGCGCTCGACTACTTCGACGGTGAAGAGTGACCGCGAGAAAGACCGGCGGGCCGCGTTCCTGCTTCAAGCAAAATGGGGCGCCGAAGGCCTCCTTCGAAACTAAAAAGGCGGCGGAGCGCGCGATACCGCGCGCGACTAAGCGGTTGAAGCCCTATCGTTGTCCGCAACATGGATGGCATCTTGGTCACTGAGACTTTGGTGCGCAGCCGGCAAAATATGCCGTTGATCTTCGGCCTCTTCGTCGTGTTGGTCGTAACCGCACTACTCGTCGGGGGCGGCATCTACGTGCGATCGGTCGTAGGCGGAACATTTCGAGATACCGATAGGATTCGCGACGCGCGCTCTCACGTGAACGACATGCTCAGACACCAACTCGATGAAGAGACCGGCGTGCGCGGATATGCCGTAACGCATTTGCCGATCCTCTTGCAACCCTACTATGGCGGGCGTGCAAGTCTGCCGCTCGACTTCGATCGCGTTCGCGCAGAGCTCCAAGCATTGCATGCCACCGAAGCATTGCCCACGCTTCACGATGCCGGAATAACCAACTACCGCTGGGTGCACGAGGTGGCGTTCCCGCTGATCTTCAAGCCGGGCCGGCACACTGCGCTCGAGTTGCGAGGAAAGAGGCTGGTGGACCGCTTTAGAGTTGACGCCTCTTCGATCTACGCGGATCTCACGCGCCGTACGGCAATCGTGAACGCGCGCGCAAACAGAGCTCTTGTATTGGTCGGCGCCTTGGCGGTGGCAGGGATCCTCGCGGTGGCAGTGGCGGCGCTGATCTTCACCCTCCAACAGTTCCGCCTGTGGGAGCGACTCGAGCGCGAGCGCGGGCTGGCCGAAGAGGAGCGCCGCAAATCCGCCGTACTGAGCGCCGCATACGAGGCGGAGAGGCGCATCGTCGAAACGTTTCGAGAAGCCTTTGCAAAGCCGGCTCTTCCGGCACTGACGAGGGTGACGCTCAGCGCGGCGTTCGAGGCCACATCCGAAGAAGCGGGCGTCGGCGGAGACTGGTTCGACGTTCTGGAGCTTTCGGACAGCCGCGGCCTGCTGGTCGTCGGCGATGCAGCAGGCCACGGCATCGATGCGGTGGTCGCGATGGAGCGAGCCAGGCAGGCGCTGATTTCGTGCGCTCTCGTCGATTCCGGGCCCGATCAGGTGCTGGCGAGGGCGAACGCGACGCTGATCGGCGATCGGTCGCGCATGGTCACCGCCCTCGTGGTCTTGATCGACGGGGGCGGCTGCCGTTTTTCCTACGCTGCCGCCGGACATCCGCCGCCGATACTGGTTGAAACGGGGCTCCGGCCGCGGCTGCTCGAGTTTGGTGCGCTGCCTCTCGGGGTGATGTTCGACACTCACTACCGGCTGCATAAGGTGCAAACCGCACCCGGCGCGATGCTCGTGCTCTATACGGACGGCGCGATCGAATCTTCGCGCGACGTTGCAGCGGGAGAAACGCAACTGCTCGAGGCAGTCGAATCGGCGATCGCCCATCCCACGCTGGAACCTGCGAAGAGCATCAGCGATGCGATCGCCGGATCCCATCGCCGCACCGACGACGTTACGATTCTGACCGTGCGCTTCGATTGATCGGGAATCGACTGCTGGATACCGCAAAAGGTGATTTACGTCATTAGTTGGCCGGGTGACTTCTCGACGCAATCGTCGTAATATAGTGTAGGCCAACGCATTCGAGGACCGCCGAGCTCGTAGGCTAGCTTACTTTTCGTGCCATTAGGAGTGAGTGCGTGCGTTGTATCGTGTTGGGCCGGTCACCGGCGATAGCGCTTCTTGCATTCTTGCTTTCGGCTTGCGGCGGAAGCGGCGCAGCCGCAAACAGCCCCGTCGCTCCGGGCGTGCCGGTCCTTCCTGGCCAATCGGCGCCGGTGCTACGTTATCAGCCGCCGGCGCGCCAGCATCGCCGTGCCTCGAGCGGCAAAATTCAGCACGTCGTGATCGTCATTCAGGAAAATCGTTCGTTCAACGACTTATTTTACGGATTTCCGGGCGCGACCACGGCAAAATACGGTTTCGACTCGTACGGGAACAAAGTTACGCTCAATCCGATCCCGCTCGAAACCGACTGGGACCTCGAGCACGACTCGTATGGATTCTTTGACGCCTGCAACGGCACCGGCAGCATCCCCGGGACCAACTGCCAAATGAATGGCTTTAATGAGGAGTACGTCGGATGCGGCAGCAGCAGCGACCCGTGCCCGTATTCCGACCCGCAGTACGCTTACGTCCCACACTATGAGACGAAGCCGTACTTCGAAATGGCACGCGACTACGTTTTAGCCGATCAGATGTACGCATCGAACCTCGATGCGAGCAGCTTTATCTCACACCAATACATCATCGCGGCCCAAGCCGTGCACGCGGTGAACTATCCCTTCAGTGCGTGGGGCTGTCCGGGTGGCAACGGCGACGAGATCGGCGAGATCGGACCCCAGCGTCAGGTGCCGGATGGCTACGAGATCGTCTGCTGGAATCCGAAGACGCTCGGCGACGAGCTCGACAGCGCCGGGATATCCTGGGCGTACTACGCGCAGTCATATTCGGGAGAGCCTTGGATTTGGAGCGCTTACCAGGCGATAAAGCATATCTATTACGGCCCCGACTGGAGTAAAGACGTCATCAGTCCGCCGTCGGCGTTTCTGAGCGACGTTGCAAACGGGAATCTCCGAACGGTTAGCTGGGTCACGCCCACGTGGGTGAATTCCGACCATGCCGGTTCGGGCTCGAATACGGGTCCGCAATGGGTCGCCTCGGTGGTCAACGCGATCGGCGAGTCGCAATACTGGGATTCCACCGCGATCTTCATCTTTTGGGACGATTACGGCGGCTGGTACGATCCGGAGCCGCCCGCGTACGTCGACTACGATGGTCTCGGATTGCGGATTCCGATGATCATCGTCTCGGCATACGCGAAAAAGCATCGGGTTTCGCACACCCACTACGAACACGGCAGCATTTTGAAGTTCATCGAGGACGAGTTCGGGTTGGGGAGGCTCTCCGCCAGCGACACGCGCGCCAACTCTCCCGCCGGAGAATTCAACTTCAATAAGCCACCCCATCCGTTCAAGGCCATTCCGGCCGTGCTGGACAGGAACTACTTCATTCACCAGCCCAGCGATCATCAACCCTTGCCCGATGACGACTAACCGCGCGCCGCGCACGATGGCGCGTGTGGTATTGCTGCTATTCTTAAGCGCCTGCAACGGCGGCGCGAGCGGCAACGGAGCCTTGCCCCTGCCGCCGGCCGTTCCGCCCGCTCGAGTGCAGCCGCCAATCGTTCGCATTCGTCCCCACGGTGTCAAAGCCAAGATTGCGCACGTCGTGATCATCGTTCAAGAAAATCGCTCGTTCAACGATTTGTTTTACCGATTTCCCGGCGCTTACACGGCGGACTACGGCTACGATACGAGCGGGCAAAAGATTAGGTTGGAGCCGACCGTGCTGGAAACGACGTGGGACCTCGAGCACGACTCCGGCGCCTTCTTCGACGCCTGCAACGGCACGGGAAGCGTTCCGGGAACGAATTGTCAAATGAACGGCTTCAATCAGGAGTGGGTCGGTTGCGGCGGCGGCAGCAGCGAGCCGCCGTGCCCTCATGCAAACGTCCAGTACAGCTACGTCCCCCACTACGAGACCGAGCCGTACTTCGACATGGGCAAGCAGTACGTGCTGGCCGATCAAATGTACGCGTCAAACTTGGATGCGAGCAGCTTCATCTCGCACCAATACATCATCGCCGCGCAGGCAGAAGCCTCGGTGAACTATCCATACAGCGCGTGGGGTTGCCCGGGAGGCACGGGAGATCTGATCGCCACCATCGGTCCACAGCGTCAGATTCCGTTTAGCTACCAGCAGGCGTGCTACAACGACAACTCGCTCGGCGAAGAAGCCGACAAGGCCGGGATTACATGGGCCTTCTACACGTCGACGATCTACGGCGACGGCGGGATTTGGAGCGCGTATCAGGCCAACCGTTACGTTTATTACGGCCCCGACTGGAGCAGCGACGTGATTACGCCGCAGACGCAGTTCTTCAGCGACGTTTCTAACGGAAAGCTGCGGCAAATCAGCTGGATTACTCCGACCTGCGAGAACTCCGACCATGCCGGCTGCGGCTCGAACACCGGTCCTTCCTGGGTTGCATCGCTGGTTAATGCAATCGGCGAGTCTCAGTATTGGGACTCGACCGCGATCTTTATCCTCTGGGACGACTTCGGGGGCTGGTACGACCCCGAACCGCCCGCGTACGTCGACTACGACGGGCTCGGCCTGCGCATTCCGATGTTAATCGTCTCGGCCTACGCCAGGAAGCATCGCGTCTCGCATGTCCACTACGAGCACGGCAGCATCCTGAGGTTCATCGAGGACATCTTCGGTCTGCCGCGGCTCGCCGCCAGCGACAAAAGGGCCGCCTCCCCGGCCCAGGATTGCTTCGATTTCAAAAAACCGCCCCGGCCGTTTCAGGCGATTCCGGCGCTTTACAGTAGGTATTACTTCATGCATCAGCCGCCCGATCTTCGAGCGCCCGACTGGGAATAGCCGGCTGCTGGAGACTTTCGTCCTTTAGCCGGGCCCGTTAACGCCCGGGGCCTCCTTCGCAGGCGTCAAAAGGGGCCCGGCTCTCGTAGAGCCGGTCCCGCGCGCCCACGGCGTGCGTGAAAGTGCAAAGTATACCAAGCGGCCCTATCTTTGCCGGCGTTTTGGTATTAGTATGTTCGTACCATTTCAGTTTGCTTCCGTGCGCTTCCCGCGCTGAAAGGTAACCAATGCGTAACGCGATCGCAGCCACCTCGCTTGCGTTAACGGCCGTTCTGCTCGGCGGATGTGCCGCCGGAGGAATGTCAGCCGGATCGATGCTTCCAAGCGCGAGCCAGAGCGCGGTTCATCCGCTCGACTCCGTGGGCGGCGGCCCCGTCGGAGGGGTGATCGTCCACAAGATCGACTCGGTAGGCGGCGGCCCCGTCGGAGGGGTCAAGATCGTCCGCAGGCTCGACTCCGTGGGCGGCGGCCCCGTCGGAGGGAAGAAAGTCATCGTCCGTAGGCTCGACTCTGTCGGCGGTGGCCCTGCCGGAGGCGTAAAAATCATCCGCAAGCTCGACTCGGTAGGCGGCGGACCTGCTGGAGGGTAGAAAAGTGTCCGAATACTTGGTAGGGGGCGGCCGACCCCGAACCGGGTGGTCCGGCCCGGCGCCCCGCCCAGTTTCGCCAAAGGAAGATTGAGCAGATTACTCTAAAGCGAAGAAAGGGGTAGAATGGTCGGACTAGGACCGACCAGGAGATTGCATTGATCAGCCTTTCACTCAGTTGTCCAGGTTTTGACAACGAGCAATTTGAGCTTGCATTGATGGCAGCCGACTTTGAACGCTGCCATGAGCTCGTCGATGCAGCCGACGGTTCAAGCGGCGAGTTGGCCCGCGCGCGCTTGGCGCTGCGTGAATTTCGTGCCGTCGACGTGGTCGGCCGCCTCTCAAGCGGCTACAAGTCGTGGGGCGACGCCGGCGTCAGCCGTGACGTCTTGCTTGGCGCAGCGCTCGGGCTGACCAGAGATTACGTCGGGGGCCGGCGCCTTATCGACCGCGCCCTGCAGGCGTTAAACCCGGGGGATCCTCGCTACCACGAGGCGTTGTATTATAAGGGCCTGATTGCATGGATGAAGCACGATCATGCCGACGCGGAGGAAGCGGCGGCGGCCGTGCTCGCTTCTCCGGCAGCGAATAGTCGCGCGCGTGCACGTATCCTGCTTTCGTGGATCGCATTGCGCCGCGGCGACGTGCTTGGCCAAGTCGAGGAGCTGCAAAAAGCTCTCGACGAGCTCGATGCAGCGGCGATACCCGATCAGTTCTACCGCGCCAACGCACTTTTTACGCTGGCGCTGTTGTGCCGCGAACTGCCGCTTCACGAGGTTTCGCAGCGCGTTCGCACCATTTTCGAAGAGCTTCCCTGGACGCCGGGTCTGAAGCTCGAGCGTTTCCAGGTTACGCGGTTCCTAGCGGCGATCGACGAGCTTGCGGGTAACGAGCTAGCCGCTTTCGCCGGTTTCAGGAAAGCTGCGCGGCTCGCGCCGTCCGAGCATTGGAGCGTGCTTTGCCACCTCGACCGCGCGCTGCTGGCAAAGAATACCGGAGAGATGGCGTTTGCCGCAGAGCAGTTGCAGGAAGCGTATGAAATCGCGCAGCGCCTTTCCTGGAACGAAGTTATGGGCGAGGAGCGGTCGGCATTGCTGGTGCTGGCCGAGCTGTTTGCGCACGGCGACGCCGCCATCGCCGAGCAGTTTTTGGCGCGTTTCAGGACGCTCAGCTCGTCAGTGATCCCCCTGCTCTCCTACGGAACGGATCCTCGCGTCAAAGGCTTCGAGGCCTACACGCAGGGCGTGGCGTGGCTGCGTCTCGGCGATGTGGATGAAGCGAAGGCGGCGCTAAATGAAGCCTGGTCGATTTTCGAGATCTTCAATTATGCCTGGAGAGCGGCGCTCTGTGCGATTGGGCTATACGAAGCAACGCAGGACCGCCGTTGGATCCAGCAGGCCGCAAGACGGATCGAACCCTGGCCGCGAAGCTGGATCGCCCGACGCCTAAGCGAGATGGGAAATACGCCCGTGGTTCGGCTCGACCGCATCCCGCGTGCCAGACGTGAGGTGCTCGAGCTCGTGCGCGCGGGCCGGCGCAACTCGGAAATCGCTACCATGCTTGGCAGAAGTCCGAACACGGTGCGCAATCAGCTTGCGTCGCTCTTCCGAGCCTTCAACGTGCGAAGCCGCGCCGAATTAATCGCGGTGCTCTCGAAACCGCTTCCCGCGCCGCTGGCCAGCCTCGAACAGCACCGTCGTCGCCGGCGCGCAAATCAGGCAGGTATACTCTAGCGCTGCGCGGTTAAAGGCAGCGTGGGCCTCCCGAGCGGAACCGTTGCCTTTCTTTTTTCGGACGTAGAAGGCAGCACGCGTCGCTGGGAACGGCACGGCGAAGCAATGCGTGACGCGTTGCGGCGTCACGACGCGATCTTGCGCGAAGCGATCGAATCTCGTCAAGGTTACGTGTTCAAGACAATCGGCGACGCGTTCTGCGCGGCATTTCCCACCGTCGCGCAGGCCCTCGAAGCCGCTGTCGAGACGCAGCGGCGGCTCGGCCGCGAAGACTTCAGCGCCGTCGACGCGCTTCACGTTCGAATCGCGATTCATGCAGGCGAAACCGACGAGCGCGATGGCGATTACTTTGGCGCCGCCGTCAATCGAACGGCGCGTCTGCTCGCCGCAGGTCACGGCGGGCAAATACTGCTCTCGGGCGATGCCGCCGATAGCGCGCTCGCGAGGTTGCCCGCCGGGATAACGCTACGGCATCTGGGATGGCTGCCGCTTAAGGACATCGCTCGGCCCGAGCGCGTCTATCAACCCGCCGGCGAAGGTTTGCGTTCCGATTTTAAGCCGTTGCGCGCGTTGGAGACGCCCCCGAACAATCTCCCGCGGCAAGCCACGAGCTTCGTCGGCCGCCACGACGATCTGGCGCATCTGGAAGCACTGCTCGAGGAAGCGCGACTCGTGACGGTCGTGGGCGCCGGCGGTATCGGCAAGACACGGCTTGCGTTGGAAGTCGCAGCCTCCCGCCTAAACGATGAAGTCGACGGCGCGTGGTTCGTGGACCTTTCTTCAATCGGCGATGCCGGATTGATTGCAGGCACGATTCTCTCCGCGCTGGGTGGAGAGCTTTCTCCAGGGGGCGATCCGCTCGGAGACCTCGCGGCTTATTTGCAAAAACGCAGCCTCTTAATCGTCTTAGACAATAGCGAACACCTTGTGGCCGAAGTCGCCGGCATCGTCGCGCAGATTATCGCGCGATGCCCGCACGTGGCCGTGTTGGCGACGAGCCGTTCCCCGCTCGATATCTCGGGCGAGCGGGTCTATCGTTTGGCGTCGCTCGATCTCGGATCTGCCGCGCGGCTTTTTGCGGATCGCGCGCGAGCTGCAAATCCCGCGCTCGGGCTCGAAGAAAAGACATCAATCGTGGAGGATATTTGCGCTCGCCTCGACGGCATCGCTTTAGCGATCGAGCTCGCCGCGGCGCGGCTTCGCAGCATGTCGATCGAGAGCCTCGCGTCCCATCTCGAGCTGCGACTGCTCGCGGGTGGCCGGGATCGCCGCCCTCGCCAGCAAACCATGAGCGCGCTCATCGGTTGGAGCTACGATCTCCTGAGCGACGAGGAGCAGCGGACGCTGCGCTACGCATCGGTTTTTTTGCGCGGGTTCACAGTTGCGCTGGCGGCCGACGTCTGCGCGGATAGCAGAGACGAATGGCAAGTGTTCGATCTGCTCGTATCGCTCGCCGACAAATCGCTGCTCGTGCTCGACGGGGAAGAAGAGAATCAACGCTTCCGGCTGCTCGAGCCGATTCGCGAGTACGCTTGGAACAAGCTAAACGAGGAGGCCGAGGCGGATGAAGCGCGCCGCCGTCACGCCGGCGCGTTTGGGCTTTTGGCGAATTCCTGGTACGAGGAATGGGATAACGGTCCGGCTCGCGATTGGATCGCGCGGCTGGAGCGCGACCTTGCCAACCTCCGAGCGGCGCTCCGGTGGAGCTTTACCGAAGCCTACGATCCCGAGCTGGGCGTAAAGCTGGTCGCCAACGCGACCATCGTCTTCTTGCGTCTCGTGATCGTCGACGAAGGCGTCGAATACTGTCGGCGCGTCTTGGAAGGCGGCTTTACCCTTTCTCGCGCGGTCGAGGCGCGACTGCGCTATGGTCTCTCGATGCTCTACAGCAATCTCGGAAAGAACAAGAACGTGCTCGAAGAAGCGCTGATTGCGGCGGCGATGTTTCGTGAGGCAGGCGACGAGCGCGGTCTAACGCGCGCTCTTTCTCAAGTCGCCTCGCGTTATGCCGACGAATCGCGCTACGACGAGGCAAGAGCCAAGGCCGTCGAGGCTTTGCAGCTGGCTCGCAACAGCGGCGACCGGCGATTATTGGCCGATACGCTGCGCCGCTGTGCGTCGGCCTTTGCGGCCGAAGGCCCGAAGAGAGTGCGCGAGCTCTTTGCCGAGGGCGTCGCGATCTTCCGCACCCTTGACCGCGACGATGAAACCGCACGCGCGCTGGAATGGTGGGGGAAATGGGAGGAAGACCAGGCCAACAATTTTGAGGGCGCGGCCGAGCGATTCTTGGAAGCGGCTCGGCTTGAGAGCGGTCGCGATATCGTGATGTATCGCGCCGTAGACATTGCCGGTTGTTACCTGGCCATCGGAGACGGTGCACGTGCCGAGCCGTTTGCGCGCGACGCACTTGCAAAGGCCGCCAGAACCGGCCATCCGGTTTTGACCCCGATGGCGATCGCATACCTCGCAATCATCCGGAGCACGCGGGACGCCGACGGCGCTGCGCGACTGATCGGCTACGCCGAAGACCGGCTGCGCGCTGCCGAGTGGCAACGCGCAGCCTACGAACAGCGGATGGTCGACGCGTTATTCGACTCGCTGAGAGAGCGTTTCTCCGAACGCGATTTGAAGCGTTTGTTCGAGGAGGGCAAGTCGTGGACCGACGCTGAGGCCGCGACGCGGGCCCTCGCCATTTAGCAGGATTTCGGACTGCTTTGCGGGCGGATGTCGGAGCCGGCACCGCCCTTGTAGTAGCAGGTGTGCTTCAGCGCGAACGTGCCGGTTTCGCCCGTGCAGCCGTTGACGGCCTTATAGGATCCAGCCAAAACGTGCGTCGTCGGATCGTACGTTCCCGTCGTCGAGAACGAGCAGTAAAGGCTGCCGCTTCCCCCAATGGTCGTTCCGTCAACGGTAAGCCCGCTAGCGACTTGAACGACCGATGCGGTGAGCGTTCCCGACTTGTACTTAACCGACAGAATGCCGCCGATCGCGGTTTGATATTGACCGTACGATGCGGAGCCTTTGCCCTTTCCGTATGCGCTGTCCACAAATTTGCCGGACCATTCGCCGCTGAAATTGTCGGCATTCTTACCGCCGTTAAAATGGGCCGAAGGCGCTTGCGCCGCTCCGCTCGCCGCCGGCATGCCGCCGGTACCGCCGGCGCCGCCGCACGCGGTCGACCCGAACAGAATGAGTGCAATGCCGATGGCGGCGCAAGTGTTAAGCTTTTTCATGATGTGCTCCTTAGGAAGTCTCTAGGGGGTGGGTCAAGTCGCCCGCCGTAGCGGGAGCATACCGCAATCGTCGTCGATTAGCCTTTCCCTCGCCTGCTTATAAAGCTAACCAGCGCTGGAGCGGTCGCCGGCGGCATCTGTAAGAGAAGGCGCGCAGCCGAGACGCTGGAAGCGTAAGCTCCCTTGGCAGCGATCGCTAGCACTATCGAACGGGCCGATTCGGCGGATCTCGACGCGCTCGCGCCGCTCTTTGACGACTATCGGGCGTTTTTCGCCGGCCCTAACGTCGAAGAATCGAAGCGCTTTCTAAGAGCGCGATTCGAGCGCGGCGACTCGGTAATTTTCGTAGCGCGTGCCCGTGACGAAGCGATCGGTTTCGTTCAGCTTTATCCGCTGTGGTCGTCGTGGTATTGCCGGCGGATTTGGTTCTTGAGCGACCTTTACGTCTCCGAGTCGAGCAGAGATGCCGGCGTAGGAAAACGCCTCGTGGAGCGCGTCGTCGCGCACGCAAGGGAGACAAACGCATCGAGCGTCATGGTGGAGCTCCCGCACCGCGAGCCGCACTTAAAGAAGTTCTATGCGAAGCTCGGCTTTCACGAGGACGAGCTGTTCGAGCTGGCCCGCTATGAAATCGCGAACCGCCGTTAGGTTCGTTCCAGGTCTGAAGGATAGAATGCACCGCGCGCATGATAAGTGGGCCTTATGAACTGTACACGCTTCATCGCGCTCCTCACAATTTTCGGATTTCTTGCCGGCTGCGCTAGCGGGCAAATGGCACCCGCGCCAAGTGCACAAACGGCCGCAACAGGCTGGATGGCGCCCGACGCCAAGAACGCCGATCTGCTGTATGTATCGGACAGCGGAGCAAGCGCGGTCGACGTGTTTGCGTATCCTTCCGGGAAACTCGAGGGATCGCTAACCGTGACCGATCCGCATGGCCTCTGCACCGACCGCCGGGGCGACGTCTACGTGGTGGACAGCCACGACGCAACAATTGAAGAGTTTGCGCACGGCGGCACGAGCCCGATCAAAACCTTGCTCGACACCGGCTACTATCCGGTGGGCTGCGCGCTCGATCCCGCGAGCGGAAAGCTCGCCGTCATGGGCGACTCGCAGGGCAGCTCTCCGGGCAGCGTCGCCATTTACAAACACGCGCAGGGGAGTCCGCAGAACTACACCGATCCAACCATCTTCGGGTATGGCTACGGCAGCTACGACGCAAAGGGGAACCTCTTTTTCGACGGATATCTAAGAAACAGCTACTTCGCGTTTGCGGAGATGCCTCATGGAACGACGTCGTTTACCAACATCACGCTCCACGAGTCGATCCTCGTTCCAACCGGCGTGCAATGCGACGGCCCGTACGTTGCCGTGGCCGATCAGGTCCCCGGGTATCGCGGATCGACCATCTATGAGTTCAAGATTAGCGGCAGCAACGGAACCGCGGAGGGATCGACGCCGCTCGAGGGGTCGTCCACCGTCGGTCAGTTTTGGATCGAGCGGGATCGGGTCATCGGACCGAACTCCGGTCCGTCCGTAGCGGACGTCTTGTTCTGGAAATATCCCACAGGCGGGAACGCGGTCAAGACCATTACCGGTTTTGTGGAGCCCGAGGCCGCGTTAGTCAGTCGGGCTAAATAGGTGCGGTGCGCTGCATACGGCCGCGGCGTTTTTGCCGCGACAAGCCGGATTCTGCTGGCTGCGCTCGCGCTCGTTTGGTTTTCCGGACGGGATGCCGGCGCGGACGTTTTAAAGTTCTGCATGGGGTGCAACTTCCTGGGCGCGCAACTGGCGAATGAAAACTTCGACGGCGTCGTTTACGTAGGATCGAATTTTCAAAACGCGATCCTTACGAACGGATCGTTTCGCGGGGCGAAGTTCATCGCGGCGAATTTCGAAGGAGCGGACCTTCGCGGAGCGGTCTTCGACGGCGCCGAGTGCACGGCGTGCAATTTTAAGGGCGCAAAGTTCGACGGTGCAAGCTTCGCGGGTGCGCGCATGACCGCGGCGAACTTCAGCGGCTTTGCCGCCAAACTTGCCGACGCGCAGTTGCGCGCGCTCCTCTCCGGCTGCGTCGCTTGCGACTTCCAAAAGGCCTCACTGGCGGGACGCGACTTGTCGGGCCTGCCACTCGTCTCCGTGGACTTCTCGCAAGCCGATCTGCGTGGAACGAAGTTCGATGGGGCGGCACTCTGCTGGTACGCGGCCGATCAGACGCAGCGCGCGAGCAAGTGCGACCCGATGCCGGGGGCGCTCGTGACCGGAGCGAGCTTCGTCAACGTGCAGCTTTGCACCGATCCGTTCGAACCGAAAACTTGCACTCCGGTGACGGCCGCGGCGCTGCGCCGCGACAGCGGCTCGACGCTGGACGGCGCGATTCTGCCGTAGCTAAACCGCTACTTCAACGCCAAGCTCGATACGGCGATTTGCTTTGATCTCCAGCTCGGCCGCGAGCGTGAGCGCGAGCCGCTGCATGAGGTCGAACAGCGTCCGTTGCCAGCGCGGCAGGCCGCCGGGCTTCGCGACGATCACCGGGTTGGCGTATACGAACGACGTCGTGTCCTTGTCGATCTCCAGTTCCGATGCGCCGCAGGCGTGCAATATCGGCATGATACGAGGAGACTCCATGTAGCCGAACTCGGCTCGAACCCTCGCGAAGCGAGGCGTGAGGCGGTCGATCTGCACGCGCTGTGCCTCCGCAACGTATGGGCGCGCGACGGATTGTACGTTCAGCACCACGACGAGATCGTCGGTGACGAGCGGCTCGAGCCAAGGATGGCTGCCCACGAGCGGGATGCGCGATGGGTCGCCGCTGAGCAGAACCAGTGCTCTTTTCGGGGACCCGCTCGATGCGGGATACCGTTCCAAAAACTCTCGCACCGGCTCTTGTTGTTTGCGCAGCGCGCGCGCGACCGCGCGCCGCCCCGTCAGCCACGTCAGCGCAACGAGCAAGATCACGGCCGCGACCACCAGCGGCACCCAGGCGCCGTCGAGAAACTTCGGCAATCCTGCCGTGACGAAGGTCGCGTCGAGCAGGCCGAACGCGAGCGCGACGGGCAGAGCGGCCGCGCGTTTCCAATGCAGCCGTCGCGTCGCCACCACGTAGAAGACGATGTCGGTCGCAAGCATCGTTGCCGATACGGCCAGGCCGTACATGGCGGCGAGCCGGTCGCTGCTGCGAAACGTGATGACGAGCAAAACACACATGATGCCGAGGATGGCGTTGATCGTCGGCACGTAGACCTGCCCGCGTTCTTGCGTCGAGGTGTGGAGAACCGTCATGCGCGGACACAGATTGAGCGCAATCGCCTGCTCGGTTAGCGTGAAGGCGCCGGAGATCAGCGACTGCGATGCGATGATCGTAGCGGCCGTCGCGAGCGCGACCATCGGCAGCAGCGCCCAGCCGCCCGAGAGTGCATAAAACGGCGAATTCAACGCGGCGGAATTTGCTGCAATGACCGCAGCTTGACCGACGTAATTGAGAACCAGCGCCGGTAAGACAAAGACGTACCACGCAAGCGTAATCGGAATCCGGCCGAAATGCGACATATCGGCGTACAGCGCCTCGGCGCCGGTCATGCCGAGAATGATGGCGCCGAAAATCAAGAAACCGTAAATTCCATGATGCGTCACGAACCAGGCGGCCTGCAGGGGGTTGAGCGCGGCAAGAATGGTGGGATGCGCGGCAATCGCCACAAGTCCCGTCGCGCCAATTGCGGCGAACCATAGCGCCATGATCGGCCCAAAGACGACCCCGACGCTCTGCGTGCCGCGCCATTGAATCGAGAAAAGCCCGATCAGAATCCCGGCTGAGATCGGCACGATGAACGGCTGCGCCGCCGGAGTCGCGACCTGCAATCCTTCAACGGCGGATATCACCGAGATCGCGGGCGTGATCATGCCGTCTCCGATAATCATCGCACCGCCCGCGACGGCAACCCACACAATCCAGTTCGGCCGGACCGGAACTCCGAGAATCTTCGGCGGCTGAGCGCGCGCCAGCAGGGCGAGAATCCCGCCCTCGCCGTCGTGATCGATCCGCATCAGCACGGTCACGTACTTCACGCAAACGACGAAGAAGAGCGTCCAAATCAGCAACGAAGCTATGCCCACGGCGTTTTCAACCGTCGGTGCGGCGTTCGCGCTCGTGAAGCAGGTTTTGAGCGTATATAGCGGGCTGGTTCCGATGTCGCCGAAGACGACGCCGAGCGCGGCCACGGCAAGTCCCGCGGGGAGCTTAGAGCGAATCAATCACGCGTCCATTTGTATCGGTAGACCTCCAACCGGGCGGTGTCTTTGTGGTGCGGCAGGCTTACCCTGCGCAAACTCGAAGCTCGACCGCGATGAGCCGGCCGTTTCTCGTTGCGTTGGTTGCGCTGGCGTTCGCCGCCTGCTCCGGAGGGCGCGACGGAACGCTCCCGCTCGCGGCTCCGCCGCAAGATGCGAACCGCGCCGCCGCGGGAGACGTTTACGTCGCGAACTGGTACGGCAATACGGTCAACGGCTATTCTGCGAACGGCAAGTCTCAGGTGCGCGCGCTCACGAGCGGTATCGAGTATCCCAACGCGCTCGTGCTCGACAAATACGCAAATCTGTACGTCGGCAACTACGGCCAGCCCAGCGGAAGTCTCACGAGCAGCGTTGCGGTTTATGCGCCCGGGGCCACGCAGCCGACGCGCACGATCACCAACGGCATCTATGGACCGTACGAGATGAGGTTTGGCCCGTCGGGGCGGCTCTACGTCGCGAACTACGGCGCCAGCAACGTCACGATCTACGCCCCCGGCTCGTCCACCGTGCTGCAAACGATCTCCTCCGAAGTGCGCGGGCCGGAAGCGCTCGCGTTCGACAGCTCCGACAATCTCTACGTTGCCAACTGGTCCAACAACACCGTTACGATGTACGCGCCCGGCAAGCTGTCGCCGACGAAGACGTACAAGAAGGGAATTTTGACGCCCGTCTCGCTGGCGATCGACGGTGGGGGCAACCTCTACGTTTCTAACCATCACGCGAACACCGTGACCGTCTACGGCAGCCGGCATAAGGATATGCCGCGCACGATCGCCGACGGCGTCCGCCGGCCGCTGACGATTATCTCGGCGCCGTCCAAGGAGCTCTACGTTCTCAACTACGGCAACAACACGGTTTCCGTGTATTCGGAGAACACGCTTTCGCTCGTTCGCGTCATTTCGGACGGCATCGCTTGTCCGACCACGATGGCGCTGAGCAAGTCGGGTTTGCTCTACGTAGCGAACACGTGCCCGAGCAGCGTTTCAATATACTCGTCATCGGGGAGCAAGCCGATGCATTCCATCAGCCGCAATCTCGACGGCCCCGTAGCTCTCGGAATCGCGCCCTAGGGGTCGCCGCCATGAGGCGCTTGCGCAGCGCATTTCCTTTCCTGCTTGCCATGCTCGCAGGCTGCGCTCGCGCGGGAACCGCCGGTCTCCCGCCGTCGCCGGTCGCGCCGGCTTCGCTGGCCGGCCCGGCGTCGAAGATCCGGCACGTCGTCATCATCTTTCAGGAAAACCGCACGCCTGACAATTTATTCAACGGTCTTCCAGGCGCGGACACGGTCCTCAGCGGCCTGAACTCAAAAGGCCAAAGCGTTCCGCTGAAGCCCATCAGCATCACCGCGCCGTATGACTTGGGGCACACCCACGACTCGTTCTGGATCGAGTACAACGGCGGCAAGCTGAACGGGTTCAATAACAACAAATCGTCGTGCTTGGCGCCCATCATCTGTATTCCGGAGCAGCAGCGCGCCTACGGCTACGTTCCCCATAACGAAATAAAGCCGTACTTCATCATGGCGACCCGCTACGCGTTCGGCGATCATATGTTCCAAACGAATCAAGGCCCGAGCTTTCCCGCGCATCAATATATCGTGAGCGGAACCTCGGCGATCGCCAACGGCTCGACGCTGCGCGCGTCGGAGAACCCGTTCCGCCCGAGCGATCTCTCCAGCGGCGGCTGCAACTCGCCGCCCGGATCGCTCGTGCAAGTGATCGACGCGGCCGGAAGCGAGAACCAAAAGGTCTATCCGTGCTTCAACCGGATCTCGCTGATGGAGCTGCTCGACGATAAGGGCCTAACGTGGCGATATTACCAAGCTACGCCGGGAGCCGGAATCTGGAACGGGCCGGATGCGGTTCTGCGGATCGTGGAAAGCCGCGGCTTTTCCAACGAGGCGGTTGCGCCGCCGGCGCAGATTCTTACGGACGTGGCAAACGGGAACTTGGCCGACGTCTCCTGGGTGACGCCGACGGCGCTGGCTTCCGACCATGCACTCGACACGAACGGCACGGGGCCGTCGTGGGTCGCCGCGGTCGTCAACGCGATCGGCGAGAGCAAGTATTGGAACGATACCGCGATCATCGTCACCTGGGACGATTGGGGCGGATGGTACGATCACGTCCCGCCGATCATCTATAACTCGTACGAACTCGGGTTCCGCGTGCCATTGCTCGTGATATCGCCGTACGCCAAACCCCATTACGTTTCGCACGTGGAGCACGAATTCGGAAGCATCCTAAAGTTTGCCGAAAAGGTCTTCGGCTTGCCTTCGATGCACACGACCGACGCTCGGTCCGATGACCTCAGCGATTGCTTCGATTTTACGCAAGCTCCGACGCCGTTTAAGCCGATTCCCGCTCCCTATCCGCCCAGCTATTTCTTTACGCAACCTTCGACGGAGCCCGACGATTAGAGTTCGACCGGCTCGCCGGGCGCTCGTTGCGTGGCTGTGCGTCGCCCTAGCCGCATGCGCGCGCGGCGGAGGCTTCGCACTGCCGGATTCGAGCTCCGTGACCGTGCCGAACCTCCGGCCGAAATCCGTCAGTTATCGAGTGCTCTACAGCTTCGGCCAGTTCGGCAAAGCCGACGACGGCGCGCATCCGCTAGCCGGTCTTATCTCCGTCGGCAGCGAGTTCTACGGAACGACGTCTTCGGGCGGCATTACCAATGCGGCATGCGCGTATGGCTGCGGCACCGTCTTTCGCGTGAATTCCGCAGGGCGCGAGAAGGTCATTTACCGCTTCAAGGGCGGCAGCGACGGCGATGGTCCATCGGCGGGGCTGATAACGATCAACGGCGCGTTGTATGGCACGACGAGTTACGGTGGAACCGGCACGGCGTGTTCGGGCGGCTGCGGTACCGTCTTTGCGCTCGATACGAACGGAAGATCGCACCGCGTTCTGTACAGTTTCGCGGGTGAGAAGGACGGCGCCTATCCAATGGCCGGGTTGACGCCTCTCGACGGAAAGCTTTACGGCACGACGCTCTACGGCGGGATAGTTCGTGCGCTTTGTACCTTCGGGTGCGGGACAATTTTTTCGGTCGGCACGAACGGCGCGGAGAACGTGATCCACCGGTTCGGTGGCGGCAAGGACGGAGCTAATTCGGTTGCGGGTCTGCTTGCGTTCGGCGGATCTCTCTACGGAGTCGCCCAGTACGGCGGTGTCTCGAGCAGCCTTTGCTCGACGGGTTGCGGGACGATCTTTCGAGTCACCACCGCAGGAGTGCTGACCACGCTGCACCTTTTCAAGTATTCGCCCTCGTCGAGCGACGGCGCGTTTCCGTCGGCGAACCTCGTCGCCGTCAGCGGCGAGCTCTACGGCACTACTTTGAGCGGCGGCGAAGACAGCGACGGGACGGTCTTTAAAGCGAGCCCCGTAACCGGTGCCGAGACGGTGCTGCACAGCTTCAACTGCTGCGCGACCGTCAAAGATGGCGCCTATCCGCTTGCACCGCTCACGTATTTAGGCGGCGCGCTCTACGGCACGACCCGCAACGGCGGCGGGCCCGGAGATGGAACCGTCTTTGAGGTCAGCTCGTCGGGCGAGAGCGTGTTGTACAGCTTCACCGGAAAACCCGACGGGGCGGCGCCGCTAGCCGGCCTCGCTGCAAGCAGCGGCGTGCTTTACGGAACAAGCTCCGGTGGCGGCTCGGAAGGGCTTGGAACCGTATTTGCGTTGACGCCGTAAAGCGGCACTGCGATGCGACGATCGGGCCGCGCGAGCATTTCGTAGATCGCTCCCAACCCTACGATGATCGCCATGACCAACAGCGTGACCCATCCGTAATTGAAAACCGCGCGCCCACTCGACAGCGAGCTCGGCCAAACGATGTCGGCGAGCATGAGGATTAGGTAAAGCCCGCCGCCGATCGTGACCGGCATCCCCCACCGTCCTAGCTTGAACGCTC
This sequence comes from Candidatus Babeliales bacterium, assembly GCA_035654155.1. Taxonomy (GTDB): domain Bacteria; phylum Vulcanimicrobiota; class Vulcanimicrobiia; order Vulcanimicrobiales; family Vulcanimicrobiaceae; genus Cybelea. The sequence continues at coordinate 134,104 of DASRXM010000017.1, forward strand.
CGTTGGGCCTCCACCCGCGGCAGCGAGCGATTAACGCACCGAGCACGGTGAGAAAGAAGGCGAGATAGATGCCGGAGGTTGCAAACGATACCAGCGCGTAGAGCGCGTTGACGTGGGCCGGGTAATCGAACCATAGCAGGTGCACGGTCCTGCTCGGATTGACGAGAACGAGCAGCAAGAACGCAAACGGCACGACCGTTCCGACCAAAATCGCATTTACCGGCGTATGATGACGCGGCGAAACTCGCCCGACCCGTCCGCTTAGCGGAAGCGCGCCGTCGCGCGCGAGAGCGAACGCAACCCGCGCGCCCGCGCCTTGAACGGCGGTGCCGCAACTAAAGAAAGCCACCACGACCATGACAAGAAAGAAATCCGCAAGCCATCCCGGCAGGACTGCGAGAACGGTATTGATCCCGCCCGAAACGACGCTGCCGATGCCGGTCTGCGGCGTGGCAAGAAGCAGTCCGAGCACCAGAACAAACGAGGCGATGCCGCCGTACAGCAGCGCATCGCGCATCGCTCGCGGAACCTGGCGCTGCGCCTCGAGGGTTTCTTCGGAAATATCGCCCGCGGATTCGAACCCGTAGAAGATGTAGACGTTGGCAAGAATCGCTACCAGCGCCGCACCCGTCCACCAGTTTCCGCCGAAATCCAAGCCGAGCGGGTTGGATTTGAGGTGCTCGACGCTTTGCGACGAGAACACGAAGCCCAGCCCCTGATGGAAACCGAACGCCGCCAGCACCAAGAAAACTCCGAACGTCCCAATGCTCTCGACATAGACGCCGAAACGCGCGACTTGCCCCATGATCTTGGCCCCGATCGAATTCAAAATCGCCGATAGCACGATGATCGAGCCGCTAATCGCGAAGATGGTGACGTGGTCGGCGGGATCGAGCGGTGTTTTGAACCACGTTTTTGCAAGCGCGCAGACATA